>CAZYQQ010000070.1:0-28458 GCA_964650265.1 uncultured Planctomycetaceae bacterium
TTGATGGCCTGGTCGCTGGCGGCTAGCCGGACCGCGCCGGCTGATTTCACCTTCAACAATGCCACCGAGATCAAGACGGTCGACCCGGCACTGGTGACCGGGCAGCCGGAGGGGCGGATCGTGGGGGTGCTGTTCGAGGGGCTCGTCCGGCTCGACCCGAAGGAGACCCTGCCCGTGACCGGCGGGCCAGAGGAGTGGCCGGGGGTCGCCGAGCGGTGGGAGATTTCCGAGGACAAGCTGACCTACACATTCCATCTCCGCAAGGAGGCGAAGTGGTCGAACGGCAAGCCGGTGACGGCCGAGGACTATCACTACTCGATGCGGCGGTTTCTTCATCCCCTCACCGGGGCGGAGTTCGCCAAACAGGGGTGGTATCTGGTGAACGGCAAGAAGTACAACGCCGGCGGGACCTATCTGGAGCCGGGTGACCTAGTGGAGGTCGAGCTGAATCTCCCGAAGGATGTTCCGCTCACGCGCTCGGGCGAATTGATTCGAGGGAAACTCATCCGCAAGGATCCCCCTGCCCTGCCCGAGGAGAAGGAAGAGCAGAAGAAAATCACTCAGCGATTTCACATCGAAGTGGAAGGCAAGGAGGAGGTCTATGTGATTGCCGATCCGTCGCGGGGGGATGTCGTTCCGGAGGGGACCAATGCCTGCCGAATGGTGACGCTTGCTTTTAGCGAAGTAGGGATCAAGGTGATCGATCCCCACACGCTCGAGACGAAGCTCAAGAGCCCAACCCCTTTCTGGTTGCAATTGATGGGATTCTATCCCCTCTTTCCGGTGAATCGCGAGTGTGTGGAAACACACGACGCCCCTCAATGGACCAAACCAGAGAACATCGTCACCAACGGCCCCTACACGATCGCTTTCCGCCGCCCCCGCGATCGCATCCGGCTGGTGAAGAACCCCCACTACTGGAACCGGGACAACGTGAAGCTCGAAACAATCGACGTGTTGAGTGTCGAGGACCAGACGACCTCGCTCAACATGTACATTCGGGGGGACATCGACTGGATCGTCGAACCACCGAACAACGTGATGGAAGATCTCATGCAGGCCGATCCGCCGCGCGACGACTTCAACCCCGCCCGCATGTCGGGGACTTATTACTACAAGTTCAACATCAGCCGTGGGGAACTCAAGGACAAACGGGTGAGGCAGGCGCTCTCGCTAGCCCTCGACCGGGAGGAAATCATCCGCACGGCGGTGCGGGGACCGCAGGATCCGGCGTTCCACCTGGTGCCCCCCGGAATGCCTGGCTATACCTCACCTCGGTTTCCCGACCGAAACGTCGAGCGTGCCCGCGAGTTGCTGGCGGAGGCCGGCTTCGAGCAGGGGCGTGGGTTCCGGCCGTTCGAAATTCTTTACAACTCTCACGAGACGCACAAGGCGGTGGCGGAATTGGTGGCCAAGCAATGGCAACGGGAGCTGGGCATCACGGTGAAACTCAAGAACGTCCAGTGGGCAGCCTACCAGGATGCCCTCCGCATGAAAGAGTACGACGTCGGTCGCCAGGCATGGATCGCCGATTACATCGACCCCAACAGCTTCATCGACCTGTTTGTGAGCGACAACGAGAACAACCAAACCGGCTGGGCCAACGCGCGGTACGACGAACTGGTCGAGCAGGCCGAGAGGGAAGCCGACGCGGGCAAGCGGCTGGAACTGCTGGCCGAGGCGGAGACGATCCTGGCGGACGAGGTCCCGCTGGTCCCCATCTATTTCTACTATTCCAGAAACATGGTGCATCCCCGCGTCCGTGGCTTCCATAACAACTTGCAGGATACTCATCCCCTGCACGCCATCTGGATCGACGAGCATCCCACCGGCCTGAATGAATTCATGAAAGGGGCCGCTCGTTGATCGCCTTCCTGTTGAACCGGTTCGGGTGGATGGTCTTCACCGTCTGGATCGTCTTCACCCTCACATGGCTGCTAGCCAACTACGCGCCGGGGAGCCCGTTTGGCGGAGGAAAGGAGTTTCCTCCCGAAATCCAACGGAACCTCGAGCGACGCTACAATCTCGACCAGCCCGATCACATCCGCTACTGGAACGATCTGGTCGGGCTGCTGAGGTTCGACCTGGGGGTTTCCACCAAGCAAGTCGACTTCACCGTCAACGAACTGGTGGCCCTCTGCTGGCCAGTCTCGGCGGCCCTCGGACTGTTGGCCTTGGCTTGGGCCGCGGTGGTCGGGCTCCTTGCGGGAATCGTCTCGGCGGCGCGGCGCGGATCGTTTGCCGACTTCGGCATGATGGCAATCGCCACGATCGGCATCGCGCTGCCCAACTTCGTGATCGCCGGCTTCTGTATTTTGCTCTTTTCGTTCTTGATTCCCATCTTGCCCCCCGCCGGGTGGGGCGATCCCTCTCATTTGATTCTGCCCGCGTTCTGTCTGGGGGCCCCCTACGCCGCTTACGTCGCGCGGATCGCGCGGACCGGCATGCTCGACATCTTGTCGCAGGATTTCGTCCGCACGGCCCGTGCGAAGGGGCTTTCTACCCGGCGAGTGATCCTCAAGCATGCCCTGCCGACCGCGGTGATCCCCGTGGTTTCCTTCCTGGGGCCGGCCGTGGCGGGGATCATCACCGGGTCGCTGGTGATCGAGAAAATTTTTGCCATCCCTGGCATCGGCTACTCGTTCATTCAGTCGGCGCTCGAGAGCGACACCCCGATGGCGATGGGGATCGTGGTCCTCTACACGATTCTGCTCTTCACGATGAACACGCTTGTCGACATGGCCTATCGCTGGCTTGATCCACGGGTGGGATGGGAATAGGAACCAAAGGCCGTGCAAGACCAACCCGCGAGCGCTATCCCCAAGCCGATTGGCAAGTCGCTATGGAGCGACGCGATGCGCAAATTGCGCCGCAACCGCGTTGCCATGTGCTGCGCGGCGATTCTGCTAATGGTCGCGATGGGGGCCTTCTTGACGCCCCTGCTCCCGTTGCAGCCTTCGGCCAACATTGTCACCGAGCGGGCCTTCGAGCCGCCGCGGTGGGACAGCGTGGAGACCGACCGCCTGAAGAAATTCAATCGCAAGGCGATCGAAAAAAGCTACGCCGAGGCCGAGCTGATTCGCAGAGAGCTTCAGCAGGCCCGCCTTGACCTGCGGGACGCCCGCGGCCGGTTGCAGGAGGTTCCCCCGGACAACAAGCTTTACCAGGCGGTGGCCACCGAAGTCGAACGGGCCGAGGAACTGATCGCTCGCAAGGAGCGGGCAATCGACGACACGCTCCACCGCCCCTATGCCGACGCCGGCTTTACCAAGGTTGGCCCCCTGAGCCGGGCGATGATCCGCGCACGGGTTGCCATCTTTCGCGACTATTCCCTCCCATCGATTTGCGGCCGCGATGGCCTGGGTCGCGACGTCCTGTCGCGGATCTTCTGGGGAGCCCGGGTGTCGATCATCGTGAGCATCGTGGCGACCTTGGTTTCGCTGGTGATCGGGGTCACGTGGGGAGCGGTCTCGGGCTACTGCGGCGGGACCGTCGACTCGGTGATGATGCGCGTGGTCGATATCCTCTACTCGGTGCCGTTCATCTTCGTCGTGATTTTTTTGCTAGCGATCCTTGGCGAGGAGCAAACCAAGAAGCAACTGGCCGAGTATGGCATCGACCGGATCACCATTTTTTACGTCGTCGTGGGAGCCATCTATTGGCTCACCATGGCCCGGGTGGTGCGCGGGCAGGTGTTGTCGCTCAAGCACGAGGCCTATGTCGAAGCGGCGCGCGCCCAGGGAGCCGGCCATGCTCGGATTGTGTTTCGCCATCTGATTCCCAACGTGATGAGCGTGGTGATTGTCTATCTCACCCTCACCATCCCCCGCGTGATGCTGTTCGAGGCATTTCTGTCGTTCCTGGGGCTTGGGGTCGAGTCACCCGACGTCTCATGGGGCATGCTTGCCAGCGACGGCCTCAGCGTGATCAACCCGATCAATATCTACTGGTGGCTGATCGTCTATCCCAGCCTGGCGATCGGCATTACCCTATTCGCGCTGAACTTCTTCGGCGATAGCCTCCGCGACGCCCTCGACCCCAGGCTCCGAGATTCCTGAGCCGTTAGAGAATAGGACGCGAGTTGGAAGTTGGAAGGTTGGAAGTTGGAAGAGGTTTCGGGGTGAAGGTTGTTGGAATGGAGAGGTATTGGGCGAGGGATCAGGGGGCAGGGGAAACGCGGCACGCGTTTCCAACTCCCAACTCCCAACTCCCAACTCCCAACTCCCAACTCCCAACTCCCAACTCCCAACCTCAGTCGTGCGGCAGGTGCCCGATGCTTGACTGGAAATACTTCTTGCGGCGGACTTCTTGTTCTTGCGGGGCCGCGGCTTGTTGCGACTCTAAATCGTGAACGCTCGCCTGGCAGAGGGGGCAACCGGAGAGTTCGAGATGGAAGCGGATCATCTCTTCTTCCTCCTTGCTCAAGACTCCGAGCAAGTAGCTCCCCAGTTCGGTCCGCGAGGGGCAGCTTAGGCGGTGGCGGCGCCAGATGCCTCCGAGGGTGTGGACTCCCGCGTCGCGGCGGCCGATGAGTTCCTTGAGTTGCCCGCGAAGCGCCTCGCTCTGGCGGAGTGCCTCCTCGACCCCTGCCATTTGTTCGGCGGACAGGGCCTCGTCGAGATAGGCGTCGAGTTCAGCAGTGGAGTAGGAGTGAGGCATGGCAGGTCGATAAACTGGAAATCGGATCACACTTCAGCCATCTGAAGTTGGTTTAAGTGATTGGAAACACAGAGGCACTGAGACACGGAGATGTTATTGGCGGGGCGGCACGAGTCTGAAGTTGAGTTAATCCTATTAATCAAGGGGTATGATTCGATGCAGAATCTGCTCACTGGTCTCCGTGCCTCTGTGTCTCCGTGTTGAAATCCTTGCGCCTCGCAGTCGTTGCGATGATAAGGGGTATTATTGCGGAAATGACATCCGTGACGGGGCTATGTTGGTTGTTCATAAAGTTCGGGAAAGACCTCTTCGCTCAGTTGCTGCCGTCCGATGAGCGTTCGCAGCCGGGCGAGGAAGTCGAACTTGAAATTGGCCACCTGCTGTTCGCTCACGTCGAGCAGTTGGGCCACTTGCTGGTTGGCCATTCCGCGGGCGAACAATAGTTCGATGCACTTGAGCTTGTTCCAGTCCCCCCGCTCGCGCCAGCGGTCGATCTCGCCGCGGATCGCGTCCACCAGAGCCTGCTCTTCCATTTGCTGACGCTCGCCGCTGCGGGCGATGCTGCTAGCGACCCTGGCGGTGCCGGGTATCTGCCATGCGTCTCCGTCGGAGCCGTCAGTGCTCGATAGGGGGAGCGCCGGGCGGCGGCCCTCGCGGCGGAGGTGGTCGGTGAGTTTGTGAGCGGCGATCGAAAAGAGCCAGCTTTCGAGCGGCCGGCGGGCATCGTAGTTCGGCAGACTGGTGAGGAAGCCGACAAACGTCTCCTGCACCACATCCTCGCTCGCGGCGCGGCGGCGGAGTCGGCATTCGACGTAGGCGAGCAATCGCCCTTCGTACTCGGCGATCAGCCGGTTCCACGCCTCGGGCTTCCCCTTGCGAATGTCGGCGATGAGCAAAGAGTCGGGACTATCCATCGGCGTTACGTGACAAAGGGGGAGGATCGACCCCTCAGGTCACAAACAACCCGAGCAAGGTCAGTCCCCCGATTATCGCTAGCGGGACCCCGATGAACAACCGCTTGGTGTAGTATCCCTTGGTGGCGGTGTCGAGCTTGATGAGCCCCCACACGCCCCCCATGGCGGCCAGCAAGCCGCTTGCCATCATCCCAACCATCGACACGCGCCCTTGCCGAGCTTGCATCTGCCAGGCTTCCACCAGGGCGTCGGTGGTACGAGGGGAGAATTCGAGCCGTACGAACACCGTTTGCATGTCATTGGCCACCGAGGTGTCGGTCGAGGCGTAATGCTCCTCGGTCACGACATTTTCACGAATCCAGCGGGGGGTGATGCCAAGCTCGTTGAGTGGCGGGACCGCCACCTCGGCACGCTTCTCCTCGGCGATGACCTCACTCAAATGCTTGTGGACGGCTTCGCCGATTTTGGCCTGCACCCGCTCGTAGGCCACGTCGGCGGTGGCGTGGGGACCTTCGCTGACCACGCGGCGGACGACATTGCCGACGCGCTCGACGGGCTGCTTGATCCAGTCGGGGGCCTGAGGGGCAGGAGCGGCGTCGGGATCGATGGCGAGCCTTAGTTGTTGTGTGTCGACCCCTTCCTTGGCGGCTACGGCCTCGAGGGGGGGTTGCTCGTTTGGTACCTTTGCGGCCACGGGAGTGGCGGGAATCTTGGCGACTGGAGGCAAGGGAGAAACCTGCGGCTCGGGGGCTTCGGCCCATGTGCCCATCGTTTCGAGGTCCGCCTCCGCTTGCACTAACTCCGCCTCCGGTGGCACCGGTTCAGGCAACTCGGCAATCTCTGCCGTTGCGGGGGTGGTCTCTTCCAGGGGAATCGCGTCGTGCATCATGTGGCCGAAAACTTCTTCCACCGCCTCGTGCCCTGCGTAGCTCGGCGTCGGAGTTGTGTGAGAGGGAAAATTGAGCGGAGTCTCAGACACGACAACACCTTGCTTGACCTCCATCGACCGAAACGTGGCGATATAGAACCCGAACAGCCCTAGTCCAAGGACGCCAATCACCGGCAGCGTCGCGGCGCGGTACTTGAACAAGGCGAACACGACCAGAGCAAGGGCCACCAGGAAGGGCCCCCCCAAGAGGCCAATTCCCCACGAGAGCTTAGTGGTCGAGTGTTGCATGCCCGTGTCATGATACTCGAAATGAATCTGGCGGTGGTCGGACAAGTCCTGATGCATGGGTACGTCGCCATAGTCCGCCACCACAGGGCGGTGGCTGGCGCTCAACCAGAGAGTACTCATCAGCAGGCCCATGCCAACCACCCCCACCACCAGCAGGAACAAGCCCACCGGGCGCGTGCGACGATTCGTGAGCAATGCCAGCAATAATCCGGCGATCGCCAGGAACACAATCAGGGCGATGGGAGTTGCGACCATAAACCAAGTGGGGCTTGCGGACATTAGTTATACCCTCCATACCCGGGTGCCGCCTCGCTGGTGAGCGACTTGCGGCGACTGGGAGGGAACCAGGGACTGGAAACTTGGGTAGCGATCGCCACGATGCCGGCCACAGTGATACCGGTGGGCTGGGGATACCACGCGAGCAGATGGATCACCCAGGCTCCCGCCACCATTAGTAGCACCGCCATGAGGCTCACCCGCGCCGAGCGGGCGTATTCGGCCATCTTCCACCAGCGGAGGGCGACGAACAGTCCCGCGAAATAGATGACCGAGAGGACTGCACTAGGGAACGCCTTGCCAGGGGCATGGGCGGGACTCACGGGGTCGAAGGGGCGATCGAGGGCTTCAGAAATCAGCGAGTCGTGGAGCCCGATTCCTATCTCATGACTCATCGGCAGGCCGATCATCATCGTTTGTGAGAGCCACCAGGCGAAACAGCCCACACCCGCACCGATCACTAGCATGGCGCCCCGCATGGGGATCTGGTCTTCGTATCGTCCCTCAGTGAATTTGGCAGTCGCCAGGATGCCCCAGCAACCGAGGGTGCTGACGAGCCAGGTCCAGAGGGTCAGCGGGATTGTGTCGGCGCTGTTGCCCGCCCCGATCACCAGGTCGACCAGCAAGGCGAGAAAACCGCAGACAATGCCGGCAACGACCATCGAACCCAACAGCTCGGTCGCCAATTTGCTGAAAGGCTTCGCGGCGAGTTCCTGGCGGACGCGCTGTTGCCAATCGATCCGTTGCTGACGGCGCGGGCCCTTGTAATAGCGTCCCGGCGTGGTGGGCTCGACCGCCGCGACGGGAGGATTGTGGTGAGGTGCGGCGACCACCGGCAGGGCTGCCGGGTGGGCCACGCGCTGCTGTTTCGCCAGTGTTTCGCGGTGACGACGCTCGCCCGGTTTGATCAACAGCGACCAGAGGAAGTAATAGACCAGATAAACCACGCCAAACATCATGGCGGGGCGCATCCAGAGTCCGACCGTCCAGACCAGCGCCACGACAATCCCCAACAGCGCCCAGGACCTGTTGGTCCGGTTGCCACATTGGTCCATCGTATGCGACCAGGCTGTCGTGAACGCCGCGAAGAGCGGTTCTCGAATCGGTTCGGGATGGTAGGGGGGAGGGGGCCCCTTCGACGTTTTGGTCTCGCCCCGGACATTGGGATCCCCCATCGGACGATGAGTTCCGATGCCATCTGCCGGCGGGACGCGCGGCGGCAGGGCCCGGGCCGGACTCGCCGCCACGGGGGCCGCACCAGGGAGCAGGCTCAAAAGTTCTTGGACGGTGCCGATGCGCGTCTCGGGATCCTTGGCGAGCGTTCGTTTGACGATCTCGCGGTAGGGCTCCTGAAGCTTGTCGAGGTTCGGCTCGGCGGTGAGGTGCTTCATCAGGACTTCGCCGACGCTCTCTCCTTCGAAGGGGACATGGCCGGTGAGCATCTCGTAGAGCATGATCCCCAAGGCGTAGGTGTCGATCTCGCGGCCATAGCGGCCGTTGGCGATCTCGGGGGCCATGTAGTGGACCGTGCCGACACTCTCGGTTTGTCCACTCCGGCGACTGCACGAAATGAACTTCGAGAGGCCGTAGTCACCAATCTTGATCATCCCCTCGTCGGCCGCGTCGGTGTCGAGGAAGACATTCCCCGGCTTGAGGTCGCGATGGACGATGCCATGATCGTGCAGATAGGCCACCCCGGCGCCGATGCCACGCATCCAGCGGAGGGCCTCCTCCTCGGGCAGGCCGTTGGGATGCCGCTGGATGACCGCTTCGAGCGACTCCCCCGCCACATACTCCATCACCACCCACTGGTCTCCCATCGTGTCGGTGCGGAGGTCGTAGACCGAGATGAGATTGGGGTGTTTGAGATTGAGGCAGTGGGTCACGCCGCGCATCTCGACATCGAGATTGCGGCGAATGAGCTTGAGCGCGACTTCCTTGCCGGCGTCGCTGGTGGCGAAATAGACTTCGCCAAAACCGCCACGGCCGATCCCCCGCTTGATGGTGTACCCATCGAGCGGTTTCGCGCCGCTGGCGTAGACGAACCGTGGCCCTCGAACTTCGTTCGACTCGACGGCCAGGTCGGCAGCTTCGTCAATGCGTGGCGAGGTGAGGTCCATGGTTGGCAAGGATCAACTCTTTCTGGGGTAGAGGAGTTTAGACGTTCGAGTTTTTCGTTATTCGCAGCGTGTTCCTCAATCTTGGCCATTCGCCCCGCATTTTTGTCGAATCAAACGGGAGGACCGGCCCGGTAATCCCCCGCATTGGCAATCGCATCCACCTTCACAACTGTTCGAGGCTGATTCCCAAGTTGTTTCCTTCGATCCGCGAGTTCGACCTTAGCAGGCGGGGCCCCGCTTCTTCGACTCCGTCAACGCTGATTGGACTCGTCGACCGACAGCTTAGTTCCCCCCCACGGGCGATCAGGACGATTTCGGACTTCCAGGTATCGCAGCGGATGTGGCTATGGCTGCCGCTCCCCAGCACGCAACTGTCGGCCATCAGCAGGACGGCATCGGCGCGGGGGTCGGTGCGGTGGTGGCTGAGCGGAGTGAGCCGCGCCGTCGCGCTCAGGGCATGCGGCCGGGTGAATTCGAAGCGAACCCCCTGCCCTAGCTCGATCTCGTGGCGATTGGCTAGCACGGTGGGGCCCTGGAGCACTTGCCCGTCGAGCCGTGTCGGTCCCAGGGGATCGAGAACATAGCTGCCACGATCTCGCCGCAGGATGGTATGGCGACGCGACAGATCGGCCCGAATCGGTACGGCAATTGGCGTGTCGCCCGCGGGCTGACCCAACACGACCTCGTCGTCGGTCACCATCAGATATCCTCCGACGGCGTCGACCCACAGCAGAAATCGTTGAGGAGTGTTGTCACCTGGCATCGCTTGACCATCTTTACCCGCGGGTCCGCGGGCCGGTGTCTGTTCGAGGCATATTTGGGGCGATATTTTGGCCGGCTGGTAGAGGACAGTCGCGTCGAGTCCCACGGTGTGCCAGGCCTCGCGACGTGCGCGGCGGGCGATCGGGTCGCGCGGGGCGACCGCGAGCAGCCTGTCGGCCGTTGTCAGCACATCGGGCCAGTTTTGCTTTTCCATGGCGTGGAGTAAGGTTCCGCTCAGGGCGAGATAGTCCTGGCAGCGCTGGCGGAGCCACTCGATTCGTTCGCCCACGGCCGAATAGGCCCCCTTGCGCCGGCCAGTGTCAATTGTACCATCCCCCAGGCAGTCCTGCTCACCCAGGGACGACAGGGTTTGCAGCGACTCGCCCGCCTGGCCTTCCGCTAGCTGGCGCTCGGCCTGCTGCATCCCCTCGGCGAGCAGCCGCAGTTGGCGTCGCGGGTCGCCCCCCAAGCCTCGCGTGGCGAGCCGCGAAAGCAGAGTCAGGGCGGCAGCCGTGCGGCCCGCTCCCAACTCGTGCGCCGCCAGCTCGAGTTCGTGGCGGGAATAGTCGTGACGCAACTGGTCGATTCCCTTGGTTCCGGCCGCAAGCTGTTCGGCCAGTGCCAGATCGTGCCAACCCCCTTGAGTGTCTCCCTGGGAGAGGCGATGGCGAGCGCGGTCGACAAACTTGCGGGCGACCTCGGCGGTCAACTGCTGAGTCTGGCGATACTCTTGCAGTTCCTTGATCGCCAGCACCTGGCAAGCCCGGTCGAGACGCCCCTGGTGGAGGGCGGCGCGGGCTTCGCAAAGTTGGAGTCGCCAGGAAGGGAACATGCAAACATCCTGCGCTGTCGCGACGGGTCCCCCGCCTGCGAAGGCGAAGGGGAGAATTGGTGAGAAGGGTGTCAGGCGGAACGAAACATGGGCCTGCCCTCTCGCTTGCGAGAGGGCAGGCACCGTATCGTCCGAAGTTGGGAACCCTCAGTTGCCGGCCGCGGCGACTTCGCCCCGTTCGACGTCGAGTTTGAAGTAGGCCGCCACCTGATCGGCAATGTCGCCACTTTCGGTCGCATCGAGTGGGATTTCCGTCTCGGTGCTCACGTCGACACTCGCCAGCCGGGCCTTCACGTCGAGCGACGTGCGGATCCCTTCGATCAGCTCCTTGGTGCGGGCCAGCCGGCTGTCGTCGAACACCACCTCGCTCGAAGCCTGGGCGACTTCGACAAGTTGACGCTTCGCCTTGAGGTTTTCGATGTCGGTGGCCAGCTTTTTCTGGGCCGAGACCATGGCGGCAAACTTCTGCCGGGCTGCTTCGAGGTTGGCCGCCCTGGCGTCGCGCATTTCCTTCAAGTGATTGAGGGTTTCCTCGTCGACCTTGTAACGGCCAAACCGCCCGGTGAGGTCGCGTTCCACCTGGTCGCGCTTGTATTCGCGTCCCGCATAGCGGAAGACGTTCTTGCCGCTGGTGAGATCACCCTGCAATTGGAAGATCTCGTCCTGCAATTTGCTGGTGGCCTCTTCGCGCTGGGCAATCTGGCGGTCGAGTTGCTGCAGGGCGACTTCTTCCTTGGCAATCACATGCATCGATTCGCGGATGACCGGGGTGAGGTCGGCCACCATGTGTTCGGCCCGCTCGATCTGGAATTCGGTGGGGACACTCTGCTTCACGCCATTGGTCACCTGCCGGTATCCCGTTTTGAGATAACTACAGGCATCGCGGCCGAACAGGAAGCCGGTGACGGCCACCACCCCCACTGCCGACAAGATTGCTTTTCTTAACACGGGACGAGTCTCCTGGAACGATTGGGTGGAGCCACTGGCTGTCGGACGTACGGTGTGCGGCGTGGCTGCCACCAGGGGTAGAAACGAGGGAAAACAGGCAAGCCCGCGGCTCCCCCCACCAGGGGAAGAGTCGCGGACCTATCCAGTTCTTCGCCCCCCCGGGCGGGATCTTGGGGAGAGTAAAAAAATTTTCCCAGATGCCGATTTTGCCTGGAAATGGCGGAGTTTGTTTCTGCGAAGAATAGGACGCGGATGCTCAGGATAGGGCAGGATCGTCAGGATCAGACTGAGCCGGACAGGCAACAAACTCCCGAGCCAATACTCCTGAGCCGCGCGGCGTGAGTCCCTGGAGTGGGAGCGTAATAAAATTAGCCACGGATCAAAGCGGATCGTACAGGTCACCACGGATCAGAAAGCGCCTGGCGGAAAGCGGCTCACGATTTGGAACCTTCTGATCCGTGGTGATCCGCTTAGACCCGTGGCGATCCGTGTCCCATCGTCACGCTAAAACATTGGCAAGACCTGTAAGAAATCCTGGCAATCCTGCCCGATCCTGAAAATCCGCGTCCCATTCTTCCCACCCACCACGCTTCCAGCAGTAGAATGACCCCTTTCGCCTCTTTGTTATTCCCCCCGTGAGGACCCCCTCATGATTCGCCCTACGATGCTGGCAACTTTCTTTCTGGCAAGCGCAATAGCGCATGCCGCTGAGCCCGATCTCAAACTCTCCGGCCAATGGGCCGAGCAG
The DNA here is from genome assembly GCA_964650265.1 of uncultured Planctomycetaceae bacterium. Classification (GTDB taxonomy): domain Bacteria; phylum Planctomycetota; class Planctomycetia; order Pirellulales; family Lacipirellulaceae; genus CAZYQQ01. Next base: position 12,437 of record CAZYQQ010000070.1, read on the forward strand.
CACCTCGGCGAACTCGCCGAACTCTATCGCGAGCTGCACGGCTCCCCCGAACTCTCCTTCGAAGAGGCGAAGACCGCCGCCCGGATGGCCGACGAACTCCGCAAGGTGGGGGCCGAGGTCACCACCGGGATCGGCGGGCATGGACTCGTGGGGATCCTCAAGAATGGCGAGGGGAAGGTCCTCTTGCTCCGTGCCGACATGGACGCCCTCCCCGTCGTCGAGGAGACCGGTCTGGCCTACGCCTCGCGGGTCAAGGTGAAGACCCCACGCGGCGAGACGGTTGGCGTCGCCCACGCCTGCGGGCACGACATCCATATGGCCAACCTGGTGGGGGTTGCCCGGTTCCTGCAAGCACATCGCGATGCGTGGCAGGGGACGGCCATCTTCTTGTTCCAACCCGCCGAGGAGAAAGGGGCTGGGGCGCAGGCGATGCTTGAGGATGGCCTGCTGGGGAAAATCCCCCGACCCGATTATGCCGTCGCCCTCCATGTAGCGGCCGATATGCCGACCGGCGAGGTCGGCTTCATCCCCGGCTACGCACTGGCGAACGTCGATAGTGTCGACATCATTGTCCGTGGGCGTGGCGGGCATGGAGCCTACCCCGAGACGACGATCGACCCGATCGTCATCGCCGCGAAGCTGATACTCGACCTGCAAACGATCGTCAGTCGCGAGATCAAGCCGATCGAGCCGGCGGTGATCACCGTCGGGGCGATCGAAGGGGGGACCAAGCATAATGTGATCGCCGACACCTGCCACTTGCAGCTCACCGTGCGAAGCTACACTCCCGAGGTCCGCCAGCAACTGGCCGACGCGATCCGTCGCAAGGCCAAAGCGGCGGCCGACAGCGCGGGAGCACCGGAGCCCGAGATCACGTTTTCCGACGGCACTCCTTCGCTTTACAACGACCCCGAACTCACCGAGCAACTGGCCCAACTGTCCCGGCGCACGCTCGGCGAAGACCACGTCAGCCGGTCGCCCCAGTCGATGGGAGGTGAGGACTTCAGTCGCTACGGCCTCGCGGGCATACCAATCTGCATGTACCGGGTAGGAACGGTCACCTCAACTCGACTGGCCGAGCTCACGAAGAATGGCGCCCCGCCGCCGTCGCTCCACTCACCCCGCTACTATCCCGACGCCGAGGAAACCTTGCGGACGAGCCTGACGACAATGGGAGCGATCGCGCTGGAGCTATTGCCACGCGAATAGTCGCTCTGATTCGAAGGGGCTTGGTTGGTGATAAGAATAGGACGCGGACTCTCAGGATCTGGCAGGATTGTCAGGATATTTTGACGATGGGATACGGATGAACACTGATCGAACGGGTTACCACGGATCAGAAAGGGACGGAACCTGTTTGGGGTGTCACACCCTAAGAAGGGTGTGTCCTTTCTGATCCTGATGATCCTGCCAGATCCTGAAAATCCGCGTCCCATTCTTCCCACCCACCAACTCCACCTCACTGTCACCCTGAAAGCGTGATTTCTGATCCGTGGTGACCCGCTGAGACCCGTGTTCATCCGTGTCCCATCGTCTGGCCGAAAAGGAAGCAGCGGTGCGGGGGGCCTGCGCGAAAGCGGGAAAAAAGTGCGCGAATAGCGCACGAAATTAGGTTGTCTCTTCTCACTTCCTCCGCAACACTGTGAGTAGGGGCCAACTCGCCGGCCGACCCTGTGCGCGCAGGGCCAAACCGAGACGTTGCCAGCCGTTATTCATGGAGTCATCGCCTTGAACTTTTCATCCGCTCCCGTGCGTCGTCGGGCCTTTACCTTGGTGGAGCTGTTGGTGGTGATCGCCATCATCGGGGTGTTGGTCGCGCTCTTGTTGCCGGCCGTGCAGTCGGCGCGTGAGGCGGCGCGACGCATCAGTTGCTCGAACTCCCTCAAGCAGATTGGCCTGGGAGTTCTTAATTATGAGTCGACCTACAAGACGCTCCCTCCAGGGTCGATTAATGCGTTGAAAGATCAGCAAAGCGGCTTGGGTTGGACGGTGCAAATCCTTCCCTACATGGAACAAAGCACGGTTAGCGAGCAGGCGATCGAAAAGTTCAAAACTGCGACCGACGCCTACTCCGACCACTTTGACGAACTCAATCAGTTAATCCTTCCTACTTACCTCTGCCCCAGCGATCCGGAACTCAAGTTCCAACAGGAAAAGTACGGTAATTCAGATGCCGCGAAGGCTCGCAAGGGGATGAGCTATACCGGCGTCTCCGGCTCGTACTACAGCCGCACGGGTGAGTGTCCCAAGACTCGCTCCAACAGCGTCTATTGTGTCTGGGGGAACGCGGGTGACGGACTTGGCCCTAACAACTTCGATGGCTTGCTGATTCAGGGGTGGCCGGTGGCGATCAAGAAGGCGACCGATGGGATGAGCAATACCTTGCTTGCCGGGGAACGGACCTACCAGATTCGTGCCTGGATGATCGGTGCCTATTGGAAGCCAAGTGGGGGAGGGGGCAGAACCAACGCCGCACCGACGGTTCCCGACGGACCACAACCGATCGCGGCTCTGTTCGCCATGAAGAACATCACGGCCAACGTTGCCCTCAACCATGATCCCTACAAGGGTTGCTATGTCGGCCATAACAATGCCCAAGGCGATCATCCCCCCGTCCCCGACACCACGCCCCGTACCTTGACGTGCAACGACCTGCCGTTTGCCAGTCACCACCCGGGCGGGATCAACTTCGTCTATGGCGATGGCAGTGTCGCGTTGTTGAACGAGAACACCGACGTGCCCGTGCTGCTCGCGCTAGCCTCGCGCAACGGCGGCGAGACGGTAAGCGAGAATTAGTCCCCCAATCGGAACAGCCGCCGCAACGCTTCGAGCAGCCCATGCTCCTCGTCGGCGTGGGCCTCCTCGCGCAGCGACTGGAGTGGCGGGTGGAGCAGCTTGTTGACCAGCCGGTCGGCGAAGTACTCGATCTCGCGCCGCTCCTCCTCGGTTGCCTCCGGAAGTTTGTTGAGCAGCCGCTCGAGCTCGGCCCGCTTCACCACGTCGAACTCGGCCCGCAACTGGGCGATCACCGGTACCGTAATTCTGTGGCGGGCCTCCCCCATGAAGCGTTCGGACTCTTCTCCGACAATCCGCTCTGCCTTGGGAAGCTCCTGTAGCCGCAGCTTGCGGTTCCGCTGGCAGACCGATTGGAGATCGTCGATCGAATAGAGAAACACACCCAGTTCCTCGCCGATCGTTGGCTCGAAGTCGCGCGGCATCGCCAGGTCGAGAATAAACAGCGACCGCTGATTCCGCGCGGGAACCACCTGCTGTCGAAAGAGGTCGCGCCGCACGATCGGCTCCGAGGCAGCCGTGGTCGAGACGACGATGTCGGCCTTGGCGAGTTGACTGGTTAGTTCGTCCCACGGGGCGTACTTGCCGTTCCATTCCTGGGCGAGGGCCTCGCCGCGCGCGGCATCGCGGTTGAGAACGATGAACTTACGCGCCCCCGCTTCCTTGAGGTACTGCAAGGTCTCGGCCGCCATCTCGCCGGCACCGATCACCAGAATCCGCTTGTCGTTGAAATGCTCGAAAAACTCGCGGGCAAACTCGGCAATCGCCACGCTGGGAATGCTCACCCGGTGGCGGTGGAGGTCGGTTTCGCTCGCCACGCGCCGCGCCACCCGGAGCGCCGCCTGAAAGCAGCCATGCAGGTGGGCCCGGGCCGACCCGAGCTGGCAGGCGAGTTCGTAGGCCTCCTTCACCTGGGCGAGGATTTGGGGTTCACCCACGACCATGCTGTCGAGACTGGCGGCCACTCGAAACAGGTGGCCCACCACCTCCTCGCCATCGAGCGTCACCAGTTGGCTGGCGATGTCGCCCAAGGGAATGTGATGCCAATGGGCGAGATGCTCAGCGAGCACCAGGCCATGGTTGTCGCTGATGTCGACCGAGCTGGCGGCGTAGAATTCGACCCGGTTGCAGGTCGAAAGGAGGACCGCCTCGACCGCCGGGTGGCGTTCGTTCCAGGCCGCGAGCGCGCTGGCCGCCTGCTCGGGGGTGAAGGCGAGCCGTTCGCGCACCGCCACGCCCGAGTGATGATGCGAGCATCCCACCATGTGGAGTTTCATCCCTGGGCCCTCGCGGCGGGAGGGTCATCGAGATCGGCACCGGAAACCTTGCCCGCGGTGCCATGGCTTCCGTACCACGCAAACGACGCAAGCGCGAGCACCAGGAAACCGAAGGTTGCCAAAGTGAGGTAGGCCACCTTCTGCCCCCGCCGTGCGGCGGGGTAGACCAGGCGGAACAGTTCGGCTGCGATCAGCCACGCGAGCATTAGGAGCAAGCTGATCACCACCGGATCGGCCAGCAGCCGATATCCGCTCTGGGTCTGGTGGGCCACCCGAGCGAGGACGATGCCCGAGACGACCCCTCCGGCGACCAACACGGCGGAGATAGCGAGCGAGCGGCCGTTGACCCGTTCGAGCCATTCGAGCGTGGGGAGGCGAAACCGGGGCGAGGGGGGGAGCTTGTGCTTGAGCCGCCAACTTTGGATGAGGTACATCAGGCCCGAGAGAAAGCCGAGGCAGGTGGTCACCGTGGCCATCACCAACAGCGCCCCATGGAGGCGGCCCCAGAAGGTCGTCTCGCCGCTGGTGGTGATCGGATCGTGGCTCGAGGCCAGGGCGGCCAGCACGAGCCCAAGCACCAACGGCAGTGCAAAGAGCCCCACCGGCGTTCCGGGTCGCGACCAGAGGACGATCGCATAAAACGCGGCGAGCACCCACGCCACCAGTAGATACCAGTCGGCCGCGCTCCCCAAGGTTGGTGATCCGGCGGCGGAGTGCAGCACGAGATGAATCGAGTGGGCCGCCACTCCGGCCGTCGCCGCGCCGAGCGTACCCCACCGCTGCCACGCCTCGCGCGTCCGCAGCCCCACCCCCTCTAGCACCAGGGCCAGAATGTAGCAGGCGATGAACAGGATCGCGAGTGGTTCGGGCATAGCGTAAAAAACGGAGGGGTGTCCCCAAGGGTCGCGCGGCGAGGCCTTAAGCCATGGTTGCCGCGCTCGGTGGGAAGGGCAAGTCGCCCGCCCGCGGCGGGGCTCCTCCCCTAGTCTCCCAGGCCATAATCCTTGATTTTCTTGTGGAGTGTGTTGCGGTTGATTCCCAGCCGGCTGGCCGCCTTGATTTGCACCCCTTCGCAGTGCGAAAGGACCTGAGTGAGAACTTCTTTCTCCACCCGGTCGACGATGCGGGCATGGACATTGTTCGCCTTGGGGCCGGCGGACTGAAGCCCCTCGACCACCAGTTGCCGGCAGAGGGCTTCGAAGTCGAGCTTGGCGGCATTGGCGATGGTGGCGGCCGGCTCCTTCTCCCCACGCACCACGGCGGGCAAGAGTTCGAAGGTGAACTCGTCTCCGGTCGCCATCACGACGGCATGTTCGACGATATTTTGGAGTTCGCGGACGTTGCCTGGCCAATGGTAGTCCTGTAGGGCCTGCATCGTCCGGTCGTTGATGTGGCTGACGTAGCGGTCGTTCTGCTCGTTGTAGATGTTGAGGAAGTGCCCGACGAGCGAGGGGATGTCCTCGCGCCGCGAGCGCAAGGGGGGAATATAGATCGGCACGACGTTGAGCCGGTAGTAGAGGTCCTCGCGGAAGGAGCTTTCCCCCACCATGTCGAGCAGGTTACGGTTGCTGGCCGAGACAAGCCGCGTGTCGACCCGAATCGTGTTGGTGTCTCCCACGCGCTCGAACTCTTGTTCTTGCAGGACGCGGAGCAGCTTGACCTGGAGCAGCGGCGTGGTGGAGTTGATCTCGTCGAGAAAGATCGTCCCGGTGTGGGCCGCTTCGAACCGGCCGGTGCGGTTTTCGATCGCCCCGGTGAACGCGCCGCGGACGTGGCCGAAGAGTTCGCTCTCGAGCAGGCTTTCGCTCAGCGCCCCGCAGTTGACTTTGACGAAGGGGCGACTGCGACGGTCGGAGAGTGTGTGAATCGCCTTGGCGATCAATTCCTTCCCTGTCCCCGTCTCACCCAGGATAAGCACCGAGGCCTTCGACCGGGCCACCTGCCGCGTGACGCGGTAGACCTCGAGCATGGCCGCGCTCGAACCGATGATGCCCGAGAGGGACGTGGAGTTCAGCGGTGGCGTGTTGGCAAACGACACGTGGGGAGAGGTGGCTTTCCGTGTTGGGTCGAGGGGGGGCTGCCCGTTGGCAGATCCATTAGTTGTTGGGCCCCGTTAGTTGGTGGGGGGAGTCGGTGGCGGAGGGGGAGTCTGCTGCCGGGCTTTGCGGACCGATTCGATCGCGTCGAGCAGGCTGCCGAGCACCTCTTGCGACTCCTTGGGCTGCTGGCCGCTGGCGTTGTAGGTGTCGTAGGCGAGCAGGATTTCGTCGGAGGTCAGCAGCAAGCCAAACCGTTCGACGCTGCGGGCAAAGGCTGCCGCGGCCGCCTGTCGCGTCTCGATGGGGTAGACGTCCATGCTCGCCGAGCGGATGAGCGTGTTCTGGCTTTCGTGCGTCCCCATGTCGGCCAGCAGTTGCCACGCCTGGAGGGTCGCGTCGCCAGCGGGAACCGCAAGGGCGATTTCGGTGCTGTAGGCCCGCAGGCGATAGAAGTCGCGCCGGGAACTCAGGAAGTGGTCCATCCACTGGAGCACCTGGCGCCGCATCGCCAGTCGTTCTTCGGCGCTGGGCCAATCGCGCGGCAACAGCCCGCGCATCTCGTCGCCAATCGCCAGCAGCGCCGCATCGCCATGGGGTCGCGGGAAGGAGCGGACTCCCCAGTGCTCTTCTTCAATCTGCCTGCCGATCGGCCACTGCGATTCGCGGCCCAACACCGCGATCGGCACCAGTTCGGTCCCCGGGTTGCGCCGCAGTTGGAACACCACTTCGCGGACACCCGGTCCGCCGATCGCCATGTCGACGAGCACCAGCTCGATGTCGGCTTGAAGTCGGGCCACCTCGATGGCCTCTTTACCGAGGGTGGCGATTTCTCCCTGATAGCCGGCCGACGAGAGCCCGGCGGCCCAAGTGCTTGCGACGTCGGCACGCGGCGCGGCGGCCAGGACCTTGGGGCTCCCGGTGGCGGTCAGTGTGTGAATCATCGCCGTCGCCACATGACTCGCTCCAGGAAAGGGTCGCGGCGGGTCGATCGCGGCGATCACCTGGAGCGCGGCGTATCGCACCCGCGGATGCCCGGCGCGGAGCGCCTGCGCTGTCGCCGATGGCTTGCCGTCGTGGGTGAAGAGAGCACCGGGGTCCTTCCGCTCGGCATGCACGCCGAGGGCGGCAATCGCCGTGGCCGAGTGGTTGCGCTCAATCGCCCCTAACAGGAGTTGGTCCACCTCGGCCCGTTCGAAGATCTCGAGTTTGGGCGCAGTCGCCCCCGCGTCGAGTCCCGCGTTGCGCAAGATCGCTCCCGCCTCGATCCCCCACGCCGCCGCTTCGATCCGAAAGCCGCTGCGCTCGGGGCGAACTGTCGTCAATCCGTGGGCCAGTCGCGCGGCATGCAGTGTCGCAGCGTCGTCGGGGCTCAGTGTGAGTCTTGTTGGTAGATTCTTCTCGGCGTCCCACACCCACACCTCGATCTGGCCCTCGGGGCCGATGCCCGCAGGGGGAACTCCTCCCAGGACATTCTCGAGCGATCGTCGCAGCAGCCCTTCGGCCGACTCGACGCTCGCCGGTTGACCAGTGAGCGACTCGTACGCCCGGGCGAGCAGGGCATGCCCCTCGGTGGCGGCGGGTGCGGCGAGCAGCGGAGCCGCTTGGGGTGGACGGATGGTCGCCAGCAAGGTGGCCGCTTCGGATCGCAGTGGCTCGGGGGCATCGATCGCCGCCAGGAGTGGTCCAACCGAGAGGGGGACACTCCGGACGAGCACCGTTCGCGCGCCTCGTTTTTGCTCGTCGTCCGACGCTGGATCGGCGAGCACCGCCAGACAGGCCATGATCCCCGGCTCGCCAAGCGTCGACAGGGCGGCGATCGCCTCGCGCTGCGGTGCGCCGGGGTTGCCAAGGTTCGCGACAAGCTGGTTGATCCGTTCGGGTGCCGTGGCGGCGGCACTGGCTGCCGCGATGGTGGTTTGGGCAAACGTCGTGGCTGCCGGGCCGAGGTCTTTCGTCTGGCCGATTCTCAAGATGGCTGCCGTGCCAAACCTTGCCACGAGCGCGGCGCGCTGCTCGTCGTTGAGGTTGAGCCCTTGCAGGTCGCGGAAGACGCTCTGGGCCAGGGCCGGCTCGCGAAAGTCGAGCAGGTTGAGGATCGCGCGGACATAGTCAGCCGGCTCATTCCGCGGCAACGTGTAGGCCGCGCGGACCGCCGGGTTGTCGATCGCGTCGATGTCGGGGAGGGGGAGCGGCGCGTCGGCGTCCTGCGCCCCATCCTGGGGGGGGAGGATCGGCGGGGCTTGGGCCTCGGCGATTGGCGCGCAGCCACTCGCCAAAACGACGAACAGACAGATGCACAATAGCAATTTCGGGGTGATTCGCAACATGGGTCTTTCTATCGCGTGGTGTCGTCGTGTGGTGCTGCGTCCATGTGGAGTCGTTGTCGCCAGAGGGCCACTTGCTCGGCCACGAGCAGGGGGTGAGTCGATCCCTCGCTGCGGAAGGCCTCGATCGCCCGCTCGACGCCGAGCACGTCGTAGACTTTTTCGTCGAGCGATTCGTGGGCCGCGCTAAAGTCCTGGGGTGCAAGGTCGCTCAGCCGGCAATTGCGCGAGAGGGCGACCCCCACCAGCTTGCCGATGATCTCGTGGGCCGTCCGTTGGGGCACGCCCCAGTGGATCAGTTGCTCCATCAGGGTCGTCGCGTCGAGGTGCCCGCGGTCGAGTCCCTCGCGGATGCGCGCGACTTGCAGCGTCGCCCCGGCGACCATCGGTGCGGCGAGTTCGAGACAAATGGCGACCGTGTCGCACGAATCGAAGATCCGCTCCTTGTCTTCCTGCAGGTCGCGGTTGTAGGCCAGCGGCAGCCCCTTGGTGAGAACCAGCAGCGACTGAAGATTGCCGACCACCCGGGCGGTCTTGCCTCGAATGAGTTCCAGCCCGTCGGGGTTCTTCTTCTGCGGCATGATCGACGAGCCGGTGGTGAAGGCGTCGGGCAACTTGAGAAAGCCAAACTCGGTGGTACACCACAGAATCCACTCCTCGGCCCAACCACTCAGATGAATCGCGATTTGGGCGAGCGCCGAGGCCATCTCGATCACAAAGTCGCGATCGCTCGAGGAGTCGAGGCTGTTCGCCACCAGCCCATCGAACCCGAGCAGCTCGGCCACCATCTGGCGATCGATCGGGATCGTCGTCCCGGCCAGCGCGGCGGTCCCCAGGGGCAGCAGGTTGACCCGGCGGCGGCAATCGGCCAGCCGGCTCCGATCGCGCTGGAGCTTTTCGCAGTAGGCGACCCAGTAGTGGCTTGCCAGAACCGGCTGGGCCCGCTGCAGGTGGGTGTAGCCAGGGAGGATGACCCCATTGTCTTGTTCGCAGCGGCTGATGAAAGCCCGCTGCACGTTGAGTAGCAGTTCGTCGAACCGGTCGATCTGGTCCCGCAGCCAGAGCCGCAAGTCGGTCGAGACCTGATCGTTGCGGCTGCGGCCGGTGTGGAGCTTGCGGCCCACGTCGCCGATCCGCTCGACCAAGGCCCGCTCGATATTCATGTGGACATCTTCCAGGTCCTGGCGGAACGTGAAACTTCCGGCGGCGATCTCCTCGCCAATGGCCGAAAGCCCCTCGGCAATCTGCTCGGCCTCCTCCTCGGTCAGCACCCCCACGGCCGCTAGCATCCGCGCATGGGCAATCGACCCACGGATATCGTGGGCGTAGAGCCGGCGATCGAAGCTGACGCTTTCGCTAAACCGCTCGAGGAGTTCATGGGTGGGCTGTTCGAATGCCCCACCCCAAGGTTTGGCCGTCACGGGAGAATGGTGTCCATGGAGGAATACGAAGTGAGCGCAGTTCCCGCCCCAAGCCTGCCAAACTGTTCAGGCTAAATGGGTTACGTCGAGGTGTCAACGAGCGGGGCAGCGGGACGCCTAGTTTTTAGGCACTCGCGGGTGGGTGGGTGCGCTTGGGGAGGGTTGGGAGGGGTCGGGGGCCAGGAAAAGGGTCTCGCCCCAATCCCTGGCCCCCGATCCCCGGCCCCTTTTATTGTTTGGGTGTTTTGAAAAATCGATTTCTGCCAAACAATTCGAAGGGCAATCGGCGTAAGGCGTTGAAGCTGAAGGAGTTGCGGATTTGGGGGCGTGAATTTACCAAAATGAGACGACGTTTTTCGCGGGGGTCGCGGGGGAGAGTCGCATCTTGGGGCCGCTGGTTGAACGTGGGCGCACCCTCTCCGTAGTTCGGCACTCGCAGCCGAAGCGGCGGTAGTGGGGATAAGTTGCCAAGGAGCAGAGTGGGGGCCTAACTCTAGGCCTGAAATTCGAATCTATGCCGGGTGGTGCCCGATTTCTAGCATGAAGTTTTGAGAAAGTGGAGAATGGCGCCGGGGAAGGCACTTTTGGCGGTTGGGGAAGCTGAGTGTTTCGTTCTGAACTCCGCGGCCAGGGATTTAATATAATGCCGACGAAAAACATCGGAATGAAGGGTTTCGTTGATGGATATTCCGGAAGACCTAGCGCCAGGACGGTACGGTGTAGGGTGCAGCATCGACTGGGGTTCTGACACGACTGAGATTACATTCGCTGTCGAACTGCCGTTCTGGCTCTTGATGCCTAGCAGTCACCTCACGATTAATCACTGCGGCATCGAGGTTCCTGTTGGTATCGAGAACAACGGAATTGAGGTTCAATGCGGCGAACAGTATTCATCCACGCAAAGAAACACGGTGTTCATCGGCGGCAAATCGGCGGCCCAAGAGGCGACAATGCCGGTTCTCGGGTTACCGGGAGGTGGAGTTTTTCGTGCAACGAAGACGCTCTTGTATATCACGGCTTATCCATTGGTAGACGCATGCCGTGCTCTCTTCGAGGGTGAAGAGTCTCGATTCCAAGACGGTTATCGCTATTTCGCATCGCTGGCGAACGGCCACATACCCGTCGTCAACAAGATCGTTAACGCGTATCGACGTGCTTCAGTAGACCCGTATGCAAGCGAGGTGACAAAGTGGGATATTCCCAATTGGTTTGTGATCCTCCCGCCAAATGAAGAGTGGCATGCTGCTCGAAGTTGTGTTGTCTGTCTCTATTCGGGTGTTGTGCGGGATTGGTACCCGACGATCAGGGATGGGCTTGAGGGGGAATCGCGGCCTCTCTACGCGGTGAGCGAAGCGGACGTACTGAACCAACTGAAAAATGAAGCGACCCCGGGCGAAGCCGACTTGCTTGATGGTTGGAGCCTTTTTCACAGCGGTCGGTTTGCCGATTCCATCCGCTCATTTGTCACCGCAATCGAGGTTCTGATCGAATCCGAGGTGAGAAAGCTACTCACGAAAGCAGGCTGCAACGAGCATGTGATCCAGTTGCAATTGGAGAAAACTCGCAACAACTTCGACAGCAGAATAGACCAATACTGCAAATTGTCCAGGCGTCGGCTACCAGGACCACGTCCTTGCGGCGTTCCTTACCTTAATGGCCTGCGTTTGCACGACGAACTCAATGTGACCCGAAGATTACGTCACCGGATCGTGCATCATGGTCACAGGTTGGATGAGAGCTATCGGGGCCCAATGCTCCGGGCAGCGGAAACCACTAGCTGGCTCTTCGACTGGATTGCATTGCACTCAGACCTTGAATTGCGTCGAAGCGCAAACAGCGTATTCTTCTTCGGGGGTCGGATATCGAATACTCCCTTCGGTACGGACATTGTCGATGGCAAAATCAAAGTCCTTTCGCCCTTGGCAGACGAGGGCTTGCCTGATGCCGCGACATCAGAGAGCGGGGAGGGAGCACTTGTCATAGAAGATATGTTGAGAGTGGTCCATACGCCCGCAATACTGCTCAATCCTATCGGAAAAGACAGCAAACACAGAGACATTGAGCATTTTACGAGGATGGCCTTCTACGAGCTTGGTTTGGGAGAGATAGAAGACAGCCCGTACCCGGTAAGTGAGAAATGCCTGCAAGATCGATTTGTATTCAAGCATGGAGACTTGTCGGTCGCAGTTTACTGCTTTGAGACTGCAAGACGCCTAGTGCGGGCCGACTGTGAATTGATCCAGGAGGGCATAGCGGACCAGATTGCCTGGGGAAGGCGTTTCGATCGCGTTCTCGTCGTCTTCGATGATCAGTTTGGATGCGATCCTGACTGCCGTGACGCTGCTAACGTAGATAGCCTTGACACGTTCGCGCGGGCGAGCAATGTCTCATTAATTAACGCTTTTGAACTCGCACGGCTTGTTCTCGGGGTAATCCACTACGGCTGGTGCCACGAGGCAGTCATGAGCGACGTGCTCAAACCAGGTCGCTGCAGCTGTATCCCACCTCACAGCAATATTATTGGCGAGACCTACCGCTACTGGGAGAAACCCAAGGTAATTGGTGTACAACTCAACGAAGGTGTCGTTGTCTGCCGTGGTGAGAAGCTCGCCATTTCTGCCAAGGATTGTATCCACGAGATCGAACTTGGTGAATACCAGATCGACGACGGCAACCGATTAACGGTAGTCTGTGATATGCCCAAAGAGCTCTTTCAATCAGGCGGTGCCGTATTCCAGTTGGACCGCGAGAGATCATACAGCAACAAATACCGTTACGACGAGCAGGCAGCCGGTCCTTTCACCAATCCGAAATATAGAGATGACACTGAGCCAACAGGCGTCAGGGATGGAGCTCGCTAAGTCTACGCCCGGTGCCACTGGTGGCTTGCCAGAAGTGCGAAGCGGGTACACCACATGGGAGATATTGGGACGCACACAACTCGCGAGCTACCAGCGTCGAGGCCGACCTTATCGCCAACAGCGTTTGCGAACATGAAAGAGCCTCGAGATTGTGTGTCGTTGATTATTCGTGTGCGACGAATCCCGAGTTTGCCCAGTCAGCTCGATATGGATGTGTGTGTGAATTAGTTAGTCGTTAATGTCCACTCACAACTCAAGATCGTCGCTCAACAATGTTTTCACATATTCCCGCCCAATCCGCTCCTGCTCCACCCGCCGATTCTCCCGCACGCAGTACTCAAACGCCACCCGCTCCTCGGGCGTGAAATTCCCCGGCACTTCGCACGTCGCCCCAGTGCCAGCGACTTTCCACCGGAGATGCTGCTATCAAAGCTTTCACGCAATCATCAAACTTCTTCTGGTCCTCGTCATCCAAAACGAGTGCCCGTTGAGCGTCTTTGCGCATGTCAGTTGCTCCTCCAGTTAAACCAAATGCCCCAAATTCGCCACAAACATGGCAAACATGTCCAAAACCAAGACACCAATTCCCAAAAGTGCGTTTCTGCACCCAGGGATGAGGGGATGGGCTGATCCGTATTCCTCTCCGTCGCCCAAGTTGGTATTACCCGCAGGGGTACGATAGATGCCACTTGGGCGAGAGGTTTAGCAATGCACAACATACCGCCAGCGGGTCGCGTCGATTGGCGACGTGTCACCATCTTGATCGTCTTCGGCTGCGCAGGGTTCGCTCCACGCCCCCAAGCCACGTCGGCCGAGCAACCGCGGAATGCCCCTTCCGAGGCATTGCCAGAAGCGTCTTCCCACACAGTCGCGACGGAACTTGAGTTGCGGTCGCCCAAGGCAATCGAAGCCGCGGTACGCCGATTTGTCGTTCAGGGAGATTTGGAGCAAGCCATCAAACGACAAACGTCGTACGTGAACCGACTGGCGGAAGAGAACGGTCCAGACCATTGGTCGACGATCATGCAGCGCGCTTATCTGGCGGAACTCCAGGCAGTGCATAAGTCGTTGCCTCGCGACGTACTTTTCTATCGGAAAGCGACGGAATTGGCTGGTCAGAGTGCCGAGCAACTTGCCCAGCGCGACTTTGACGCGGCAGTTGAATGTCTTGATTCCGCGGAAACCCTGCTGGTACCAATTTTAGGGATCGATTCGGTCACGGTCGCCTTCATCCAACTAAGGCATGGCGAAGCGGACTATCGTCGTGGCTTATATGAATCGGCACTGTTTCGACTGGAGCAGGCTGCTAAGTCCTTCTCACGTCTGGAGCTGAAGGAATCTCCTTATTTTGCCAATTGCGTGGGCCACAAGGGGTTATCCAAGCTCGAGATGGGAGAATCCGAGGAGGCCGAGGCGCTGCTCAGAGAATCGATGTCGTTAATGCAGCGAATTCCCCAATATCAGGATTATCCGCTCATGGCGTCTGGACTTGCTCGTCTCCTTGCCTCACAAGGAATGCAAGTGGAAGCAGAGGCGATCTGCTTTCAGGCTGAAGAGTTGCTGCGGAACCACGGAAAACCCGATTCGCCCGTGATGGGTGCCGTGTTAATCACCAAAGCGGAGGTAGAGATCAACGGCGGCAATGCCGAGAGCGCCATCGCCAGTTTGCAGGACTCGCGCGTGATTATGCGTCGTTATCCGAGGGACCAGGTTTATCTTGCCGCCTGCGAACGGATAGCCGGCCGATTGCGCGCCATGGGATTGGAGGAACCTGCTGACGTCGCGGAAGCAGAGCCGAAGGTTACCGAAAGCACGTTCTCCGAGGAGATTTGGAAGCCCTACGAGTAATGGTTTCCTGGCGATTTAATGTTCACTCCGAGTCTCGCTATGTCTTCGCAGAAAACGATGATGCTCTATATCGAACATAGCCGTGTTGCCGTATGGCTGTTACTGTTCTCTTGCCTGGGATGTTGTTTTGCGCCGGAAAGTTGCCGAGCCGCAGAAGTGACTCTCCAGTCGCTGGCCAACACGAATGAAGGTCACCAAGATCGGCCTTCGGACACCAAAGTCGACTTCGACCCGATCACTCGCGAACTACTCTACGGCGACATCGAGAAGGCAATAGAGATGCGGAGCGAGCATCTTGAGCAGATTATAGCACAACAGGGTGCCGACTCTCCGCTGGCTGCGCTCGAACGTTGTGGAGTCGACGAATGGAGACAGGTGGCACAGTTGGACACGGAGCTTCGGGGGACTTACACAGAGGCAATTCGCATCGCTTATCTGGGATCTGTTGCCTTGAACGAGAATCGGCGGAATGCATCGCGACAGCAGCTAACCCGTGCCCTTGAATTACTCGAAATTGTAGGGGAGCCGTCTAGCTATTCCAACGCATCAGTGCGCAGTGCCTTGGCGTTAGTCGAAATGCGCCTGGACAACGTACACAAAGCAGTCGAGTACCTCGAAGTGTCGGTTAGCGTCAAGAAGGAGTTACTAGGCGAGAAGCAACCTGCTTATTTACATGCCTTGATCGAACTGGCGGTAGCTAACGTGCGTTGCAAGGACTTTGAGGCGGCGGAAGCGTACCTTGATGAGGTGATCCACCAGGCGAGGGAGCAGAATGCTCGCCATACTATCTGGTATGCGAATGCTCTACAGGTGCTATCGTACGTCAGGTTGGATCAGGGGCGTCCACTAGAGGCGCAAGCATTGTGCCTTCATTCGAGGGGAATCGCCATCGAAGCGGGGGTAGTGTATCCTAGATTCGAAGCACAGATTGCCAAAGCGCTCGGGTATAGCCTTATCGCTCTCGGCAATTTTAATGAGGCAGAGAAGACATTGCAGCCAGCATTGGGCTATTTCGAACAAGGCTTTGCTCAGTCCGTGGAGGTAAGCACGGAAGTTTTTGAAAGCTATTCTTCCGTCCTTCGAAAGCTGGGCCGCGACGCAGAGGCTGAACAGGTCGATGCGAGACTGGTGGAGCTGATCCGGGCGAAGCCAGAAAACCAATGACCGGCATGGTGGGGGCAGTCCTGTTCTGAGACCGCGCGACACAAACGGCAAGAAACATCGAAAACAAATCGCCCTCCACTCAAACTCACTCCACCCCGCACTTAACATCTCCGTGCCTCCGCGTCTCTGGTGCGCCAGGCTAAGCCTGGTTGGTCTTGTTAGTCTGGTGGGTGGTTCTGCCGGAAATTGAGTCTATCATGAGAATAGGTCAATTCCGGCAGGTGGACCCACCCTACGAAACTGAAGTGGATAAAAAAACACAGAGACGCAGAGGCACGGAGATGTTATTGGCGGG
>CAZYQQ010000071.1:0-28257 GCA_964650265.1 uncultured Planctomycetaceae bacterium
GCGCGGACGGTGCTTTCGAGGCCGAATCGTCGCAGGATCGGTTGGGCGCAGTGATGTCCCGCCCGGACGGCAATCCCCTCGTGGCTCAGCCCCTTACCGATGTCCTCGGTCCGCAGCCCGTCGATCACGAACGACAGCACACCCGCCTTTTCGGCCGCCGTACCGATGAGGTGCAGGCCCGGTACTTTCAGCAACTCCGCGGTGCCGTACTCCAACAGGTCGTGTTCGTAGCGAGAGATGTTTTCGATCCCCAGCGTTTCGAGATACTCGAGTGCGACGCCGAGGCCGACCGCATCGGCAATGCTGCCGGTTCCGGCCTCGAACCGCGCGGGGGCCGCCTGATAAGTCGTCGCTTCGAACGTGACATCCTCGATCATGTTGCCCCCCCCTTGCCACGGCTGCATGGTGTCGAGCAATTCGGCTTTGCCGTACAACACGCCAATCCCCGTGGGAGCAAACACCTTGTGACCTGAAAAGACGAAGAAATCGGCGTCGAGTTCGGTCACGTCCTGCCGCATGTGGGCCACGCTCTGCGCGCCATCGACGAGGGTCAAGGCGCCCGCGCGGTGGGCCATCTCGATCATTTGCCGAGCGGGCGTGACCGTCCCCAGGGCGTTGGAGACTTGAGGGAAGGCGACCAGGCGAGTCTTGCGGGTCAGCAATCTTTGATACGCAGCGAGCATCACCTGGCCGCGATCGTCGACCGGGGCGACTCGGAGCAGTGCCCCGGTTTCCTCGGCCAGTTGCTGCCAGGGGACGATATTCGCATGGTGCTCGAGGTGGGTCACAAGAATCTCGTCCCCCTCGCCAACCTGATGCCTGCCCCAGGCTTGGGCCACAAGGTTGATGGCCTCGGTCGCCCCCCGCGTGAAAACAATCTCCTTGCTCGACGGCGCGTTAAGGAAGCGGGCGACCGTTTCGCGAGCCGACTCGTAGGCGTCGGTCGACCGGGCCGCCAACTCGTGCGCGGCGCGATGGATATTCGAATTCTCGCGGAGATAGTACTCGACGATCCGCTGAATGACGACCCGTGGCTTATGCGTCGTCGCCCCGTTGTCGAGCCAGACGAGAGGTTTCCCGCCGTTGACCCTCTCCTGCAAGATCGGGAAATCTTGCCGCACCTGATTGACGTCGAATTGTCGGCGCGATGCCGGCGAGGCGGCTCCCGAGGGGACCGGGTGCCGTGCGTGATCGACGCCCGTTTCCAGTCGAGCGGCGCGTGGATGGCATTCCTTCAGGAAGTAATAGACGGGTTCGTTGGCCGCGGCTGCTGTCGCGGGAGGCGAACCGTACGAAGGGATGTCCCCGATCGTCCCCTTGGCGGGCTCCACTCGCGCCCGGGTGCGCAGGTCCTGAAACTCGCTATAGGGTAGCGCCAAGGACTCACTCGGCAAACCAGGCCATGCGACTCCGGAAAGCGAAGTCACTCCCAACGCCGGATTTCCCAACGCAGGGTCTCCCGATACTGGGCTTCCGGACGCGGCAAACATTTTGCTGGCAAGCCGCGCGAGGACTTCCTCCGCGGGAAATCCCGGCGGCGCCGCCACGTGCCCGACCGGCTCGTTGAGACCGGTCGCGGACCGGCCCGCCGCTAGCGATGGTCGATTTTCCGGGACGCCGTTTTCACTTCTTGGTTGCATATTTGTGATCGTATTCGTGGAAATTGCCCAATTCGACGTCGTCGAGCACGCCTAACGCGTCGTCCGTCAGAATGACCAGCGAGCAATAAAGCGAGATGAGATAGGAGGCGATCGCCTTGCGGCTGATCCCCATGAACCGCACGGAAAGGCCGATACTCTGCTCGCCAGGCAACCCGGGCTGGTAGAGCCCGATCACCCCCTGGCGGTTGTCGCCGGTTCGCATGAGCAGGATGCTCGACTTATTACCTTCGGTACCGAGCTTGTCGCTGGGGATGATCGGCAAGCCTCGCCAGGTGATAAACTGCGACCCGAACAGCGTGACGGTGGCGGGTGGCACGCCGCGGCGGGTGCATTCGCGGCCAAAGGCGGCAATCGCCAGGGGATGGGCGAGGAAGAAAGCGGGCTCCTTCCACACCTTGGCAATCAAGTTGTCGAGGTCGTCGGGCGTTGGTGGCCCGGTGCGCGTCTTGATCCGCATGTCGCGCGTCACGTTGTTGAGCAGGCCATACTCCTTGTTGTAGAGGAGTTCGCGCTCCTGCCGCTCCTTGATTGTTTCGATCGCCAGTCGGATCTGCTCCTCGATCTGATCGTGCGGCACGCTATAGAGATCGGAGACGCGGGTGTGAATATCGACAATTGTCGTCACGGCGCTGAGCATGTACTCGCGGGCGTTCTCTTCGTAATCGACAAAGGTATGCGGCAGATCGCGCTCGTCGCGTAGCGAGCAGGCGACTTCCACGCGCGAGGCGTCCTTCACCTTGTTAAGGCGGAAGATGCCCGCCTCCACCGGGACCCAAGGCAGAAAACGCGTCAACCACCTGGGGGTGATTGTCGACATTTGCGGCACGGTTTTCGTGGCGTTCGCCAACTGGCGAGCGGCGACGTCGTTCACGGCGAGTTGCGCACTAGGTTCGGCCATTGGATTCTCTTCTCGTAAGTAGTTAGAAAGTAGTTGCTGGGTTTAAATACCGTTTCCATCGTCGAAAGCATTGGTTCGACTCTCCGCCTGGGCGATCCGACTCCCCGCGGCCACGCTGCGAGTGACCCACACATTGCCTCCAATGATCGAACCTCGTCCAATCGTGATCCGGCCGAGCACCGTGGCGCCCGCGTAAATCACGACATCGTCCTCGACAATCGGATGGCGGGAATCCCTGCTCACCGGGGATCCGCTCTCCTCCTTCTCGAAGTGCCTGGCACCGAGGGTCACCGATTGATAGATTCGCACGCGACTGCCGATGATGCACGATTCGCCGATGACAACGCCCGTGCCGTGGTCGATGAAGAACCCCTCGCCGATCTGGGCGCCGGGGTGAATGTCGATGCCCGTGGCCGCGTGGGCCAACTCCGCGACCATCCGCGCTATGAGCGGCGCGCCCAAGCGATATAAGGCATGGGCGAGTCGATGGTGCATCATCACTTTGATACCCGGATAGCAAACGAGCACTTCGTCGATGCTGCCGGCGGCCGGGTCGCCCTGATGCGTCGCGCGAATGTCGGTGTCCAACAAGCGTCGCACGTTTGGCAGGGCCGCCGCGAAACGTCGTGTAATCTGCGTGGCGCTGTCGACAATGACGTCGCGTTCGTCTCCGTAATTGAGGCCGTAGGACAACTCGTATTGGACTTGCTTGTGAAGCTCGCGGAGCACGACATCAAGGGTATCGCCAACAAAATAGTCGATGCCTTCGCCGCTGATTCCCGGATGCCCAAGCCGATTCGGGAAGAGTGCGGCGGAGACCCCCTCGATGATGCCCGTCAGCGCTTTTTGCGAAGGCAGCTTGCGACGCCGCCCCTTTTGCTGCCCGTCGGCCGATTGGCTGCGAATCGCGCGCAGTTCGGCAATCACGGGGCCGATCTCCCAGTCAATTCCGTAGTCGACGTCCATCCTTCCCGAGTCCCTGCGTGGGTGAGCAACGCGCGTCGTTCCGATCGAGCCATAAAAAAAGCTAGCGGCCCCCCGGGGAGGACCGCTAGCTTCTGGTTTTCCAGTCAGCATTGCACGCGCTGTCAGCCGTCAATGGTAATGTTGCGGCAACCTCCGTCAACCCCCTTGTTCGGGTCGGCCAGCGTTGACCCGACCAGGGGGGACCTACTGGCTCCGTGGCAACTTGCCCTCCGCGATTTCGCGTTCATTGCCATCCGGCAGACAACCCAACCAGGAGATTTGAAGCCATTTCGGGTTACTCCCGAGGGCCAGAGCGGCTCGGCGGGTTGGGCAGGTCTCGGAGTGGATATTTTCAATCCTTGCCGACCACCCAATCGAGATCATCACGATTCTCGTCGAGCGTCAGCTCTTGCAGTTCCATGAACTGCTCCGCCTGGCGCACGCCTTCAACATCGTCGGCGACGAAAGCGGTCTGCCATTTGCCTTCCTTGTCCCGGCCGCCGAAGCAGTTCAAGGTGATGGCCGTGATTCCCTTGGGAAGCTTGAGGGTGTACGTTCCGTCGGCGCCTGTAAGGGCCCGGCCGATCCAGATGCCGGTGTCGAAAGACTCGACGTCGCTCGGGTCGGGAAGGTAGCTCGCCTTCACCTCGACTCCCGCGGCGGGTGAGCCGTCGCGCCAGCGGATGGTGCCCCCCAGTTCGACCGTCTCGGTGCCTGTGAAGTCGGCCTGCTTGGTCGCCTCCTTGCCCGAGAGCACGTGCCACTGGGGGATGACCGCGGGGGGCTCCCGATCGCCGACGATGAACGACCTGGCCGGACGGTCGGAAGTCCGCTCGGCCATCGACAGGTAGACTTTATACCCTCCCGTAGCCGGTGGGAGGCGATAGTGGCCTTCGCCGTCGGTCTTGGTCGCATATTGCACTGCGATGCTCCGCCCCTGCATCTCGCCGTCGTAGCCACTCGACATCACCACCACACAGCCGGCCACCGGCCCCCCCGCCGCGTCGCGGACCGTTCCCTCCAGGGCCGTCCCCCGTTCGAGTTCAATCGTCCCCAAATCCGTTTGCTCTTTGGTGATCGCAAGAAACTTCGGGGCTCCAGCGGCCGAACAGATCCAAACCTGTGCCCCCCCTTCACGGGAAAGTCGTAGCTCAAATTTGCCATCGGGCCCGCTAGTCCGCGGGTTGTGCATCATGTTCGTGCCGTAGTCGACCACGGTGTGGATCACCGCGCCGAAGACTGGCTTGCCATCGGGATCGACGACCTTGCCCGTGACCGTGCGACCGGCAGGCAGCATAAGCTCCTGGAACTTGTCGCCGACTTTCTTGTCGGACGAATCATACCAGCTCCACGTCCGTCCGTTGGAATGCCCCTCGGCGCCGGCGCTCACGGTGATCACAAACGGCGGGTGCCGCAATTCGGGCCAGGTGGAGAGATCGAACTTGTAATGGCCCTCCTCGTCGGTCACTCCCTCCATGGTTTCCAGCGTCTCGTCCCAGCGGCCGATGGCGTACTCGTGAATCTGCTGGAGCGTGAGCTTGACGTTGGCGCCGGCGATCGGTTTGTCCTGGTCGTTCTTGATTTCGCCCGAGAGGGTGGCGGGCCATTCGACGGGAGGGGAACTTTCGGATCTGTTCCGGCTGGGTTGAACCCGTGGCGTTGGGGGTTGAATCTCCTCCTCACGTAGCACCCAGTCGAGGCCTTCAAGGTTTTCATTGAGTGGCTCATCCCGTAGCTGCAAGAAACTCCCTTGGACGCGGCCTCCTTCGATCTCAATCGCAGGCTGCGCCATCATCGAGGTTCCACTTGAGCTGCGAGTTGGACCGCCGTGAAGGACGATCGACTTAATTCCGCTGGGCACCGTAAGCCGATAGGCCCCCTCTTTGTCGGAGGTGACACGACCAAGCGAGATCCCCGACCCTTGGAAAGGGACCCCATTGCCAGGGCTGGGAAGGTCACTCGCCCTGATTTCGACGGCTTCGGCAGGCGTGCCGTCGGGCCAGCGGACCACTCCCGACAAGGTCACCCCTTCGCGAGCCTTGAGATCGACGCGAATCGTGGGCTCTTCGCCATCGACTCCAATCCACTGCGGGGCAACCAGCGGCGGCGGAACGCTCCCCACGACGTAGAACGGTTCCGCGCGATCCATCGAGAGGGAGGCATGCGACACATAGATGTGATAACCCCCTCGCGCGTAGTGGGGATGATAGTCCGACCGGCTGACGACAAACTGATACTTTCCCTCGGCGTCAGTTTCAGTGGCCAGGGTGTAAGGCAACCTGATGATACTGTTTTCGACATGTTGTCCCCCTTCCAGCACAACCACGCATCCAGCGACTGGCACTCCTTCGGAAGTCGTCACGGTTCCCTCAATCAGGGTCCCCTCCTCGAGCGTGATGTCACCGAGATCCGTGGCATCGATCGCAACGGGGAGCATCGTACGGGCATGCTTGGAAGAGTAGATCCAGTAAGTGGTGCCTCCTCTCGACGTGAATTGGAACCTTCCATCAGCCCCGGTCACGGGTGGGTCAATCGAGGACCTGATGCTGCCACGGATCACGGCACCGGCAACAGGTTGACCGCTGGGGTCGACTACCCGCCCAGAGATCATCCGCCCGCGGGACAGGCGGATCTGTGGAAGCTGGAACTCTCCCGCTTCAAATCCGGCCGTAAAGTGGTGGAGAGCCCCATTGTCGACATATCCTTCGGCCGTCACGCTCTGATTTAGCAGCACGAACGAGTGGGTACCAATCGCCGGCCAGCCGGTCGTGTCGAACTGATAGCGTCCTTCGTCGTCGGTCGTGGCCTCGAACGTGCTGAGTCGCTCCTGGGCCCAACCGATGGGATACTCAACTCGGCGCTCAATGGCGAGTTTTACAGTTGCGCCGGCGATCGGTTGGTCCTGGTCGTTCTTGATTTCGCCGGAGAGTGTGGCGGGCCATTCGCCGGCGGGAGAAGTGTTCGACGTGTCTGGCTGCGTCTCCTCGGGCGCGGGCAGCTTGGAGCGATCAATGGTGATCGTCGTCCGTGTCGTCTCCCCCTGTCGAGCTGCGATCTCATAGCCATGGGGCGATCCGAGCGGCACCGATGGCTTGTCGCTGGAGAACAGATCGAGGTGCTCGCGAGCTCGACCGCTCACCGGTGCATTCCTGATAGTCGCCACTCCCGTGGCATCGGTCGTTGCCTGGTAGAGCTTCAACTGTTTAGAGAGGTTGGTCGGCCGCCCGTGTTTTAGCAGTTCGATCATGTCGTAACGATATTCGCCATAGATTTGGCTTCCGCTGCCCCACCATTTGACATTTGGCGACGCAGCGACATTGACACCTTCGACCGGTTCGCCAGCGAGGTCAACCACACGCACCTCAAACGTAGCCGTTGGCTGCATTTCGATCGTCACCTCGGTGGTCGTCTCCCCCAGGACGAATGTTTGGGGTTGGTTAAGAGCGCCTGGGCGTTGCCATTCGTCGATAGGGACGAAGCCGGGGGGCAGCCCGCTGGCCGCGGCGAACCCGTCGCAACCGGCGATGATTTGAAGCGGCTCCCCCGCGGGTAGATTCGAAAGTTCGAACGTGCCATCCTCGGCCACGGGCGCATAGGTACGCCACGACAAATTCTCATTCGCCTCTCCTTCGACCGGTGTCACGATTTCGCCCATGACCCACCCACTATGTATCGGGCGGGGGACATCGTCGCTGAGCCGACCCCTGATGTTGACGGTCGGATAGAGATCCGCATTCAGATAGTACTCGCCTCCCTCGAGAAGGTCAGCCTTAATCACGCGGCTGACCAGCGCGGGGCCTGACTCGGAGAGTCTCACGAGCCGGATCAACTCGGGACCGGCCGCCAGAGGTGGAAGGACAAGGTTGCCCTGGTCGTCGGGCGCCGGCTTGCCCTTGAACGTGGTTGACGACCACAAGGCACGCAACTCGGCGGGTGGAATTGACTGGTCATTCACAATTCCTACCAGGCGGACTATTGCCCCACGGGTCAGCGTTATCGTTGCCGGTGAAGTCTGCGGAACTTTAACGTCGTGTGAGGGGACGTTCACGAAACCTGCGTGGGTCACGCGGCAAGTGACACTGGTCACCAGCGACTCCGCTCCGTCACCATAGTAGTAATCGGGATAAGAGATCGTCGCGACGCCACGCTTGTCCGTCGCAACAGTGGGAGCCTCTTCCGGATTGTCGGGTGTTCCCCACGAAAGGTGACCGAGGCTCGTATGCAGCGCCCACGGCGTCACCTCCGCTCCCTCCACCGGGTTTCCCTCCGGGTCGACCACCCGCACTTCCAGCGACTTGAGGTGGGAATAGTCGGCTACCTTCTCTGGGGCCTTTTCCGAGGCCTGCTCCTCTTCATCCGCGGTGCGAACGGGCTCGTCGGCCAACGTCTCGCGTGGCTGAAGCGTCACCAACGACAGCCCGATCCCCGCCACGGCACACAGCCCCATCGCGGCGAGTTTCCACCGTCGTGAGCAACTCCGCACGATCGTCAGCCGCTCGTCGAGCAGCAGCTTGATCCGCTGGCGTAGCTGGCTCCCCGTTTCCCACAGTCCCACCGCCCCGGCGAGCGCCAGGCCGCGCGAGGCGGGAAGCTCTCGGGCCCAGCCGACAAGTTGCTCGGCGTAGGTGTCGCGGCTGGTGAGTTCCGCCGCCGCCGCGTCGGCCAGCAACTCCTGGTCGAGCCGCACGCCACGCCGCGCAAGCCAATAAAGCGGGTGGGCCCATAACAGCAGCATCACCGCACGCAGGGCCGCCACCAGCCACAAATCGCCGTTGCGAACGTGGGCCAGCTCGTGGGCCAGGACGGTCCGCAGCGCGGCGGGATCATGCTGGCCGGTCAGGTGCGTTGGTAGCAGGATCGTGGGGCGGCGCAGCCCCAGGGCGACGGCGGTCGAAAGCTGGTCGCTGAGTCGCAGGTTGGGGACCGGCTGGCCATCGCCCAACGAAATGAGCAATTCGGCCAGTTCCGCCCGGGCAAGGGTCGAGCGTCGCACGAGACGCCGGAGTTGCCATGCCCCCATCAGGCACCACGCCAAGGCAATCGTTGTGCCGGCTAGAAACGTGGTCGCCACCATCTCCTTGATCGGCCACTCCGATACTTTGGCCGGCTCCGGCATTGGCGGCGGGGTATGGGGCACGATCTCTGCCGGTTGGCTGAGGGGGAATTCGCTCAAGGGGGCCGGAGCCTGATTGAATTCCACCGGAAAACTTGGCTGAGCGGGCGACATCGGTGCCGGCTGAACCACGGGCTCAATGGCGACCTCCGCAATCTCCACAGGGGAATCGGAACGACCGAGCAGGTGAATCACCGACCAGCCCGGGAGCATGAGTAGCAGCGCAAGGATCGGCAGCGCGACGACGCTCCCCCACGCCACGGCGATGCGCCGCGCGGGCTGCCGCAATGCAAGTCGGGCCAGCAAGCTGACCACCAAGAGGAGTGTGGCGAGGAGATAGTAGTCGGCAACCCACGCCGCCAGGTTATTGACGAAGGCGTTCATTTCTGGCCCCCTTTCTTGGTTTTGCGCTGGCGTGCCTCGGCGATCATCGCTTCAAGCTGGTCGAGTTCAGCCGACGAGAGCCGCTTACCATCGAGGGCGTGGACCAGGTACTCATCGACCGCCCCGTCGAACACCCGGTCGAGAAAGCTCGTCGCCAAATGGCGAAACGTCTTCTGCCGTTCGACCAGCGGGACGTACGTGTAGGCCTTCCCTTGGCGGCGATGCTTCACCAGCCCCTTCTGCTCCATGACCTGGAGCAAACTGAGTATGGTGGTATAAGCGAGCGGCTCCTCGGGGGAGCTAAGGGCGTCGGCCACCTGGCGGACGGTCCCCTCCCCCCGTTCCCAGAGAACTTTAAGGGCCTCGAGCTCGCGCTCGGTCGGCTCGATGTGGCTCATGACAGTTTCCCCTAGTAGGTCCGGGCCGCCGGCCCGGACCTTGTCGTGCGTAGAAAGATTCCCTCGATCCAAGGTCCCGCCCGGCAGGCGGGACCTACTGGTCAACCAGTAGCAACGAGCCTGATTCTACTGGTCGGCCAGTAGATGTCAACAGGAATCCGCGAGATTTTTTCCCGGAGTAGGAAGCAAAGAATGGGACACGGATTGAAGCGGATTATTTCGGATCACCACGGATCAGAAAGCGCCAGGCGGAAAACGGCTCACGATCAGCACCTTCTGATCCGTGGTGATCCCGTACGATCCGCTTCAATCCGTGGCCTATTCTTTGCGTTCGCACTCCGGGGGCTCACGCCGCCCGGCTCGGTCTGATCCTGACAATCCTGACCAATCCCGCCCCTGATTCCGTGATGGGCCGCGTCCAATTCTTACCACCAACCAAGCACACACCCTTCGCAGGGTGTGGCACCCCCAAAGACGCCGCGCGCTTTCTGATCCGTGGTGATCCGAATTCTGATCCGTGGTGATCCGGAAAAACCCGTGTTCATCCGTGTCCCATCGTTGCGCGACAAACAAGAACAGGCCGGCCCCCGAAGGGACCGGCCTGGTTGTATTCGTTTACTTGAATGCGAAACTAATCGCTACGACCGGCGGCGCCAGATCAAACCCGCCCCGGCCAGGGCGAGCACCGCCAGGCCGACGGTCGCTGGCTCGGGGACGGCACGAATCTCGCCCGTGCCACTCGCCGTGAAGCCGGTTACAAACCCACCCGCTTCGGTGAGCGACCCGGGTGTGATCGGGGCGGAGAACGACACGGTGATCGTATTCCCTGCCACGAGTCCGAAGGGAAGGTTCTGCGAGGAACCACTTGCCACGGCCGCGCCGAACACGAACTGCAACATGCCGGCTGAGTCGAGATAGGTGATCGTCACCTCGCCCAGGTCGAGACGCAGGTACTCCGCGGCGAGCGGGCTGGTGCCGATCAACAGGTCGAAGTAGCCAGGGTTGCCCGGGGTCGCCAGCACGTGGTGGGTGTTGGGGGCGGAGGGAATGCCCGTCACATCGGGAATGAAGACATCGATCGCAATATCCGAGGCAAGAACTCCCACGAGATTGCCATCGTCGAGAAAGTTCACGGTCACCAGCGGAGTGGCCTCGGCGGGATTGCCGTTTCCACCGGACGAAGAACCGGCGTCGTGAATGCTGGCGCCATCGTAAACGATGTTCATGCCGGTGAAGTTGATTTCGACATTGGCGGCTTGAATCGAGGGGGCGGCGGCGATGGCCAAGGCCGAAAGAAAGCCCGCGCCGCAGACTCGCCAGAAGGATTGCATCCACTTCATTACGACAAACTCCAAAGTAGAAGACTCAAAGTGTGAAGTCGTAGTCCCTTACCCACTGGCGTCCGCCACTTACCCAGCCAGCTAGCCCGACGGCCAGCCGCTCAATACATAGTCGGTGCCTCTTTGTTCCTGAATGGTCCATTATGGTTAGCGGCGCATCGGGTGCAACACTTTTTTGGTCGCCCAAAGAAAACCCCGCAATTGCAGTGGCTTTTCAAGTGGCTTTTCGAAACCATCCCAATTCACCGCCCCCAAATGCGGCACACCGCGACCCCCGTAGGGTAGGCTTCCAGCCTGCCGCGCCAACACCCCCGTAGGGTAGGCTTCCAGCCTGCCAAAGGCCCCATTCACTCCAAACGACGTTCGCCGAGCACCTTGGCCGCATGCAATGTGTCGAAGACATTCTCAAACAGGACAAGCTTCCCTTTGTGAAATGTCAGGCGATGGGAAATCGGCATCGGCTTGTCCATCGGCACCCCGATCGGATGAAGCCACGACTCTCCCCAGACGATGACATCCTTGCCCTGGGCCAAGTAGGAAATGCCCGCCTTGTAGTCATAATTGGGCGGCGCCTCCATGATCGAAAAAAAGATCTCAAAGGCCCTCTCCACCGCGGCAAATCCCCGATGCTCGCCGGCAAACGGAATGGTCGCTGGATCGCCCGCCAGGCGAAAGACGATGTCTTCATCGAGAAAATGCCGGATGGCGGTGACGACATTCTTTTGATGGACGTAGATTCCGGCCATGAACTCCTTGGCCAAGGCGATGGGGTCGGAAATCAAGTCCTCGAAATAGATGGGATCCTCCTCGGTCGAGAGCGTTTCGGCCAGAATCTCGATGGCCGCGGAGGAGATCGATCGGCCCGATTCGGCCTTGTTGATGAGCCGCTCGCTGTAGCCGGAGATGGCGGCGAGCTTTTGCTGCGTCCAGCCTTTGCGTTCTCTCAAGCTGACGAGCAGGTCGACATTGCAGGGATACGACCGGCTATTGGCACGACGAGATTGGTTCAATTCTCCCCCCCCGATTCGCGATGTCGACAAGCACCAGCAGTGAAAACCGCTAGATCATGGTAATTTTCCCGCTCATGCGGGGCAACCACTATTTTCCTCCGACGCGGCATCTCGCGTCGTAAGTTGTGTTGACAAAACAGTTTATGGCGAACGGTGGGTGGCGCCGTGGGAGGCTCCCTGGAGGGGAATCGCCAACGTGCGCCTTGCGTTCGTACCACCATGGCCAATCCCCGGGTAATGTATGGCCAAGCTCGTGGCGGAGACTTCCTGCCCGGGCATGCAGCCGACCAATCGGCCTGCAAGTCGAGGGTGTCGTGACCGTGCGATCGCCCACGACTGTGGACAAAGTGTTGAAACCCTCGCATTCGCGAGGGAGGGGGGTATGCGGTGCCAGGAATCGTTTTCTGATTCGAATGAATCGTCCATTGAAGATGCTCCTGGCGCCGCTATTTTTTCTGCTCTGTTTTTCCTGGAGTCGCGATTAAAACCGCCAGACCTTGCCACGAATTGATTGTGCGGCGGGCGGATTGCCTCCGTGTCCAAACGGGGCCACGCCGCCTGGTTGTCCGGCTCCTATTCTCCTGTTGATTGAAAGTCTATTGCCATGCCGATTCGAACCTGCACTTGGTCTCGTTTTCGTCCCTTTACCACGTTGCTGCCGGTCTGTTTCCTCACCGCTGGCTTACTGACGGCAGGACCTGTCAAGGCGTCTCTCGGTGAGATCATCGGCTGGGGCGATAACTTCAACGGCCAGACGACGGTCCCTGAGGGGGATGGCTTCACCGCCATCGCCGCCGGTAATGTCCACAGCCTGGCGCTCAAGTCGGACGGCACACTTGTCGGCTGGGGCTCTAACGGATTGGGCCAGACGAATGTCCCCGCGGGCAGCGACTTCATCGCCATCGCAGCAGGTGCGGCCCACAGTCTGGCACTCAAGTCGGACGGCACACTCGTCGGCTGGGGCTCTAACGGCAGTGGTCAGGCGGCGGTCCCCACGGGCGGCGGCTTCGTTGCCATCGCTGCGGGCTCCAATCACAGCCTGGCGCTCAAGTCGGACGGCACACTCGTCGGCTGGGGCTCTAACGGATTGGGCCAGTCGAACGTCCCCACTGGTGATGATTTCATCGCCATCGCCGCCGGTAATGTCCACAGCCTGGCACTCAAGTCGGACGGCACACTCGTCGGCTGGGGCTTTAACGGCGACGGCCGGGCGACGGTCCCTACGGACAGCGACTTCATCGCCATCGCAGCAGGTGCGGCCCACAGCCTGGCACTCAAGTCGGACGGCACACTCGTCGGCTGGGGCTACAGCGACGACGGCCGGGCCACGGTCCCCACGGGTAACGACTTCATCGCCATCGCAGTTGGTAGTGCCCACAGCCTGGCGCTCAAGTCGGACGGCACACTCGTCGGCTGGGGTCA
This sequence comes from uncultured Planctomycetaceae bacterium, assembly GCA_964650265.1. Taxonomy (GTDB): domain Bacteria; phylum Planctomycetota; class Planctomycetia; order Pirellulales; family Lacipirellulaceae; genus CAZYQQ01. Next base: position 13,193 of record CAZYQQ010000071.1, read on the forward strand.
TAACTTCGACGGACAGACGACGGTCCCCACTGGGGATGGCTTCACCGCCATCGCCGCCGGTGGTTTCCACAGCCTGGCGATTCACGGAAACGTCGTACCGGAGGCGACGTCGTTGGTTGTGTGGTCGCTGTTGGGGTTGGCGGTCGGCTGTGTTGGTTGCCAGTGGAAGTTTGTTGCCACGAATTGATTGCGTAGCGTGCGATTGTCTCCGTTCCAAACGGGGCTGCGCCGCTCGGTTGTCCGACTCCCATTCACCTGTTGATTGAAGGTTACTTGCCATGCTGATTCGAACCTGCATCCGGTCTCGTTTTCGTCCTTCCACCGCGCTGCTGTCAGTCTGTTTCCTCGCCGCTGGCCTACTGACGGCAGGACCTGTCAAGGCGTCTCTCGGTGAGATCGTCGGCTGGGGTCGTAACAATCAGAATCAGACAAATGTCCTCACGGGCAGCGACTTCATCGCCATCGCCGCAGGTTTCAACCACAGCTTGGCACTCAAGTCGGACGGCACACTCGTCGGCTGGGGTGCTAACAGCTACGGCCTTCAGACAGATCTCCCCGCGGAGGACGGCTTCGTCGCCATCGCCGCGGGTCAATACCATAACTTAGCGCTCAGGTCGAACGGTACACTCGTCGGCTGGGGTTCTGACTGGTTCGACCAGGCGACAGCCCCCGCGGGGAACGACTTCATCGCCATCGCCGCGGGTATCGATCACAGCCTGGCACTCAAGTCGGACGGCACACTCGTCGGCTGGGGCGATAACTTCTACGGCCAGACAGATGTCCCTACTGAAGGCGACTTCGTCGCCATCGCCGCAAGCGGCAACCACAGCCTGGCACTTAAGTCGGACGGCACACTCGTCGGCTGGGGTTCTAACGGCTACAACCTACAGGCAAATATGCCCGCGGGGGACGACTTCATCGCCATCGCGGCAGGTTACTCCCACAGCCTGGCACTCAAGTCGGACGGCACACTCGTCGGCTGGGGCAATAACGGCGATGGCCGGGCGACAGTCCCTGAGGGGAACGACTTCATCGCCATCGCGGCAGGTTACTCCCACAGCCTGGCGCTCAAGTCGGACGGCACACTCGTCGGCTGGGGTTCTAACTTCTACGGCCAGACGACGGTCCCCATTGGGGACGGCTTCACCGCCATCGCCGCCGGCGGCTACCACAGTCTGGCGATTCACGGGAACGTCGTGCCGGAGGCGACGTCGCTGGTTGTGTGGTCGCTGTTGGGGTTGACGGTCGGCTGCGTTGGTTGCCGGTGGAGGCTTGTGCCAGACCTTGCCACGAATTGATTGTGCGGCGGGCGGATTGCCTCCGTGCCCAAACGGGGCCGCGCTGCTCGGTTTCCTCGCTGCCATTCTCCTCTTGTTGGAAAGTCGTGATGCCATGCTGATTCGAACCTGCACCCTCACTCGTTTTCGTCCCTTCACCACGGCCCTGTCCCTCTGTTTCCTGGTTGTTAGCCTGCTAACGGCAGGCCCCGTCAAGGCGTCAATCGGTGAGATCGTCGGCTGGGGACGCAACGCCCTGGGCCAGACGGATGTCCCCACGGGTAGTGACTTCATCGCCATCGCGGCAGGTGACCACCACAGCCTGGCGCTCAGATCGGACGGTACACTAATAGGCTGGGGCAATAACGAGTACGGCCAGACAACGAATATCCCCATTGGAGACGGCTTCATTGCCATCGCCGCGGGTGGCAATCACAGCTTGGCGCTCAGATCGGATGGCACACTCGTCGGCTGGGGCTATAACGGTTCCGGCCTGACGAATGTCCCCACAGGGGACGACTTCATCGCCATCGCCGCAGGTGGACTCCACAGCCTGGCACTCACGTCGGACGGCACCCTCGTCGGCTGGGGCTCTAACAGCTTCGATCAGACGACAAATGTCCCCACAGATGACGGCTTCGTTGCCATCGCGGCGGGTTATGCCCACAGCCTGGCGCTCAAGTCGGATGGCACACTTGTCGGCTGGGGCGCTAACAATAGCGGCCAGACGACCATCCCCTCTGACAGCGGCTTCATCGCCATCGCCTCGGGTGACGCCCACAATCTGGCCCTCAAGTCCGACGGTACACTCGTCGGCTGGGGCTATAACTTCGACGGCCAGATGAATGTCCCTGCGGGGGACGACTTCATCGCCATCGCCGCAGGTGGACTCCACAGCCTGGCACTCAAGTCGGACGGCACACTCGTCGGCTGGGGCTATAACGACTACGGCCTACAGACAAATCTCCCCACAGGGGACGGCTTCGTCGCTATTGCCGCAGGTGGGGCCCACAGTCTGGCGATTCACGGGAGCGTCGTGCCCGAGGCGACGTCATTGGTCGTGTGGTCGCTGTTGGGGTTGGTGGTCGGCTGCGTTGGTTGCCGGTGGAAGCTTGTGTCAGACCTTGCCACGAATTGATTGTGCGTTGGGCAATTGTCTCCGCGTCCAAACGGGGCCGTGCCGCCCGATTGTCTCGCTTCGATTCTCCTCTTGCCTGAAAGTCATGATGCCATGTCGATTCGAACTTGCACCCGCTCTCGTTTTCATCCCTCCACCATGCTGCTGTCGGTCTGTTTCCTCGCCGCTGGTTTGTTAACGGCGGGCCCTGTCAAGGCGTCTATCGGTGAGATCGTCGGCTGGGGCCACAACGGCTGGGGCCAGACAAATGTCCCCACGGGCAGCGACTTTATTGCCATCGCCGCCGGTTACAGTCACAGCCTGGCGCTCAAGTCGGACGGCACACTCGTTGGCTGGGGCTTAAACGACGACGGACGGGCGACGGTCCCCACTGGGGACGGCTTCATTGCCATTGCCGCAGGTGGTATTCACAGCCTAGCGCTCAAGTCGGACGGCACACTCGTCGGCTGGGGTCATAACAATGTCAGTCAGGCAACGGTCCCCACTGGGGACGGCTTCATTGCCATTGCCGCAGGTAGTGTCCACAGCCTATCGCTCAAGTCGGACGGCACACTCGTCGGCTGGGGTAATAACTCTTACGGTCAGACAACGGCCCCAACTGGAGATGGCTTCGTCGCCATCGCCGCGGGTCTATACCACAACTTGGCGCTCAAGTCGGACGGCACACTCGTCGGCTGGGGTCGTTCCACGGAAGGCCAAACTAATGTCCCCGACGGTACCTTCACTGCCATCGCCGCCGGTAATTACCACAGCCTGGCGCTCAAGTCGGACGGCACACTCGTCGGCTGGGGAAATAGCGGCGAAGCCTTGGCAAATGTCCCCACGGGCAACGACTTCATCGCTATCGCCGCGGGTAGCAGCCACAACCTGGCGCTCAAGTCGGACGGCACACTCGTCGGCTGGGGTAATAACTTTTATGGTCAGACAACGGTCCCAACTGGGGACGGCTTCGTCGCCATCGCCGCAGGTGGAGTACACAGTCTGGCGATTCACGGAAACGTCGTGCCGGAGGCGACATCGTTGGTTGTGTGGTCGCTGTTGGGGTTGGTGGTTGGCTGTGTTGGTTGCCGGTGGAGGCTTGGAAAATAGCGGCCGCGGATGGCATCTTGTGCTAAGCTATGCGTGGGCCGAACCTGGTCCACTCGATGCGGCGGCATCGTTGGCGACTCGTCCAGCCGGAGCGAAGCCCATCGCCGTCCGTACTTTTGTACCATCCTGACTTTCCTCCGTGCGCTCCATCACCAACACCTACACCGACCCCCTCGACCTCATCTGGCTCCACGCCGCCGCCGAGATGGGAATGCGGGTCGAGCGGAGCCCCGAGGTGAATGCTTCGTGGGATGGGGCCGGCGTGCTCACGATCGGTACACCCGAGACGCTCGACCCCGACGACTCGCTCGCCCAGATGATCCTGCACGAGACGTGTCACGCCCTAGTCGAAGGGCCCGAGAGCCTGGGGAAGCTCGACTGGGGGCTCCCCAGCGCTGGCGTCAATAACCGCGTCCACGAGCACGCCTGTCTGCGGCTGCAAGCGGCCCTGGCCGACCAGATCGGCATGCGCCGGTTCTTCGCCGCCACGACCATGTTCCGCGCGTACTACGATCAGCTCCCGGCTAACCCGCTGGCCGCCAGTGAAGAGAAGCCGGACGACCCGGCGATCCCGCTGGCGGTGGCCGGGTGGGAACGGGCGAAACATGGAGATTGGGGGGCAGCGATTGACGACGCGCTCAAGCGGACAGCGGAGATCGCCCGGGTGCTACGTGGGGTGCGGGTGGAGGGGACGTTGTGGGACGGGGCGGGAGAACTAACCACGGAGCCCACGGAGATCGCAGAGGAAGAAGAACAACGCAGAGGCGCGGAGACGCGGAGACGTTAATGGCGACGTAGCACGGTAACAATGGCAAACAGATTGAATAAATCACTCTCCACCAAATCCATCTTCACCCCTGCCAACCACCTCTCCGCGCCTCTGCGTCTCCGCGTTTTATTTCTCAAATCTCGCAACCTGCGCCGACACAGCCTGCGCCAGAAAAAGCTCTCAGCTCCTCTCGTCAAACTTTAGCTATCGGTACGATCAAGAATTGCGAGCGGGAGAAAACTGACGAGCCAGAACGCGGGCATGGATGGCGCGACGGATGAGGGGCTCGGTGTAGTGGCGGGTTACGGCGTGCCAATTTGGCAGCCCAACCCCAGCCTTCCCCCGTCCTCGGCCCCTCTCCAAGCCCGATTTGGCAGTCTCCCGGCCCGTGCCCCTACTCCTAAACTCTTGCCACAAAGCAGCTTACGTCCTGCACGCACTTTGGCGCGCCCTTTGCTTTAGCCGGTCCCAACCCGCCACCCCTGCGCGCGGCCCCTTAAATCGGTCACGCTGGCGGGGTCTTTGCACAACGATCCGCCGAGGGCATGGGCCCATCGGCTTCGCGGCAGGCTTTCAAACAGAGTGCTTTCAGATCAGTTTTTTACCAGGAGGAATCCGTCGATGGCTGCAACCGCCACCAAGAAGAAGTCGAAGATCAAGCTGCAACCGCTCGGAGATAAAGTGGTGGTCGAGCGCGAGGAATCGCAGGAGATGACCGCCGGAGGGATCGTCCTTCCCGACAGCGCCAAGGACAAGCCGAGCCGTGGCACCGTCGTCTCGGTCGGCACCGGCAAGACCCTCGACGACGGCACTCGGGGGGAGATGCAGGTCAAGGTCGGCGACCGGGTGCTCTTCACCAGCTACGCCCCCGAACCGATCACGATCGACGACGAAGAGTATCTGCTGATGAGCGAGAGCGATATTCTGGCGGTGATCGAATAGGGGTGCGATTTCTAATTTCTAATTGATGATTTCTAATTTGTGGCCTGACGGCCGTTTGCCTGCTTCAGACAAATTAGAAATTAGAAATCATAAATCGCCACATCAAACAACTTTACGCACATACCAACGTCAACACGAGGAGTTAATCCATGTCCAAAATGATTGCATTCGATCAGGAGGCCCGCGACGCGCTGCGTCGGGGTGTCCAGAAACTGGCCCGGGCGGTCAAGGTGACCTTGGGCCCGAAGGGTCGCAACGTGATCCTGCAGAAGAGCTTCGGCTCGCCGACCGTCACCAAGGACGGCGTGAGCGTGGCCAAGGAGATTGAGCTCGAGGACACCTACGAGAACATGGGTGCCCAGATGGTGAAGGAAGTCGCCAGCAAGACGTCCGACGTCGCCGGCGACGGCACCACCACCGCCACAGTGCTCGCCGAGGCGATCTTCAACGAAGGCCTCAAGGCCGTCGTCGCCGGGGTCAACCCCGTGCAGATGAAGCAGGGGATCGAGCGGGCCGTGGCCGACATCACCGAGCAGCTCAAGAAGATGTCGATCAAGGTCAAGAGCACCGAAGAGATGGCCCAGGTCGGCACCGTCGCCGCCAATGGCGATCGCGAGATTGGCGACATGCTGGCCAAGGCGATGGAAAAGGTCGGCAAGGATGGCGTGATCACCGTCGACGAGGGCAAATCGCTCGCCACCGAGGTCGAGTGGGTCGAGGGGATGCAGTTCGATCGCGGGTACCTCTCCCCCTACTTTGTCACCGACCAAACGATGATGCAGGCGGTGCTCGAGGATTGCTACGTGCTGATCCACGAGAAGAAGGTCACCAGCGTCAAGGACATGGTTCCCGTGCTCGAGGCCGTGGTCAACTCGGGCAAGCCGCTATTGATCGTCGCCGAGGACATCGAGGGTGAGGCCCTCGCCACCTTGGTCATTAACAAGCTCCGCGGCACCTTCCAGGTCGTCGCGGTCAAGGCTCCCGGCTTTGGCGATCGTCGCAAGGCGATGCTCGAGGACATCGCGGTCCTCACCGGTGGCCAGGCGATCTTCGAGGACCTTGGCATCAAGCTCGAGAGCATCGGGCTGGCCGAACTCGGCCGGGCCAAGAAGGTGATCGTCGAAAAAGACGCAACCACCATCATCGAAGGTGCCGGCAAGAGCCAGAACATCAAGGCCCGCATCGACCAGATCCGCGCCGAGATCGACAACACCACCAGCGACTACGATCGCGAGAAGCTCGAGGAGCGGCTCGCGAAACTGTCGGGTGGCGTCGCCAAGGTGAACGTCGGTGCCGCGACCGAGAGCGAGATGAAAGAGAAGAAGGCCCGCGTCGAAGACGCCCTGCACGCCACGCGTGCGGCGGTCGAAGAGGGGATCCTTCCCGGTGGTGGCGTCGCCCTGGTCCGTTGTGCCAGCAAGGTCAAGCCGACCGATCTGACCCAGGACCAGGAAGTCGGTTTCAACATCGTCGTCCGTTCCTGCCGTTCGCCCCTCACCGCGATTGCCGCGAACGCGGGCAAGGATGGTGGCGTGGTCTGCGAGAAGGTCGCCGCCGAGAGTGGCAACATGGGCTACAACGCCGCAACTGACAAGTACGAAGACCTGGTGAAGAGCGGCGTGATCGACCCCGTGAAGGTCACCCGGACGGCGCTGCAAAACGCGGCCAGCGTCGCGACCCTGCTCCTCACCTCCGACGCCCTGATCGCCGAGGCGCCGAAGAAGGACAAGAAGGGTGCCGCCGCGCCGGGCATGGACGACATGTATTGAGCCGCCATGCCTTGAAACGGGCCTAACGGCAACCTTCTCGTTCCTGTGGCGGGAGGATTACTATAGAGAACCCCGGCCGAGCGTGGAGCTTGGCCGGGGTTTTTTGCGTTTGGCCCGCCAAGCTGCGGGCACTATACTTAGGGTAGTCCCGACCGGGGCGTAACCCGACCACGAGTGCCGACGAATGCTTCTCCAGTCCATTAAGTTCAAGAACCTCAAAGCCCTTCGGGATACGACACTCGAACTCCAGCCGTTAACGGTGTTAGTGGGTCCGAACGGTAGTGGTAAGAGTACGGTTTTCAATCTCTTACGCACCGTGAAGGCGTTTGCGCCCGGTGGTAGGCGTCCTGCGCCCGCCCATGGACTGCGTGACCCGATCAGAAGCGTCCAGGCTCTGACCAGAGCTGGGGCCGCGTCGGCAGAGTTTTCGCTCTCCGGGGGAATGTCCTTCACCGCGTCGATTATGGCGGAGGACCACGTCAAGATGGAACCTACCAATGACCAACTGACGGATTGGTGCCATCAGTTGCAGCTATTCGATGTGCAGCCCGAGGCCATCGCCCAATCCAAGCAGCTTTCCCCTAACCCTTCACTGTTGGAAACTGGCGAAAACCTAGTGACATGCCTCGACCAACTGCGCGACCAGAACCCGGAAGGATTCGAACGATTTAATGCTACCCTCGCTGAATGGTTGCCAGAGTTTGATCGAGTTCTCTTTGACACTCCGGAGGAAGGTACACGATCGCTTATTCTGCGTACGCAAGAAGGGCATAAGATTCCCGCTGATTCACTTTCGTCGGGCACGCTCGTCAGCCTCCTGCTGATCGCCCTCACGCATCTACCCTCCACACCCAGCCTGATCGGCATCGAGGAGCCCGACCGAGGACTCCATCCTCGCATGTTGCGTCTGTTGCGAGATGTCATGGAGCGCTTGGCTTACCCCGATCGCTTTGGAGACGAGCGGCCGCCGATTCAGGTTATCGCGACCACTCACTCGCCGTACTTTATCGATCAGTTCAAGGACTATCCAGAGCAAGTCGTCGTTGCCAACAAGTCAGGGCTCGATGTCACCTTCTCACGGTTGAACAAGCAACCTCACCTGCTGGATATTATCCAAGACACGTCGCTCGGCGAGGCCTGGTACTCCGGCATCCTGGGGGGAGTGCCGTTGGTCCCATGAGGATCGCGATCCTCGCGGAGTCACCCGCCGACGCCACGGCAATCCACGCCATCGTCGATGCGACACTTGGCATCACCACCGAGTACCAGGCGGTTCCTTACCGGCTGGACGGATTTAGCAGCGTTCAGCGAAATCTTTCGTCTGTCATCCGCTGGATCCACTATCAACAAACGGCCGACGCGCTCGTGGTGGTCGTCGACTCCGACGAGTCGCCGATCGACCTCAACCACGGACAATCGCGCGGGCGCATTCTTCGCTCGCAAGTCGCGAATGTCGTCGCTACGTTATCGCCGGTGAGAGAGACCGTGCCTCTCGTTCGTACCGCCGTGGCCGTGGCGGTACCCGCCATCGAGGCCTGGCTTGCTTTTGGGGCCGATTCTCGGGCAACGGAAGCAGGTTGGCTCATCGCCTTCAATGGTGGCACACGATCGCACAACGAAATCCGTCGTCTAAAGAACATTGTCTACGGCACCGAGCGCCCTGCACTCGCAATTGAAACCCGTATCATGCGGGAGCGGATCGAGCGGCTAATTACCGAAGGTCAACTCGAAGCTCTCACAAAGTCGTTTCCTAACGGGCTCGGAAGCTTTGTCGCCGAATTGCGCGCGTGGGAGTTGCCCGCCGAGGAAGCTGGACCGCTGACCAGTTGATGAGTCAAGATTTTCTCTTGCGGCGTCCCTTCTTCTTCATCCCCTTCCACGCCACCCGGGCGTACTCCTTATCGAGCCGCGCCAGTTGGCACCCGCGGATGTCGAGTGTACGGTGCTCGCCGTCGGGGTGTTCGACCAGGACGAAGGGGAGGCAGAGAGCGATCACCTTCAGGGGAACGCGGTCCTTCGAGAGGGGGCGGTAGGTGATGGAGACCGGCTCGTGCGGGTTGAGCAACCCCGAGTCGCAGCACCAGAAGAACGACGGGACCTCGGCCACCTCGTGCAGCACGGCGACATACTCTCCCCGCCGCAGATCGTCAGGGGCGATCGGCCGGGCGAGGGTGGTCGAGGTGGTGGTGCAGTCGATGGACATGGGAGGGGCGAACTTGGGAATCAGGGGTGAGAGGGGTAGGACCCCTCGCCGCGTGGCGAGGTTCGAGCTATTCGCGACAAATCTGATTCCACGGGACCAGGCGACACCTATCCTGTCCATCCTGCTCATCCATGTAACCCACTTTCTTCGAACAGGGATGTTCAGGATGGAGAGGATGGCCCGAGGCTTGGGCCACGGGTAATAGTGCCGTCTGGCAAGGGTCCAATCGGACCGCGGCCAAGTCTGGTGCCGACGCACTCTAACGTCGGTTTCGGCCGAAAATTCGTGTGGCCCGCGGAGAGAGAGGCGATTAGAATCAGAACCTGCGAGGAGATGCCTGCCGTGGAGAGGGTCTCCCGTCGATGAGTTTTTTTCTCCTATTCGGGTCGATGCTGGGGGTGAGAAATGATTCAGATTCTGATTGACGCGGCGGTCCTGATTTTCCTGCTCAAGGTGGTCAACGACGACGACATCGGCCTCGGCACGGCCGCTCTTGTCGCCTTCGTCACGGCCATCGCGACCTTCGCGATGGCTGTCGGTTTGATCATGGTGATGGGGCCCGCCGGTCTGTTCGTCGCCGCGATCGTCGCCGCGGCGCTGCTCGGCCTCGCCATTGCCATGTTGTTCGGCGTTGAGCTCAAGCGCGCGATGGCGGTGGCCGGCGCGTTCATGGTGGTGCATCTTGCCGTCGGGTTCGCGTTCCAGTGGCTGAAGAGCTAGGGTGTTTCGGGAGTGCAGGGGATGATCTCCATCGGGTTTGTCATCTTCGATGCCGCAATGGTTCTGCTCCAACTTGCGGTCGGATCGGCCCTCGTCAGTTGGTCCCCCGATCGGCACTTCGCCGAGCGCGAGGAGTCGCCGCGGCTGTTCTGGTTTTCCATTGGGCTGCAATCGGCGCTGGTGATTCTGTTTGCGATTCTGCTCCTCGGCAGGAGGTAGCATTTGGCTGCCGCGAATATCGATTGCTCGGAACCTTGTATCGGCCTAAACTATAGGTATGACCGCCGCGAAAAAGCTCAATTTGGTTTCGGTAGAAGAGTATCTGGCCGGAGAACTTGCGTCGGACGTGCGACACGAGTACCTGGGGGGATGCGTCTACGCCATCGCGGGCGCCAAGAACGTGCATCATGTGGTCGCATCCACAATTCAGGGCCTGCTCTTCGCAAGTCTGCGAGGAGGTCTTTGTCAGGTGTTCAACTCCGACACCAAGGTCCGAATCCGCCTGTCAACGCAAACACGATTTTATTATCCCGACGCGATGGTTGTATGCGACTCGAATTCGCCCGACGAAACATTCCAAGATCAACCCGTTCTGATGGCCGAGGTCATCTCCGAGGCGACGCGGCGGATTGATGAAATCGAAAAACGCGAAGCCTACTTCACCATTCCCTCGCTCAACACCTATCTCCTCGTCGAAACCGACCAACCGAAGGTTGTCGTCCACCGTCGCACTTCGGAGGGTTTTGTGCCGGAACTGTACGAGGGGCGCGACGCGGTGATTCCGATCGATGATCTGGGGATCGAGCTCCCGCTGGCCGAGGTGTACGAGCGAGTGGAGTTTAGCCAATAGCAGAACAGGCGCGACATGCGGTTCAGCTTGCGGTCGCTGTTTGTGATAACGGCGCTATTGTCGGTGGCTCTCGTTTGCGCACCGACTGTCTATCGCAACGCGCAGTGGTACGCCGGCGTGCCGCTTAAAGGGGAAGCGGTCAGCACGTGGGAGGCCAACCGCTGGTTACCCAGCGAGTATCGCGTGCCGAAAGGCGCGAGCGACGTCTATTACTATGTTCGCCCCGAGATTGTCGCCGTCGAATTCGCGATCGCGGAAGACGACTTCGTCATCTGGGCCACCGAGCGAAAGTGGAATATCCTTTCCTTTGGACCGGATGGATTTTTCCGAGGGACGACCGGTCTCTCCGCGCATAAATTCCGCTTTGTTCACGGGTACGATTGGATACCACCAGGAGGCGGAAGTGGATTTTTCGACGCTGAGTTGTCGCGGGTGATATTCGACGCGCGACTTGTGCCACCTTGATAAGCGGAGTTGCACCTGATGTGGACTACCTCGCAGACGACCCTTGCTTCGCGTGGTGTTGGCCATCATCTCCGGCATGTGGACGACACTCGGGTCACATACCGCGAGGTGATCGAACTGTGGGCTGGCGAGGAGGCATTCCGCGGCTACTTCACTCGCCTTCTCGCCGACTCTCCCATCGCCGCCTACCGCTGGGAAACCCCACCCGTCACCCAGTCGACTCTCGATCGCCCCTTCGAGTTTGTCCTGCTCCCATGTCCAGGGCTCGATCGTCGCCCCGACCGCGCGGCATTCGCCGATCATTTTCAGAAAGGCAAGTCGGTCGTTGCGTTCAACAACCTTGGAGGCGATGCAACGCTCGTGGTCCCCACTCGTCAAACCACCGATGCAGCCTACGCGCATCTCGCGGCGTTTGTACGTAACGCTCCCGCCGAACAGCAACAAGCACTGTGGCAAGAAGTGGGCCGCGCAATGCAGCGCCGCGTCGGCGAGCAGACCGTCTGGCTTAGCACGGCGGGGATGGGGGTCGCCTGGCTCCACGTGCGACTCGACTCACGGTCGAAGTATTATGGACATCAGCCCTACACAAGGTTCGATTCCTCCGAAAGTCCCTCGTGAAATTCCTCGCCATCGTCGACCCGTGGATCCACAATGCCAGCTACATTACGGGCTTCGTCGGAGGAATTGTCGTCATCGCCGCGACTTTGTTGAGCCGGCACTGGCGCAAGGAGTTGCAGCAATAACCCTCGGCAGGCCCCCTTTTTCGCCCAGAGTCGCATGGTTCCCCGCACCGGGGCCGGGTATCATAGCGGATAGAGACCACTCGATCCGAGACGCACTATGCGACGTCAACTTATTTACGCCGTTTTCGTTCTCGTTCTGCTTGCCACTGCGGGGCCGCTCCTGGCCTTGGCATTGGGTGAGGCAACCAGGCTCCTCGGCGATGGTCTCGGCGACCGATTGTTTGCAGGGATTCTCATCGTCACGATGATCCTCTTGCTGGCTCTTGTCATCGTCCGAAGCGTCACGCTGCATAACTGGCCCAGCCCTCGACGCCAGAATAGGCTCCCTGATATCGAGCTACATTCGTCGGCGGCCGATGTTGATTTGGAGACATTGCAGGCTGAACTTGATCGTGAGATAGTTCCCTCCGCCAGCCCCGAACACCAACCCAAGGACTTCTCCCAGCGCCTCGCCGGCTACCTCCACTGCGACCAGGAGCAACTCGTCGAACCCCGTCCCTACCCGGAGTCGAAAATGTCCTTCTGGTCGCGCGTCGGACGGCTCCGCTGGATGGGCCCCAAGCCCGCCTACCTCATCCGCCGCCTGTTGGAGCGGATTCGCGAACAGGTCCGCGGTCGCGCGCATTGACATCATCAATGGAACGGCACCATGCGAATCCTCTTACTTCTTGCTTTCTCCGTCATCCTCTTCTCCGGCGCGACGCTGCGCGCCGAGGAGCCCCGGCCCAATTTCGTTATCGTCTTCATCGACGACATGGGCCAGGCCGATCTTGGCGCGTTCGGCGGTCGCGCGAAGACTCCCCACATCGATCGCCTCGCCGACGAGGGTATCCGCTTCGTCCAGTTCTACGTCGCCTCCCCCATTTGCAGCCCCTCGCGGTGCGGGCTCCTCACCGGGCAATGGCCGCAGCGGTGGGGGATCACCTCGTTCCTCGCCGCCCGGCAGGAAAACGAGCGCCGTGGGATGACCCAGTGGCTAGAGCCCCAAGCCCCGACTCTCGCCCGCGATCTCAAATCGCTCGGCTACCGCACCGGGCACTTTGGCAAATGGCATTTGGGAGGTCAGCGCGACGTCGGCGAGGCCCCGCTGATCGGCGAATACGGCTTCGACGCCTCGCTCACCAACTTCGAGGGACTTGGCGACCGGGTTCTCCCCATGATGGGAGGTTTCGATGGCCGCGAGGAGCACAGGCTCCCGCTCGGCCTGGGGAGCGAAAAGCTCGGCCGCGGCAACATCACCTGGGCACCGCGACACGAGGTGACGGCGAAATTTGTGGAGCGTGCGATCGCGTTCATCGACAAGGCGAGAGCCGAAGGGAAACCGTTCTACATCAATCTCTGGCCCGACGACGTGCATTCCCCCTTCTCGCCGCCACCCGGCCAGGGGGGGGACGGCAGCAAGCGGGCCCTCTACCGCGGCGTGCTCGAGAACTTGGACGCGCATCTCGGTGCGTTGTTCGATCATCTGCGCGATGATCCCGAATTGTTGGCCAACACCTTGGTCCTCGTGGCGAGCGACAACGGACCCGAGCCAGGCGCTGGGCGGACCGGCGGGCTGCGTGGCCGCAAGGGATTGCTCTACGAAGGGGGCATCCGCTCCCCCCTCGTCGCGTGGGGTGGTTTTGTCGCCAATAGCGCCCGCGGAACGACGAATGACAAGACCGTCCTGTCGGCGCTCGACATTCGCCCGTCGCTGGTGAAGCTCGCGGGTGGTGAGGTGACCGACTCCGACGGCCTCGACATGAGCCAGGCCCTCACCGGCCGTGCCACCCCCGAGCGAACCGAGCCCCTCGTCTGGCGCCGCCCCCCCGATCGGCCGGGGCCACCCGACGCACCCGCTCCCGACCTCGCGATCCGCGAAGGGAAGTGGAAGCTCGTGATGCAGGAGGATGGGACGGCGATCGAACTGTACAATTTGGCGAGCGATCGCGGAGAGCTCGAGAATGTGACGGAGGCCAACCCCGAAGTGGTCGAGCGACTCCGCGGAGAGTTGACGAGTTGGATGCGAACGCTACAGCAGGAACAACAGAACTAAGCAGCGCGAAAACAACTCCTTTTCGTGCTTTCGTGATCCCTATTCAACACAGACGCTGCGACGAACGAAAAGGATTGTAGGATCACGAAAGGTCGAAAGCACGAAACTGCGTCGTCATCAGCGAAGCCCTGCCCCAGCGCCCAACGAAGAATCGTGAAGAGTTGGAATCATGGGACCGTCAATTGAGCCGTAAGTTGAACTGACATGCAACTCAGTACGAATTGCGAATGTGGTGCAATCTTGCCGATCAAACCGAGTCAGGCAGGTACGATCGTCCCTTGTACGGCGTGTGGCGATGCCGTCGTGGTCCCGACGCTTTCGGCGCTACGCTCGTCGCTCGGCGAATCCTACGTCCCCACAAGTGCCATCGAACGCATTCGGGTCTTAATGAAACGGGGAGACCTCCCGCGGTCGGGTGAGTGCCCCTACTCGGGACGCCCAGCGGACTGCACGCTCCTGTTCGATGTCGAGTGCGAGTCGCGGTGGGTACGCCGTGCGGAGAGTGCCGACTCGCCAGCTCTGAGATTCGTCCTGTTCATCTTTCTGGGGTGGATAGGGTTATTCATTGCCTCAAGCCGCGGGCGTTCCGCGGAAGTCTTCGGCGACGATATCCACATTGAGATCCCCCTGCGAGTCAACTCGGAAGTCGCTCGGCGAATCCTTCGCACGAAACGGCAACGCCAACTGCGTCACCTGTTGTCGCACACACCGGAGTACCGCGAGCTATTCCGCGAGTATCCCGCCGCGCGGGTCCGTCCGTCGAAGATCATCTAATCGGTAAAGTCGCAAGCTCTGAGCGGGCAAGAAAAAGGTGTCAGGACCGAATGGCACTGATATTTCCGTGACCCCTTCAAGATGACGTCTGTTTGGCGCGATTCTGAGTAGACTGCACAAACCAGGGGCCAGGTGCCGGGGAACGTAGCTTGGGCACATTTGCCCGAGCACGCACAACCGTAGCCCGGGCTCGTTTGCCCGGGCAACCTGAGGGGGGATGAATTGCCAAAGACCAAGTAGGTTCCATCTGCCGGATGGAACCTTGAAGAGTGTCCAAACTCTCCATGCGCG
>CAZYQQ010000072.1:0-28236 GCA_964650265.1 uncultured Planctomycetaceae bacterium
CGGTACCATCGCCGGCCCGACTTTGCCGCGCGTTCGAATAGCGCCGCGGCGTTGCCGACGACGTTCGTGAAGAGTTGATCGAACTCGGTGACCAGCTTCATCCAGCGGGTCGAGTTGATGTTCAGTCGGTCGAGGATCGGCGCCAAGTGATTGGGAATGGCGCCACGCTTGTCCGCTTTCAATTGCCGGCCGCTCCAGTCGAGCAGTTGCAGGTACTCGTCGAGCTTGATCGGCAGGATCCCGCGGTCCGACGCGCGGCGGCCACTTTCTGACGGGCTCACCAGTTGATAAGCCTCACTTCGCTCATCAAGGGTCAGTTCGCTCATCCAGCCGGCGGGTGAAGCGTCGACCTGGGCGGCGACGACTTTGATCGGCTGTTTCTGCTGCTTGCGCTTCTCAGTCTGCTGCCGGGCTTTAATTCGGTCGTGGGCCGAGGTGTGGGTCGAGGCTTCCGGGGTGGGGGCTTCACCCGCCCGGATTTCATTCAGGTTATGGTGCGTCTGAAGGTTGAGTGTCTGGGGTTGTTTCAAAGTTGATAAATTAGCGGGTGGCGAAGGTTGAGTGTCTGGCATTTTGGTAATCAGCTATTGATGAACTGTGGCGAGGAACAAGAGGAACCTAGAGGGGCACACGGATGGGATGACTGCAAACGGCCCAACGGTAAGTTTAGACGTGGCCCTCTACCGCTTAAAGAGCCATTTCCCTATACTGCTTTTCCGGAGGTACCGTGGTGCATAAGGAAGCCCGGAGCATAGGTTGTCTATAAATGAGGCATTCGATCGATAAAACTCAGCGACGAGCTGTGATCAGAAGTTGCTCCATTTTGCTTGCCTTTTTTCTTATCTGCCTCATCGGGCTTTACATCACAGGATTGGATCAGTGGGTAAAGTTCTACATAGGCGGATACAGTGGTGATGGTGTTCTAATCACGGACAGCAATGGCAACTACCCCAAGTATAAAGTTCAGCTCCCTGCCCTCAAACAGACAACACCTGTATCCATGAGTCCGTTCCGTGTGTACGGCGCAACGCTTTTCACCTCAGTGAAGCATGAGTTGATAGGCGAGTACAGGCTCACGGGGATTCCGCCATGCCAAATGCTAATTGCCATAGAATGCCTAGATAAATATTCTGGAGAACTGATCACGGGATACGACGAGATCGCGAGTCGGGTTGGTGCGATGGATGGCAGTTTAACCATAGAAGTGAAGGATGCTCACGGGCGGCCGTGTGCTCGTAGGTCCATCCCCTTCTCGCAATGGACACTCGCAAGAAGTAGCCACGACTTTTACATTTGGGACAGGGCATTGGAGGCACGATACGATCCTTCCCAAGTGTATACTCTAAGCATTGTTGCAGAGTTGCCAGCCGATTTGTCGGGTGAAGTCGAGTTCAGACCGTTTCTGATCGGCGGCGGTTCCGAGACTCTGTGATTGTGTCCGTTCTGTGCGCCTATCAATTGGCCACATTTCCTTGACTGAGCTCAAACCTAACCTGAGCTTCGGTCAGCCTCGATTGCGCGCCATGGAAGTGTCCGTTCCGCGAACCCCAGGCCCTGATTCCCCCCCCAGCCCAGCAGAAAAACAGCCACTCAACCTCCCCCCCGCTAAATTCTCATCTTGATAATTAACGCCACCAAGATTCAAAACTTCTGCTCACAGTCAATCCCAGAAACTCAACCTTGGCACTGGCCAAGGCCGAACACGTCGTCGAGCTTGACGCTAACACGGTCACGCCGTTTACTTTGAGTAGCGGGCAACCGACCGGTGCGGTGCGGCAGACCAGTTATTTCTGGTACGACGACGCCCGGCGACTGACTACAATGGCTGATTACGGCTCGGGCAACGGCTCCTCCAGCATGAACAGGAAAAACCCAGCCACTCAACTTCCCCATCCTATCGCTCACACCCCACCCCAGTCAACAAAATCAGCCCTGCCACCGCGACGAAGACCACTCCCGCCGTCAAGAACGAGCGTGGAGAGCGCCAAAGCGGGGCGCCAGCGCGCTAGAGGTGCGCAAGAAGTCGAACTCGGTCACCACGTTGGTAAACAGCCGGCAACACTCTCTTTCGTGCTTTCGTGCTTTCGAACTTTCGTCCTTTCGTGATCCTGAATGACCATCGTAGCGCTTCGTCGTCCGAGGGGTACCACTTTGATGGGGATCACGAAAGGACGAAAGTCGGAGGGTCGTGGGAATCCCAACCCGACCGCGTTAGCGAGGAGCGTGGGGGACGGCTCGCTGACGATTTGGAAAATCGTCCCACACTGCTCCGGGCACTCACGTCCACGGCCTGGTATAGATTCGCATTGCGCCTCGAAGTAGGTCCGCGTTCGCTGAACCGGACCTTGCGCGCGTGGAGAGTTTGGACTCTCTTCAAGGTTCCATCCGGCAGATGGAACCTACTGTTTGGCAATTCATCAATCGGTTCGCGATTTGGCACCCTTCTGAATCCGTGGTGACCCGACGAGAGCCGTGGCAATCCGTGTCCCATCGTCACGCGAAAACCTTGCCACCAACTCCCAACTTCTGGAAATCCGTGGCCTATTGTTCGTTGCGTTAATACCCGTTCCCTCGCAGCTCCTTGCCACTCGCATCTTCGCAGGAAATCTCCAAGTGCTCGGGGGAAATCCCTTCGCGCCCGGTGATGGTCACCACGACATTGGCGTCGTCCTCCAGACGCGACAGCTCTCGGCGCTTGCGGTTGTTGAGGTAGCCCGCGACCTCTTCCTCGACAATCACATTGATCTTGGCGACCCGTTCCACCTGCGAGGCGGTCATCAGCTTGCGAATCACCTCGATCGACATGCTCTCGGCGCTCTTCACCAGGCCGCCACCGCCGCAGGCCGGGCATTCCTTGTAGACGCTCCGCTTGAAGCTGGGCCGAATCCGCTGCCGGGTCATTTCGATCAGGCCGAAGGGAGAGATCCGCAGGATCTTGGTCCGGGCACGGTCGCGTTTGACGGCGTCGCGGAGGGTCCGCTCGACGACGCGGCGATGGCGGTCCTTGCGCATGTCGATAAAGTCGTTGACCACCACGCCACCCAGGTCGCGAAGGCGAAGCTGCCGGGCGATTTCCTTGGCGGCAATCTGGTTGAGCGCGAAGGCCGAATCCTCGGCCGACCCGTCGGTGCGAAAACTGCCGCTGTTGACGTCGATCGCCACCAGCGCTTCGGTCTGGTCGATCACCAGCGAGCCTCCCCCCTTGAGTGGGACCTTGCGCTGGTGGATACGGGCGATTTCCTCATCGATGCGGTACTTGAAAAACAGTGGCTCGCGTCCCTCGTAGAGGTGGAGCCGGTTGACGTAGCGCGGCATGACGATCTGCAAGAACTCCTTCGCCCGCTCGTAGGCCGCCGGTTCGTCGATGTGGATCGCGTCGACATCGGCCGTGAAGATGTCGCGGATCGTGCGAATGATCATATCGCTCTCTTCGTAGATGTCGGCCGGGCCGCTCACCTTTTTGATCCGGCGGACGATCACCTTCCACAGCCGCAGCAGGTAGGCCAGGTCGCGCGAGATTTCCTTCTTCGTCCGGTCGGTGCCCGCCGTGCGGACGATGAACCCCAGCCCCTTGGGGGGATTGAGTTCGCGGAGGATGTCGCGCAGGCGGCGGCGGTCGTCGTCGCTTTCGATCTTGCGCGAGACGCCAATCCGCCCCAGAGCCGGCATCAACACGACATAGCGGCCGGGGATGCTGATATAGGTCGAGAGGGTCGGCCCCTTGGTGCCGATCCCTTCCTTGATGACCTGCACCACCACCTCGTCGCCGCGCTGGAAGATCTCCTGAATCGGCGGCTTGATCCGTGGGCGAATGCCGGGTCGCTGGCGCTGCTGAGCGCGTCGCGGCTTGGTTTGGACTTGTTCGCCCCCATCTCCGTCATCGAAATCGAGGTCGTCTTCCCCGTCGTCGTGCCCGTTTCCGCTGCCATTTCCTTGGCTTTCTCCCCGCTGGGTGCCGTCGGGTTGGATCGGCTTGTCGGGATCGTAGCCTCCCTGGCGGAAGTATTGCGGCTCGACATCGCTGATATGGAGAAAGCCGTTACGCCCCACGCCAAAGTCGACGAAGGCCGCCTGAATACTCGGCTCGAGGTTGACGATCCGCCCCTTGTAAATGTTACCAACGTAATTGTCCTGGCTGTGCCGCTCGACGTAGAGCTCCTCGAGCTGGCCATCCTCGATAATTCCAATGCGGCACTCCTCGGGTTGCGCCACATTGATCAACATTTCTTGTTTCATGGATTCTCTCTATCGTCTGCCATTGTCAGATGATCTGATCGGGAAGTAGTTTCTGAATCTCTTCGCGGAGCACGTTGCGCACGTCGCGCGAGTTGTCGAGTCGCAGCACGCGCTGGGCTAGCTCCTCGCAGTGTGCGATCGTCACCGAGCGGCACACCCGCTTGATTTCGGGAATCGCATTGAGCGACACGCTAAAGGTCCGCAAGCCCAGGCCAAGCAGCAGCATCGTGTAGATCGGATTGCCACACATTTGTCCACACATGCTGATCGGCTTGCCCGCCTGGTCGGCCGCCTTGACTGCCATGTGGATCAGTCGGATCACCGCCGGATCGCTCGCCGTGTAGAGCGAGGCGACATCCTTGTTGTTCCTGTCGACCGCCAGCGCGTACTGGATGAGGTCGTTGGTGCCGATGCTGAAAAAGTCGACCTCGTCGACAAACACGTCCATCATCACCACCGCCGCGGGGACCTCGACCATCATGCCGACCTGAATGTCGCGGTCGAAGCTCACCCCTTCCTCTTCCAGGTCCTCCATCGCGTCGCTGAGCACCATCTTGGCCCTGCGCAACTCGAGCACGTTGGTGATCAGCGGGAACATGATCTTCAGGTTCCCCGCCGTGCTCGCCCGCAACATGGCCCGCAGTTGCGTGCGGAACATGTCGACGTGCTTGAGCGCCAGGCGAATGCTCCGCAGCCCCAGGAAGGGATTGTGCTCGTCGTCGGGCATGGGAAAGTTGGGGATCTTGTCCGCCCCCAGGTCGAGCGTTCGCATCACCACGGGATGGGGACTCATCGCCTCGACCACTTCGCGATAGGCCGCCTCGTGCTCGGCCTCGTTCGGCTGGACATCGCGCGTCAAGTAGAGGAACTCGGTCCGGTAAAGCCCCACCCCCTCGATCCCTCGCTCGCGGCAGAGCCTCGCCTCCGTCGGGAACTCGATGTTGCCCCACAGCGTGATCGTTTCTCCATCGAGTGTCTCCGCCGGCAGATCGCGGAGCGTCTCGAGCTTCGCCGCCAGATTCCGATGCTCCACCACCTCGTGGCGATAGCGGGCAAGCGTCTCTTCGTCGGGTTGCAGGATCACCAGGCCATGATCGCCATCGATGATCACCGTCTCGCCACCCGACACCTCGGTCAAGAACGGGCCGGTGCCAACCACGGCGGGAATGCCAAGCCCCTCGGCGACAATCGCCGTGTGGCTGCCAGGCCCGCCGACCTCGGTGACAAACCCGCGGACGAACTCCGGATTGAGGTTGGCCGTTTCACTTGGTGTGAGGTTGTGGGCCAGGATCAGCGCTTCGCTGGTGAGGTTGGCCAGCTCGCCCCGCCGCTGGCCGAGCAGATTGCGGAGCAGGCGGTTCTCGATATCGAAGATGTCGTTGGCCCGTTCGGCCATCGTATTCCCCTCGAGCGAGAGGAACACTTTGGCGTAACGACGCAGCACGCGGCTCACCGAATACTCGGGGGAGTAGTGGCGGTCGCGGATCATTTGCTCCAGCTCTTCGCGGAGCTTGCGATCCTGCAGCATTTGCAGGTGGGCGGAGAAGATCGCGGCATACTCGTCCCCCAGTTGCTCGGCGATCCGCTGGCGGTTGAGTTCGATTTCCTTGGCCGAAGTGGCAATCGCGTGCTCGAGCCGTTCGAGTTCGTCGTCGACGGCATCGCGCGACAAGAACCGCCGAGAGATGCGAAATCCCTCGTGGTCGAAGACTACCGCTTCGCCAATCGCCACACCTGGCGATACGGCGATTCCTTGGAGGCGTTGCATGCCACCCTCGGTCGGCCACCAGTTGGACTGTCGAGGTCGTTTCGACCCGTGCGCCGGCTGCGTGGCTTGAGGACGATTGGTCGATCCTCAAACGACAGCGGCACTGCGGCCCGGCTCTGTCAGGCAGGGCTAGCTACGATCGATCGTTCGCCGAAATGGGCATTCACGGCAAATTGCTCGCGGAAAAGTCGGCTCGCGGCTCAAAGGCGCGAGCAGGAATTCTTCGAAACGACCGAATCGCAACCACGCTGCCCACTCGGTGGTTCCCAGCCGGCGAATCATGCGGAATCGTGCCGGCGGGAACTGTCACTGGTGAGGCCTTGCTAATTTGTTATCTGGTTAGTTCGGTATTGCGTGCCGCTCGAACCGAGAGCCCGCATTACCACGTTGTACGCACTGAATTGTCGACGGCCACTCTCGGGTGCGGTCGAGACGTCTGCTACGAATCTCACCGCTTGCTCCGCCCGAGGGCGCGTCGCCGCTGGCAGGGACCTCCCTACCAAAACCTTACTCACGATGGGCCATACTCACGATTGGCCACTCACGATTAGTTTGTGTTGGATGTCGAAGGGGTTCCGCCGTTCGCATCAAAATTATTCTCGATCAAGTTCAATATCGCTTCGATGGCCTGCTCCGCGTCGTCACCGCAAGCTTCCACCTGCAAGGTCGCCCCTTGGCCCGCCCCCAAGGTGAGCATCTCCATGATGCTCTTCGCATCGGCTCGCTGGTTCTCGAACACGATCTCCACTCGCGACGAAAACCGGTTCGCCAGCCGCGCAAGCGCCTCGGCAGGGCGAATGTGGAGTCCATTCTCCGAATGGATCTCCAGGTTGCTTGTGACCACCGGGTCGGGCATCGCTGTTCCAGATTCCTGTCGGCAAACTGCCTACGCGCCAAACTGGTTGTTGTCGGCCTCTTCCAGAAGCTGCCAGACGTCGTCCGCCGTCTTCGATTGCTTCAGGAAACGGCAAAACGTGTCGTTGCGCAACTGCCGCGAAATATTCTCGAGCGCTCGCAAGTGATCGCCCGGGCGGTCGGGTGGCGAAACCAGGAGGAACAGGAGATGGACCTTTTCGCCGTCGAGGCTGTCGAATTCGACCCCATCCTGGCTGACGGCCACCGCTCCGCAGAGCCGGTCGACCGTGGGGTGCTTGGTGTGGGGGACGGCCACGCCCCGGCCGATGCCGGTGCTCCCCAATTCCTCGCGCTTGAGGATCGCTTCGACCACGCTGTCGAATTGATCGTCGCTGATGCTGCCGGACTGCATCAGGGCGCCAGCCATCTCGCGAATCACGGCCTCTTTTTCGACCGCCTCCAGCTCGGTGCGGATGGCATCTTTACGAATGAACTCTGCGAATTTCATGTCCTGATCATTCCTTGCATCACAAAAACGGCCATGGGCGGCCACAACGCCAAGGAGACCTTTTGTGGAGGTGCTCCCTAGTCGGTTTCCGGCACTTCGTGCCGCCGGGCCTCAGGGTCCCGGTGCCGCTCCTGAATTTTCTCTTTGTATTTACGCAACTGCTGCTCGACCTTGTGCAATGCCGCGTCGAATGACGCCATCAAATCGTGCGATTGCTCGCTCGCCACAAAGTCGTGCTTGTGCTCCGCCGATACGTTCACGTCGACCCGAGGTTGAGTCTCGTCCTTTAAATCCACCACCACCTCAATGGCGGTCAGCCGCTCGAAAATTCGTAGCAGTTTTTCGGCTTTCGCTGTGATTTTTGCCCGACTGGCATCGCTCAGGTGGCCGTGGCGGATCGCGAGACTAACTTGCACCTAGGGGGTCCTTCATCGCTTCGGGCCGTAAATGAATTCACGACGGGAATAGAGGGAGGGGGGTCGATTCTTCGTCCCGACAGACCGTTCAGTTTAGCGTGTTCGCCCCTGCCAGGGAACCGAGCTAGTGCTTCGTCCCAGCTAAGTTTTCGGCCAAGGGAGATGAGCCGTTTGGGCACTAGCCCCGGTTCGCGTGAAGAAAACCGGGGCCAGCGCCCAAATGGCTCATCCGAAAATTAAGCTGGGACAAAGCACGAGCCTCCCACTCGAACGCAAAAATGGGAACTCCTGTTGCATGTCGTGCCACGGGTAGCCGTCGGATGGATGACCCAGGGCCCCAATTTTTGCGGATTGCCGCTGTGGCCCAAACTTTGCTGTCAAACTGGCTATACTACGCCGACTTTAACTAACAGCAAAGACAGGTAATAAATATTGACCCACCTTATGTCCCCGATCAGCCTGGAAGATTGGAGGTCGTCCTTACTTGAACATTCCTTCGCCCATTTTGAGTTCCCGCGTGTCCCCTTCCCCTCCGCTGTTCCTGCCTAGTGCCCCTTCGGCTCGCGATCTCCCCATCACCCAGGGAAGTCTCGCCCTGTTCAGCCGCGATGTCGCCGCCGGGCTGCGGCAGCTTCATCGCACCCATGGGCCGATTGCCGCCCTCGAAGACCGCGGGCAGCGGGTCGTGTTCCTGTTCCACCCCGACTTCAACCGCCAGGTCCTCAGCGATGCGACGACCTATCAGGCGCGGTTCTTCGGCATCCGGGGGCCGAAGCATTCGAGCCAGCGCCGTGTCACTTGTGGCCTGCTCGCCATGAATGGCCAGCAGCACCGCCGCAACCGCCGCCTGGTGAAGGAACCGTTCAGCCTCAAGGCGATCGCCACCTATCGCCCAGCCGTCGTCGGGCTTGTCGACGAAATGCTGAATGAGTGGAAAACCGGCGAAGTCCGCGACATCAATCGCGAGATGACCCGCTACCTGCTCAAGGTCACCAGTTCGATCCTGTTCGGTCTCGAGGAGCCGAAGCTCGCCTACGAAATCGGCGAACAGATCGCCGACTGGGTCGCCATGCTCCACGAGCTTGGCATCGGCGCCCTGGTGCCGCACGAGGCCTTCAGCGCCCGCTACGAGGAACTCCTCGGCTTCGCCGAGCAGCTCGAGTCGCGCGTGATGGAGCTCATCCGCCGCCGCCGCGCCGATGGCCAGCAGCGGGCCGATGTCCTCTCGATTCTCCTTCGCTCGCACGACGAGGAAGGGGGCCTCACCGACGAGGAACTCGTGGGCCAGGTCTGCGTCTTGTTTGCCGCGGCCCACATGACGACTTCCCACAGCCTCACCTGGACGTTGTTCCTGATGGCCCAACATCCCGAGGTCGCTCGGCAATGCTGGGAGGAATCGGTCCGTCTGGGGGACAATCCTGCCGACCCCAACGACTCCCACATCAGCCGCGTGATTCGCGAGAGCATGCGCGTCCTCCCTGCTTCGGCCTACTCGCAGCGAATCACCGACGCCCGGGTCCAGCTTGGCCCGTTCGACCTGCCGCGCGGCACTCCCATCGTCTTCACCCCGCTCATTACGCATCACTTGCCTGAGTTCTATCCCGAGCCCGAACGATTCCTCCCCGATCGCTGGCTCACTCACAAGCCGGCCCCCTACGAGTACATCCCCTTCGGTGGCGGCCCGCGCCAGTGCATTGGGGGCCCGTTGGCGATGGAGATCCTGCGCATTTCGCTACCCGCTATTGCGCGTCGTTTCCGCCTGACTCTCGAACCGGGCGCTGCCATCGATGCCGAAGTCCTCGGCACGATGCTCAACCCCAAGAACCCCATGCCGATGGAACTCGCCCCGGCAGGCTCGGATTATCAATGGAGCCCGGTCGAGGGCAACATCCACGAGTTCGTCGACCTCGTCCACACCGACCCCACGGCCGGCTATCCACGATGACGCGCACTCCCGCGCAATGCCGATAATCGGCATCAAGATCGTCGCCTATCATTGGCACCCGTGACATTTATCGGCAGGCCGTGACATTTGGTTGACACGCCTCGTCGGCGCCGTCTATGTTCAGTCGATTGCCAGCACTCGGGCAAAAAAACCGACTTTCCATCGAGCGACTGCCCGAGTTATTTTTAAGTAGGGCGACAATCCTCTTCCTCTCAGGCTGCCACCGATGTCTCAACCTCTCACTGGACGACTCCAACAACTCGTTTCGCAACTCGACTCGCTCGGGCCGCGCCCCACGCTGGTCGAGTTGGTCGAAACCCTCAGCGCGGCCCAGCTCACGCGCGACGACGTCGCTCCCTTTGTTCAACTCAACCCGCGCAGCTATCGCCGCGCGCTCGTCGCCCTTCGCGATCAATACGAGCTGCTCGTCATGACCTGGATGCCAGGGCAGGCGAGTGTCCCCCACGACCATGCAGGGTCGATCTGCGCCGTGCAGGTCCTCCAGGGGCACGCCATCGAGCGATCGTTCCGCGTCGCGCCGGATGGCTATGTCGATCCCGATTACGACACCCCCATCGCCTGCGGCGAAATCTCCGCCGGCCAGGACGCCGGGGTCCACATGATCTTCAACCCCTCGGGGTCCACCGAGCCCCTCGTGACGGTCCACATCTACGCCCAACCTCTCCGCGAGTTCCGCCGCTTCGTCGTCCGTCCCGACGCGCTGGAGCCGGTCGCCAGCCCACCCACCAACCCGGTGCCGACTGTCGTTGTCATCGGCGGCGGCTTCAGCGGTTCGATGACCGCCGCCCAACTCACCCGGATGGCTGGCCTCTCGGAACAAAAGCTCAAGGTCGTGGTCGTCGAGCGCCGCGGCACCGTCGGCGAAGGGGTCGCCTACGGCTCGCGCGAGCCTCACCATCTCCTCAATGTCCCCGCCGCCAAGATGAGCGCCTGGCCCGACTGCCCCAACGACTTCGTCCAGTGGGCTCAGGCCCGCCAGCCGCAGGTCCGCCCCAGCGACTTCCTCCCCCGTCAGCTCTACGGCCAGTACATTCGCGAGACCCTGCTCGCCACGGCCCGCGATGCCGGACCCGACGTCGAACTCGACGTCCAGTTCGACGAAGTCCGCCGCGTCGGTCGCCGCCCGGGTGGAGGCTGGCTGGTTCATCTCGCCCACGGCGCGTCGCTGTGTGCCGATGCCGTGGTGGTCGCGATTGGCCATCGCCCTCCGTCCGACCCGATCGGCAACCGCTGGGGGGGCCCGCGAACCCGGATGATCTCCGACCCCTGGCACCCCTTCGCCCTCAACGTCGTCGAGCCGAACGAGTCGGTCGTCATCCTTGGCGCCGGACTCACCGCGGTCGACGCGGTCCTCTCCCTCGCCCACCCCGACCGCACCGCCCCCATCACCATCCTTTCGCGGCGTGGGCTGCTGCCTCAATCGCATGCCCTGGGGACACTCCAACCGGTCGAGCTCGGGCCGCAATTCGACGAACTGGTGAACAATCCCGGCGGGGTCCGCGCGCTCGACGTGTTCCGCTTGCTCCGCCGCAAAGCCAGCGAACTCGCCCCCCAGGGTGTCAACTGGCGGAGCGTGGTCGACGCCGTCCGGCCCCACACCTTCCGTCTCTGGCAAGCGATGAGCCACCACGAGCGCCGGCGGTTCCTCACGCGTTTGCGACCCTATTGGGAAGTCCACCGCCACCGCATGGCCCTTTCGATCGGCACCCGGTTCGGCGAGCTCCGCGATTGCGACTGGGCCAGGGTCGCCGCCGGGCAGGTGATGTCGGCCCAGTCCGACGGCGAGAGCGTCCGCCTCGTGATCGCCGAGCGCGGCACCGGTCGTCTATTGGAGATCGAAGCCGACTGGGTCATCAACTGCACCGGCCCCGCCCCCTCGAACAGCGCCTCGGCCAACCCGGCGATTGGCTCGCTGCTGGTCGACGGCTGGCTGCAACCGGATGAATTGAACTTGGGCATCGCCACCACCCCCACCGGGTGCGCGATCGCGACCAGCGGCCAAGAGGTCCCCGACCTGCTCCTCGTCGGCACACTCCGCAAGCCGGAGTTCTGGGAGAGCACCGCCGTCCCCGAACTCCGCTCGCAGGCAGCCCAAGCCGCCGAAGGAGCTCTCCGCGCGATGGGCCTCGCGGTCCCCGTCATCCGCCAACAGCCCGCCCCGGCGCACGACGCAAAGCCAGCGATGGAACCGGTGACGCACGCGGCAGCGATTTAAGGTAGGATGGGTCAAGCGGGCGAGTACCAGCGTTGTTTCACTAGCGATTGGATCGCCCGCGCCGACCCATCGATTGCGGCTTGCGAGCGACATTATTTGTCTTAATTAGAGGGGCTTGCGTGGCGACACCCGATCCCAATTTGCTCCATCCGCCCCTCGGTTATATCTGCCCCCGGTGCGAAACAAACCTCTACGGTCGCTATCTTCCATTTTGTGGCGGTTGCGGTTGTACTTTACCCCCCGAAGAGAAACTGCAATTGCTTGGGCTGACTATCTATCACACCCGATATGTCCGCCCGATTGTCGCGATTGAGGAAATCGCAACATTCTTGCGCGAACGGGGCATTGTTAAGCACTGGCTTCAAGACTACTCCCCCACTTTTCGCACGACGAAGATCCGCATTCCATCCGATGAGATTGGAAACGCGGGCCACGAGATCATCTGCACTTCCACGATCCGTCTTGAGCTGCCGATCGACGATGGCTGGTATGGCACGTTATCGATCGAACAGCAATCTGAGCATCATTTCTGCTTGTCGGATCAAGCGAACGAAGTGCTAGTTGAGGCTGGCCAAGTCTACCTTTATCAGCTTGGTGACGTATGAATCCAGTTTCCCTCTCGTCGCTCACCAGTCAAGTAGGATGGGTCAAGCGGGCGAGTACCAGCGTTGTTTCACTAGCGATTGGATCGCCCGCGCCGACCCATCGATTGCGGCTTTGCAAGCGGATGGTCATGGGACAATCTCCTTTGTCCAGGCATTTTGCAGCGGTTGACGGGCGTCGTGGGGAGAGACCGATCGAGTAGTGACAACAATCGCACTATCGACTTTTTTCACGCGAAGCGCCATTAATCCCAACCCGCCGTGTTAGCGAGGAGCGTGGGGGGGCGACTCGCTGACGATTTGGAAAATCGTCCCACACTGCTCCGGGCACTCACGTCCACGGGTCGGTTTAGATTCGCATTGCGCCTCGAAGTAGGTCCGTGGCCGCTGGCCCGGACCTTGAGCGCATGGAGAGTTTGGACGGACCATCCATTCAAGGTCCGGTCCAGCGGACACGGACCTACTTGGTCTTTGACAATTCATCCCCTCGCGCTGCCCGGGCAAACGAGCCCGGGCCCCCGACCCCCGGTCGGTGGCAATTCCCTATTCTGTCGCATCCCGCGACTGGAAGGTGCGATAGAAGCCGTCGGATGGCGTTGTGTCGTTCGCGGATGCCGAGACGTGGGGATGGTCGGTCGGGAGGACCAGGCCTTCGGACTTCACTCGCTGCGTGAGCCGCTCGAGCGCTGCGGCATGGTGAGGGCGTGACTCTTGACGACAGCCATTGATTTGAACCGAGACGGCGACGTGGCTATCGGGGGTCGATTCGAGTCCTCCCTCCTTCACCAGTTCGCGAAGCAATTCATCGAGTTCTTGCTTGCTAATCTTCAGTCCCTTGGCGGTGGCGATCCGCTCATCGGTGCTGAGGCCGGGGAGCATGTGGTCTGCCCAGGAGGCGAAAGCGGCCAGGCGAGATGGTTTTGCTTCCGATCCTCGCGGGCGAGTTTCCACTACGGTAACCAGGGCCGAAAGGTGGTCGCCATTGGGGTGAGGGTACTCGATTGTCGTCATGGCCCCGGGCGAGGGACTTTTCGGTTCGTTGTGGGCGATAGTCGAGACCTCACGGGAGGTCGTGCCGCCGCTCCGATACTCGATCCGAGCCTGACGAAGCTCGCTCGCGGGATCGCCGGCGAGCCGTTCTGGCCGGGTTGATGCGCAACCCAAGGCGCCTGTCAGCGCGAGGGCCCACATCAGCAAGTGTTGCCACATCAGCAAATGTTGCCACATTAGCAAATGTTGATAGCGCATCGGATTTCCCCCTTCAACTGGCCGCATTTCAGCGTGCGGCAGAGTCGTTATCGTCCGCTCAGGCGTTACTTCTTCGCGCAAAGCTGTGGGGGAGGGAGTGCTAGCGGGGGTAGACCGCAGCGCGGCATGCATCAAAGTCGGCGCAGTTTAACTGACCGGAATCTTGCGGCGAAGGCGAACTTTGCGGCAAACGTCCGGTCGAACTATACGCATAACCGGTATGGCCCCTGCCAGCGACAGGATTCAGATTGCCCTTGCATCCCTGACAACCCGGATGCATGGAGGTCGCCGAATGGAGTGCTTGATTCAGCCGTCGAACCACGCCGCAAGGACTTGCGGCACGCTCCGCCACCCAGCAAGTGGCGCGCTATTCCAAGGGGGGAAAACTAGCAATGCGATCAACATCGAATCGATTGGGGAGAGCCACTCGCGTGGTGGCAGGTCTTGCGATCTGCGGCGTGGTGGCGATGCCAGCAACCGCCCAGAGCCTGCAGGACGAGTTCAACCGCCTCTTCGCGCGGCAGACGGTCCCCGCTACTGAGCAGCCGGCAATCGGTCATGGCGTTGCCTACGCCACCGATGAGGGAGCGGCCACCAGCAAAGTATCCGTATCCGACATCGCCCCTGCCAGTTGCTGCGAAACCAGCGGCGGCTACCTTTCGGACCACCATGGGGGCATCACCGTCGATACCGGGTGCTGCGACACCCAGTACAACTTGGGCGCCTGCAGCACCGATTGCTGCGAGCCTTGCTGTGTCGAACCGTGGGCTCATCGCGATGGCGTTTGGGTCAGCTATCTCTACCTCCACGCCGTGGGGGCCGACATGCACTACGCGCAGCAGCAGAACGGCACCGGCGGCGCCGGCACGGTTCCCTTCGGCGAGATCGGCGTGACCGATCCCGACTGGGAATCGGGGTATCGCATTGGTGGGGCCCTGGCGTGCAACGCGTGCAGCAGCGTCTCCCTGGTCTACACCTACTACGATTCCGACTCGGTGAGCACGCTCGATGCTCCCGCGATCGCCCAGGGGACGGTCGGTTCCTTGGTGCATCATCCCGGCACGGCCGTTACCGCCTCGGTCGGTCCTGTCGGCGCCGAATACACCATCAAGTTTCAAACCGTCGACGCCGACTACCGGCGGCTCTTTATGGCTTCGTCCAAAGGTTGGGCGAACTACTCGATCGGCGGGCGCTACACCCGGCTCGAACAGAATTTCTTTACTCAAGGAATCTACGCCGGCGCTCAGGGGGGCAATATCCTGACCGGAACCGAACTCGACTTCGATGGCGGCGGGCTCAAGGTCGGTCTCGATGGCGAGCGCCTCGTCGGACGGAGTGGCCTGTCGTTCTACGGCAACACCTCCGCCAGCGCCCTGGTCGGATCGTTCCGGGGCGACTATCGGATGCACAACGCCACCACGGTGACCGACCTGGCAATCGTCCGCTGGGAGGACGACCGGGTGGTTCCCATGCTCGAATACGAAGTCGGGGTCGCCTGGACAGACTGCAGCGGCTGCTGCCGCGTGTCACTCGGCTACACCGCCATGCACTGGTTCAACACCGTGACGACCCCCGAGTTCGTCGACGCCGTGCAGGCCGACAACTACACCGACTTTGGCGACACCCTGAGCTTCTCGGGGCTGACCTCGAAGTTCGAGTTCCGCTACTAAAGCAGGGGCCAGGGGTCGGGGGAGAGCCACCCCCGCCAACTCCATGCGATTCAATAGCACGCCCGGGCGATTTGCCCGGGCGTGCTTTTTTTGTTGGCGAGGTGCCTTAATTGCGCATCGCGGTAAGTGGCAGCCCGCCGTATTTATCAAATTGATAATTAGCACCTGCGGGCAATTCCTGGAATAGTTCGCCCAATCGTTGAAACTTGCGCAGCTTTCCATTACATTCATCGGCGCAGCGGGAATGCCCGCATGCTTTTCCGCCGCAAGTTGCTTTTCCGCGGCAGTTAGCGATGGGGATTTGAAAAATAGGGAAACGACGGCGAGCGACGGACCGCTTGGCTGGTCGGAGGGCTGTCCCCATTTGGGGGAGGTCCTGCAGGGCGGCACCAAGAACTACACCGATGAAGGGTCCAACAGATGTCACGCAATGCGCGTCGTACGGGGTCGCTGCTTTCTTCTCTGAATCCGTTTTCGCGTCGGGTGGATCGGGCGCTGGATTGGAAGCGCTCGCGGCGATTGGGGGTGGAGCTGCTGGAGGATCGGCGGATGTTGGCGGTCGCCGATGATCCCTTCGGTGATCGCGTTCTGGATCACTTTGCCTCTTCGACCGGCCGCAACGGTCTGGCGGTGGTGAATGTGACTACCGGTACTACCGATACGGTCAATGGTGACCAGGTGTTCGGCACGTCCAGTACGATAAAGCTCGGTGTACTCTACACGCTGTTGAGAAAAATCGATGCCGATGCCACGCTCACCCTCGATACGACTGTGAATATTGGCGCCAATTACGGCACAACCGCGGGTCGTGGGAACCTGATCCCTAATTCGACAGAGTCATTGCGAACGCTCGCCCAACATATGATCGATACCAGCGACAATTGGGCCGCGAATCGGTTGATGGATTTCGTGGAGGATCGATACGACTTTAACACCGATACCTGGGGCGCTCCTGGGATGTTTCCCATTGCGAATGCGGAGTTTGCCGCGCTCGGCCTGAGCAATACACGGCTCGATCGCTACAACACGGGAGGCAGCGCACCCAGCGCTCATGGGCTAACTGGACCTGGCGACGACTACAGGGACGGGCACGACAACGAGACCACGCCGAACGAAGTGGTCTCCCTGCTGCAGCAAATCCACGAAAACAATGGGTTGCTAAGCGCCCAGTCGTATAACGACTATTGGGCTATTATGGGCTTGAACCCCGTGGGACGACTGGGGACATTCTACAACGACTCGGTATTCGCCAACGAAGATTCTGGTGGCTGGCAAACGATTATCGACATCGATTCGAAAGCTGGATCGAATACTTGGCCAGGCAGTGTCGGCGACTTTGCCGACGACCCCGCGATCGGAACCCACTATCAGCGTTCGGAAGCTGGACGCGTGCAGTTGGCCAATGGCGAGATTGTGTTCTATGGCATGTTCGTCGATGAAGCGTTAAATAGCAATGCACCCGACACAGTGCTCGCCAGTATCGGCTATGAAATCGCCTTTGAATATGCAGACGCATCGGTCACGGTAACGCCCGAGGCTAGTGAGCTTGACGATGGTCGCGTGATGACCGTGCGAGGGACCTCGGGCAGCGACGTGATCCATGTCATTCCATCGCTGTCCGCCCCCCTGACGCTTGAGGTGAGCGTCAATGGGATACTCGAGTACGAAGGACTTGCTTCGGAACTCGACCTGATTACGATTTTCGGCTTTGAAGGAGCCGACACCTTTCAGGTCGTTCCCTCCTTGACCGCCGTCGTCAATGTCCATGGAGGAGATCCGCAACTCGGCGATCCAGGCGTGCCACCCGGGGACGTCCTTGCCGTCAACCTTAAGGGGGTGGTGAATCCGATCGTACCCGTTGGCGTGACGAGTGGCGTCATCCAGTCCCAAAGTCATTTCGCCCTGAATTTTTTCAGCATCGAGCAGCTCATCGTCTCTGATCCGCTGGAACTCAACGACTCGATTGCAACGGCGACGGTTCTCGGCTCGTTGCCCTACATCACGCTTCGCGATCTGTCGATTCATGACTCTGGCGACGAAGATTTCTTTCGCTATACCGCGCATCAAACTGGCAAGTTGATTGTCAATGCACTCTTCACGGACGCCATTGGCGACCTCGACCTGGAGATACTCGATGCCACGGGTGGTTCCATCGCAACATCCAATAGCTCGAGCGACAACGAGCAGTTGATTATCCCTGTTGTCGGACAACAAGTGTATTTCATTCGGGTCTTCGGCTTTGGTGACGACGTAAACGATTACGATCTCGAAATCGAAAACTTCCCCACGCCAGTTCCCACGGGCGTGATTCTAGACCCCGCGAGCGACACCGGTGCCTCGAATAGCGACAATGTTACCAGCAACACGACCCCCAGGTTCTTCATCCAAACCGACGTGCTGGAATTCGTCGATACGAACGGCAACGGCGTCCGAGATCCGGATGAAATCAACGTGTTGACCGCGGCTCAGGCTGTGGCGGGCGACACGGATGGTATCGCCGTCGAAGTGACGCTGGTAAACCTCTCGACGGGCACGTCGATCACCGGCTTCGCCAACCCGCTGATTGCGATGATTCCCGAAGTGTACGTCTTCACGCCCGCAGCGCCGTTGGCGGAAGGCGTTTACATGGTCACGGCCCGCACCAGGATTTTTGATGATCCTGGCGCCACGGGACGCAGCAACGCCTCGCATCCGCTTTGGCTCACGATCGATACTGGTGCTGGCGACGCGAATCAAATCTCCGCGGAACTTGTTCTCTCCAGCGATAGCGGCGTTTCAAACACCGACCGTGTCACCAACAAGATTTCGCCCGCTTATCACGGCATCGCGCCGGCGAATCACAAGGTTCGGTTGTATGTGAAGCCCGTCGGCGCGCCTGGCAATGGTCAATTAGTGGGCCAGACCGTGGCGGGGTCCGACACGTCGGACGTAAGCAACGGTCCAATCGGCGGTATCGGTGGTCTGCCGGACGATGGTTTGGGACTCTGGGAAATCACGACCGAACCGCTGTCCGATGGCGCCTACGAGGTTCGCATCGAAATCGAGGATGCTGCCGGAAACACCACTTCGTTTAATGTTCCGGCAGGCGCTGATGGCACTGCCGATATTGTCATCGACACGCTGGCTCCGAATACTCCGCTGCTCGATCTGCTGACGGCCAGCGATTCTGGTCGGAGCAACGTGGATAACATCACGCGCATCATTTCCCCAGAAGTTTCTATGACTTCGTCGGACGTGGCGATCGCGTTGGCGAACAGTGACCTCCAATTCCGCATTTTTGATCGCCTGAACGACGCCACGACGGAAGTCTTGATTTTTGACTCGGGCATCGGCGCCGCAACACAAATCACTCAGGTATTGGCTGGCCTCGCGGAAGGCGTTCATAACTTGAAACTTGTGGTCGAGGACCGAGCCGGTAACCATAGCCACGACTTCCAATTGCAAGTGACCATCGATACCATCGCTCCGCCGGTTTCGTTCGGGTTGCCCGGCGGAACTGATGGCCTCGCCGGTGCGAGCGATACGGGGGTGGCCACTGTACCCGACACCTTTGCTGATCGAGTAACCAGCGATACCACTCCTACGCTCTGGGGGCATGCCGAGGCCAATTCAATCGTGCGAGTTTTCCTCGATCTCAACAATAATGGCATCATCGACCTCGCCACGGATGTGTTCCTGGCCCAAACGGTGGCTGTTCCCTTGGATGGAAACTTCGCATTTCCCAATGGTTACTGGGAAGTTACGTCCTCGCTGGACCTGAATGCGATCACGGGCGTGGGGCGCGACGGTCTGCGACAGTTGTTGGTCACGGCCGAGGATGTCGCTGGTAACCCGCTTCCCAACGGAGCGAATCAGATCACGGCCGGCGTTGACTCACTGCAGATCTTCCTCGATACCCAAGGTCCGCAAATTACGGATGTGACAATCCCCGATTTTCCTGACTTCAATCTCTTCGCTCCCAAACCTTCGATCAATGGTTTCACCCCATTGGTCAACTCCTTGATAATCAATGTCCGCGATTTACCTAACCGGCTTGATCAGGCTGGCACGGACAACGATTTCCTTTATGAGGCGCTGATCGAGAGCATTGCCGAGAACCCCGGCAACTATGTGTTGGTGGGCGATCATGTCGGTAACATCGCGATTGAAAGTATTGTTTGGACCCCGGTGGCCGCCGCGAACGGCCAACCGGCCACGGGCACGATTACCCTCACCTTTGCCGCGCCGCTGCCCGACGATCGCTACACGTTCAGGATTCTCGACGCTTTGGTCGATCCGGCTGGTAATAAGCTCGACGGAGAAACCAACGCCGTACAGCCGTCGGAAACTATCACCTTCCCCAGCGGCGACGGCGTCCCCGGCGGAAACTTCGTCGCCCGGTTCACCGTCGACTCGCGCCCCGAGATCGGCACCTACATCCCCACGACGATTTCCATCGACATCAATGGCAACTTCGTCTGGGACCCGGCCAGTGCCCAAATCAGCAACGACTTCACCAATGTCGACCTGACCTTCAACATGCAGCTTGAAGATCCGGTGACCGGCAGCCCGGTGGCTGGTGGTTATGGGGTTCACGATCTGGTGTTCGCAGGGAAGTTTTTCACCGATCAACTGCTAGTGGGCGACGACGCTGTATTCGTGATCGACATTTCGGGGAGTACCGGAGGGAACTTCGGCGGCGACCCGGTGGGTGACCTCAATGGTGATGGCTCCTTCAACACGATCCTCGATGCCGAGATCGCCGCCTTCATTGCCCTCAACCAGCAACTGATCG
Source organism: uncultured Planctomycetaceae bacterium (assembly GCA_964650265.1). Classification (GTDB taxonomy): domain Bacteria; phylum Planctomycetota; class Planctomycetia; order Pirellulales; family Lacipirellulaceae; genus CAZYQQ01. Next base: position 20,259 of record CAZYQQ010000072.1, read on the forward strand.
ATCGCGGGCTCGGCAATACTGCCAAGGTGGCTATCGTCGCTTTTGACAGTTTCGGTAACATTGTCGACATGGATCCGGTAGCTCCTGGAATACAAACGAGCACCTTCCCACTAGCAGACACCAATGCCAACGGCATTCTCGACGTCGACGAGGCTCTTCGCAATTTGCCGGTGGCCGGGGGGACCAACTTCGAGGTTGCGCTGCAAACCGCTCTCACGGCGATTGCCATGGCTGGCATTGCTCCTGGCAACGGGAATGTGATTTTCCTGTCCGACGGTTTCGGTTCGGGGAATTTCCTGGATGAGGTCGATGCGATTCGTAATGGCCAGAACATGAACCTGCGGGCGTTTGGTGTAGGCCCGGGGGCGTCGCTCCTTCAGTTGCAGCAGATCGATCCCGCCGCCGTGACTTTTTCCGATACGAACGAGCTTCTTGCAGCGTTTGGTGGTGGAGGTGGTGCCGGCGGTGCTGGTCCCGCCCGACCATTCGATCAACTCGCCGTGTTTGGTGCCCTGAGCCAGAACACCTATCGCTGGCTGATCGATATGAACAGCGACGGGGTGGTGAACCCAGGCGACGGCGATATCTTCACTTTGCAGCCGCGGTTTGTGAATGGTTTCGACACCGCGTCGGCCATTCCTGTCGCGGGCGACTTCGACAACGACCCGACCAATGGGGACGAAATCGGCCTCTACAACGCTGGCCGCTGGGCGCTCGACACGAATCGCAACTTCATCATCGACGCCGGCGACACGTTCATCAACAGCAACCTGTTCGGCCATCCGATTGTCGGCGATTTCAACGGCGACGGGCTCGACGATCTGGCGGTCCATCATGCCGTCGACCATCAGTTCCGCTTCGACCTCGACCGCAACGGCACGATCGACGCCGTGATCAATTGGGGCTTCCCCGGCGTGCTAGAAATCCCAGTCGCGGCCGACATGAACCAGGATGGCATCGACGACATCGGCCTCTGGGTGCCGCGCAACAGCACACAGACACCCCGTGCCGAGGCCGAATGGTTCTTCCTGATCTCCGACGATTCGGTGCCCCATGGTGGGTTCAACGTCGGCAATCTCGACCACGCCTTCAAGATCGTCCCGTTTGGGACCGACATCACGGCCCATTTCGGCGACGAACAGGCCCGGCCGATCGTTGGCAACTTCGATCCCCCCGTGACGGCGGCCGGCAGCCAAACGCCAACACCCAACGTCGTCATCGAGGTGCCGGGCGACTTCAACAGGGACGGCATCGTCGACATGGCCGACCGCGATTTGTGGAAGTCGCAGTTTGGCCAGACGGGATCCGATCTGGCGGCTGACGGCAACGCCGATGGCGTCGTCGACACGCGCGACTTCCTCGTTTGGAGGAATAATCTTGGCAAGACGACCGAGGACTTCGCAGCCGCGCAGGTTGTATCGACTCCTGGCGATTACAATTCCGACGGCATCGTCGACATGGCCGATCACGATGTGTGGAAGTCGCAGTTCGGCATGACCGGTACGCTGGCGGCCGATGGGAACGGCGATGGCAAAGTCGACATTCGCGATTTCATGGTGTGGCGAAACAACCTGTCCGTGGCGAGCAGCGAGGTAAGCTTCGGCAGTGGGCTTGTCGCCGCGGCCGAGCTCACTGCGTCGCCGGTTGCCCCCTTGGCGTCGGACGCGGCCCATGAATCATCGGACGCAGCGGCGATGGGAACGCCGGTTGTCGGGTTCCGCCCGATGCAGCGGAGTGGCCTGACACCCCTCTCCGCGGAACTGCCTCCTGCCGCGGTCGACGCACTCTTCGCTGAGGACTTCGACGACCTTCTGCTCTACGGCACCCAGATGCTTGACGAGCGGGAGCAATCCGACCTCGGCGACCTGTTCGATCTCTTCGAAGAAGAGGACGCGGTCGATGAAGCGGAGCTACCCGTAACCCTCTAATCCAGGCACAAATCCTGCTTGCGGCAACTCGCTAGCCGCAAGCCCTTTACCCGGCATGTGCTAAACTTGGGGCATGAGAAATTCCATTGCCACCCAATCCCCGCACTGGCTGATGCTGCGCCGGCTGATCCTTGGCGCGCTTGTGCTGGTCGGTGGGGCGTCGAGTCGTGGGGCTAAGCCGGACGGCCAACTCGAACTTCGTGCGCTCGACAGTCAAACCAGCGAATCCCTCCCCGTACGAATCGAACTCTTCAACGCGCATGGGCGTCCGACACCCCTGCGCGACATCGGCATGGGCCATTTGGGAAGCCACTTCTATCTTCCCCCCTCCACAACGTTGCTGCTAAAGCGAGGCAACTACACCTTCACTCTCGACGCAGGTCCAGAGTATCGAACTCAGCAGGGGCGGTTCGAAATCGATCGGCATTCGAGCGACATCGAAGAGGTCGAGTTCCGTCGCTTTGCGATTCTTGCCAACGAAGGTTGGTGGGGAGCAGACTTTCATGTCCAGCGTGTGGGCAGCGAGCTGCCACTGATGTCCGCTGTCGAAGGGCTGCACCTTGTCGCGAACATTGCCTGGCGATTCGACGGCACGAAGTGGCACGCGACGGACCAAAAGGTTCGCCGTCCGATAGCAAAAGAAGATGTCCACGCCGAGGGTCGCAAACTCACGGCGTGTGCCGCGATCTTCGAATCCGCCAATGGCGATCTGCTGCTGGTCGGAGACTCGACACTCGACGCGCCCCCATTTGAGTTGTCGTCCGGAGCGACGAGTTGCGAGTGTATTGCCGCCGCCCGCGCCGCGGGAATGCAGGTCATCGCCGTGAGCCCCACCGCTTGGGAGCTCCCATTGTGGGTGACCATCGGCGAAGTGGATAAAGTGTTGCTCCTGGGGCCGCAGTCCCAGTGGAAAGCTGCCGAGGCGAGCGATCCCAAGGGCCGGAACCGCGACACCCGGTTCTATCCCGATGGGGTCGGGCTGACGAGATGGGGAGAACACATCTACCACCAACTTCTCAACGCCGGATTTCGCATCAGCCCGCTGGCGGGAAGTGGTTCGGGGGCAACCGATAGTCCGCTGGGAACCAACCGCGTCTACGTCTTCAGCGCGGCGACCGACTCCGCACCCGATTGGTGGGAACAGATCAAAGCGGGTCAGGTCGTTGTGACCAATGGCCCGCTCATCCGTCCTCGAGTGGGTGGCTCCCCCCCAGGGGCGACCTTTCTCGTCGAACGTGGAGAGCCAGCCGATTTCGAGGTCGCTTTGAATCTCTCGACGCGCGACCATGTCGAGTATCTGGAGATTCTCCAAAATGGCGAGCCACTCCACGAGGTACGGCTTGCCGATTTCGCCGCCGCGGGAGGGAAGCTTCCCGCAGTTTCGTTCGACGACGCCGGTTGGTTTGCAATTCGCGCCGTGACAAATGAGGGAAAGCGATATCAATTTGCGGAATCGGGGCCGTATTATGTAGCGACCCGCGATGGCCTGCGGTCGAGCCGCGCCAGCATTCAATTCTTCCTCACCTGGCTCGACGAACTCGCCGAACGACCAGCGGCCGTTGGCGGGTGTACGCCGGAGGAGATCGGGCGCGCGCGGCAGATGTGGCAGCAGCGGCTCCAAAGGGCGAATGCCCCATAAGTCCCGCGACCGGGCGGGACCAGTTCCGCTTTTGGGAGGAAGTTTTGTGACGATAGGACACGGATGCACACGGGTCTAACCGGATCACCACGGGTCAGAAGCTGCCAAATCGTGAACCGTGTTCTGCGCGGCGGTTTCTGATCCGTGGTGATCCGATCAGATCCGTGCCGATCCGTGGCCTATTTCGTGACGTATTCCGTTATGTTGACGCTCCGGGGACTCACGTCCCCGGCTCGGAATGGAGATGGCCGAGTCGCGAATTGGTCCCGCTGCCGAGGAGCACAAACCAGCTCAGCTTGAGCGACTTCTAGCTGGCGGCTAGAATCTCCCCTTTGACCTGCCTCCCCACAGCACGCATGCTAGCGATGGCCAGTTCCCCCCGGATAGCCTCACCCGCTGATACGTTGGTTCTGCGTTCGCGGCTCGCGGGACCAATTGCCCAGTTGAGTCTCCTCCGCCAATCGCTCTTGTTTGCCGAGCTCTCCTACGTCGCCTATATGCAGCGGGCCGATGCGGGTCGCTTCGCCAACGACATGGGGCTTCCGGACATCCGCTATTACGACCGCAACGGGGCGCAGGCCTATCTGTTTGCCAACGACAACGATGTCGTCGTCGTGTGCCGAGGTACAGAGCCGCACGAGTGGAGCGACATCCAGGCCGACCTCGATGCACTCACCGCCGTCGCCGAAACCGCCGGCCGAGTCCACCGCGGTTTCAAACGCGAGGTCGATGTCCTCTGGCCGCGGATCGAACAGGCTTTGATTCACAACGAGCGGCCCCTCTGGTTTGCCGGGCATTCGCTGGGGGGGGCCATGGCCGCCATCTGCGCGGGTCGATGTAAGGTCTCCGCTGTTCCTTCCGACCCAGCGGGATTGTTCACTTTCGGAGCGCCTAGGGTTGGTGATCGTCGCTATGTGAATTACATCCGCCTCAACTACTATCGCTGGGTCAACAACAACGACGTCGTCCCGCGTGTCCCGCCGAGTTTTCTGGGCTATCGTCATGCCGGGCAGGAAATCTACCTCGATCACCAGGGACGAATTCGTCGCCTGAGAGGCTGGCTCCGCCTGCGCGATCGGTGGCGAGGATTCATGAACGGCCTGCAACGGCGCAAGATCGATCACTTTTCCGATCACAATCTCGCCGGGTACATTGACGGCGTGTGGCAAGCTATTGAACATGAGGAGCGGCTGGCGCCCGGCGATCACCGCGGCGTCATCAGATCGAGTTCGGTCCCCTACCCCCATTTTCTCGATCACACACATCGCGACGAGGCACCCATCGTCGCTCCTAAACAAGGCTAACATCCGAGAGCAGGCATGTCTGATTCCACCCAAGGACGCTACCCCCGCGTTGCCAAGCTTCGCACGCCCAGCGATTTCCAAAATCACCTCAGCCAACTCGGTGTCACTCTTCCCTTCGACGCCGAACTCCTTCCGGCAAGCCAGTCTCCTCTGGCTCGGCCACTCGAAGTGCAGGATCGCAAGATCGGCAATCGATTCTGTATCCTGCCGATGGAAGGCTGGGACGGCACCACCGATGGTAACCCCAGTGAGCTTACCGAGCGGCGCTGGCGCAACTTTGGGCTGAGCGGGGCCAAGCTCATCTGGGGTTGCGAGGCAGTCGCCGTCGTTCCCGAGGGGCGCGCCAATCCCAACCAGTTGTGGCTCCACAAGGGGAGCGAGCAGGCGATCGGCAACCTGCGACAAGTCTTGCTCGCAGCGCACGCCCAGGCCTTCGGTTCGACAGACGATCTGCTGGTGGGGCTCCAACTTACTCATTCCGGACGATTTGCCAGGCCGAACGACAAAAAGCGGTTGGAACCGATCGTCCTCTACCGCCACCCGGTGCTCGACGCGAAGTTCCACATGGAAGAAACCCTCCATGTGATGACCGACGACGAGATCGAACAACTCATCGAACACTTTGTCGCCGCGTGCATGGTTGCGGCCGATCTCGGCTTCGACTTTGTCGACATCAAGCATTGCCACGGCTACCTGGGGCACGAGTTCCTCAGCGCCTTCGACCGACCGGGGCCGTTCGGTGGGAGCTTCGAAAACCGCACGCGATTTCTCCGCGAAGTCGTGTCGCGCGCCCGGGCGAAGCGGCCCGACCTGATCTTTTCGGTTCGTCTGAGCGCTGTCGATTGGACTCCGTATTACCAAGGCCCCTCGGGAATGGGTGAACCTCAGTTCGAACCCGACGGAGCCTACAAGCACGCCTTCGGTGGCGACCCGACGGGCACCGGCATCGACCTTGCCGAACCGATCGCCTTTCTCAAGTTGCTCGAGGAGCTCGACATCCCGCTCGTTTGCATTTCGGTGGGAAGTCCCTACTACAATCCTCACTTCCAGCGTCCGGCCCTGTTTCCCCCGTCCGATGGCTACTTGCCACCCGAGGACCCGTTGGTCGGCGTCGCGCGGCAGGTCAACCTGGTGGGGCAACTCAAGGCCGCGGCGCCAAATCTGGTGGTGGTCGGTTCGGGTTACACCTATCTCCAGCAGTGGCTCCCCAACGTGGCTCAGGCCGCCGTCGGGCAAGGGATGGTCGACTCCGTGGGACTCGGTCGCATGGTCCTCTCCTATCCCGATCTCCCGGCCGATGTCCTTGCTGGCAAGTCCCTTGCCAACAAGAAAATCTGCCGCACCTTTAGCGATTGCACCACGGCGCCGCGCAATGGCATGGTCTCCGGATGCTATCCCCTCGATCCTTATTACAAGGCGCGGCCCGAGTACGCCCAACTTATCGAGCTCAAGGGCGAACTCAAGCAGTGATCGCACCAGGCCAGCGTTAGCCTGGAGGCCAAACCATCTGCCTCCCTCCCAGCAGGTGGAAGTGGAGGTGGTCGACTGTCTGCCCACCATCGCGACCGCAGTTGACCACCACACGGTAACCATCGACGAGCCCCAACTCGCTCGCAAGCTTCTGGATCACCAGATAAAGGTGCCCCACCAGCGACTGATCATCGGGCGTCAGCTCGTTGAGCGAGGGAATCTCCTGCTTCGGGATCACCAACACGTGGGTCGGGGCTTGCGGATTCACATCGTGGAACGCCAGACACTGGTCGTCTTCATAGACGATGTTGGCCGGGATCTGGCGGTCGATGATCTTCTTGAAGATGGTGTCTGCCATGGCTTTCTCGCTATACAGTGCCGTCGAATCGGGCGGAGTGTCGCCGCAGCCAGCGATTGTAGCAGCTTGAGGTGCGGGCGCTGAGGCGACGGCAATCGAAGCTGATATCACGGCATGGGGAAGGGGGGTGGCCCCCCGGTCAGGTCCCATAATATTGGAAAGTTTTTTCTCCTGGCGATTTGACAAAAAAATCGCTGGTTTTTCCCGAAGTGCGGGCCGATGCCAGCAATCTGCCCACCCGGGGCGCGGCCGCTGGCAGGTGATGAAGTGCCCCACGACCGACCGATGAATTCCCTATGTGCAGGGGCGGCGCGTGGCGGGATGCCGCGCCCGTTATGGTGTGTTCTCCTACCCCCCCCAATCCGACCTCGTATTCCACGGGAGGGAATCGAGCATGATCGCTTCGGCAGAGAAGATGTTGTGTGCCGTCGCCCTGTTGGCGGGCACCGCAACAATTGCCCACGGACAGGTCAGCACGCGCACTTACCAGGAAAATGGTTACACCTGGCAGGAGACCAAGGAAACTGTCAACACGTTGCAGCCGGTCACTCAGATGCAAACGCGGCAGTCGACGGTCCTCCAGCCGCAGACCGTGACGCAAATGCACTCTTACCAGCAAACCTATGTGACCCCGGTCACCGAGTACCGCTGGGTCGCGCGGCGGCGGGGTGTACTCAACCCCTTTGCCCAACCTTATTGGACTCACCAGCTCGAACCTTTCACACGGTGGGAATCGCGACCGGCGACCGTCCAGGTACCCACGACCCAAACAACTTGGGTCCCGGTGCAACAGACGACCCAGGTTCCGATCGTCACCTACGAGTCCAGGCCGCAGGAAGTGATCCGCCGCGTCGCCATCTCCGGCCCAACCGCATCGACCCCCAACACGGCCGTCGCCAGCGTTCCAATCGGCGGGCAGCGGCTGGAAGGGGATCCACCCCGCACCGCAAACGCCTGGCAGTCCGGAGCCGCACCCGCGACCGGCGGCAGTCCCTATCGCTAACACACACCCGCTGTGCGTCGGCAATCGCCTAACCTCAACAGGACGCATTCTTCGGCAAGAAGCCTCGCTTCCGGCCGTTGGCCCACTCTACCGGGTAGGATTGACTACCTACTGGGCTGCGACGAACGGTTTCGGATTAGGTCGCCCATTACAGGATCGTCCTCCTTGCTCGGGCCTCGTGGCGCAAGGTGTCTTGTTTGGGGTGGTGGGGTGGGGTGTTTATGCCAGCCCTTTGTAGCTGTCACAGCTAGCAGTTTCGAGGGCGTGTCAAAGGCT
>CAZYQQ010000073.1:0-26801 GCA_964650265.1 uncultured Planctomycetaceae bacterium
GAACGTAGCTTGGGCACATTTGCCCGGGCAACTTGAGGGGGGTTGAATTGCCAAAAACCAAGTAGGTTCCATCTGCCGGATGGAACCTTGAAGAGAGTCCAACCTCTCCACGCGGCGCAAGGTCCGGTTCAGCGAACGCGGACCTACTTCAAGGCGAATCTATCTCGACCCGTGGACGTGAGTTCACGGAGCCACCAATCGCAATCCGACACGTCAGTGAGGCGAGTGAGACACCGCGACCTCACGCTCCTCACTGACGTGTCGGGTTAGGATAGCTGGCCCAACCGTCGGCAACCGTGTTGTATCCGAATGCCGTGTGGACATTCGCTCGCCAGCCAGCGACGGCTTACAGCGACCGCTCTCTATGCCCCAGATAGGAGGCTCGTTTCACCATTTTGGTGAAACTCCGTCGCGTGATGAGGGCGCGCATTCTAAGTCGTTGAGCCGCTTCGTCTTGCGATCGGCTTCCTGCATGGCCACCGGCGGCGCCCCACAATGCCGCCGCGGATGGATCGACGCAACCCTCTTTGCAATCGCGGGTTAGGTCGCCTGGAGCACCAAGTCACTATTCCAGTGAGCCAAAGTCGAACTCTCGCCACGGCACGGATCAGGCAGCGCCGTTGGCCCCTTATTTTTTTCCCGTTGCGACTTGGAAGCTCGTTGGCGGGCATAACTCGCCAGTTCGGCACGATGTTTGCAGTTTTTCAGTCGATGCGGGCTGGTTTGCGGCAAGCTGTGCCTCGACTGGCGCCACTAGATCAAACTGTGTGCGGCTATCCTTCGGGGTGCCGCTCCTCGCACGCTCGATTGCCTTCACGGGAACATCGCTACTGAGCCAAACCGCACCTCCAAGGAACGAGGGAGAATCTCATGACACACGCCGCCCCCGCAATCGATTACTCGTCGGCTTACCCGGTCGAGTACGAAGACCACCCCGATGGCCGAGGGAATCCGCGCTACGCCCAACAGCGATCGCGCCGCCCGCAAAGGGCGAACTCTCGCAAGAAGGTGAAGGCCACACCTCACTGCGGCATCGGCGCCCGCCGCAACCATCGCATCGAGTGGTAGAGCCACCGTAGGGTAGGCTTCCAGCCTGCCATGGGCTTTGGATCATTCGGCAGGCTAGAAGCCTACCTACGAGAAATAGAAACCGCCAGCGGCCGAAAACTGGTCGCTGGCGGTTTATTCGTTTGAACTGGCGGGTCTTGGCGACCGCTCTATTTGAGGTGGCGTTGGAGTTCCGCTTCGAGTTCGGTGGCGTGGAGGTTGCGATTTACCACGTTCCCCTTGCCATCGACCAGCAACATCAAGGGCAACGTCATCACCCCCATGTCGTTGGCCAGCTCGCCATCGAGGCCACCCTGGTCGTAAACCTGGCGCCAAGCAATTTTCTCGCTGGCGACGTAATTCTTCGCCTGCTCCGAGTTGCTATCGAGGTTCACCCCGACCACTTCGAAGCCCCGACCACCATGCTTGGCGTAGAGGTCCTTGATGACCTTCATGTCGGTCTTGCAAGGTTCGCACCAGGTCGCCCAGTAGTGGACCAGCACGACCTTGTTCTGCACGCTCGCCAGAGAGAACTGGGCACCGCGGGCGTCCTTCCCTTGCAGGCGGAACGGCTTGCCGATCGAGTCGAGCCGCCGCATCGCTCCGGTCGCCTTCTTACCGGCGTCGGTCGCGGCAAACTCGGTCGAGAGCCGCTTGTACCAACTCACCGCATCCTCTTCCTCGCCGGCGAATTCCTTCGACATGCCAAGTTGCAACATCGCCTCGGCCGCGTCGGGGCTCTTGGGATAGTCCTTGATGAATTTCTCGAGCGACTCGAGCCACGCGGCTTGTATCTTCGCGTAATCCGTACCAGCCTTTGGATCGGAGAGGGCCCTGCCATACTCGGCCCACAGACGACGGAACTCGACGTGAGCAATCAGATCCTCCGAGGCCTTCTGGCCCTTGAGAGCCGTCACCAGGTCTTCGAGCTGCTTGATCGCGCCGAAGTTCTGCTGCACCTGCACCGAGGCGCTCAGCATGTCGGCAAGTTGCCGATGCCACTGCTCACGCTCGATCCCCGCGGGACTCGCCGTGGCCAGTTGGCCCAGAATCTTCGCCCGCTGGTTGATCCGGGCAATCTGTTGCCGGTTGTCTCCCTGCTCACTCTGAGCGTCGAGCCGTTCGAGCTCGGCCATCAATTTTTGCATTTCCTCGGTGGGACCATTCCCTGACGTCGCCGGACCACCACCTGGATTCGGCATGGCAAAGTTCAGCGGCCCTTCGCCAGGCGACGCTTCGCCCGCGCTAGGCAATCCGAGCAGCTTCCACGTCGAGCCAACTTGCACCATCGAGCCGAGATAAAGCTGCTCTGGCTTGCCCGCGTTGTCCACGAGTGCGGCCGCGTTCTCGTAAAGGATGACATCCTTGGTCGAGCCGTCGGTCCCCGCGGGAATGAGTCCCGGGCGGCTGGCACCGAAGTCGAGGAATCGCGAATCCTTGGTCACCGTTTTTTGCGAACTGGCAAACTTGCCAAACTCTTGCTGCGCGCTACTCACCTGCTGATTGATCCTTTGGGCCGTTTCCTTACTCAACCCAAGTCCATTGATCTCGCTACTGGTGGCCAGCAGCGTGCCGAACAGTTCGGCGTCGCCGCGCTGAATTGCCTGGATCGCCACTTCGGCCACTTCGTAGGGAGTGATTTGCTTCCACGAGTCGACGCGGCCATCCTCGTTGGTGTCCTGAGCCCACCGCGTCCCGCCGGTGTGGAGCCAGCGATACTGGTCGGCCTTCTTGTTGAAGTCGCTATCGATGTCGCGATAGACCTCCACCCCGTTGCGGAAGTAACACCAGACGTCGACCCGATTGTCGGCGTTCGTGTCGGAAAACCGGCGGAGAATATCCCCCTGGGCGTTCCGCACAACCCACGACGTCGTGGTGCCAACCTTCTCCGGCTCGATGGTACACTTCTCGGCATCGGCCGCGGCGGGACGTTCGTAGTCGATATTGGGCTGGGTCGGTTCGAACGACAGGGCCTGCTGCGAGGTGGGGCTCGGGGCCTGGGCCCATGTTCCCTCCTCGACAAGTCCCCACATCACCAGTCCCGCCGCCAGCCACGCACCGTGGCGGCACCCCAGCATGCCAGATCGATTCATCCCTAATATTCCTTCCAATGATGAACGTGGTTCGTTTGGCTGTACAAGTTCCGCCCGGGCACCTCCGCGCGAGCAAACTCCGCCGGCGAGCCAGACCGCAGCCCGCACCCACTCTTTACTCAGACTCCGAACCCGGGCCGTCAGCCCAAGGTCCTATCAGGGAGAGTACCCAAGTCGCCATCCCAAGGCCAGAGCAATGCCAGCCGTGCCGACCAGGGGTGCGGGTCGCGCCTCCCCAGGCCGCAAGGCCCCGGTCGCGGGGATGGACCCCTTTGACAGCCACACCATCCTCCCTAAAATAAGGGGCTTTCCGCTCGGCAGCTTGCCGAAGAGATAAGCGGGGGCGCATAGCTCAGTTGGTTAGAGCGCAGCCCTGATAAGGCTGAGGTCCCAAGTTCGAGTCTTGGTGCGCCCACTCCCCATCGGCGAGAGGTCGGAGGCCAGAGGTCGGGGGTCGGAAGTCAGCGCGTCATTCCCGCCCTGCGCGGCAGTGACGCCCTGACTCTTGGCCCCCCGACCTCTGGCCCCCGGCCCCCCAAGGGGCCGTAGCTCAGTTGGGAGAGCGCCAGCTTTGCAAGCTGGATGTCAGGGGTTCGAGCCCCCTCGGCTCCACTCGAAGAAGTAGCTGAAAAACAAGCCAGTTTTACCTTCTGAGCGTTTCGGAAGTGCAGCGTTTTCCATCCGGGTTTTTCGGTATGTACCGAATAACTCCGGGCAATCTGGGAGACCTGCACTATGGCAAGGCCAAAGAAGCTCATTCCCTCCTATCGCCGCCACCGCGCTTCTGGGCAGGCGATTGTCACCATCAACGGCGTCGACCACTACCTCGGTCGGCACGGCACCAAGGCCAGCGAGCGTGAGTACGACCGTCTGGTCAGCGAGTGGCTCGAATCGGGCCGGTCCCCCTCGTTTGGGACGGCTGCCAGCGACCTCACCATCGCCGAGCTGCTGGTCGGCTACCTGAAGCACGCCAAGGCCTACTACGGCGACGGGGCCCGCGGCGAGTTCGCGAACATGAAGCGCGTCGCCACCCCCCTCCGCGAGTTGTACGCTCGCACCAAGGCGGTCGAGTTCGGGCCCCTGCAACTCAAGGCCGTGCGGCGACAGTTCGTCGATGGCGGCGCCTCGAGGAGCTACGCCAACGCCTGCACCCGTCGCGTGGTGCGAATCTTTCGGTGGGCCGTGGCCGACGGCCTGCTACCCGCCGCGGTCCCCGATGCCCTGGCCGCGGTCCCCGGGTTGCGGGCAGGTCGCTCTGAGGCTCGTGAGACCGCCAAGGTGAAACCCGTATCGGTGGCCATGGTCGAGCAGACCATTCCCCACCTGTCGAGCGTGGTGGCGGCCATGGTGGCCTTCCAGCGGTACACCGGCTGCCGGCCTGGGGAAGTCTGCAATCTCCGCGCAGGCGACGTCAGACGCGACGGGAAGGTCTGGGAGGCCGAGCTGTCGGAACACAAGACCGCGCACCTCGGCAAGTCGCGAATTCTGTTCATCGGCCCCAGGGCCCAGGAGGTCATTACCGCGTATCTGCTGAGGCCAGCCGACGGCTTCTGCTTCGATCCACGTGAGGCTCTCGAGGAACGTCGGGAACGCGACCACGCGAACCGAACGACCCCGTTGTCCTGCGGCAACCGACGAGGGACCAACGTGAAACGGAACCCCAAGCGCAAGGCAGGGGACCACTACACAACCCAAAGCTATGCCCGCGCAATCAGTCGGGCGTGTGAACTGGCTTATCCCGCGCCCGACGACCTCGAGGGGGATGCGCTCAAGGCATGGCGTCGGGAACATTCGTGGAGTCCAAATCAACTACGCCACCTTTTGGCCACGGAGGTGAGGCGCGAGCATGGCCTCGAGGCGAGCAAAGTGCTGCTGGGCCACAGTGCGATCGGAGTGACCCAGCACTATGCCGAAATCGACCGCGGCAAGGCGCTGGAAATTGCTGCAAAAATAGGCTAATACTCAACTTGTCCGGGACGGTGGGGTAATTGCCACCGGGGCCGGCCGGCGCTGTCGCTTTCTTCCTTTCGCGACAACGCGCGGCCGGCCGCTCCCCGGCAGAAAGGGAGGTTTCTGATGGCAGAATTGCGCGAGCAAACCGTTGCGGATTATGTTGAGCGATTCCACCTGCTGGCGCGTCGCTTTCTTCGAATCGCCGAGCATGGTACTGGAGAGGCCGAAGTCGACGCGGCATCGGTCGTAGGCGGGCAATTGCTGTACAGGGCAACCAAAGCCGGGCTGATGCCCGTGAATTTGTGGTCGTTAGAATCGGCGGATTCGGTCGGGAAATCCCAGGATCCAATCGATGTCTGGGACGCGAACCTCGCACGATGGACTTCCGGGGTGCAGATATACTCAATCGGATTCCCGGAAACAGCGCCAACAAATCCGTTATCGGTGAAGTACGAAGATGTCGGGATGGGGTGTTGGAGGACGACCCCCAACCCTGATGCATGGCGAATTCGGGCAGAAAACTTCGCCGAAATGTGCCGCTACTTTGCCGCACTTATCGGCGCCAAGCAAGGCCAGCCCCCCGTCGCAGACAACGACGAAGTTAGTCCGCTGGTTTCAGAACGCATGGTGTTCCCAGATAGAAGCCCATTTTCGAAGATGCAGGGTGAAATCATGAAAGCTTTGGACGGCCGCGGACTAACCAAAGAAAACCTTGCGGCCGAGGTTTCTAAAGGGGATTCAAGCAGAATGTACGATAAGAAAAGGAACGGCAAAGTCGTCAAAAAAGGCGAACTTCAAGAGCTCATGGATGTGGGGTATGTGAAAAACAAGAGGCGCGTCGGCTACTACCGCCCCGATCGCCCGCCGACAGAAAACCATAGTGCGACCAAAGTGCCCCCAAGTGGCGACTAAAATCGCACCTGACATTCCCTTCGATCCATTGAGAATTGAGCCATGCCCACTAAGGGCGTGGCTTTTTTTGTTTTCTAGCGCGAGGCAATCGACATGGGCAACTTGCTCGAGGAAACCCCGGTCACCTTCACCGCACTGGCCAAACGTGAAGGGGTCAACGTCAGTACCGTGTGGCGATGGGCCGGCAAAGGGGTCAAGTCGCACGTCTTGGAGTCCTACAACCGCGGTGGCAAGCGGTTCACGACCGAGGAGGCCTACGTCCGGTGGGTTGTCGCCCAGAATGCGGGGACGGTCCAAGCCCCGTCGACTGCCAAGCAGCGCGAGAGGGCGATTGCGCAGGCCGAAAAAGAACTCGCAGAAATGGGGGTGTAACGTGGCCACCAAGCTCGAGGCACTACACGCCCAGCGTGACAAATTGCACGCGAAGTCGAAGCGTTACCGGCAATTGGCCGACGATGCCTGGTCGCAGGCCAACCGGGTCGAAGATGAGATCCGTAAGGAACAACTGCGGACCATGGTCGGCCAGCCGGTCAAGCGGCGATATCGCAGCCGATTCAACGAGCAGTTGAACGACGCCGTGGGAACACTGCTGAAGGTCAACCGGACGCGATGCGTCGTCGACTACGGCGACCCTATCGGCGAGTGGACCATTCCAATCGAGGATGTTGCCCCCGTCAACGAAGACCAGGGCTGGATGATTGAGATGAGATAGCTGTTAACTAGTTAGAAGGGGATACGGGTCCGGTCGGACAAAAAAGAGTCCGGCCGCTGGTTTAGTCGCAAAACACGCCAGCAACCGGACTCAGGGGGTTTTAGGATGCCTGATTGTACTGCGCCGACATTGAAGTCGGCAACTTTGAATCTCGACCGCGCAATCTACCGCGGCCGGCTACGTCTCGCACTTCTCGACCGTCTCAAGGTCGATGCCTCGCGCACGCTGGCCGAGGTGCTTCATCTCCAACGTGAGCGGCTGCTGCTGCGGGAAGGGGATGGGCAATGAACGATCTCGCCCCCACCATCGAAGTTGGCTCGCACCGCGAACTAGATCCCGCTCACCGCGCACAACTGGACGCACGTTGCATTGCTCACGAAGTTGCCGAGCGGGCTGGCATCTACTCAGAACACGACCGCAATCGGCTTGCTCGGATAGTCGGTTGGAAATCGTGGCCGCTAAAGTTGGGCAGCGGGTTAGTCTTCCCCTACTTGGACATCGACGGTGTTCTCCGTTATGCACGCGTAAAACCCGAACGGGCACCTATTCGCAACGGCAAGCCCGCGAAGTATCTGCAACCATCGGGCGAAAAGTCGCGACCCTACTTCCCCCCTGGTGTTGTGGCGAAGCTCGCCAGCGGCACCGCCGAAATCATTATCACCGAAGGCGAATGGAAAGCCCTTTGCCTATCGCAGTGGTGGTGTGCAATTGGACTCTCCGGCGTGTGGAACTGGCAGGTGGGTGACAGTGCAGGCAAGTTGCTAGGTGACCTCGAGCAAATCGCATGGCATGGTCGCAAGGTGTTCATCGCCTTCGACTCCGACTCGAGCTCAAATAATCAGGTAGCGACGGCCATGTCGCACCTCGCGGCGGCTCTACAATCGCGTGGTGCCGTGGTCAAGATTGTCCACATCCCCAACGCACCCGATGGCGGGAAGCAAGGCGCCGACGACTTCATCGCCAGCTATGGGCGCGAGCAGGGTCCGGCTGAATTCCTGAAACTGATGGAAGCGGCGACCGACCCGGAGCCCATCGACCCCGGGGCTCTTAAGATGTCCGCTTCCGACATGGAAGCGGCTGACGAAGCGGCTGCTATCGTAAAGGAATTGACGGAGGACGGGTGCTGTAAACTCCGCTACTGGAACGGCGAATTCTACTTTTGGAGGGGATGGTATTCCCCCCGCCGCGACGACGAGGTTCGGGCCGAGCTCGTAAATCGGCTGAATGAGAAGTATCTGGGCGTCAAGCCAAAGCACGTAGGCGAGCTGCTCGAGCAACTGCGGGCCAAGTCGATTCTACTGTCGGACAACGAGCCCCCAGCGTGGCTGACGCGTAGGGACGGCGACCCGTCGCCCCACGATTGCATCGCCATGCGGAATGGCATCTTGCACTTACCCGGGCTGTTCTCGGGTGGCCAGTGTCTGCTCCCACTGACCCCCCGACTGCTGACGACCACGGCCGTCGACTACGAGTTTGACTCCAACGCACCCGAGCCGGTGGAGTGGTTCAAGTTCCTGCGGTCGGTGTGGCCCAACGACCAGCAGAGCATCGACACGCTGCAAGAAATCCTGGGCTACCTAATCAGCAACGACACGCGGCAACAGAAGATATTTGCATTCATCGGCCCCACCCGGAGCGGCAAGGGGGCGATTGCTCGAGTGACTCGAAAGCTGGTCGGAACCGGTAACACCTGCGGGCCCACCCTTGCCGGACTCTCGACAAACTTCGGTCTATCTGGCTTGCTCGGCAAGAGCGTTGCCATCATCGCCGACGCCCGCCTGGGTGGCCGGACTGACCAAAGCATCGTGGTCGAGCGGCTGCTGTCGATCAGTGGCGAGGATGCCCTGCAAATCGACGTCAAGTACAAAGAGCCCGTCACCACGAAGCTGCAAACCCGGCTGGTCATTTTGTCCAATGAGTTGCCGCGGCTCACTGACGCGAGTTCTGCGATCGTCGGCCGGCTGCTCATGCTGAGAATGACGGAATCATTCCTGGGGCGCGAGGACCGGGGTCTCGACAAAAAGCTGGAAGCGGAACTGCCGTCGATTTTCCTATGGGCGTGTGTGGGGTGGCGTCGTCTGAATGAGCGGGGCTACTTCCAGCAACCCGACTCGGCGATCGAGCTGCTCGGCGAAGTTCGCGACCTGGCGTCCCCCGTTGGCGCGTTCGTCCGCGAGACCTGCGACATCGGGCCGGGCTACAGCGTTCCGGTCCGCGACCTATTCGACGCGTGGTCAACGTGGTGCCGCAGCCAAGGCCGCGATCACGTCAGCAACGTGCAGACGTTCGGCCGCGACCTCATGGCAGCGGTGGCAGGCGTCAACGTAAGTCGCCCCCGCATAAGTGGGGACCGCGTAAGAGTTTACGAAGGAATCAGGCTTTTGAGCGGATACTAGCGGTCCACAGTGGTCCGCGACCCTGGGCATTCTACGCGTGAAGAACCTAAGTCATGAATGATGCAATAAGCAGTTTAGAAGGGTATGTAAAGAATCCTGCGGACTGCGGACCAGCGTGGACCGGCTTGCCGGCGTGGCTATCGTCCCCCGCCTCCATCGCCACGATCCCACAGGCATCCGAGCCGTGGATCGTGGAAGTTCGCGAGCCCATCGATCCCCCTAAGTCTGAACCAAAGCCCTTCGCGCCCGCCCCCGAGTTCGCCTGCGACCGCTGTGGCTCGCGTCGCTACCGAGACCACGCTATTCACGGTGGCCGGTCAACCCGCCGGGACTGTGCCGTTTGCCGACGTACTGCTGGGTTCCCCGTTTGGAATCCGCCGGCTGACAAATGGAACGGAGTCGAAAGTCGATGAACGTCCCCCCACCCAACAAACCGACCATCCGCACGCTGCTGAAGCTCTTTCCCAGCGAAACCAGCGACGGCCGACCAGTGCTCAAGGGGATCCTCCCCAGGGTCATCGAAACGACTGACGACGACGGCAATCAGCGACGGTACCCCAAGGGAACGCAGCTTGTGCTGCGGAAAACCAAGGTCGGAAGTTACGTCCTCACCGCCTTCATCGACGAAATCGACCACGAAGAGCGCCGAGCCGACTTTGAGCAAGCCCGGCAGGAAGCAATTGCGAATCCCCCCGAAATCGACATCCCGTTCTGACTAGTGCCCACCCCAACGTTAGGAGCCCCCGAAATGAGCCGCGGACCAGGAGTCGCCCAACGCGAGATTCTCAGCACCCTCGAGCAGGTGGGAGCGTTCTATCTGGCCGACCTGGCTGGCGGGGAATCGACCAGCGCGAGGTACAAGTCACTCTATCGAGCCGCCTATCAGCTGGAAGCTTCGGGGAAGATCTCACTCACGAGATACCTGTGCGGGGGCGGACTCAATGGGGGCAACAAACTGGCTGTGTCGCCACCGAACTCCACCGTTCTCGACCGCTCCACCCTCAAGAACAAGTTAAGCGCTGAAGCGCTAACCTCGCGTCAGCCGTTCAACACTTAAACCGCTGAATGAACACCCAGCCCCACAACCCGATTGACCTCGAGCACGCCGCAGGTGAGCGCGACAGGTACGTCTACGTGCCCGAGCCCATCATCCGCTGCCCGAAAGAGGAATGCATGAGCGAGAACTCCAAGGCGAACGGCACGAAGTGGACCAAGGACGACGAAGGGAACCGGTTGAATCGCTACCAGTATCGGATCTGCCGGGACTGCGGCCATATCTTCATCGCGGTCTACGAGAGACAAGAAATTCTCTGACCACGCGTCCAAATTTTGGACAAGCCACCTAAGCGACCCGCTATAACTGCCCCCCATGAGCACTACAGCCCCTTCCGCGAACGACCTTGTGAGCATTGGCCGCTTCGCGTGTGACCTACAACGTTCCACCCGTGAAATCGCCACGGCGGCCGACAGGCTGGGCATCTCGCCCGCTCTGCGGCTCAATTCCGTGCCGTACTTCCGGGCGGATGACCTCGAGCGAATCGCAGAACACTTTCGAACAGCAGCGACGCCGGCGGAGGGGCTCAGTTAACCAAATCCCCCTTCACTGAAACCCCCGCCGGCATTTTACCCAGCTTCCGAATAAACCGCACAAAAACGGCAATGTCCGACACTACCAGCCAACTCGACAGCAACGGCCGCGACGCAGGCGGTCGCTTCGCCAAGGGCAACCCCGGCGGGCCTGGCAGGCGGCCAGTGCTGAAGGAAATAGCCTATCTCCGCGAAATCAAGACCCGCGTCGACCCGAGCGACGTGGCCGAGGTGTTCGAGAAGGTCCTCGAGTTGGCCAAGTCTGGTGACCTGGCCGCGTGCAAAATCGTCTTCCAGCATCTGTTGCCCCAACCGCTGCAGCGCGTTTCCGTTGACGATCAGTTCTTCGATCCCCATCAGAGTACAGCGGTGGGCGAGTTCCGCCGCGCGGGCGCGAACTGGAAACAAATCGACCAAGAGTTCCTCGAGCACCTCTCGAATCTCATTGCCGAGCAGGCGGTGTATGAGGACCAGGTTGCCGAGTACCACGCAAAGTTGAAGGCGCAATGACAAACAGTCCCTACTTCGCAGCCGTGGAGGCCGAGCGACTCCGCTACGCCCTCGAGCAGCACGACGCCCAGATTCGCAAACTGGTCAAGCGTGGCGTCGACCTCGACCGCTTGCAGAAGGTGTTTCAGTACCGGGCCGAGATCCAACGTCGTGCGGACCAGGCCGACCAACTCAGCCGCCCACGCGGCCCCATCCAGTTCACCCGATAACCCATGCCCGTCCCCCTACTACCCGCCGCCCTGATGGCCCTTCGCACCATCGGCCCGATGGTCGGCCGAGCGGGCTTGCAGGCCGCACGTGCCGCGATGGCCAATCCCGACACCCGTCGGATCACATGGTCGGCAGCTCGGCAGGCGTTCCAGGGAGATCGCCGAAACAACGGACCCACAACCCCGCCACCCTCGCCATCGGCCAACACACAAGCGGCTCGTGAGTTCTACGGGCAAGCTGCTCGCCACTACGGCACGCCTCGCCCATCGGGCACGCAGTTAATGCAGTTCGCGAAGGACCAATCCAAGCAGCAGGAGCCCGACCAGGCCGGACCCTCGCTCAAGAGACTGGCCGTCACAACCGTCGGCCTGACAGCCGCTTTCGCCTCCCTGCGAATGATGACGAGGGATTACGGCGCGACGATCAAAGAGCGGGCCGAAGCCTTTCAGCGGCTCAATCCGACGATTGCCGCGGCCGCGGCCGTGAGTCGACGGGAAGACCTATTGCGCCAGTTCCGATCGGCAGAGCAAGAGGCCCCATCGACCAAGGGACTCCTCGAGGCCCGCACCTTTCGTGACAACGCCGCGCAGCCGTTTGGCAGTGAGATCCAGCGTTCGATGAACATCCTGGCGACGACGCTGACCAACCTGCAAGGCGCGGCGCTGTTGCTGCTGGATAAGGTTGGTATCGACGACGCATTGCAGGCGGTCAACGACAAGCTGGCCGAACTGACTGATGCCGAGCGCAAGAAGGCGGCCGGGCCCCAGCAGGATTTTCGTCAGTGGCTTCGCGACACTGCCGCAGGCCGTTACCCGAAGTCACCCACCCCTGAAGAACTGGCCGGCGGCGCCGGGAGACGCGACCGTCGCGGCCGATAACCGATCAACCCAGTTTGTTTTTTCCAACCTAATCGCAAAAGGAAACCACCAATGTCCACCGAAACCATCACAAGCCGGGCCCCGCTGGCCGAAATCACCGCCCTGGTCGACCAAATCAGCGAACACGCGCAAGAGTTCCAATTAAGGCGGCACGTCCAATCGACGCCCGTGGCGGAATACTTCGAAGTGCTTCACGGGCTGTTTACGGTCGTTGCTGACCACGAGCAAGCGGTAGGCTTTTGGCCGCGGAGTAGCTGGCATTTCCTGACCGACGTCGAGTCGCTCGCCAGAGCCCTCGACGCGCTGACTCGCACCACGTCCGCCATGGGCAACTACTGGCACCAATGCCGGCAGCCGGACCACATTCTCGAGTCGCTGATGGTATTGCCCAACGCGACGAGCACCTTCGACGAGGACGCCGAGCTTGCCCCCCCGCGGCAGGTCCCGCTCGAGTCGGTCGAAGAGTTGAAAGAGCAAGGCCTCACCGCGGCCCAGGTCGCGAACGTCTACGGGTGGAAGGACCGGTTCGGCAATCTCGACGTCCGACGCGCCCAGCAAGCGCTCGCCGGCGAAATCCAAGTTGAACCTCAGTACGTCCAATTGCCACCCGAGGCCGACGGCTTGCCGATGGTTCAACCGTCCCTTGCCACGGTCGAAAAGCTGGCCGCCGGGCAGGCCCCCCAGTTCTGATTCACCAGCCGTCCGCTGTTCATTCACCAACTATCCCGAAAGGGCAAACCATGCAAACAATTGATAGATTCTCCGCATTTCCCGGGGGACGTACCCGCTACTTCTCGCCTTCCGTCGACTCGCCCGTCGCGATCCTGAAGTACGGCAGCCTCTCGACCAGCGAGACGAGGGGCGACCTCTTGAAAGCGCTCATTGACGCCCTGTCCGAACTGCCCGTCTGGGTTTGGATGCAACGCCAGATGACTGAAGAGGCAAAGGCAGTCGGCGAGAAGCCACTGGCCGGGACCGTACCAAAGGCATCCGCCGAGCCGGCTCCCAAGGTCGACAAGTTCGCCGCCTATAAGCGATGGAAAGCGACGCGTGAGGCGAACCAGGCTAAGCAATACGCGAGAACTGGCGAGCGTGTCCGCTACAGCAAAGCGAGCCTTGACGCGGCCCACGTGCAATACCAAAAGTCTGTTGCCGAGCCCCAGCGCGAGAAGTACGCGAAGGTTGCCAAAGCGAAGTGTTTGGCGGCAAGTGCCCGCGGGGAACGGCTGTCTTATCGCGATGCACTGCTCGAGGCATACGATTACGACGTTGATGCGATGCGTGGCCCCGTCCTGCCACCGGCACAAGTCGACCGAGGCACAGCCGTCGCCGTTCACCGCGCTATCAAGCTGCAAAAGTACGCCCGTGGCGAAAGTGTTCAACCGTGGTGGGAGCGGGGCAATCGGACCCCTGCCGATGCCCAGCGAGCCCGCGACTACGCTCTCAAACACAAGGTCGATTACAACACGGCGGTCGCAGCGACCGCGTAAGCGTGCGATTAGGTTGTCGCGGGGTGACTAGGGTCCCCTCCGCGATGCCAGGCCGGGGCGGGGCCTTTTAGTATTTGAGCCTCGCCCCGGCCTTCTATTCAATTTCAACAGCCTTCGCCGCCATGCCCCTCCCTCGAGCCCTCTTCGCCGCCGCCAGCCAAGCCGCCCAAGCGGCCGCGCGTCGCGAGTTCCAGCGCTCGTCAATCGGCAAGGTCATTCAGGGGATCCGCCGCGACTATCGCAGTGGGATTCGCGAAACGGCGAAGCTCGAGCAGGCACTTATCGACCTCGAGCGTAATGGGCTTGGCGGGGCCCTCCGTACTCTCGAGGGGGGAAGCCTCAACGGCCTGGTCAATGAGATCATCGGCCTACTGACAGCGACATTGCCCGTCTGGGGTGCGCGATGGGAGGCGAAGCCCGGCTCCGCGCCCCGGCGGGCGATCTTTGACAACTCGAGCCAGTTCCCGCAACGTCAGAGCGTCAACGGCCGGTTGCGGGGCAATTGTCGTCTAAGGCGTCGCACAGGATGAAGCGTAACGAGTTCAAACCCTTCCCGACGTACTTTGACCCATGCCGGAAAACGATGCGTTAAATCGACGCCTAGGGGCTCGCCAGTTGACGGCGCCGGAAAACCTAGGGGATGATGGCGGAGTCAAACCCGAAAAGCTGGATCACCTTGATCTAGCTTTTCACGAAGCGGAGTTCCGATGTCGGCACCTGACCACTTCGCAAAAGGCGATGGCGGCGGCACGGGCTAGGACAATCTACGAGAGACAGGCCAAGGAACGACAGAAGCGAAAGCCTTCCGATTCTGTTCCGGCAAATTTACCGGAACAAAAAAGGATGCCCGCGACGCCGCTGGCGAGGCGGTATCTCTCGGCCGCGCTCTTGAGGAGCTAGAGAAGCCCAAGGCTGAAGAGCGCCGCATTGAAGGCAACAGGGTTGGCGGCAAAGGCGGGAAGGAAGTCGGTGAAAATATTGCACCGACTTCCAAGGGCAAAACCCGAGAGATCGTCGCAAAGGCGGTCGGCATGTCTCACACGACGTATGAGCGGGCTAAGGCCGTAGTTGCTGTGAAGGGGACGATCCCCATGCCACTAGCGATAAAGTTCCACCCCTACCACCTCGCAAACATCCCACCCGACCCGGACCCGATCACCAGCGCGAAGATCGCGGAGCCGTCGCTTGCCCAGCGGCCGGATGATGACAGCCTTAGGGCTCGGCTGTACTCGCCAGCAAATCCAAGCGACGACCTTGCCGTCAGTCGGTCGCCTCACCTTCAGCGCAATCGCTTGGCAGGTGTCGAGTGTGGTTGCCGGATCGCAGTAGGGATCGCGAGTCACTCCATCGGGTAGCGGAGCCGGTGGCGGTCGCCTTGTACTCTGCGCGGGGTCGATCAGTGGGCTATCCATGCTCCCAAGGGTAATTCCCCCCGATTCCCGACAGTAGGGCTACAATCCTACAAGAATGGCCGCACCAGTTGAGCCCTAACGAGCGCAAACGCCCCTGGACGTACTTTGACCCGTCCGGAATTGCCGGCCGTTAGGACGCAACGTAGGGGCTCGGCATTGACGAGAGGCGTAGTCGCGGGGGCACAAGCGGCCCTCAAGTGCAGGCAAAATCGCTTCGGGCAACGTTTCCGGAACGGGTCGCTCGCAAAACGCTACGCAACCCCAGCGGCGGCAAGGGATTGCGGAGACGGGGTGGTGAGACGCCGAAAGCCTCACCAGCGGCTGTACACCGCGACTCAGGTTACCTCGATGCACGCTCAGCAGGTGGTGAGACGCCGAAAGCCTCACCAGCGGCTGTACCTATCTCTGGAATTTCCATAGATGCCTGTAGCTTCTGTGGTGAGACACCGAAAGCCTCACCAGCGGCGTCGCGCGGTCACCAGCTTCAGCCTACCATCGTGTGAGACTGATAAAGGTACCAACGCGGTACATTTACCCGCCGGTAGCACGCCGCTACCGGCAGATCACTCTCGCACGCTGCGAGACTGAAACCGGTAACGCGCTGTTACCAGCAACATCACCGCCACCACGAGCAAACTGCTCGGCTCCGGGATCCTCGAGTATTCCACCAAGAATCCGTGTGTGTCGGATACCTGAAAGTCATTCCAGATGCCATAGGCCCCTAGGCCATCCGCCCCGCTCGGTCCCCAGATCCCGAGACCATCCTCGTCGTTCAGGTCATTGGGCGCGTCGGGCGAGAATCCATGGTAGGCCGAGTTGACCGGCCCCCCGGTGAAGTTGCCGGCCCAGTACGCCTGCCCAGCTTCGGGACCACCATCCCAGCGCCAATCTCCCTCGACCGCAAGGTCGTTCCCGCCGAGCCACGCGGCCCACGGAGCGTTTGCGATTAACGTCTTGACGAAGTCGTTCTCCGCTGCCGAGGTGACGTTCGCGAGATACCCTGGCATACCGCCAAAGGCCCTCGAGTTGGCATCGTCGCGGGCTGTCGCCCAGTTCACGCGGTCCGGCACGAATTCATAGAAGTGGCCGTTGCCGCCGGAACTGGTCGGCCATTCGACCGGCGCAGAGTAAGTGGTCCCCGCGGCGACCAGGCAGACCGCAATCGCAAATCCAGCGTGTGAGATCCTCATGAGCGTCCCCCTTTTGGCGAGAAGTTAACCAAGACCCCGGCCACGATAGCAGACCGGTTACCCACATGCGAGCAGTTCGTCGCCCAGGGATCCCCTCTCACTCAGCCCGACCGGCACTTCTAGAAGCTTCGGTTACCTGCGGGCTTTTCGCGTGGTTTTCCTTCGATGATACTCGGCACCTGCGGAGTGGAGTTTTCCGGTACCCTACCGAATAACTCTCGAGAACTCCTCAAAAACAAGCCAGAAATCGCCATTCTGTAAGATTGCTTGCAATGCCTGCCCAATGGGTTAAAATGCAAGCGTAACAAGGCGAAAACGCTGAAAAGGCCTGCTATTCGGGCTATTTTTGCAAGCTGGATGTCAGGGGTTCGAGTCCCCTCGGCTCCATTTCCTCATTCCTTTTTTCCCTTTTTTCAGCGTGCGCTTTTTCTCACGGCACTCCGAAGCTCACGGCACTTTGCCATCGGGATATCAAGGCGCCATCGGGACATCGAGGGTCAATCAGATCAGCAGGACCCGAGGAAAAGTGAAGTGGGCACGACAGAACTCGAATCTGTGACCTCTTGCATGTCAAGGACTTCGCGTACGCTAGCTAACACTAAAGAGCGAAACACTTTGCGTACTGCTGCTAATGATAGCAGTAGGGTAGAACCCATGCAAGCATTTGCCTTGATTTGCAGACGTTAGCAGGGGAACTAGGGTAACGTACCCTAGAACTCGGATTTGGAGATAACCCGGTCGGGCGTCAAGAAAAAAACGACGCGCTTGCTCGGATCGCAAGAGGTCTCACCACCGACCCGAGATCGTCGCGGTGATCGTGCCGGTAGCGGGCTGCGACCGGCACTAGGTGGAAAAAGATGGCTCAATTTGGTCCATCTTTTGGCGCTGAAAAGCTGGACCAAAATGGACCAGCTTTTGAGGCTGGGTATCAATTTGATCCCCAACCAGCGAACGCCTAGGCGTCGATTTAACGGCCACCTTTTTCGGACGTGTTCTGAGTCGCCGGAAGTGATTTGAACGCCACACGGCGCAACTGGTGAGGCCAACTTTTGCCCGATGCCACCCCGACGAGGTTAAACGTCGGCCAGAGCGCCGATCAGGTCGTCGGAACCGATCACCATGGCCGTGAGTCGGTTGAGCTGCTGTATCTGTCGTCGCCTCGTCTCGGCTGGGCTCCAAGACAACTGGATCACCGCGCAGGCCGCCGTGATCTCGTCGACGGTGGGGTCGGACTCGATCACATGGTCGTCGTCGGGGAGGTCGTCGAGGGTGATCCGGTCAACGTGCTGAAGGGAATGGTGGGCAGCGAACCACACCCGCGCGTCAACGTCACGAGGGCAGGCCGATGGTAGAGGAGATCGTCGCGCAGGGGCGCGGCGGCTGGTGATCGCACCCATAGGCACCTCAGGGAAACAGCTTAGTGGCTCCGGTCACGAAGCTAACGACGATCAGCCGTGGCGCCGAACCTGGGGCAGGTCGGCCTCGATTGGGCGCACGAAAACCGCGCGCTCCCGGCCATCATGGGTGGCAGGGTCGAACTCGACGACCTGCCCGATCAACTGATCGGAGAATTCCAGGCCGTCGCGCAACGTCGAGGCGTGAAAAAACAGATCGCGGTTTTCGCACACGATGAAACCGAAACCTCGATCGCTGAAGATTTTTTTGATTGTGCCTGTCATATCAATCTGCTGGTAAAAGAATGCTCCCGACCGCGCCGTGCCCAAGGATGTACGAAACACGGCGACGGTCGAGAGCGCGGGGGGTTAATTAAGACCGGGGCACCGCCACGCCGGGCCGAAGTAAACGCGGCGCGACGGTCCCCGGTGATGTTAACTGTTGAGTTGTTTCGACTTGAGCAATGCCACTTCCGATTGCGCCTCGGAAAGAATCGCGGCGGCTGTCGTCAATTCGAGCCGCGCGACTTCAAGCTGATAGGTGAGCGCCGCGAGGTCCTTGTCGCTGTAGCGCGAGGTTGGTGCCTTGCCCCACTTCGTTGTCGCTGGTTCCGGTTCGACCATGCTTTCGAGTTCTGCCGATCGCTTGCTGGCTTCCTTCATGCGAGCCGTTGCCCATCGCACCGAGTTCTCGGCAACGGTAAGGCTGGCGAGAATCGACTTGTCGGCGGTCTCGGCTAGCCTAGTTCTGATTGGGTTGGCGGTCGTCGACACAACGAACAGGTCGTCGGCCTGCGATTGAGCGGTGGCGATCTGTCCATTCAGGTCGTTGCACTTCCGCTGTAGCGCTTCATTCAGGACTTGCAACTCCTGCCGAAGCTGAAGCCGCTGTTCCGCGTCTCGGGATTCTACAAGCTGTCGCTGAAGCCGATGGGCTTGGGTCTGGTGGTCGCTTGTCGCCTGCTCGATTTGCGCTTCGAGGTCCGCAATGTCGGCTGTAAACTGGCGATGGTCGACGGCTGCCTGCTCGGCGGCAACTAGCATCGCCTGCAATTCCTTGCGGTCGGCGGGGAGCGGTGCGCCGGCTGCTGCGTGAATTCGCGACGCAACGCCCATTTGGCGGTTGTAGGATTCGGCGGTTATTTGGGACATTGTTGTTCCTTGTGCTTGCGGTGGCGAACTTTGTCGAGTTCGAATAGGAGGGTGAATTCTGGTGGCGCGGGTGTCGCCATGATTTCGGCAAAGCTGGCATCGAACATCCGAGCCGGTTCATTGCCCAGCGCGGTGACGTACTCGCCCACGTTGCTCAATCCGTACCGATGCCCTGCGATGCAAAGTTCGGCGGCGTGAATGTCATATCCGAGCAAACGCGAGCGGTGCCAGAGGTGCAACGTCCGCCTGATAAAATCGCCGTCGTGCTGAAACCACGGCGGGAACAGGTCCACTTCGGGAGGGGGGGTTTCGCAAAGCGCGGCGAGCAACTCCTTCTCGTGCGCGAGAGCTTCAGCAGTTGGCGGGATGTCTTCTCGCGGCGCGCGAGCTGGAAGCAAGTGCCCGATTTCGTGCAACGTGAGACCTTCCAAACCCGGCAGGGTGAGGTCGCAATAACAAATCACGTTGCCCGGTCCCCGCCACTCCTCCCGCTCGATAAGGTGCTCGCGCATCGAGGGCATATCGGTCTGAAGCGCGAACGCTGAAGCGCAGCGGGTAGTCGGGTGGTCGGGTGGCGCGGGAATCAAATACAACGGCGTGCTCGCCAGTTCGGGAGCCACCTTCAGCGCCAACAGTTCGAGGTCGTCAACGTCAATCATCGTCTTCGCCCTCACTGTCGATCCACACAACGTCTTCGTTGTCTTCTTCGGCATCGTCCACCACCGCGTGCTGTGGCGCTTCGGGTGGTACGCCCTGCATCGTCGGCGTGTTGAGTGCTCGGAACCACTGGACGCCGTTGGCATCGCAATTCCAAACTTCGAGGGCGCCTGATTCGAACGCCGCCGCTATCTTGTGGTAATCCACTTTTTCGAGGTCGTGTTCTGAATAGTAGCGATACACGTTAGTCTCCGTTGTTGAGGTGATGTCCTGATTTTACCCCGCCGGGTATTGCGACTTTCCAACCAATGGAAAACTCGGCATCGTCCCAATCGAGTTCGGGGTCGGTGATGATCTTGAATGGCTCGCTACAGTCGCCACACACCGCTAGCCGCGTCTGGCTGCCATCGGTCTCCCGGGGCATCGACCGAATCGGGATGTTAGCTGTCGAGCCACACGACGGGCATAGCGGCCGGGGGATTCGCGGCGCGGGAACAAACACACAAGGGGCATCCTGCCACTGTCTACGCATCGCTGTGGGCCTCCGTCCCGATGAACTGATCCACCTCGGTCAGCACGCGCCTGGCGAACCGCTGGGCAACCGGCATAAGCCGCTGGTCGCCTAGCAGGGGGTTCGACTGGTCGAGGGCAATGGCCCGGTCACACAACGCCTGGGCGCGGTCGAGGCGACGGGTAAGCCGCTCTAGCGATGGAAGCGGGGTGAATCGTCCTAAGTGGTCTCGGGGCATCGTGGGGCTCCTACGGAGGTGGGGACGGATGGACTCTCTCTCGATTTAGGTCGCGGCGGGAAATTGACCGAAGAAGAATGAAATAAGAAGGCTCATTTAGGGGGGTACCCCTACCGGTGGCATGCGGCACAACGCCTATCTGGATTCTGGACGGTAAGCTGCGGTGTTTAGGTGAAGTGGAGAATATCTATTGGCGATGTCACGAATGGCCAATATCGCGAATTTTTAGGGTGGCTGTTATTTCGTTCACGGGCGCCCAACCGAGTCCCACTCTCTCCCCGCAGTCCATGCACTTATCGAAGCTTCCCTTGGCCTTGAAGTTGGTTCCGCCGTACTTGGGGCAACAAGAGAAGCTAATGCCGCCATCGGGGTGAAGGGTCGGCTGCGAGGGTGTTGTTGCGGTCCGGTCGGTATGCTCCCTGACAGCGGACGCTAGGTTGTTTATCGCCTGGGCGATTCCTGCCAGGGCGTCGACCACGTTGGCTGGCTCAAAGTTAGAGTCCGAGACGTTGGGGCTGATGAGCGTGTCGCGTAAGGCGTCGGCTGTCGTGTAGGGCATCGGTCTTTTCCTTCGAAGGGACATTGGGGTGTGAACTGGGGGAGGGTTTGAACTGATCGCTGGTGGCGTTGCCGAGGGTCAATTTCCTGGGGGGGACCACCCCGAAAGGTGGTTCCCCCTTCTGATCTTTATGAATGTGGGAACGGGGGTTCCCTAGTTTGAGCACTCTGGGTTCCCTAGTTCTGGGGAACCGTGGTTCCCTAGCTGTGCGGGGGGTAAGGCTAGCCGGTAGATATTCGAACTGTGGTCCGGGCCACCCTTGCGAACCCGCTTCACGTAGCCCGCGGCGGTCATGCGCGTGATCGCCTTGACGACTCCGCGTCGGGTCATGCCGGCCAACTCCGCAAGCCGGGAATGGGATATGGTCACTGTGCCCGACTTGCTGTCGACGAACCGCCAAAGCACCAGCCACAAGATCGCGTCTGACGCCTTCAGGGCCGCCAAGTGTTGATCGATCATCGCGTTGACGATGGTGAACCGATTCACCTTGCCCTTGGGCTTGCCGCTGGAATGTCCATTCCGTGATGGAGCCACCCGGTTAAGGGCTGCGCTTCGCATGTCGTCTAAGGGGCTCATTCGGCGAAGTCCCCCCCCGCGTACGCCGCGAACTCTTCGTGCGGCTGCACTTCCGGCGCTGCGACGTGCTCCTGGGTCGACCCGTAGAACGTCAGTTCGATATCTTCCGGCGCTCCGTTGCGATTCTTGAGGCACTCAGCCACAAGTGGGATTCCCCCATCATGGGAAGGCGTGTCCAACTTTTTGAGGATGAAGCAGGAGTCGCACCCATACTCCAGCTCGCTCGACTCGCGAAGCTGACCTTGGCGCGACATGGCCGACACCCCAAGCACAGCGGGGCCTGACATGGCCAGTTCCCGACAATCATTCACAACGTCGGTCACGACCTGCCGGGCGTCGCTGGCCGAGGTGGAGGGACGAAAGCGCTGGACGTAATCGATTAGGATGATCCCGGCGCCAGTGGCCTTTGCCATGTCCCGAACTCGGCTCATCGCGAATGGTGGGTTGAGGAAATGGAGACGGGGCTTCAGTTCCAGCAGGAGCTTGGCGGCCTGCTTGACCTTCTCCATTCGCTCCCCTCGATAAGTCCGATCCCGAATGACGGAGTACGGCACACCTGACAGCCGGGAGACCTGCCGATCGAGAAGAGTGCCCGGGTCCATTTCGCAATTGCAGATCAGGCCGACCAGCTCGGGATGGAACATTAGGGCATTGAGAGTGAGCTGCGCGACGAGCGCAGTTTTGCCCCATCCCGGCGGCGCCCCGACCAGCACGAACTGCTCCGGACCGATCCCGATCCGCTGAAGCTGTGAGTTAGGGCCTGCCACTTCGTAATAGGTCTGGCGCTCAAGCTGATCGAGACTCGTCTGCCATCGCTGCCAGGAATCTTCGGAAGTCGCGGTGGCGCCATTGTCCCTCAGCTTTTCGTCGACAAAGGCGCCAAGTGTGTTGATCAGTTCGCGGGCTGACTTCCCCTCCGAATCGACAACGATGTCATTCGCCAGGGCAATGACCTGCCTTTTTTCCGACACTGCCTTGACGATGTTGGCGTACTTTTCCGCATTGGCAGCGGTTGGAATGTTTGCCTGTAGCTTTTCCAGAAACTCTTGCACCATCTCGCTGGGTGGGCGTCCAGAATCCCCCGCGATCTCCTGCGCCACCAGCAGCGGGTCGATCGGCTGCCCCTGTCGGTGTCTGGATATGAACACCTCCAATAGCTGCCCATACTCAGGCCGAAAAAAGTCGAGGGGAGTGACGATACGGGCCACGGTGGGAATGACCGACGGATCGATCAGGCAACTTCCGATAACCCACCATTCGGCAGTTAGGTTGCTCGGCAGTTTGGGCGCCGAGTCCTTTGGCGGGATCACTGGTTGCGACTCCCGGTAGCGGGTGGAAGTGCTCAATTCCAGGCCCCCCCGAAAAGTGTGCGCAAAGAGCTGCACCATGATTCAGCAAAAGTGTGCGCAAGGATCATTCGACCATCCCCCGCAGCCGCTCAAGTGCTGTCTCCCGGTAGGCGACGAGCGCGTCAGCCTCTTCTTCCTCCCGCTCGACCTCGGCCTGAAACAACTCCAGGTCGAGCACACCTTCGATTGTGGCGCGCAGGTCCCGAAGCATGTCTTCAGGGTTCAGGGCTTCCAGCTCATACGCCAAGTCACTGCCATTGCGACTGACGAACCCCTTGTGACGGCTCGACGTTTTCTTCGCCTTATTGAGGGGGGGGAGCTGATACTTGTCGATCTGCTCTTGAGTGACACCCGCCTTGATGACTGTCACCTTGTGCTCGGGCACACCGAAGTCGTCGCGCATCGTACGGGCCACGACGTTGGGGATATCCTCCCCCTCGGGATCGAAGTCACAGAGCGCGATGATAATCAGGCGATCCCGCTTACTCTGTCGAAACCGACAATAGAGGGCACGCAAGGCACTGATACTGTCGTACCCACGGGCACTAGACGTTGGGAGCTGATAATCCGATGTAACACGTTCCACCATGTGAAGGATCGTGTTCTTTTCGCAGAGCACTTCCACGTGGTTGGGCTGCGTCTGTAGCCGATCTCGCCAATAACCGCAGAACAGATCGTCGAGGTCCTTTTCCACGAACGTGCGAACGTCGCGATATGGATTGAATGACACGACGGGGCGAGTCTCGTCGGTAATCGCCTCCCAAGGTATTTCGCCGTTGAGGCGTAATCTCACAAGCAGGTTAGTGGTTGCCTTGTAGGACGGATCGTCGTTTGCGTAGGCCTTTCCCTTTTCGGTATTTCTCAGGAACCTGTGATTCAGGAGCGGATAGTGTGCCGAACGGGCGGATATGGGCCAATAGTCCCGACGCTCTTCAAGCACGACTTTCTTCAAGTAGTAAACGTGCTCGGTCTTAGCAGCACTGATCTTGTGGCGTTTTGTATCGCCGCGGATAGTAATACCGTCGAATCCGTTTCGAGTGTCCTGGTGGCGCGAGGCCATGCGATGTTGACGCACCTGGTTCCACGCTTCGCCGGGAGTTGCATCGATAAGTTTCTCGCGCACTTGCTCGGCTGCGCTCTTGTCACGCTGGTGATTGTGGTCGCGAAGAAGTGCCAGGAACTCGTTAGTCGAGAGGTCCCGACGCGTCACCTCTAAGACAATGCACTCGACCCACACGCGACCGAGTAGTCGAAGAGCTGCTAGTCGCCGGTGGCCACTGACGACAAAACCATCCCTAGTGACGATGGGGGGGGCGTGTAGACCGTTCTTATCGATCGACTCGGCCAGCGCCGGCAGATCGGGATCGTCAGAGACCTTGCGATAGAGCTGCTCGTTTTCTGGCGACGGGTGGAGAGATGCCACCCGCTTCCGGGTGATCTTGCGGCCGGCGGCCTTCGTAGAAGTGCTCATCTCGACCCTTCCTTGCCAAGCAGCCGCTGGCGCTGAAGGGAGACGAGCTGTCGCAACAGAGCACCCGCGATCGGGATGCTGGGGGCCGAGCGAATCGCCAGGATCAGTGCGCTGATCTTGGTGTCGAGCGGATTGGCGGTTGGCGGTTCTAGCCGCCATGCCGTAGAATATGGATGCACGTCATGTGTCTCCTGAGTTATGCCCGTGGCCGATTCAAAGCGCCAGCCTGAATCGCCCGGGCTTTTCTGCTTAACGGGCGTTACGGGCTTGGGTGGTGGCTTCGATCCAGGCGTAAGCGGCTTCCATCGTCGTCATGCGACGACCGCTCACCATGAGAGTCGGGAGGATGATCCCGCCGGTGCCGCGCTTGCTCCATCTGACGACGGTAGTGCCATGCGGACGCTGGCCGGTGATCCGCTCGAAAGCGGTGGCGACGGGAACCAGATCGTCGCCGGGGCAGATTGCCAAGGTGGGGATAGCGGCTGCGGACATAGCGGACCTCGTAGGGTTGGTAGTTGTTCGCGACGGTTATCGCGATACACCAACGGTACGTTCAGTCCGCAGGAGTCAGCAAAGCGCGTAAAATACAGAATGCCCTAAAAGGCAGAGCCACCCAATGAATTAGGGGGAAAGATTTTAGGCGCGTAAAATTCACTTGTTACGCGCCCCATTTTTACGCGCCTTCAGTTCGGGCCTTTTTTTCTCGCTGCTTTCGCCAGTTGTTGATCTGAATCCGCAGATCAGGCCGACCGTTCAGCACAGGAAGCCCATTCTTCTTCGCCAGCGCGTTATAGTCGCTCAGTATTCTTTCGCGCTCTTCGTCGTCGTCGATCTTCTTGGGGTTAGGCCAATGGTCGAGCATCTTTTGAAGCGCGGACCATACCTTGGGTCGGCCCTTATTATTGCGAGAGACCTGCCCACCCTCCCGGCGGGGAATCGTTGCGTATTCCTGCTTGGGTGTCGCCGCCGGCGCCGCTTCCGGCGGGATGACCATCGAAAGCTGCTCGATAACCTGCTCGCGACGCGCAATCAATTCCCGCCATTCAGCAGCCAGCTCTTCAGGCAAAAATTCATCGAACTCACTATCCCACTCTGACTGTAGTTTAAGCAGCCTTTCGTGAGATTGTGTCGCCTCACTTAGCAATGGGGCAGTCACTGAGTGAATTCCTAGATTGATTGATTCGCTCAATGCCATGTTGTGGAAGTCGCGAATCTTTTGACGATGTTTGAATTTCCGTAGAAACCGATCGGTGCGAGTCAGGGGCGAAGGGCGATCACTAATGGCGTCTAGTTCTTCGGCGGTGGCTCCTTCTGCCTGGGCGTTCTCAAAGTCTTCGTAGTCTTGAAAGCGGCGCCGATCCTGCCGAGTCCAATGTCGCGGCTCTTTGGGGTAACGGCCTCGCCAGCCAAAGTCGGGCGGGTCAGGGGCAAAGCAAATACTGTCGAGGTGCTCCGCGCTTTCGAGGAGTTCAATTTGAGCCCTTAGCTGCCTTAAGTAGTCGCTGATCGCGCCCATAGAAACGCATCCTTGTGTTAGGCCGAGCCGGCCAGCGGCTACCGTGGCAAGGATGCAACCACGATTGCCGCCGGCCTGTGGGGTTAATTACTCCCCTACCCGGCAGAGTGAAGTTTAACCGATCTGCCGAGCCGCCGCGATTCCGGCCTTGTCGTTCGCCGCCGCGTAAATCTCGGAAGTTTTCAGGTTGCTGTGACCTAGCAGGACGGCCACGGTCTCGATCCCGAACTTGGCGCGAATCTCCGTTCCGGCCAGATGTCGCAGTTGATTGGGCGCCCACGCCTCCACACCGGCCTTCTCACACGCGCGAACAATGGCGCGCCTGTAACTGTCGGTCCTGTAACGGCGCTTCAGGCGGGGCGTTGTGGAGACCCGAGCGGGGCGAAAGCAGAACTCCCCCGACATCCGCAGCAAGTACGGGGCGAGCACCTTTTGTGCCTCGGGGCCGATGTAGACCGATCTGCTCTTGCCGTGATGCTCACACTTGTTGCCGACGACGGCGTAGACCCACACTTCGCCAGTTCGATCGATGTCGGCTGGCCTGATCGTGCAAACTTCGCTCGGGCGCATGCCTGCCAGCAATTGCAGACGGACCATCGCCTGCACAGTCTCGGGCAAATGTGGGAGAGTCCTTTCGACGACCTTCCGGTCAACGGCCTCCACCGGGGGGCGGTCCTTCGCCTTGGTGCGGCCTGCCTTCAGGCCGGTCAATTCCTTCAGCCCTAGCGAGACGGTTGTCGGGTAGAACTGTTTGACCGCTCCCCAACTGTAGCAGCGGCAGATTGTGCTGACGTACTTGTTGACGGTGGACCTCGCGACACCGCTGTCGACCATGTCGCCGCGCACGACCTCTAGGTCACCAATACCAAACTTGTCGGCGGGCAGATCGGCGTGATCGGCCGTGAGGAACTCCATCGCTCGATTGACGATGTGGACCTCAGAGCCTGTGAATTTTTTGTTCCGCCACAGTGTCCTGAGAAGCGGCCGC
>CAZYQQ010000074.1:0-26380 GCA_964650265.1 uncultured Planctomycetaceae bacterium
CCTTCGTCACCGAACTCACGCCACTGCAACAGCAAATCGCCAACTGGATGGGAATTACCCCCAGCCACTATGGCCGCTAGCCAGCCGCCACAATATTCGGAGATATTCAGCTGGAGAAGTGCGGAATGTACGCTGAATCGTCCCGCGGGGCAGCCTTTTTAGGCGATATCGACTGTTCGGCGGTCGTCCGTGGGGCGCAGCGGCTATTGCCGCGTCATCCTCGCCGAACGATGCGTAAGGGGCCCGCTCGACGACAGAGGTGCGATTCCACCGGGAAATCGGGGCGTTGAGTGGGGAGAGTTGCAGGCATAGAATGGGTATTGGAGGGTAGGCGTCGTAGCGGTCTTCCGGAAAGACGTGGCGATGGCCCCCTGTCGCCCCCTGCCTTGCCACGGAAGCCGACCCCACGCGATGAGCGATTTATACCACGAGTGCGGCATCGCTGCCCTTTATCATCTCGCGTCTCCCACACCCAGCCCGCTCTGTCCTCGGCAAGGTCCGGAGGCCACCTCGCGGCTCATGCCGCGGATGCTGCTCGATATTCAGAACCGCGGCCAACTGTCGGCGGGGATGACGGCATTCTCGCAGCACCGCTCGCAACTCCTGGCGACGCACCGCGAATTGGGATCCGTTGCCGAGGTGTTTCGCTTAAGTCATCGGGGTAAAACGGAAAACCTGATGAAGCAGTTCGAGGGGCGGGCCGCGATCGGCCACGTGCGCTACGCCACGTGTGGCGAGGAAGATCGAAGCTATGCTCAGCCGTTTGAGCGGCACCATCTGCAGAAGCGAAAATGGTTCAGCTTTTGCTTCAATGGCCAGCTTGCCAATTACGCCGACCTGCGCGACCGCCTGCTGGCCGACGACGATCACCACCTGGCTCGCTCGACCGATACCGAAATCATGATGCATGAGATCAGTCGGGAGATGTCCGGAGATCGGACACCGACCTTGATCGAGATCATGCACAATGTGTCGCAGCGGTTCGACGGTGCCTATAGTCTCGCGATGATCAATGCCTTGGGGGAGATGCTCGTCGCGCGAGACCCGCTAGGACTCAAGCCGCTGTCGTACGCCCTGGAAGGGCCATTGTTCGCGGCGGCGAGCGAGAGCGTGGCCCTGCTCAATCTCGGTTTCTCGTCCGATAACATTTGTTCGCTCGAACCGGGCGAGGCGGTGACCATCGTCGAAAATCAGGTGCGGGTTGAGCGTTACGCCGAGAGCCCGCGCCGCGCCCACTGTTTTTTTGAATGGATCTACTTCGCCAATGTCGCCAGCAACATGGATGGGCGAAGTGTCTATATCGCGCGGAAGACGCTCGGCGAAGAGCTCGCGCGGCTGGAGGACGTGACCATCGATAGCGACACGATTGTCGTGCCGGTCCCCGACACCAGCAAGTGTGCCGCCGATGCGATGGCCTATCGGCTCAACGTTCCCAGTGTCGAGGGCTTGATCCGCAATCGCTACACCGGTCGCACTTTTATCGAGGGGGGCGCTGGCCGTCAGGATAAGGCCGCCGCCAAGTACACGCCGCTACGCGAGGTCCTCGAGGGGAAGCGGGTCTTGCTGGTCGAAGATTCCATTGTCCGTTCGACAACGATGCGGGTCCTTATCTCCAAGATCAGAGAAATCGGTCGCGCGAAGGAAATTCACGTGCGGGTCGCCTGCCCGCCGATCATTTCGCCCTGCTTCTATGGCATCGACATGTCGACCATCGGCGAGTTGTTTGCCCCCCGCTTTATGCCGGAGGGGGAGGCCACCGAGGCGACGTTTGCCGCGATGGCGAAGGAGCTTGGGGCCGATTCGCTCCGTTATCTCCCTGTCGAGTCAATTGCGCGTGCCGTCGGGCGTCCTCAAGACGATCTTTGCCAGGCCTGCATCACAGGCCAATATCCCACCCAGTGCGGCCAAAGACTCTACGACATCGCCGTCGAGAACGCCAAACAAGGGCTTTCGCGGCGCACTTATGAGCGTGCCGAGGTGATCGCGTGAACCGCGAGTCCATGTGAATTCCCCGTTTTCGCGGGAAATTGTCCTACTCGGTGCAGTTAGCTAGGTGAGCGGAGGGCAAGCAGGAGGCCTGCACTGGTCCGCATCGCGGATCCCAAATGGCTTGATTTTGGGATCAAATGCGGTCATAAATAACATTGGCGCCCGCGTGGTCGCTCCCGCCTACTTGGTGTCGTTGCCCGGCATCTGTCTCAACCTTTGTTTCGTCGAGGTGTGAGTTGCAAGCGACATGGATTCGGCTCTTTCGTACTCCCACCGGATTCGCCATGCGAGCTGGGGCCTTGACGGTTCTCTGTTTGTTTGGAAGTTCCGCATCGGCGGTCGAATTCAACCGCGACGTGCGACCGATTCTCTCGGACAATTGCTTTCAATGCCACGGCAATGACGAAGCGACCCGCGCGGGGGATTTGCGGCTCGATGTGGCAACCGCCGCCGCTCACGTCCTGGGAGCTGGCGACCCGACTGCAAGTGAACTCCTAGCGCGGATCACCCACGAGGATCCCGATCTTCGCATGCCGCCGGCCAAGAGTGCCAAGACGCTCACGCAGGAGCAAATCGAAATTCTTCGCCAGTGGATTCGGGAAGGGGCCCCCTACGCCGACCACTGGGCGTTCGCGCCGATTCAGGCAGTCCCCCCCCCAGCTTCCGATGAGTGGTGCCGCAACGAAATCGACCAATATGTCCTCTCGGCGATGCGCGAGCGAGGATTCGCGCCCGCTCCCGAGGCCGACAAAGTCACCCTCCTGCGTCGTGTCACGTTCGACCTGACGGGACTTCCCCCGACGGTGGACGAGGTGGCGAGTTTTCTGGCCGACGAGTCTCCCGACGCCTACGAGCGAGTTGTCGATCGCCTGATGGAGTCACCCCGTTACGGGGAGCACAAGGCCCGTTACTGGCTCGACGCGGTCCGATACGGCGACACCCACGGTCTCCATCTCGACAACTACCGCGAGATGTGGCCGTATCGCGATTGGGTGATTTCGGCGATGAATGACAATTTGCCGTACGATCGTTTCGTCACCGAGCAACTTGCCGGCGACCTGCTCCAAGACGTTCAGCTCGATCAACTCGTCGCATCAGGCTACAATCGTTGCAACATTTCGACCAACGAAGGGGGCTCGATTCCCGAAGAGGTCTATGTGCGGAACGTGGTCGATCGGACGAACACGTTCGGCACGGTGTTCCTCGGGCTCACCGTCGGTTGTGCCCAATGCCACGACCATAAGTACGATCCGATTTCGCAACGCGAATACTTTGAACTATTCGCCTTCTTCAACAACATCGATGGCAACGAGATGGACGGCAACGTGAAGGATCACGCGCCGAGCATTTCTGTCCCTTCCAAGGAATCGCTCGCGCGGATTGCCGAGTGCGAAGCAAAAATCGCCACAATCGAGCGGGATGCCCGCGATCGCATGGTGCGGGCGAAGCCAGAGTTCGACCGCTGGTTGCTCGAATTGAATGCCGGGGGAGCCGAGCTTGCCAACCTGCCAGCCCCCGAGGACGAAGAGAGTCTGGTGGTCTACCTTCCGCTCGACAACGAGGGGGATGGGCCGATCGACATGGCATCGAAGCAGCGAGTCGGCTCGGTCAAAGGGGAAAATGGCTGGGGAGCAGGCCGAGTCGGAGGAGGTTTCGGGTTTGCCAACAACCAGTACATCGAACTCGACCCGAAGGTTGGCAACTTCAAGGCCCGTGAATCCTTCAGCTACGGTGGGTGGATTCGCACGCCTGGGAATGTCACCGGAGCGGCGATCGCCCGGATGGATGAAAAGCGGAATCATCGCGGATACGACCTGTGGATCGAGCAGCGGCGAGTCGCCGCCCACCTGATCGGCTCCTGGCCCCAGTATGCGATCAAGGTGGTCACCAGGCAGGATGTCCTTGAACCCGACCAATGGCACCATGTGTTTGTCACCTATGACGGCAGTGCCCGGGCGAGTGGAGTTCGGCTCTACGTCAACGGCAAGCCGCAGGATGTCGACGTTCAGGTCGATTCGATCGACTCCAAGGGGAATGCTACGATTTCGACGAACGTTCCCGTCCGGCTGGGACGACGTAGCGAAGGAGCCCCCTTCTCGAACGGGCAAATCGACGATGTGAAGATCTTCAGCCGCGAGCTGTCGCCTCATGATGTCGCTGCTCAGTGGCGCGCGCCTCAAGTTGCCCAAATCCTGTCGCTCGAAGCCAATCAACGCACAGCCGAGCAGCTTCAGCTCCTGCTCGACCACTTTGTGGCGAGTTGGGACAAGCAACTCCCGGAACTGGTCGAGCAGCAGCGAACATTGCAGCGCGAGATCGACACCATCCGAGAGCAGGCTCCCACAACCTTGGTCTTCCGAGAACGGAAGCGGGTCAAGCCTGCCTATGTGCTCAAAGGGGGGCAGTACGATGCTCCCGGCGAAAAGGTGGAACGGACCACCCCGGGCGTGCTCCCCCCGATGGCCGACACGCTCGGCCGCGATCGTCTTGGGCTGGCCCAGTGGCTTACCGATCCGAGTCATCCGCTGTTTTCGCGAGTGACAGTCAACCGCTATTGGCAACAGTACTTCGGCACCGGCCTCGTCAAGACACCGGACAATTTCGGACTGCAAGGGGAAGCCCCAAGTCATCCTGAACTACTCGACTGGCTGGCGATGGAGTTCATGCAAAGTGGTTGGGACGTGAAAGGGCTTCACCGGATGATCGTCACGAGTGCCACTTACCGGCAGTCGGCCAAAGTGGGCCTCGAAACGTATCGTCGCGATCCGGAGAATCGATGGCTTGCGCATGGCCCTCGATTCCGCATGGATGCCGAAATGCTGCGCGATCAGGCGCTAGCATTGAGCGGTTTGTTGGTCAACCAGATCGGGGGACCGAGCGTGAAGCCCCCTCAACCGGATGGATTGTGGGAAGCTGTCGCTTATTCGGGATCGAACACGAAGAATTTTGTCCCCGACACGGGGGACAAGGTTTTCCGCCGGAGTGTCTACATCTTTTGGAAGCGCACTTCCCCCCCTCCCTACCTCTCGATCTGCGATGCTCCGTCCCGCGAGGAAGCGAGCATCCGCCGCGAACGGACGAATACGCCCCTTGCCGCGCTCTTGATGATGAACGAGACGCAATACTTTCAATCGGCCATTCAACTCGCCGCGACGTCCCTCGCGGAGCATGAGTTGTCGCTTGAGGAGCGTGCGAGTCAACTCTTCAAGCAGTCCACCATGCGGAATCCAACAGCGCAGGAGCAGCAGGCGTTGGTTCGAGCCTATCACGACTTTCACTCCCACTATGCCGGTCGACCAGAGGCCGCCGAGCAGTTGGTTTCACAGGCCGCCAGGCCCATTGAGGCGCATGTCGACCAGGTCGAACTCGCCGCCTGGAGCATGGTGGCCAACGCCATACTCAACCTCGACGAAGTCGTCGTCAAAAACTGAACAGTCAGGAATCCGCCATGGGACAGTCCCCTTTCGCCAAACCAGTCGACGATTGGCTGCGACTCGAGAACCGTCGCTATTTCCTGCAACGTTCCGCCCTGAGCGTCGGCGGTGCCGCCGCTACGATGCTCGCCGGCAGGGCATTTTCGGCTCCCTCGACCGGAGGTGCGATTGGCGCCTTAGGCGAGCCTCATTTTGCCCCGAAGGCCAAGCGGATCATCTACTTGTTCATGGCTGGCGCGCCGTCGCAAATCGATACGTTCGATTACAAGCCGAAGATGAGGGAGAAGCGGGGCGTCGACCTCCGCAAGGAACGTGACGCCAATGGAGAACTGGTCCTGCAAAACCGCGTGACCACGATGACCTCGGGACAGGCGTCGTTTCCCATTGCCCCCTCTCCCTATGAATTCGAGCAGTGTGGCAATAGCGGGGCATGGGTCAGTTCGCTGCTGCCCCACACCAAGACGATTGTCGACGAGGTTGCGATCGTCAAAAGCGTCTGGACGGAGGCCATCAATCACGATCCGGCGATTACCTACATTCAAACGGGAAATCAGATTCCCGGCGCCGCGAGTTTAGGATCGTGGCTTAGCTATG
This sequence comes from uncultured Planctomycetaceae bacterium, assembly GCA_964650265.1. Classification (GTDB taxonomy): domain Bacteria; phylum Planctomycetota; class Planctomycetia; order Pirellulales; family Lacipirellulaceae; genus CAZYQQ01. The sequence goes on from CAZYQQ010000074.1 coordinate 6,018, forward strand.
GTCTTGGAAGCGAAAACGCCAATCTTCCCGCCTTCATTGTGATGACCCCCAGTTGGACAGGAAGAAAAGAGGCGCAAGCTCTCTACAACCGCCTGTGGGGGTCTGGGTATCTCGCGTCGAAGTACTCGGGCGTGCTCTTCCGCCGCACTGGTGACCCAGTGCTCTACCTCTCCGATCCCCCCGGCGTCGACCGCTCGACCCGCCGCCGTATGCTCGACGTCGTGAGCCAACTGAATCAAGGTTCGTTTGAAGAGTTTGGCGACCCCGAGACGAATGCCCGAATCGCTCAGTACGAAATGGCATTTCGCATGCAGCAGTCGGTGCCGGACCTTGTCGATGTGACGCAGGAGCCCCAACATATCAAGGATTTGTACGGGCCTGATGTCGACAAGCCTGGCACATTCGCCGCCAGTTGCCTGCTGGCCCGGCGGATGGTCGAACGGGGGGTCCGCTGCGTCCAGATTTTCCATCGCGGCTGGGACCAGCATTTCAATCTGGTCACGGACATCCCGAATCAGTGCCGTGACGTCGATCAGGCGAGCGCCGCCCTTGTCAGGGATCTCAAGCAACGCGGATTGCTGGAGGACACGCTCGTTGTGTGGGGAGGGGAGTTCGGCCGCACCATGTACAGCCAAGGGGACCTCAACAGCACCGGTTATGGTCGTGACCATCACCCCAAGTGCTTTACCATCTGGATGGCCGGCGCGGGGATCAAGCCGGGGATCGTGTACGGCGAAACCGACGACTACAGTGTGAATGTTGTCAAAAACCCGGTCCACATTCGCGACCTCAATGCGACCATCCTGCAGCAGATGGGCATCGACCACAATCGCCTGGTCTACAAACACTTGGGGCTCGACCAGAAGCTCACTGGCGTCGAAGAGGCGCATGTCGTCCGCGACATCCTCACCTGATCGGTGCTCCCCAGTTTCGGGCCCTTGCCGGCCAATTGGAGGGCAAAGCGAGCACGACGATCCCACAAAACAGCCTGCCATCCAGATAGACCACAAAACCGGTAGTCAGTAAGGCCGAAACATGATATAAACCGCAGCAGCGATTGTCGCTCCAGATGGTTTCACTTTCCCTTGTCAGCACCCACGGCGGGCAACCATGTCAATCAATTCCTACGCCCAGGATGGAATTCTCACCATCCAGTTCCTGAACCCGCGGATATTGGATGAGGGACAACTCGACACCATCACGAGGGAAGTCCTCGAGAAGATCGATAAATCGAGCGAGGAGAAGATCGTCCTCGACTTCAAACCGGTTCAATTCATGTCGTCGTCGATGCTTGGCAAGCTTGTCTTGATCCACAAGAGGTGCAAGGACTTCAAGGTCAAGCTCAAGTTGAGCGGCATCTCGCCTGAAATCCGCCCTGTTTTCAAGATGACGAAACTCGACAAGCTGTTCGACATCGAAACGGACGAGGAGAGTGCGCGCAAGGCGTTCCTCAAGCGCGGCATCTTCGGTTAGGACGCTACAGGGCCGTCGCCGGTGTCTCCTGCTGCGACAGGCTGGCGGCAGGGCGACCGTAGAGAAAGCCTTGGCCGAACTCGAATCCGATGGCCTCGCAAAAGCAGTGGTCGGCCTCGGTTTCAATCCCTTCGGCCAGTGGATGCGTGCCGAGGTCACACGTCATTTCGACCAACCGCTCGACCATTTTTTGCCGATCGGAGGAGGCGTCGGCGATGCCCTGCAGCAGGTTCATATCGAACTTGAGATAGTCGGGGGGAACGTCGGCCAATTCGACCAGCCGCGCCTGGCCTGCTCCGAAATCGTCGTAGGCCAGACCGATCTCGAGATCGACAAGCGCCCGGCGGAGTTCCTTCATTTGTGACGAACGTGTGGCGGTCGCCTCGTGGATTTCGAGCACGATTCGCCTGGTCGGTTCGAGTTGACGCAGTTCGCGAAGCGAGAGTTCGAGCAGGGCCAGATCGTTGACTTCGGTCGGATGGGTGTTGAGAAACAGGGCACAATCTTGGGGGAATGCGATTCCTTCGCGGACTCCCTCAACGCGAAAAATGCGGCTCAATTCCCCTTCGAGATTCAGGATTGCCGCCGCCGCGAACATGGAATGCGGGTCGGTCAGCCCGAACAAGCGGCTCCGCCCCAAGACTTCGTAGCCCATGACTTGCCGGTCCGCCATGGTGACAAGCGGCTGAAAATGAGGAACGACGGCCCGTTCGGCCATCAGTTTGTCAAACTGGATCAGGGCCAGGGCATGGTCGGCGGAATCGTTCGCCACGGTGGCGCTGTATTTTGTGACCGAGCAGTGCATTACTCTAAAGACGATATTGGCGAACTGCAACAAATCGCCATGGTTGAGGGCACAACTGCCGGTGACTCGAGCCCCGTTGACAAAGGTGCCATTGGTGCTGCCACGGTCGCGAACGAACAGCTTCATCCCTTGGCCCACCAGCTCCGCGTGGGCGCCCGAGACGGTGGGGCTGGGGAGGACCAATGCCATGTCGGAACGACGCCCCACGGTGTAGGGAGATCGGTCGATGGCGTACTGGCACACGGGCTGGTCGTCGGCCATCTGGCCGCTCAGCAACCACTGAGGCGGGTTAGGTGGGTTAAAGGTCATGGTACCATCGATCAGTAGGGTTGGCTGTCACTCATCGCCGCCGCGCTAGCGATCGCATCGACGTGGATGGCCTGCGTATCTTGGATTAATTGGGGAATCACGGGGATGGTGGCCTCGGCGTTGCCATCGAATCCGCCGGACAGCAAGGGTCGCCAGTCGACATCGCGCCGTGCATGGATTCGTCCGGCCAGATCGGCATAGTCGCGCCGTCCCGAAACGCATGTCGCCGCGACATGCAGTGGCGAGAGCCCTCGCGCTTCGAAGACTGAGTAGGCACGGGTGAGGCTGGCGGCTTGGACATAATTCATGCCAGCGAAACCTTGGAACACCGGTTTCGGGTCGGGTCCCACCAGGAGTTGGCTACACTCCCCTCCTTGAAATCGAAGGTTGGGACCGAGGGAGCGTAACTGCCAGGGATCGCTGGATCCGGGGGCATTCGTCGCGTCACCCGCCGCGAGGGCCACGCTGCGGATAATGGGGGGGAGCATCGCCTCAATGCGCCGTTTCAGGAGCAAACTGTTGCCCGTAACGGACCACAGCCCATGGTAGCCACCCTGATCGGCAAGGATGGCCCTCACACGTTCGTCGGTCGCCCTCAACAAGGGTGGGGCCACTGCACTTGGGCTCGATGTGAATTGCTGGCAGCATTGGAGGAGCGAATCAACGTCTTGCGAGATGATTTCGACACACTTCGACTGAGCTTCGCAAAGGTTCAAAGCCATGCGGCTGAACACCCATTGGAGACGTTGGCGCCAGAGTGCCAGGACAGCTTCATCGGTCGATATTCCGGACGGGGAGGCATCGCCGCCATTCTGGATCACTTGCCATGTCGACTCGACCTGGGCCTGCAATTGATCCCCGGCGGCGGCAAGCTGCTGGGAAACTTCGTCCGCGTGGCACAACACCTGCAAGGGATGTCCGCTGGGCCTCCTCACCAAATGGGTAAGCCATCGTGAGGTTCGCGCCGCCAAATCGGCCTCCAGCTTGACCGCCAGATCTTGGAGAGGCTTGCCATCGAGCAATCCGGCAGTAGGGCCCTCCGCGGCAGGGGCAATTTGTTCGATTAATTTCTGGGCGTCTTCCAGGGTCAGCGTTGCTGGAGTGAAACCGGCCCCCTTCATCCGCTGGCCAAGATAACCGACGGCATTCCCCCCCAGCTCGGCTTCGACGATACCGTGGGCAAGCGACGCGAACTGGGCGAAAGTGGTCGGAGAGTCCGGAGCGATTGTCCCCTCGCCTGCGTTTCTCGACGACCGAGCGCCCTGCTCTGGCGAAGCCCACAACGCCAGTAGCTGCTTGGCGCAGGTGTCGGCCATTTCCTGGTCGACCTTGGGTGACCTCTGGACGGCAAATGTTCGCAATTGGAAGTTGTTGGCCTTTGATTCACTGGTTGCCTGCCGGTGGCGACTCTCCTCGATCCAATGCCCCGCGGGGGTCGTGGCGTCGAGCAGAATATAGTCGGCAATGTCCTGCGCTGCCTGAGCGAACTGGCGATCATCGACCCGGTCTCCGAGGTCGAGCACGTAGACGTGATCAAAGGGGGGAGTGGGTTCTTCGCTCGGTGGGATTCCCGCCGTTTCGTCTCCCGGATAGCACTGATCGGGATGGGACCAGTGAACCAGTTCGGTAAGCCATGCAAAGGAGTTGACCCGCGAGAGCTCCATCATTTCGCTCATTCGGCTCGGCGAATGGGCCGTCACGGCGATCAATTCGACGGAAGAAATGCCCAGGTGCTTGAGCATCGCCCGCGTGGCGTAGGACAGATCGTGCAGCATGCCACTCGCACTGCCACCGGAGATCGAGCCGACGAAATAAATCCGCAGCCGAGTGAGGGGCTGGGAAGACGCCGCCGGATTCACCAGCGACTCGACGTGCATGCGGATGCGTTGCATCACTTGGCGTGCGTGATCGACAAAGGCCAGCCTGCCAAGGGGACGGATTCCTTCGGTGCGAAACGAGCGGGGGATGTTGTAGAGCCATCGTCGCGACATCCATTTCAAGAGACGGTCGGTTTTGTCGCGATAATCCTGCGGCTTACGGAGTGGACAGCAGACGACTTCATCGGCCGATAGGGCGGATTCTCCTTCCGAGTCGTCCATGGCCTGGTTGATCGACTGCGGATTGGTATCGATCAGTAGCGTCTTGAGTGTCTCAAGCGAGGACTCGGAAATCGATGCGCGGAGCGCCTTCAGAGCCAACCGGCCCGCCCCCCCGACGCCGATCACGAAAGTCGCGGGGGCTTCCCAGGTGCCGGCGGGGGTCGGCGGCTGAGGCACAATCCGAAGCGGCTCGATTTCGGGGAGATCGATCAGGACGGGAGCCGTTTCGCGGGCCCAAGTCGAGTCTTTCTCGTCAAACAGCAATGTGGCCGTCGGAGCCAGACCTCCCAGGGAAGGGGAACCAGGCTTGCGATGGGTCGCATCACTTCCAACGACTGCGTCAGGTAACGTTGCAAACTGAGTCGGTGCCCCTTCCGTCGAATTCGCGCGCATCAGCGCTTCGACCATTTCGCTGCAACTACCGAAGCGGTGTTCAGGGTCCTTGGCCAGCGCCTGCGAGATGATGTATCGGTCGCTCTCGCTGAGCGCGTCGAACGAGGGGAGTTCGTTGATATGCTTGAGCGTGAGTTCGGCGGCCGAGGTCCCCTCGAAGGGCATCGTCCCCGTGAGCAATTCCTGAAAGATAATCGCGAGGCTGTACTGATCGCTGTGAGGAGTTGGCCGGCACTGGAACAGCTCCGGAGCGGCGTAGGTCGGAGTCATGCCACCGATAATCGATGCCTGCGGCGAATGGAGGTCCTTCACCAACCCGAAATCGGCAATTTTGACATGGCCTCCCACCAACAGGAGGTTCTCCGGCTTGATGTCGAGATGTTGCAGGTCGTGTTTTTGCGCAAGATAGTCGAGTGCATCGGCCGCGTCGCGAAGATATCGCAGCAATTCGTCCCGCCCAATGCCCACCTGTCCTGCATTTCGGCAATCGCGGTAACGGTCGCGCAAGCTGCCATCGGCAAGTTCCATCACGACGACCAACCGACCTTCCACGACTTCGAATCGTTCGAGCGAGAGGAGGAAGGGATGACGAACCGACTTGATCTTCTCCAGCGCCTTTAGTTCGCTGGTCGCGTGAGATTGATCGGATCGCCCGAAGACGATTTTGACCGCTTTGACCATCCCTCCCGGCGCACTGGCACGCCATACCTCTCCATAGCCACCCGAACCAATCCGGTGGAGGAGGGTATAACCCGGCAACTGCAATTCAGGGCGTGAAGGGGAAGGGGTCACGGTTTCGGCGAGCTTTGCGAGGATCCAGCCGTTGCCGTGAAATACCCATTGACGGCACGGTCGAGATAGTCGGGGCGGAGTTCGACGTTGGCTCCGAGATAAACGCAGTAGTTCTTGATTTGGGCGAGTAGGTCGCGCGCATGGCAGCGACGCAAGTGACGATTCACGGGTCGATAATGCTTTTGCACCAGATAGTCGACCGCTTCCGGCCGGTAGGTACACCCTACCCCCTGGCAGGCTTGTTGGAACAAGTTGCGAAACTCCTGCACCGACGGATTCCCCACTTCGACCTTGTACGGTATCCGGCGGAGAAAAGCTTCGTCGGCCAGGTCTTCCGGCTCGAGGTTGGTCGAGAAAATGATCAATTGATCGAAGGGGACCTGAATCTTGCGGCCGGTGGCCAGCGTGAGAAAGTCGAATCGATTCTCGAGCGGGACGATCCAGCGATTGAGCAGCGCGGTCGGCTCGACCCGTTGGCGACCAAAGTCGTCGATCAGCAGGCAGCCGCAGTTGCTTTTGAGTTGCAGCGAAGCCTCACTCACGTTGGCAACGCTGTCATGCCGGATTTCAAGACTATCGAGCGTGAGTTCCCCTCCGACGACGACCGTCGGGCGGCGGATTTTGAGCCAGCGCGCATCGGGCGTCAACGCGCGGATCAACGCCCCTTCCTCTTCGGCGATGGTCTCGTGGAACGCGGCATCGTACAGTTTGATGATTTGCCCATCTTCGATGACGGCGTGGGGAATCCAAATGTGCTGGCCAAAACAACGCGTGATGCGCTTGGCCAATGTCGTCTTTCCGTTGCCTGGCGGACCGTAGAGGAACAGCCCTGCCCCGCTGTTGATCGCCGGGCCCAGGATATCGAGCATCGCCGGTTCGGCCGAGATGCCACGGAACGCGCCGATCAAGTCTTCGCGGCGCACGGCTTCGGAACGGATCGATTGGGCCTCGACCGACAGAATGTAATCGACCAGGGGAACCGGGACCGGTCCGACATACGCACACGCGGCGGCGGCCGCCCGGGCACGCTCGGTTCCAAGTTCGGTGAGCCGATAGACGTAGTCGTTCAGTTGGCCCTGGCCAGTGTGAACGACCAGTTGCCGAACCCGCAATTGGGTGAGCATCTCTTCCAATAGCGGGAAGGGAAGACAAAGCTTGCGGGCGACTTCTCGGCCAGAGGCCGTCCCCACCTGCAACAAGTATTTGCACGCGAGCGATTCGATCAGGACAGCACTCACTCCAACCTCGTTGAGCGATCGAGGCTCAACAGGATAGTAGGCGTCTTCGCTCAAGAGCGAATCGAGCAAACTGTGGGGGTTGGCGGCGAGTGACGTGGTCATGGGAGTAGCGCGTTATCCAATTCGAAGGAACAGAGCCATCAAGTCGCGAGTCGCCGCACAAGCGTCCGGGCGTAGAACGGCGCCCCGCATGCGGCCACTGGACCGACCAGGCCCATCAAAGAATAGGACACGCTTGGCGAGAATGGCCCGCAACCCGCAAGCAAGCGGGTAGATACGGCGCTGCGCACTCCGATTGCGCGGACACCTCGGGTCCGGTTGTAGCGAATATGCGGGTGGGCTTGCCAAACGGCAAAGCCGTTCCGACTATCGATTGCCGATTGTCGTCCCGGGCCAGTCGTCGGAGCGAAATGGGGTGACCGGAAGCCCGTGACGTGTGTAGAGGTTCACCTGGGGGTTGTCTCCCCAGGCGTAACGCACGGCAACGGGGTTGGGGACAGCGGGCGAGACGATCTCAACCTGATCGCGACCGATGATCTTGGCCGTCGCGGCGTGCCACTGCTGGTCCTCTCCCGCCAATGCGAATCCGCGGACTTCGCCGACATCGAGGTTCATTAAACCCGCCTCGCAATGCGTCAGCGTGACGACTCCCTTTCCCTCCGTGGCTTCGAATTTGGCCAGCCTTGGGCTTGCGTGGGCAACGGGGACCTTATACTGCTGAGCCAAAGCCCAACGGGCGAGGCGGTCGGCTACCGTTTGCTTGTCGATGGGGTGGATGTCCTTGCCATCTCCCACGTCGATGATGACCGCTTCGCCAACATTCGCGAGCCGATCGAGTGTCATCGATTGGGCCTCCCGCAATTCGGCCCACGAGCTTTCCTTCGGCTCGGGTTGCTCCGCCATGAAATCGGCGAGTTGCACCCAATAGAAGGGGAAGTCCCCTTGTCCCCACAGCTCCCGCCAGGAGGAGATCATCAGCGGGAACATCTCGCGATACTGATAGGCCCGCCCGGCGTTCGACTCCCCCTGATACCAAATCGCACCACGAATAGCGAAGGGGGCGAGCGGTGCCACCCGGCCGTTGTACATGTTGGCGGGCCGGTTTTGTCCAAGCAGGGGATGTTGCGGGCGTGGTTCGCCCGGAATCGGCGTGCCGTTGGCGACGGCTTGCTTCATCAGCACCTTCCAAGTGTCGTACGTGCTGGCGTACTCGGCCCGGAGCGCCGCTTCGTCGGCCTTGGCTTCGACGTCGGCCCAACGTTGGAGGATGGGGGCGTAGAGTTCGTTATTGGCGAGCTTTTCGGTGGGAATCCAGGCCTCGCACGCCGACCCGCCCCACGAGTTGTCGATCAAGCCAATCGGCACTCCCGTCACGCTTTGCAAGCGGCGGGCGAAATAGTAGCCAACGGCGCTGAAATCGCGTACCGTTTCGGGTGTCGCTAATTCCCAAGCGCCGTCGAAGTCGCTCAGTGGTTGCTGGACTCCGGGGCCATGAACCGTGAGCAATCGGATTGTGTCGGTTTTCGCGCTCGCCAGTTCGAGATCGCTTCCCATCGTGAGCACTACCGGCCATTCCATATTGGACTGGCCCGAGCAGATCCAGACTTCACCGACAAGCACGTCGGGGACCTCGACAACGTTTTTCCCCTTGACGACTAACGACTGCGGTGGGCCGACCGTGAGCGGATCGAGGACAACTTTCCAGTTCCCCTCGGCATCGGCGGTGGCCGTCTTCTGTTGGTCGCCAAATTGGACCGAGACCTCTTCTCGTGGATCGGCCCATCCCCAGACCGGGACCGGCATGTCGCGCTGCAACACCATGTGCGGGGTGAACAGGGCAGGCAACCTCACATCGGCTAGGACCTGCGAGCAGGCCCAGCATGGGCCTAGAGTGAGAATAAGCCGAAAGAGGATTTTGCGAACACTCATGTTGATCTACCCTGCCTTGAAAGCCGTCGTGAGTTCAATGCGGGGCTCTCAGGTGGCCCCGGTTTGCCGAAACAGATTCTAGCATGGAGCAAGCGGGAAATCCTGCCAATTCAAGCTCCGCCCATCGATTTTTCTGGCGAGTTGCGCGACCCCCTACGCGGTGATCTCCACACCATGCCCTGTCGGCCATGCTTGAACCAACGTCGTTGCCGGCAGCCCTAAAGGGATCGACGTCGGCAGGCGTGGTGGCTCGGTGACGGATTGTGCCGTTGGTTCTGCTTCCACCCGTTCCTTGAAACGATCGAGCATGGCGTTGTAGTTGTCGGCGATGTCGGTCCAATAATCGTCACGACGGAACTTGATGGGCCTAAGCTCACCTCCGTCGGCAACCTTCCCCATGACCTGCCGAAGTCGTGTGATCGGCCCGACAAAACGGTGAGAGAGGATGATAAGCCGCCAGACGACAATCGGCAACACCAGCAGCGCCGAGGCGAGCCCGACCATGGCCAGAGAAAGGGACTGCGTCATGAAGGGGGATGCGCCGACGAAGGCGTGGAGTCTCGGATGGACGAACGTCCAACCAAGCAGAGTCAAGGTGCCGATGGCGGCGAAGCTCAATAGCCACGACTGCACCATGTGGCGGACGAGAGCCCCCTGAACTTCGTGGTCGATATAGACGCGCCGCCGCATGCGACTGTTCATTGGATATAGCGCCCCTGGAAAGGCAAAAAAGAAGAGTAGCCGAAAAGAAAGGGAGGACCTTCGCCCGGCCAACTCAACCATAGTATCCCGAGCGGGGAGAGGTGGTGCAGTTGCCACTCGTCGCCGCTGTGCGAGGGGAGCAGTCGGCGCGGTTATGCCGGTAGTGCCTCTACGGGCGTATCCAACCAGCCAAGCAGGTACCACCAGGGAAGTCCGATGCCCAGCCAAACCAGCAGATGAAACAGCGAAACGATGAGCCCAATCCACATCCACCGCGCGATCGGGACATAGCCAAACCCAAAGTAAATGACGACCGGTCCCGTCGAGTAGTGGGTGGTCGCCCCGCACAGATTAGAAAAGTAGGCAAACAGGGCGATGGTCGCCCAAGGAGGGGCCCCCGCGGCATGGGCGACGCCGAAGAACACAGGGACGAAAGCCATGATGTGGCCCGTGAGCATCGAGAAGGCATACATCGAGAAGAAGTAGATCACCGCGAGCAGGACCATCGCCGTGACACCGCCGGTGTCGCCCATCATGGCTTGGACTTGTAGTGAGAGCCATTCGATAAACCCACTCACCCGGAGGGCTTGGGCCATGCTGATCAGGCCTCCCAGCCAAAGCAGGGTATCCCACGTCGCCGCGTCGCGGAGCATCCGCTGGTAGGGAAGAATCCCTAGGAGAATCAAGGCGACAACCCCTAGCATGGCGACCAGTGGCGCCGGCAGGGAAGCCCCCAGGAAGAGGTCCTGAAGCGAAGTGGTCGCCCAAAGCAGGAGTGTGCAGAACAGGACGATCGCCATTCCCTTCTGCTGGTTGGTCCAGGGGCCGAAGTTTCTCAACTCCTCCTTGGCCGCTTGCCTGGCTTCACTTGCCTCGGTCAATTCGGGGCGGGCGATCCAATAGAGGAGCAGCGGCAGGGTGGCGAGACTCACCAGCCCCGGAACGCAGCTTCCGAGGATCCACTTTTCCCAGTTGAAGTCGATGTTCCAAACCGTCTTGCCGGCCTCCTGCACCAGCGTGTTGGCGGCCATGCCGGTGAGGAACATAGCGGCCGTCACCAGATTGAGATGGGCTCCGCAGAGCATCAAATACTCCCCTGCCCTGCGTGGTTTGTCGTGCGGATGGGAGCCGAGGGCATTGCAGAGGGAATTGACGATGGGGGCTATGATCCCTCCACCGCGAGCCGTATTGGACGGAACGAAGGGACCAAGCAGAAGTTCCGCCCCGGCAATCGCATAGCCGAGCCCAAGCGTGGTCCGGCCGAGCCAGGAAACCATCATCAACCCGACCCGGCGCCCGAGACCACTATGGACCATGGCGGTCGAAATCATGAAGGCGGCCACGACCAGCCAGACCGTCGAATCGGCATAGCCAACGAGCGCTGCCTCCCAGGAATTCTTGATGCGGTCCTTCAGGGGGATTTCGGGAGCAAGTTCAACTTCCTGCCACGTCACGGCAGGGGATGGCGTGGTGGAAGGTCGGAGGGGGGTGCCATCGGGCGAGTCCCAATGGGGCGACATTTGCCCCGTGGTCGCCAGGACGACCAGACCGAGGAGCACGCAAACGCCCATGGGGAGCGGGCGGAGCAGAAAGCTCACGATCGTGGCTGCGAAGACCGCAAAAATGTGCCAGGCGTTGGGCATCAGCCCTGCCGGAGCGGGCATGAACCACAGGGCGACGCCAATCACGACACAGATCCACAACCGCATCAAATTGCGCGGTTCGGGGGGCAGTTTGTCGGCCTGACCCTTCATGCGTTTCGATTGACCTCTGCAATAGCGTCAGCGAACAAGGGGGACGTCAAATCTCACACGCCCGACGGCACTCGGTCCTTGCTTGCCCACAGGCCGAGGGCCGGTTTGGGGATGAAGTAGACCTCCTCCCCGTCGACCACGTTGGCGCCCGGTCGCAGCCGGGACGGATCGTAGCGGTCGAGCATTGTGGAGAGTTCGCCGTACCCGTACCCGACCCCCTCGATCTCAGCCTTCGACAGGTGCCCAGGGCAATACGTGACGCGGAAACGATTCTCGGGCGAGCCGTGGATCAGATGGGCCGCCGCTCCGAGATTCTGGCGAAGGTCCTCATTGTCGTCGACGGCCTTGAGGATTTCCGGGGTCGTTCGGTACCCATACTTATATATTAAGCGATCGATCTGGCGATCCTCACCGAACTCTCGCACTCCCGGGGCAAGGACGACCAGCTCACCGCCGTCGGCGATCGCCATGCGAGTGCGATAGATGGCTTTGTTACCAAGCCAGGTGCTGTGAAACTTGTGCTCGTCGAGATAGACCACGAACTTTTGGGGTGGAGTCTCGAGCACGGTGAAGTTCACCTGCACCGAGAGTTCACTCGCCTTGAGGAAGCACTCGACGTCGTCCCCTATGTAGAGCCCGCGGATCGCGAGTGAACCATCCTCGTTGGCCGCGACGACGGTCTGGACGAACAGCCAAGGCCACCCGCGACAGAAGTTGTCCTGAGCATAGTTCAGGATCCGTCGCAATGGGGTATCGGCCACCCCCATCATCCGCTCCATGCCGTAGACGGCTCCAATAAAGTGGCTTTCGTTGATTCCCTCCCGACCGCCGGTCCCCACGAAGAGATTCTTGTTGTAGTTGGCCATCCCGATCACTTCGTGAGGGACCACCTGCCCTACCGAGATCACGAGGTCGTGCGATCGTTCGGCGATCATCCGGTTGACTTCGACCGGCCATGGTTTGTCGTAAATCCCTTCGGTCACCTCGGCGACGTAGCTGGCCGGGACATGATCGAGTAGGACCGTGTCCTCCCGCCAGCGGTGTTCGCGAAAGAGTTCCCTGGGAACACCCGCAAACATTCGCTCGATCTGCGAGTCGCTCATCATGTCGTGCGTGCCGAGCGCCGGGAGGACGTCGGTGAGACGTGAACCGAGGAGCTCGTAGAGTAGCGACGTGAGCCGACCCGCCTGGCTATCGACCCGTGTGTAGTCGGGGGGGACGACGAGGACTCGATCGCGGTCGGAGAACCGCTCCAGGACCTCCACCAAAGCCTGACGGCAGTCTTCGGCAGAAAGTTCGAGGTCCGGGGCGCCTTGGGCGTAGTAGAGCGTCATCGATCGATGCGAAACGGGTGAAGGTCGAGTGGAGAGGGGAGCCCGGTCACGTGGTCGGCCAGGAGGAGAGCAGTGGCTGCGGCAAATTGCAACCCAGCCCGATAATGCCCTGCCGCCACCCATAGGTTACTGTAACGCGGGGCGAGGCCGATATAGGGCAGTCCATCAAGCGATGCAGGGCGGAGGCCGGCCCATGCGCCTTCAATCGGCAGGTCGGCCAGGGGCGTACAGAGATTAGCCCCCCAGTCCTTCAGCACTCCGATCGACTCAGCCGTCGTCGATTTGTCGAAGCCCACGTCCTCCACCGTCGCTCCGACCAGCAGGCGTCCATCGCGTCGGGGGACGGCGTACAGGCCATCGACATGGACATTTCCCTTGAACAGCGAGGGGCTCAGCGGGGGATAGAGGATCATCTGGCCACGGACCGGGCGGACCGGCAACCGGAACCCCCAAAGATCAGCGAATTCCGCACTCCAAGCCCCAGCGGCCAGCAAGACGTGCTCGCAAGCGATCGTCCCCAGATCCGTGGCGACATTCACGATCGATGGCCCACGCATGCCAAGGGATTTCACTTGGCACGGGGCGGTTATCTGGACTCCCCGCCTCAAGCAACCACTAACGAGCGCTCTGATGTGCCTGGGATTGCGGAGTTGCCCCTCCGCGGGAATGTGATACCCCCCGCGAACCCTAGCCAAGCGATGGGCGAAGTCGCCCAGGGCAGGTTCCAGCTCGGCGAGGCGGGCCGCATCGATCGACTCGACCTCGATTCCTCGTTGGTTCCATCGCTGGAAGACAGCCGTAAGCGAGGCGAACTCCTCATCGCTCGAGGCGAGGTAGACCCCTCCACACACTTCGAACTCGTTGTCGATGCCGGTCGACTCAAGCAACTCCTGCGACCAACGGCGGTTCAGCTCCCCGCTGAGAGTGGCCAACTCGTCCAAGGCCGAGTGGTTCGAGTACCAGGAGCCGGGGGGCAGCATTCCCGCTCCGGCCCACGATGCCTCCCGGCCAACCGCTTGGTGGTCGACAAGGGCTGTTCTCACCCCACGCCCGGCCAATTCGAAGGCCAGCGACAGCCCGACGACTCCGCCTCCGATAATCAGACACTCAGTGGAGGAAGGGACCAACAGCAAACTCGACTCGGGTTTCAGAACGACCAACCTGGCGGCGCGACTTTATGTTAGCAACCGGAGTGCTCACCGTAATCGGGGTCCAACTCCCTTGAGTCGGACGGCGGCAAGCCCTAATCCCCCCAAGTGGCAAGCTCAAGGGATTGCTAAGAGTCCAGTGCAAGTGCCCTTGCCGCAAGCCGACACGGCGCACGACGAGGGCCTCATGCCTGACTAACTGTTGTAATCCCCAAACTCCGCCATGAGAATTCTGCTCAGCAAGATCGGGGCGAGCACGCCGCGAAACCTCACACGGCGGTTGATTTCGACAACCGTCACTTGGGAAGAGTATTTCGCGGCAAGTTCGGGATGCTGATCGATATCGACGAGCGATACGGTCACACCATGGGACTCCAGCACCCCCGCCGCCGCGTCGCAAAGGTGGCAACCAGCCCGAGTGTACAGCGTTGCGGCTTTCACCAGGCGTCCCCCCGATCGAGGGGATGGTGAGCCATTTTTCCCTCCCAGGCCCTCCCGGCCTCAGGCTTAAAGTTGCGGGGAGTGGCATAGTCGAGGAATCTGTTTGCCCGACGATTGGGGGCCAGCCTAGGATGGAATTGTCGGGGGCCTCGGCCCCCCACCCTCCTCCGACCCAGGACCAACGGGTCAGTTGATTCTGGCCGTTCGTTTCGGCAGACAGCTTTGCGTAACTGGAAGCACAGAGGCAACTTATCGCAACAAGAGTTACTACATTCGAGAAGTCCTAGAGTAGTCATGTCAACTCGTCGATCACACTTTGCCAAGACCCAACCTCGCCTCACCAAGGGGCGTAACACGTCGATCTCGTCGCGCGCCACGCAGCGCGAGCGTCCCAAGTCGCGTCGTGCCATTGTGGGAAGCCAAAGTTCTCGTGAGCCCTTCTCTCCTCCGGAGGACTGGCACGAGCCGCGCGAGGATGGTCGACCTTATCGCATCCTTCAGCAGCAGCCCGGAGCCGGCTATCGCCATGTTATCACTCCCGCCGACATTCGCAGCCGGCTCGCCATGCTGCCCGCCGAGTTCATCGAGAGCCTGGAGGTCGTCCAGCTCAGCCGGATGACCCGCAAGAAGCAAAGTTTCCCCTGCTATGGGATGCAGTGGGGCAGCGCCCTCTATCTCTACCCGCTGGAAGAGTCGCTGGTCGAGCACTTCCATGCGGCCCCTCAGCCGACGTTCTACCACGAAGCCCGAATGTACGGCGGCAAGTGGGAACAGGCCGGCAATTGTTGGACTCTCACCTGGTCGGAGCAGTCGATCCGCGACTTTTACCTCAACAACATCCTGATCCACGAGCTTGGGCACCTGCTCGACGATCGGAACAGCTCCTACACCGATCGCGAGCGGTATGCCGAGTGGTTTGCCATCCAGTTTGGTTATCGTGCGACGGGGGGGGCCGCTTCGCGGCGCCCGCGGCAGGGAACTCGGCGGCGGCATCATACGGTTTAGTGGGGAAATCTCACGGAAGTTTGCAACTTCCCCAAGAGTGCCGCTACAATCGCTGGTATGGCCCATGGGAGGAACCTTAAGGCCGTTTGTTGAGCGTCTGGCCGCTGGAAACCAGCGGAGACTTGGGAAGAACCCTTGCCTCCTGCCTGTCCTCCCAAAGGATGCTTTACTGCCCGACCCGCGAGCCCACAGGGAATAATCGATGTTTAGTCGCACCTCTCCATCGATCCACCGGATTCTTTGGATGCTCGCGGTGATCGGAATCGTGGGGGGGCTGGCCCAAGTGGCGACGGCTGCTACCCTGAGCGAGCAGCGGCGCGACCTCAACCGCGCCTCGACCTCCCTCCGCACGGCCTCTCGGATGCTTGCCGGCAACCGCAAAGACGAGGCAGCGGCCGCCTTCGACCAGGCGCAAACGACCCTCCAGCAGCTTTCTCAGGGACTCGATCCGAAGCTTCGCCGTAACTTCGATCGGACCCTCGAACAATTGAACGAGACACACGGCCAATTGTCGGCCGCGGGAGTCAAGGTCGCCGAGTTGGCCTCAATTACCATTACCGAAGCCACTGGCACACCCGATCTCGGCCCACGGGGAGGGCCTCCCGCTGCGGATCAAATCAGCTTTACCACGGTGGTGGCCCCGATCCTGGTGGCCAAGTGTGGCGGCTGCCATGTCGACCGCTCCCAGGGTGGTTTCAGCATGGCGAACTACAACGCCCTGATGCGTGGCAGCCGAAGTGGCAAGGTCATCGAAGTTGGTTCAGGCGCCGAAAGCCAATTGATCGATGTCATCGCCAGCGGGAGCATGCCCCCGAACGGCAATCCCGTGAGCCCGGAGGATACGCAAAAACTGCTGCGGTGGATCAACCAGGGAGCCAAATTCGACGGCGATGCCCCCGACAAGTCGCTCCGCGACCTCCGCCCGGGAACGGCGGCCCCCACCGCGCCGCAGCCTGCCTCCCCAACTCCCAAGGTGGCCATCCCAACCCCCAAGGGGGGCGAGACGGTGAGTTTCTCGCTCGACATCGCTCCCCTGTTCTCCGCGAGTTGCGTCGAATGCCATCGCGACGGGAATACCGGGGCCATGCTCGATCTGGCCACCTTCGAGCAACTTTGGAAGGGGGGGAACAGTGGA
Source organism: uncultured Planctomycetaceae bacterium (assembly GCA_964650265.1). Taxonomy (GTDB): domain Bacteria; phylum Planctomycetota; class Planctomycetia; order Pirellulales; family Lacipirellulaceae; genus CAZYQQ01. The sequence goes on from CAZYQQ010000074.1 coordinate 22,575, forward strand.
GCCATGATAGTTCCCGGCAAGCCGGCGGAAAGCCTGCTGATCGAAAAGCTCAAGGGAACCGCCGCGGAAGGTCGCCAGATGCCGCTCAACCGGCCCGCCTGGAGCGCCGACAAAATTGCGATAGTGGAAAAGTGGATTTCCGAAGGGGCCACTTTCGACGGGCCGAGCCCGACCGAGTCCCTCGCGCGCGTGACAGCCATCGTCAGGGCAGGCCGCGCGACCAGCGACGAACTCAATGCGATTCGCCTGGCGGAGGCCGAGCGCCAATGGCGCCTCGCCTTGCCCGATGAACCGGCTGGGAAAGCGGTCACCCAAAGATTCCTGCTCGTCGGCAACTTTCCCGAGCAGCAGCTCGAGGAACTTGGTCGCTTGGCCGAGGGCGAGGCGGATCGCGTCTTGAAGCAATTTTCCCAACGGGACGAGCCGCTCAACAAGTCGCGGCTGACGTTGTTCGTCTTCCGCAACCGAATCGACTACGGCGAGTTTGGCACGATGGTCGAGCGGCGCGACCTCGGGGGGAATGAACAGAGCCATGCTGTGTTCGACCTCGTTCATCCCTATGGGGCCCTGGTGGCGCATCCCGACGACAACGAAAGTGTCGGGCGGATGATGGCTCAAGTGACCGCCGAACTATGGTACAGTGGCGAAGGGGAAGGAAAGCTGCCGGCATGGCTCACCTCCGCGACCGGTCGCGCCGTGGCGGCACGGCTCTGGCCGAAGGACAAACAGGTGCTGAAGTGGACAGAGAATGTCCCCAGTGTGGCCGCGAACCTTACCACTCCCGATGCCTTCATGACCGGGAAACTCCCCCCCGCCACCTCCGATGTGGCCGGCTTTGGCTTTGTCGATGCCCTGATGCAGCGGCCAGGAAACGTACTCAAGTGGGCCCGGCAGGTCGGCGAGGGCCAAACCTTCGACGAGGCGACCAAGGGCGTCTTTCGTCGCACGCCGGAAGAACTCGCCGAGCTTTGGGTCGCCTCGTTACAGCGCCGTGGCCGCTAGGCGACGGCTCGGTCGACGGCCTCTTGGACTTCGACCTGCTGCTGTTTCAAACGTTGCGCATAGCGTAAACGCCGGTGCGTATGTCGCCGCTTTCCCAGGTGCAGCCCCCAGTCGATAAGCCACGGGGCGAACCGCTTGGCCCAACTCAACACCCGCGCAATGGGCTCGACAACCACCACCCCATGGTTCTTGCGAATCGCACGGACCGCGGCCCGCGCGACCCGCTCGGGAGTGGTGCAGACCCAGTCGGGGGGCGTCTTCTTCCGGGAGGCAGTGTCGTTGATCGAGGAACTGAACAGGTTGGTCTTCACCAGCCCTGGGCAAAGGGCCGTCACTCCGATTCCCTGTTTACTGTATTCGGCACGCAACGATTCGCTGAAGCCGACAAGGGCGAACTTGCTGGTGGCATAGGCGCACACTTTGGGCAGCCCAACCAATCCCAGCGCGCTACAGACGTTGAGGATCTGCACTTCGGAGCGACCGATAAAGGTTGGCAACAGTTCCTGCGTGAGCCGAACCGGGGCCATGACGTTGATTTCCATCAGCCGCTGCCAGTGGTCCATGCGCATCAAATCGGTCGGGCCGTGATAGGTCACCCCAGCGTTGTTGACGAGGATATCGATCCCTCCCGCGTGGGTGGCGGCAAACTCCGCCAGCCGGGACACCTGACCAGCGACCTCGGCGTCGTAATGAAATTCAACGCACTCGACACCGCAAGCCTGCACTTCGTGAGCCGTGCTCGCAAGGCCGATCTGGTTGCGATCGGCGACGATCAAGTGAACGCCATGCCGTGCGAGTTCCAACGAGATGGCGCGACCAATACCAGACGCCGCTCCGGTGACAAGCGCCCGTTTGTCCTTCAGCTTCCTCATCGTCTGTTGCCTGCGGGGTCAATCGCGATGCCGTGCCAGGTGCAGTAAATGCGAGCAGAAGAAGACCTTTGGAGGGCCTTCTTCTGCTCGTTGAAAACCTCATCGAAGCCGGCGTCAGGCGGCCGGTCGCAAGACCTCGGTCGCCACTCCCTCGCGCTCCAACTCGTGCGCGGGAATGGTCCGGCTGAGCTTGTACCGGTCTTCGCCGCGGAGCACTGTCACGCCCCACTTGTCGAGATGATATTTGCCGCCATTGTAGACCGAGCGGTAATACTTCTTGCCGGGATAGACCGCCACGTTGGTTGGAATCACCCGCAGGTTGAACGCCAGGCGATGCCGATCGGTCGTGTTGGGACCCGAACCGTGGATGCAACGTTCGGTGAAGATGATGAACTGCCCCGCCTTCACCGGAACTTCGAGCGTCTCGTGCTGCGAGGGATCGAAGTCGAGGGTGAAGTCGGCGTCGTAGAATCCTTCCTCGCCACCGAACTTGATGGTCCGGACCCGATCGTGCGTGCCCGGCGCGAATCGCAAGCAGCCGTTTTCGTGGTGGGTGTCGTCGACCGCCACCCACACGGTAAGCTGGAAGATCTCGCTACGGTTGGCCGGGAAAATGGCCGGATCCTGATAGTCTTCCACCATGAAGGTGCTCGCCTGGTGCCACTGGATGGTGGGCGACTTTGGCGGCTTGTAAAAAATCTGCGAACGCCACGAGAGCAGGTCGGGACCCAGAATCTGGGCCACCCGCTCGGTGATCGCCGGATGCTTCATGTAGTGCCACAGCCGCGGCATTTCGAAGTGGCGATCGCGCGGTGTGACAAAGCCGTAGGTTTCCGACTTGGTCTTCTCCACGGCCAACAGATCGTTGCGGAAGTTCTGCATCTGCTCGCGCGAGAAGGCGTCGAACGGGCCGATGAAGCCGTTGGTGTAGAACGACTTGAGTTGGTCGTGCGACAAGCGGTACTCAGGAGCGACCTCGGCCTTCGACTCGATCTTCTTGGGCATCTGGAAATAGCAAGGCTGATCGATGAAGGCCCGCGAGACCCCCGATCCGATGAGCTTCGAGAACATCTCATAATCCCAGTTCTTGACGATGCTCTTGAAGTCGCGCGGCAGGATCGAGGTCGGCAAGCGCAGGGCCTTGTACGCCGCCAATCCCGACAAGCCCGCCATGATGGGCACACGCTGCCATAGCGGACGCACTTTAGGTTTCATGTTCATGGAACGAAAGCTCCGGTAGACTCGTTAGCAAGGGTCAGCGGGGTCCAACACGACGGCGCACCCCTTGCAATCAATGTGGGGGTTTGTAGTGGTTTTATCGGATTCGCACCAGCGAGAGATTCAAGGCGATTTTGCACGTTGCTCAAGATGCTAGCACGCCGCAGATGGCGTTGGTGGTATTGGGGGCTTTCGGTGGAGGGGCCAGGGGCCAGGGGCCAGGAAGGAGGAAGGAGGAAGGAGGAAGGAGGAAAACCTGGCCGGGTGCCACACCCTGAAAGGGTGTGCGCGTGAGGTGGACACGGAATTTGTTGATTTGGGATTTGCCATGGAAAGTTGACGTAGCACCGATGGAGGCTTCGGCGTCCTCCTGTTCGAGTTTTTTAATTTTTCGACAAAACACGATTTTCGTCGAAAAAGTCGTCTCTTTTTTCGACGACTCGACTAGCGATCACTCTGCAAATCAGGGGATTTTCGCGAGGCCGTGGGTAAAAAATGTTTCGCTTTTAACTTTTGCCCCCCTGCTTTGGCCGTCGACATCGATCTCGAAATTGGGCCGGTCGGTTTTTTGACTTTTTGGCCAAAACTCGATTTTTGGGCCAAAAAGTCGGGACTTTTTGGCTCCCGTGCTGTTCGCAAACGCAGGAAATCAAGGCGTGTTTCGCACGGGTCATGGCAAAAAGTCCATCTCTTTTATCCTCTTTTCTAGGTCTT
>CAZYQQ010000075.1:0-7427 GCA_964650265.1 uncultured Planctomycetaceae bacterium
TTCTATGTCACGCTGATCCGGAAAAGTTGAATGTCCCCATTTGCGGCCCCAAGGGTTCACTTCGCAAAATCGCGAATCTCCCCCAATTTACCAGCTAGCAACCCGCGATGGCAGTCGCCCCCGAACAGACAGCATCACGCGGAAATCGGTTCACAATCGGCACCTTTCTGATCCGTGGTCATCCGCCGGACCCGTGTTCATCCGTGTCCCATCGCCAGCAGAATTCACCTTGCGCCGCGGGCCTGCGGCTGCTAACATCCGGCCCGCCATGTTCACCCTGCTCGAATACGCCTGCGAAAAGCTCTACAACCGCCGCCGATTCCTCCCTGGAATCGCGGTGCTGCTGACGGTCCTGCTGTTGATGCACGGGTTTCACGGCACGGTGACGGCGCTGGTGATGGTCGCCGGCCACTTCCTCGCCTCGCTCGTCGGGGGAGGGGACATGGCGATTGTTGGGAGCGTCCTTTGGCGGACCTTGCCCCTCGCCCTGTCGGCGGCGGTCATCACGTTCGCCATTCGTAGCGAGTGGCTCCACCTGACTCACGGCTGGAGTTACCTCTGGATGCTCGCGATCGTCGCGGGTGGCGCGATCGTCGGCAACGCGGTCCACGAGACGATGCTTGAGCGGAGGGGGATCATCTCGGTCGGCGCAATCGACCCGCCGCGCGACGCCGAATCGCTGATCGACCACGCGATCCGGACTGGCAACCTCGTCGGTGCGGACGATAGCAAGATTCGCGCGCTCGCGGAGGGGTCGGGGGCCAGGGGTCAGGGGGGAGAAGTACCGACTCCTTTCATCGTCCTTGACGATGGCACTACGATCGGGATCGACACGTCGGCGCCGGAACCCAAGAGACTCTCCTGGTTCGCCCCGCCGGATCTGTCGCAACCTCCCGGCCCGGTCGAGCCTCTGTTCGAGGTGCCAAAAGGACAAGGCATGGTCGGCATCATCCTGGGTGCGATCTCCCAGCTTCTCGGCTACCTGTTCGCCTACCAGCCGCGGATGTTCTTCGCCGCGATCCTGGCCGGCAGCTATATTGGCTACCGCGTTCAGCAACGCTTCGCGACAGTGAAAGCGGTAGTCACCGGCGACCTCTCCGACCTGTCGACATCGCAGATACATCGTCTGGCGGCGTAGCTTATTGTGGCACGACGGTCTCCGTCGTGAGCGGTGCTAACCAACTCCGCCATCAGCACTCCGTGGGCTCTGTGATCTCTGTGGTTTTTGTTCACCACGGAGAGCACGGAGCACACGGAGGAGAGTTCATAGATGCGTAGAGCGGAGCGGAACGCACCGAATTGGGAAATCAACATCGGACATGCGATATGTTATGACTCCACCTGTCCGCGATCGTAAATGTGGTCAGCGTGATTGCAGGAAGTGAATCGCCACTTTGCATCGATGCAGGAATGCTGTCCACACTTAGGACACTGAAACTTCGTTTGCGGCATGTGTTCCCTGTCCACACGGACATTCGCAGTGAGATAGTGCCGCACACCCATGCATTCAAAGGTGCGGCGATTCAACCCGGTCATCACCTCACCGCAATGGGGACAATGCCGTTTCGCCAGTTCTTTGGCCTTCCGCATTTCAGACAAGGTAAAGATCGGAAACGCCACCGCGTAGAACGGCAAGCAGATCACAACGATTACTGTGTCGACCACGTTATATAGTCTGCGGCGAAACTTGCTTCGCTTTGGCATAGCGTACTCCAAGGTCATTGCAAGTTGACTACGGGAAACCCCGCCGCCACCAACTCTTCACGAATCGCCACAATGTCATAGGGACTCACCACGACTATTCGCAGACTTCTCTGGCTTGACGTCGCAGCGTCAAGTTGCAGGTCTAATTGCCCCGGTTGGTCTCGCCTCACTGATATCATCCCACGTCGAAGCACACGGAGTGACATCACCTCGCTTGCCTGAATGGCAAAACAATCAGAATCCACCTGTTGGAATACTTCGAGCGTACGTGGGACGCTCGTATAACGCATCGCACTTCGTCGAAGCTGCTGTTCGCCGAATCGCTGCAGCACGACCGCGCTGATGACCACTCCGATGAACATCAACAAGAGATACCAACCAACAAAGGTCGCAACCGCGGGCAAGAAGAGAGTAAGGGCCGCGACACAGACAGTCCCAACCAGCAGTGTCATGGCAAAAATGTGCTGGACGAGGAAGGGGTGTGCGAACGGCCCGTGCAAAACGCCCCCCAACAATTGTCCATCAGTGATGAAGAACTTGTGGAAATGCTCTTTTCTCCCAAGTCCCCTGGGGATGCCGACAAATGTTCTCTTTCGGGCGCGTTCCGCTGGCGGATCAGGTTCGCTCGTTGGAGAGGCAAATGGGTTGTCCATGTAATGGGCGTTTTCCCGAGGCCTTGCGATTGGAGTTATCACGCCATCACTCCACCACCCGCATCATAAACACCGCATCCCGCCACTCGCCCAACTTGTGCCCCACCTCGCGGAACCGCCCCGCCTCATGAAACCCCATCCCCTCGTGCAGGGCGATGCTCCCAGTTTGCATCGTATCGATCACCGCGACAATCGCGTGGAGGCCGAGTGATCTTGCCCGCTCGATCTGGTCGGCCAGGATCATTTTGCCCAAGCCCCGTCGCTGGTATTCCGGGTGGACGTAGATCGAGTTCTCGGCCGTTGTCCGGTAGCCGATCCGGTTGCGAAACCACCCCAGCGCCCCCCAGGCGACGACCTGGCCTTGGTGGGTCACCACGGTCACCGGGTGAACCTCCTCCCGCCCCTCGAACCATGCCCGGCGGGCCTCCATGGTCCAGGGGTCGTAGTCGTAGTTGGCGGTCGAGATGGGGACGAAGTGGTTGTAGATGGCGTTGATCGCCTCCAGGTCGCCCTGGGTGGCTAGCCGGAGTTCGAAAGCGTCGGGCATCATGGGGCAGGGGAGGGGAGCCGTGGCTGGTAACACAGGGGACATGGTCTATTGTGACCTGGGGATTCATGTGGATGCAATCCCGAGCAGGTGATTCCCCTGGCCCGATCCAGTGGTCAGAATGGTGCTGGGGTCGGGGCGAGAGGGATGAGGGGGTACCCTGGGAGTGACTACAGGAACGAGCTCGTGAACTACACAATTATCGCTTCAAGTTTAGCGCTCGGCATGGCTCTGTGGATGTCGTCCTCGATAGCCGTGACGGTAAGCTCTCCCATTTATGAGCCCCTGTGGTCGACACAGGAATGGCCGCGAATCGGCTTTGTTCTCACCTCAATCACGGGCAACCAGAATGGCAACGTCTATGTCGCGGGACGCAACGATGGTTCGGGGGGATTCGTGGCGGCCTACAGTACGGAGGGAGATCTCAACTGGCAACGGCAGGTTTATGCTGGAGCGGGACTCGATCACATCCGGGGGATCGACATCGATGTGGCGGGGAATGTGTTCGTGGCAGGTGAGACTTACCGTATGGCGGAGGGGGCATTCGTCGCAAAGTTTAGCCCAAGTGGACAACGATTGTGGGTGCGAAATGTCGGTAGTACGGGAATCGACTCTGGGAGTGACGTTGCCATCGATCGTCAGGGCAATGCTTACCTGGTTGGCTCGACGACGGGAAAGATTGGTGAGGTCCATCACGGAGGATACGATATCTTCCTCACGAAGATCACACCGCAGGGGGGCGTGGTTTGGACAAGGCAGTACGACGACACAATCGGAGTCTTTTCGAAAGCAATGGCAATTGACCCCAGCGACAACCTCATCCTCGCGGGACAGACTGCGGGTGTCACGGGTGCGACTCTGTCGAAGTTCGATTCAGGCGGCCAGTTGCTTTGGAAAGTTGCGCCAAATTATGCGACTGTCGCCGGGCGAAGTAGTTCCTACAACGAACTGGTAGTCGACCCATACGGGAACATCTACACGGTCGGATTCACTAACGTACGAGTCGGAATCGATAGCGCAATCGAGCAAAGTGATGCCTTCCTTGCAAAGCATGATAATGATGGCCACTTGTTATGGCATCGCCTCTTACCCGGCAGCCCGGCGAACGAGGCGTTAGGTCTTGCTCTGCGATCCGATGGCACCATTTACATCTCGGGGATGACCGATGTGACCGATAGTGGCGAGTACACCAATCAAGCGGATGGATTCGTTGCCGGTTTCAGTTCAGCAGGCGAACAGTTGTGGTACCGTGAGTTTGGCACGGAGTACAGCGATTATCCACTCGGCGTCTACATCGACGAGCGGGACCGAATGTTCGTGGCGGGCTTTCATTGGGACTACATTCCCCCCTACGACGACTCGGGATTTCTTGTACGATTCGACCCCATCCCTGAACCGCGAGCAGGGGTCCTAGTGGCACTGCTGTTTCCCTTGGCCATCCTTTCACGAGCTCTGTGCTACGGCGCTTGAATCTGATGCAATTCCAGCGCCCCGCACTCGTAGGGGTCGTCGGGGTCGACGATCGGCATGAGGTGCCTGGTTGGCAGTTGGTCGACCGGCCAATGGTGCAAGTCGGTCAGCGCCAGCCACAACACGAGGAGCCACTGCGAGACGGCGCCAAAATACTCGACCTGGCTCGCCTGGCACATTTGCCAACAGACGGCCGGCAGCCAATCGTGCATATGCTCGCGGGCGAATTCCGACAAGGCTGCCGTCACGACTTCTCGCGCGGCCTGGTCGGGGGCTTGGGACGCGAGCGCAAGCAGCATCGCGACGAATTCGAGTTGGCAGAGGAGATGATCGGGACGCTCGCCGGTGTCCGATCCTCGTTGCCAGCCAAAGGCCATGTAGAATCCGCTGACATCCCCCAGGATTTTCCCTTTATCGCGGCGGATGTAGGAGGCTTGAGTGAGCGGGCAAGCGGTGGCGCCGTCGAACATGCGAACGTACTGGAGGGCCCACTCGTGGGTGTCGAAGTCGCTGGCGCACCGCTGGACCTCGGCCAGGGCGCTGCGCGGCGTCGGATCGGAGGGATCGTCGAGTGCGTGAAGGTTCCGCGGTCCCAAGCCGGCGGATAGCAGTTCGTCGAGTTGGCCGGGCGATAAAGTGAACCAGGGAGTCCAAGCTCCGGCCCCTGCATCCGTCGCAACGCTCTGCTGACCAGATGGCAGCTCCCGATGGCGGAGGTTGGCTGGTGGGCGAAGCATTTCGACCGTCAGCAGGACCAGATCGGCTTGGGCGGCCAGCATCACGGGGTCGGTGATCATGGTTCGATCCTCATCGGCAACCAGTTCGTAATGTTCTTGCGTGCGCCACGATTTCCCGCCGTGCCGTCCCAGACGGCGAAGGCGACCAATTGCCGCTCCGGGTTTTCCGTGAATCTTGCCACGAGCGGATCGGCGGACCCGATCGGTCGATCGAGCACAACGTACCATTTGCCGTTATCCCACTTCCCTCGACCCGAGCTCGGCGTGCTGTTGAGGTGGGTCAGGCTGCCGAAGCCGTGGGCCGTCAGTTCCTCGATCGGGCTCTTCCGCGAGAAGTTGGCCATCGGATTGCCCGCCGAGGCCGCGATCATCCACTGCTTTGATTTCGGCTCTTCGAACGACTTGTCCATCGTGTAAGGGGGGCCTCCTTGAGTGAACCAATAAAGGTCGGCATCGGCGTTCGGATGGGTCTTGGCCCAATCCTGAAACCCCTGGTCGACATCCTGCTGCCAGGTCGCCTTCCAGTAGAGCATCCGCACGGGCATGTCCGGCCCCCCCATTGTGTAGGGGGCGCCGTCGCTAAGGGGGAATTGCATCGCCACGGCGTCGGAAAACTCCCCCACGTCGCTGCCAGCGGAGATCTCGGGTTGTTCCCAACTCAGCCGCCAAATGTAGCGCTGGCCGTCGCGCACCGCTTGGACGCTCAGGTTCGCGACGGTCCCGCTGGTGAGCATCGGCGGGGCGACTTGCTGGGGCGCGAGCGCGACCTCGATCGCCGCGATCTTGTCCCAGAAGGGATCGAGCGGGTCGTCGGTGGTCGGTGCCGAGGCGACCTTCGCGATGCTGATGGTCGGCAGCGGTGGCGCGGCCGTGGTTGCCGAGTCGCCCGCGGCGGGGGAGGGCGACATCACGGACGTGGCCGAACTGGTCCCATCGACCGCGGACGGAACGACGACGACCACGGGGCGCCGCGTCACGATGAAGATCGAGGTGAGCATGACGAGCAGGATCAGGACCGCACCGCCGATGATTCCCATCAGCATCCGATCGTTGGCTTGATTGCCGTTCATCGTCTCTTCCTATGGGGAGGGCTACGTGACCGAATCTTGGGAGTAATGGAAGGTGAGCGAGCCTGCCTTGGCAATTACGCCGTGTTGTGCCGATACGCCTGGTTCTGTTCGTCGTAATGCTTGCGGTAGTAGGTCGGCTCGGTAAACGGCACGCGAACCACCTCCGCCCCGTCGACATCCCAGCCGACGGCCTCTTCCCCTTGGACCTCGTAGCGCGTGATGATTCGCGGGCTGGAACCGAAGAGCATCAGGGCCCCGAGGAGCTGCTTGTCGTCCTTCAAGTTGCGGTACATTTCCTTGGCCTCTTCGACGCCAGGCCCGAACAACTGGTCGAGGAACGGGCCGGGGACGTGGACCGGCGGAATGTAGTAGACGTTCGGTCCGGTGCCGAACTGGGGATAGCAGGGGAGCGCGAGCTTGCGAATCTTGACGATGTAGTCGATCGGGTTGTCCTCGCGCGGCTCTTCCTGGGTCGACAGAAAACCATGCAGGCGAATCTTGCCGATGCACGACTCGACGCATAACGCGACATTCCCTTGCTCGACGCGTGGGAAGCAGCCGATGCACTTCTCGCTGGCGCGATTGATCGTGTTGAAGAAGACTTTCTTGTAGGGGCAGGCTTCGACGCACTCCTGATAGCCGCGGCAACGCTCCTGGTCGACCAGCACGATGCCATCTTCCTCGCGCTTGTAGATCGCCTTGCGCGGGCAGGCGGCCAGGCATGCCGGATGGTCGCAGTGATTGCAGATTCTCGCCAAATAGAACATCCAACCGTTGTGCGTGCCGTCGAAGTGCGAGCCCAAGTCGATCGATTCGGACAGGTCGTCCTCGCCCAAGTTGGGGGAGGAGTAATCGCGCTCGCTTGGCATGTGGCCGACGGGGGGTTGGCCTTCGCCATTCTTTTCAAACACGGTGATCGAGTAGAGCTTTCGTCCGTCCCAAGTCGTGTCGCCAAGCTTCGCCTGCAGCTTGGAGTCCCACGCCTGGGGGTAGCCGCCGTATGGCTTCGTTTCGACGTTGTTCCAAAAGATGGTCTCCTGCCCCTTGCCGCTGGTCCAGCAAGTCTTGCAGGCGACAGTACAGGTTTGGCATTCGATGCACTTGTTGGTGTCGAATACGTAGGCCACCTGCCGCTTGGGGGGCGGAGCGTCGTAGGGATACTCTTGCTCGCGTCCGATCTGCCAGTTGAATCGTTTGGCCATCGAGATGTGTCCCCTGGTCATGTGGTGGAAATAGTCATGTGGTG
>CAZYQQ010000075.1:7527-19629 GCA_964650265.1 uncultured Planctomycetaceae bacterium
GTCATGTGGTGGAAATAGTCATGTGGTGTGGAAGTACTCGCCAAAAGGACCGTTCACGACGACGAGCCCCGAATCGTGCAGAATGCGCCTGCCATGAACTTCTTCATCAACTCGCTTTCGTAGGTCGGGCGGATCCCCAGCATGGCCGGTCGCCAGAGGCCCTTGCCTCCGATCCCTCCCGGCTCCGCCCGGGTGATTCGCACCATCGCTTCGCGTGGCGCGCCGGTGGGGCAATGGACATCCGGCACGAACCCTTGAGTCATGTCCTGAGTGAACAATTCCTTGACGTTCAGCGAATCGGTCATCCACGTCGGTTTGAGGAACCCGCGGGTGCAGCTTTGATGGCTGCCGTGGCGGAACATCGCCTTGTACTTCGTCGTGGGGGACTGGGCTAAGCCGTTGGCGTTTTGCTTGGCGCCTGCCACGGTGCCGAAGGTCGCGCCGTGGGCGTTGTGCCACATGCGTGTCACACCGCGAGGGGTTCCCGGGTAATAGCGGGCCCGCGCCATCAGTCGCGCCACTTCGTATTCTTCCGGCCGGTGCTGCCAGCCGTGGAACGGCCGGTCCTTCGGGTCGGCGTCGATCCAGACATAGTCTCCTTCCTCGATCCCCAGCTTCTTGGCATCCAAGGGGTGCATGTCGATGTACATCTCGCTCACCATCGGCATCCGGCGATCGGCGCGGTTCATGTCGCCGAAGGGCCCGAACCAGACGGCGATGATGTCGACGTCGGTTGGCGTGGTGTGCGTGCCGTGCCGATATTTGGGCGTATGGAAGATGAATTCGTACCCATACTTTTTCAGCGGATGTTCGGTTGCCAGCAACTCCTCTACGGTTTTCACCACATGCCGTGCTTGCCGGGCGTCGCCCGAGAGGTCCTGCCGGTCGGCACCGTACTGTTCGGGGGTCGTGGGGCGCAGCAGCGGGTGGGCCTTGGCGACGATCACGTTCGGCTCGTAGAAGGTCGAGTCGATCGGTTCGCGGTGGAGCACCATATTCTCGCCGCTCTCGATGAACTCGGGCTCGTCCCGATAGAACTCGAGCCGCCCGGTGCGCGTGTACCAGGGACGCGATTCGTGCGATTGCTCCCACCCCCCCATCTTCGGATAGGTCCGTGTTTCGAGGATCGTGGGGACCCCTTGCGATGCCTTTTCCTCCAGCGCTTCGATCTTGTAACCACGAGTCGCGTTCGAGTGATCGAGAATCCGTTGCAAGTAAGGCCGCGATGTCCCTTCGTGGACGAACTTCCAATAGTCCGTCATCCGCTCGTCGCCAATCAGCCGTCCCATGGCGCCGCACAGGCCAGCAGCCACTTCGATATCGCTGCGGGTGTCGTGGATGCGGGGTAGCGGTGTGACGGGGAAAATGTAGAGGAACGGGTTGGTGACGCTGATCGTCATGTCGGGGTACTTCATTTCGGCCCAACTATCGACGGGGAAGACGATGTCGGCATATTCGCAACTCGCCGTCCACCACCACTCGTTCACCCCGACATACTCGACCCGCTTGAGCGTGTTCATCACGGTTTCGAAATGCCCCTTGGCGTTGCCGATCAGCGAGTTGGAATTCGACACGTGAATCGATTTCGTGGGCGTCGGCAGGTGCGACTTTCCTGTGAGGACGGCATTGCCGTAGCGCAGAATGGTGTCGCCATGATTGAAGTAGTGAACCGACTCGCCACGGTAATACTTCTTGAGGTTGGTAACCCCTTTCGCCGGATCGAGTTCGGGGGCGAACGGGTTTTCGGCGATGTACTGACCCAAGCCGCTGAAGAACGCCCCACGATAATTGCCGGAAAACGAGCCGACGTTCCCCCCTGGGAAGCCGACGTTGCGGGTCAGCGAGGCAATCAGGAAGACGGCGCGATCCTTGAGGTCGCTATTGAAATACTGATTCGGCCCGATGCCGATCGCGAACATCGTTTTTTCGGGGTTGGCCGCGATCTGTCTCGCCAGGTTGCGAATCGCGTCGGCAGGTGCCCACGTGAGTTTCTCGACTTGCTCGGGGATATAGGAACCGTCGAGCAGTTCCTTGGTCACGTCGTAGACGGTACGGCACGCGATGCGCTGGCCGCCAACCAGCGTCACTTCGAACGTGCCGGTGAGCGCGGGTTTGACATTCGTTTCCGCGAAGAATTTCCCCACCAGGTCGCGATGGATGGCGCGTGGTGCCCCCTGCTGGGAGTCCCAGAGGACGTAGTCGCCCCATGCTTCGCGCCGCTCGCTGGTCATCACCGCCGAAGGCTGGGCAAACGGTTGTGGCGACTTTTCGCCCGGGCCGGTGACCAACATGCCGTTTTGGAGGGGGGCCGATCGGTAGCCAGGGAACACCTCGGCCGCTTGCAGCATCTTGCCGGTGTCCATTCGCACCAAGAGGGGCAGATCGGTGTGGCCGGTGACAAAGCTCTCGTCGTAGAGCTGTTCCTCCATGACGACTTGCGCCAGGCCTAGCGCCAGCGCCGGGGTCGTTCCGGGCCGAACGATAAAGGCTTCGTCGGCCTTGCTCGTCGTGGCGGAGTACTCGGCGGCGATCACCACGACCTTCGAGCCCTTCATCCGGGCTTCGGTCAGCCAGTGGGAGTCGGGCATCTTGGTGCAGATCCAGTTCATCCCCCAAACCAGGATCAGGTTCGAGTGCTCGACGTTGCACAGATCGAAATCCATCGCTTGCTGGCCCGTCACCATCGGATGCCCCGGCGGCAAGTCGGTATGCCAGGAGAAGTTGTCCCAACCCCGCGCGCCAATCGCCTGGTCCGCGTCGACACCGCGGACCTTGCTATCGAGCAAGGCCATCGCGTTGGCCATGCGGTACTGGGCGAAAATCCGGGTTGCCCCCAGGGCTGGCATGCCGCCGCGGAATTTGAGTGTCTGGATCCCGGCCCCTTCGGTCGCCTCGACCATCAGTGGGTCGTAGCCTTGGGCCAGCAGTCGCAGTTTCCCGGCCTCGCCGCTGTAGGTGGCGGCAATGTTGGCCATCGCCCGGGCGGAGTAATCGAACGCCTCGTCCCACGAGATCGCCACCCAGCCATCCCGGCCGCGATTGAGATACCGGTCGGCATCGACGGCCCCCGTGTGGGGATCGCGAGGGAAACCGGCGTCGGCCCACTCCTTGAAGCCTTGGCGAACGAGTGGGCGCTTGCATCGGCGGTCGCCGTAGAAGCGGCGCACGAGGGCAAGTCCCTTTTGGCAAACACGCGGGTCCCAACGCATGCTCGCTTGATTTCCTTGGAGGTCGGTCGCCTTGGAGAAGCCGAATGTGGGGCTGATTCGCGTCACCACGCCATTCTTGATGTGGGCGTGGAGCAGACAGTTGTGGGTGTCGTTGGGAGCACAGAGGAACGTGAAGGACGAATCGGAGCGGTAGAGGTCGCGATAGAGCTGCTCCCACCCGCGGTTGGGATAGGTGCCGAGCGGATTGTCGACCGTGAGCGGCTCGATGCTCCCCACAACCTCCTGGGCCCAACTGCCGACCGCGACCGCACCCGCACCCGCCGCTGTCAATTGGAACAGGAACTGACGACGATTCGCAAACTTTTCGGCCATTCGGAAACCTCCTGGCGGTCGGACGAACGCAGAAAAACGGAGGATCAATTCTTTAATAGCGATGCTACAATAGATCGAAGCCCCTCTGCAAGACGTGGATGGGCGAAAAACCACCGCTGCGACATAATGCCACACGCCGGGCACTTCGCTCCCCCCCCTCAGCACAACCTCCCCTCCCTGCTCCCGCCCTCCTTCGCTCGACTCGCACGCGAGCAGGGCAATCCGCGGGAAGCCCGAGAACCAGTCGACCATGATCCATCATAAGACCACACAGAACGCGATCGCCGCCTTGAGCCGATTGGCGGAACTCTATGAGTCCGAGGAAGTCGCCTCGAGCCGGCAGATTGCCGAGAGTCGCAACCTGCCAGTGCCGCTGGTGGGAAAGATACTGACCGAGCTGTCGCGCGGCGGTCTGATTGTCGGCTCGCCCGGTCCCGGTGGCGGCTATCGACTTGCCAGGCCGCCGGCGTCGATATCGCTCAAGGACGTGGCGGACCTGTTCGAGCGCGAAAGCGAGGGACTCTGCCCCTATGGCCCCGCATGGTGCGGCAGCAACAACCCCTGTCCACTCCACGATGCGATTGTCGAAATGAACCGGACCATCGAAAACTTCCTGAAAAATACGACCTTCGACCTCTTCGAGCACGAGACGCGGGTGCCGAAGAAAAAAAAGAAGCGGTCTTGATGTGAAGGACGGGTAAGCCGCGAATAGGGTTGGCGATACACTTCGGCCAACTGAAGCCGAATCGACCGGATGTCATTTCCTCACTGCCCCGTATGCCAGTATACTTACTGCGAGGTGTCAGGATTTTAACACGGAGACACAGAGACACGGAGGCCAACGAGCGGGGTTTGGATCGAATCGTACCCTTCATTGAATTCAAAAACTCAACATCGGGACTTACTTCACCCCGCCAATCACATCTCCGTGCCTCCGTGTCTCTGTGTTTTATAACTATCAGCCAACTTCAAACGGTTGAAGTGTCACGGAGTTTCCAACCCAGGCACTCCTTAAGGAGCCTGCTGCTGGGGAATGCCGGCGTCGAAATTGTGCGCCGCATTGACTTGGGCGTAGACCAGGATGCCGGCCAGCAGCACCGCGAGGCCGGCCAGTCCGATCAGTAGATTGCGTTTGATGGCGTCCATCGATGCATCCCCTTTTCTGATGCCTGGTCCGGAGTTTTGTTCGTGGCCGAGAGGGGCCATTCCGAGTGACGGGTTCACTGGGAACGCGGCAAAACGTCGCAGTCGCCAGGTCTTTGTTGTGGTTCACAGAAAAACAGAGTAACATTTCTGCATTAGGTGTCAAGCCGTTGTTACTCAGAGCCCCGGGCCGAGTCTGAAGGATGGCCAGCAAACCGACATCCCCCGATGAGCGGACCTTCCCCGGGCAGCCCAGCATGCCGCGGGGCAACGAGGCGAACGAGCCGAACGGTTTGTCGCGGCGAGGTCTGGCGTTGTCGCCAAAGTGGTTTGTCCTGCTCGCCCTGCTGCTTGTCTCGTTGTGGCTCTGCCTCGGGCAGTTGTTCGTGGTGGCGGTCACCTATGTCGGCGTGGCCGACGTGCCACCACGATCGCTCGACAGGGGGTGGGCCCTACTGTCGACGTTCGCGATGGTGTGGGCGATCGTCAACGTCTATTGGTTTAGCCAGCTCAAACGACGAGTGGAGGGCGGCGCCAACCTTTCCAACGAAGATGTTTCGCCCCGTTCCGCCATGCTGGGGCACCTGGCGATCGCGACCGGCTGCGGCTTGATCGCCTTGGGTATTCAAGCGATAGCGGTAGCCCGCGCCGTCGGGGGCGGGCCGATCGTGATGGATTTCTCGCAATCGCAACAAGAGAGGAGGGCCCCGCGCGCGGCGGCTCCCGAAGTTGTTGTCGGGGATGCCGAAATCGGCCGCACCGTGTTCTCGACGACTTGCATCACGTGCCACGGCCCGTCCGGCGATGGGATGCCCGGGCTCGCTCCTTCGCTGCGCGGGAGCCCTTTCATGGCGTCGGCCGACGATGCGGCGATTGCCAACGTCATCCGCAACGGTCGCGCCGCCACCGACCCCCAAAACAAGACGAAGAAGTTGATGCCCCCTCGCGGAGGCAATCCCTTCCTGGGCGACGACCAGATCGCCCACCTTGTGGCGTTTGTCAAAGCCCTGCAAACCACGGCCCCCGCGGCGGCGGGGGGCGTAGCCGACGCCAGCGCGGCCCCCTCGGCCCAGCTTGCCAGGTGGGTCGTCCCCCCGGCTGCCGATGCGCCAAGTGGAATGGTTTCGCTGGAAGACCGCTCGGACATTGGCGACGAGGCCGCATGGAGAGATCGGCATGAGTCGCGCAGGTCGTCGCTGGTGTCTGTCCTGACACTCGCGTCAACCGGGATTCACAGCCTCTTCCTGGTGGGAGTGATGGTCGTTTCGAGTCACGTGCTGTTGCGTGGATTGAGGAATGAGAGCGCGGCGGAGGAATCGTGGTGGAGCTGGTCGGCATCAGGCTGGATTGCCGCGGCTGTTGTTTGGTTGGTGATCGTGCTGTTTTGTTTTGTGATGGTGTGAGCAGGTCGATGTAGCCACCTTTGTCGGTCGATGGAGTGAGGGTTGCCGACCGCGCCGACAGAATTGAAGGGATATCCCGATGGCCCAACGAGACGAAAGCAAAACGGTCGCTGCCGATCGCTTCGACTTTCCCCCATGGGCCAACTATTTGTTCCCGGCGGCGCTCCTCGTGGCGATCGGCGTGGCGACCTACCTTCCGCTGGTGTTGACCCTCGGCATTTCGCCAACGACCCGCAACGTGGGCTACCAGCCGGAACAACCGCTGCCATTTTCTCATGCGCTCCATGCCGGCCAGTTGGGGATCGATTGCCGATATTGCCATTCGACGGTGGAAAACGCGGCCTTCGCCGCGATTCCGTCGACGCAAACGTGCCTCAACTGCCATGCGGCGATCAAGTCCGACAGCCCTCATTTGGAAGCGGTTCGCGCCAGCTTCGAGCAGGGGACCCCCGTGTCGTGGGTCAAGGTTCACGATCTGCCCGACTTCGTCTACTTCAATCATTCCGCCCACGTCAACAAGGGGGTGGCGTGTCAAACCTGCCACGGGCAGATCAACGAGATGGAGGTCGTCCGGCAAGTGGAGCCAATGTCGATGGCCTGGTGCCTCGAATGCCACCGGTCGCCGGAGAAGCACCTTCGTCCCCGCGAGGCCGTCACCAGCATGACGTGGGATGTCGCCACGACCGGCAAGACCCAAGCCGAATGGGGACGCGAACTGATGTCCGAGTATCACATTCAGTCGAGAGAATTCCTGACGAGTTGTACGACATGTCACCGATGAGTACCCCAGAATACTATCGCAGTCTCAAGCACCTGGCGGGTTCTCCCGAACTTCGGCAATACGTCGAGCAGGAGTTTCCCGGTCTGGCCCGGTCGATCGACGAAACAAGTCGCCGCCAGTTCTTGGGGCTCCTGGGGGCGTCGATCGCGCTAGCGGGGCTCACGGCCACCGGTTGCCGCCGTTGGCCAGTGGAAGAGGTCCGCCCCCATTCCGCGCAGCCTGAAGGTTTCACCCCGGGAGTCGCCGAGTATTATGCGACCTCTTTCGAACTCGGCGGCGTGTCGACAGGGGTGCTTGCCAAGAGTTATGACGGGCGGCCCATCAAGATCGAAGGGAATCGAGAGCACCCCTGTTCTCACGGCGCGGCCAGTGCGATGGCGCAAGCCAGCGTGTTGGAATTGTACGACCCCGACCGTAGCCGCTCCCCGATCGAGCGTGGCGTGGGCGAGCAGCAGCGAACATGGGACGCTTTTCAGGCGTTTGCCAACCCGCACTTTCAGGCCTTGCGGGAGCGCGAGGGGGAGGGGCTGGCGTTCTTGGTCGAGCCAACGAGCAGCCCGACGTGGCACCGCTTGCGTGCGGAGTTTGCGCAAGCCTTCCCGCGAGCGCGGTGGTTCGAGTACCAACCGCTCCATCGCGACAACGAACTGGCCGGCAGTCGCGCCACCTTTGGCAAGGCCCTGCGTCCCCAGTACGACCTTTCCCGGGCCGCGGTGATGCTGTCGCTCGACGCCGATCTCCTGGGGAGCCATCCGGCCCACTTGAAACACGCGCGCGATTGGGCCGCGGGCCGTCGCGCGGTCGACTCGGGGGAGATGAATCGCCTGATCGTCGTCGAGCCGGGTCTGTCGATCACCGGTTCGGTCGCCGACATGCGCCTGCCGCTCAGGCCGTCGCTCGTCGAAGCCAGTGCGGCCGTGGTCGCCTATCATCTTGGGCTGATTCCAACGAAACCGGCGGGGTTAGGCGACGACCAGGCCGCGCTGTTGGCCCGTGTTGCCGCCGACTTGCAGCGCGCCGGTCCCCAGGGGATCGTGGTCGCCGGACCCGCCCAATCGGCCGCGACCCATCAGCTTGTGCATGCCATCAATGCGAAGCTCGGTTGCGTCGGGACTTGCGTTTCCTATATCGAGGAGCCCCATGCGAGCGATCAAAGCGAGGGATGCATTGCCCAGGTTCGTCAATTGAGCGAACTGCTGCAAGGCAACGTCCTCAGCACGCTGGTTATCGTCGGGGGGAATCCGGTGTACGACGCCCCGGCCGACACACCGCTGAACCTTCAGTCGGATGCCGCGCGGCCGCTCATATCCATTCACTTGAGCCTGTACGACAACGAGACATCGCAGGCCTGTACCTGGCATCTGCCGGCGGCCCATTACCTGGAATGTTGGGGGGATGGACAGGCCTGGGATGGAACCTACACGTTGCAGCAACCGCTGATCCTGCCACTTTACGAAGGCAAATCGCCGATCGAGTTGCTGGCCTTGTTGTCGGGCCAGCCGGTGGCCAATGGATTGCCGCTCGTGCGGGGGACGTTCGACCAGCTCTTCACTGGGGGGTCGCAACAAGATTGGGAAGTGGCGCTCCACGCGGGGCTCAAGGCCGGCAGCGGCGCCCCACGGCAAGACGTGCCACGGGAAAACGTGAACGACGCGAAAGCCCCCACTGGCGACGGCAGCCATGGCAATGGGTCCCCCTGGGAGGTCCGCTTCGTTGCCGATACGAAGACCCACGATGGCCGGTTCGCCAACAACGCCTGGCTACAAGAGCTGCCCGAACCGCTGACGAAGCTCACCTGGGACAACGCCGCGCTGGTCAGCCCCGCCGACGCCCAGCGCGAAGGGTGGGACACAGGTGACATCGTTCGAATATCCGTGGGGGAAAACAGCATCGAGATCCCCCTGTTCGTCATGCCAGGGCATGCGCCGGGTTGCCTCACATTACCGCTCGGCTACGGCCGCCGTCATGCCGGGCAGATTGGCAACGGGGTTGGCGTGAGCGTCTATCCGCTACGTCTAGCAGGGTCGAGCTTCGTGGCGACCGGTTGCCAGGTCACGGCGACCGGCAAGCAGCATGAGCTGGTCACCACCCAGGAGCATCATCTGCAGGAGGCCCTCACCGAGCATGCCATGCGGATTCGGCTCGGCGAGCGCGGCAAGGCAGGGCTCCTGGTGCATGAAACGACGTTCGAGGAGTTCGTCGCCGATCCTCATTCCCTGCATGGCGAGGCCCACGCAGTCCACGCGGCGCCGCTGTTCGACTTGCCTCACACGTTCGATTCGCCGCACAAGTGGGGGATGTCGATCGACCTGAATGCCTGCATCGGC
Source organism: uncultured Planctomycetaceae bacterium (assembly GCA_964650265.1). GTDB lineage: Bacteria > Planctomycetota > Planctomycetia > Pirellulales > Lacipirellulaceae > CAZYQQ01. Next base: position 16,724 of record CAZYQQ010000075.1, read on the forward strand.
TGCGGCGGCTGCGTCGTCGCCTGCCAGGCCGAGAACAACATCCCGGTGGTCGGCAAGGCGAATGTCGCCGTCAGTCGCGAAATGCACTGGATCAGGATCGACCGGTACTTCAAGGGGGACATCGACGAGCCCGACGTGGTCCACGTCCCCACGGCCTGCGTCCATTGCGAGCATGCGCCGTGCGAGCAGGTCTGCCCGGTCGCGGCCACGGTCCACGACACCGAGGGCCTCAATTCGATGGTTTACAACCGCTGCATCGGGACGCGGTATTGTGCCAACAACTGCCCGTTCAAGACGCGCCGCTTCAACTACTTCGACTACCAGGCGTCCGACCCGCGAACTCCCGCCAAGCCATGGTTGGGATTGCCGGACCAGCAGCAGGGGGAGGATGTCTCGACACTGAAGAAGATGGTTCACAATCCCGACGTCACCGTCCGGATGCGTGGCGTGATGGAGAAATGCACCTACTGCGTGCAGCGGATCGTGGGGGCGCGGATCACGGCGAAGAACGAGTTCGCCCAAGGGGACCGCGATTCCGACCTGGTGGCGGATGGCGAGCTGCTGACGGCCTGCCAGGCGACCTGCCCGACCCAGGCGATCGTGTTCGGCGACCTGAACGACCCCAACTCGGCTGTCTCCCAAGCCCGCAACAGCCCTCGCAACTACGAGATGCTGGCAGGCCAGAACCTGGCCGCGCGGACAACGTACCTCGGCAAGATACGGAATCGAGAGAGATGAGCAGCATCACCACTGCCACCGCCACTGCCAACACCGCGCAATGGGAATTGCAGCCCAACAACCCCAGCCAGCGCGTGCCGTTGGTCCTGGGGGACAACGATTTCACCACCGTCACCGACAAGGTGACCGAGATCGCGTTGCGGCGGACGCCGCCCGTGTGGTATGTCGCGATGGGGGTCTCGTTGTCGCTCTTGTCGCTGTTGATTGTGACTCTGGCTTACTTGCTGACGACCGGCGTTGGTGTGTGGGGGAATAACAACACGGTGAGCTGGGGCTTTCCGATCGTCAACTTCGTGTTCTGGGTCGGCATTGGGCACGCGGGGACCCTGATTTCCGCCATTTTGTTTCTACTCCGCCAAAACTGGCGGACGGGAATCAATCGCTTCGCCGAAGCGATGACAATCTTCGCCGTCTGTTGCGCGGCGATTTTCCCAGGAATTCACGTCGGTCGCATGTGGTTTGCCTATTGGCTCGCCCCCTATCCCAACGAGCTGGCGATGTGGCCGCAAGCACGCAGCCCGTTGTTGTGGGATGTGTTTGCCGTAGGGACCTATGCGACTGTGTCGCTGCTGTTCTGGTACATGGGGATGATTCCCGATCTGGCGACCTTGCGCGATCGCGCGCCAACCAAGGGGAAGCAACTGATGTACGGTGTGCTGGCTCTCGGTTGGAATGGATCGAACCGGCATTGGTTGCGGTTCGAAAAGGCCTATCTGCTGCTCGCGGCCTTGGCCACCCCGCTCGTGCTCAGTGTTCACAGCGTCGTGTCGTTCGACTTCGCCACGTCGCAGGTGCCGGGGTGGCACACCACGATCTTCCCTCCCTACTTCGTCGCCGGTGCCGTGTTCGGCGGGTTCGCCATGGTGCTCGTCCTGTCGATACCGGCCCGCCAGTGGTTTGGGCTGGAAGACCTGATCACGCACCGGCATATCGAGAACATGGCCAAGGTGATGCTGGGGACCGGCTTGATCGTCGCTTACGCCTACTCGGTCGAGTTCTTCGTGGCGTGGTATAGCAAGCACCACTACGAGGAGTTCGTCTTCATGAACCGCCCCTTGGGGCCCTACTGGTGGGCGTTCTGGTTGATGGTGGTTTGCAACGTCGTCGTGCCCCAGGCGATTTGGTTCCCCTGGGTTCGCCGCCGGGTGTGGGTGATCTTTGTCATCGCCATTTTTGTCAACATCGGCATGTGGTTCGAGCGGTTTGTGATCGTGATCACATCGCTCCATCGCGACTTCCTGCCATCGAGCTGGGCCATGTTCGTCCCGACGTGGGTCGATCTGGCGATGCTCCTCGGCAGCTTCGGATTGTTCTTCACGTTGTTCCTGTTGTTTTGCCGCTTTTTGCCGATGGTCGCGATGGCCGAGGTCAAGACCGTGATGCCACAAGCGCACGGCGACGAACCTCCCGTGCGGTTCGACTATCAGCCATCACCCGATACGCCGGAGGAGTTACGCCGTGGGCCCCGATTCACCTGACACCAGGCGTCCCTATGCCTTGATCGCCGAGTTCGACTCGGTGACTCGGGTGATCCGCGCCGCGGAGCAGGTCCGCGACGCTGGCTACATGCGGTGGGACGTTCACAGCCCGATGCCGATTCACGGGATCAACAGCTCCATGGGATTGCGGCCGACGATCCTCCCGTGGATCACCTTGGTTCACGGCATCGTTGGCGGCCTGTTTGGCCTGTTCTTGACCTGGTGGATCAACGCGACGACCGTCGACGGGCTCTCGCCGAGTCTGCAAGGCTACCAGTTTCTGACGAGTGGCAAGCCGCTCTTCAGCCTGCCGGCCAACATTCCCATCATCTTCGAGACGACGATTCTGTTTGCCGCCATCGGCACGGTGCTTGGCATGTTGGGGCTGAACAAACTTCCCATGCTTCACAATCCCTTGAACAAGAGCCGCCGCTTCCTGCGCGCGACATCCGACCGGCTGTTCATCGTCATCGAGGCCGAAGACCCGCTGTTCGATGTCGACCGCACGCTTGCTTTCTTGCAGTCGCTCGGGCCCCAGGCCCTCGAATGGGTGGAGGAAGATTAGCCGATGTCGAACTATCAAGAAGAGCGCGTCCCCATTCCCACGCCATGGAGGCTGCGGCGCGAACTCCATTTGCGCCGCCCACCCTGGTGGATGATACTCCTCTTCACGATCGTGGTCGTCGCCAC
>CAZYQQ010000075.1:19729-23965 GCA_964650265.1 uncultured Planctomycetaceae bacterium
TGTCACGGCGATTCGGGAACCGGCGAGGGGCCAGTCAATCTCAGGGCGATCGAACTGAAGGAACCGAAGTGGATCCCGCCAACCAACCTGATGACCCAGGAAATCCGCGAGCGGTCTGACGGGCAGATTTATCAGGCAATTCGCGACGGAGTGCGCAACATGCCCAGCTACAAGTCGCAGATTCCCCCGCGAGATTGTTGGGCGATTGTCGCCTATCTGCGGCAGTTGCAAGCAGGTTCTCCCGTAGCGCCACCAGCCAGCGCCGCAACCGAACCCTAACGGAAGAGCAGGGGAGACCACCCCGTCCCACGCCAAACCTCGACGGTTCTCATCATGGCCCACCACGACGCACCAGCAATCGCTCCAGCCCCCATCTATCTGTCGATACCGAGGCGCTTCTCTTTGTCGCTCGCGGGTGCCGCGGGCGCGGGTGTCGTGCTCTCGCTCCTGAGTCTGTCCATCGGCACGGGGGGTATGCGGCGGCTGATGCTGGCCTACCTGGTGGCGTTTGCGTTTGTCCTCAGTCTGTCGCTCGGATCGCTCTTTTTTGTGCTGCTGCAGCATTTGATGCGTGCGGGCTGGAGCGTGCTGGTGCGGCGCCCCGCGGAGATACTGGGACTGAATCTCCTCACCGTCGCCGTGCTCTTCCTGCCGATCCTCCTCTCGGTCTTCAGCGGAACCGGCAACCTTTACCCTTGGGCCCAGACCGACCCTTCCCAGCAGGTCGAGGAGGCCGCCCCGTCCGCGCAGTTCACACCCGTGGCGCACTCTGAGGGGGATGCGGCTCACACGACTCATCCCCCTCATGGCCCTACCGATCACTTATACGTTCATCAAACCATCGACAGTCTGACGCGCAGCAAGCAAGGCTGGCTCAATCCCACCTTCTTCTCGCTGCGGGGAGTGCTGTTTTTCGCCGCCTGGATCGCGATGGCCTGGTTCTACTACCAGCGATCGCGGCATCAAGACGCCGCTGGCGGCGACTCCGGCACCCGGCACATGGAATGGTGGGCCGGCGCCTGTATGCTTCTGTTCGCCATGACGCTCACTTACGGGGCGTTCGACTTGCTCATGTCGCTCGACCCGCATTGGTACAGTACGATCTTCGGCGTCTATTACTTCGCGGGTTGCGCTGTCAGTGGGATCGCGATCATCATGCTCAGTCTGTTGCTGATCGAGCGGCTCGGCATGATCCCAGGGCTCTTGTCGGCGGAGCATCATCGCGATCTGGGGCGATTGCTGTTCGCCTTCGTCTTCTTCTGGGGCTATATTGCGTTCAGCCAATACATGCTGTTGTGGTACGCCAACATGCCGGAAACCACACGCTGGTTTGTCGTTCGCGGAGCGTCGATGGCCGAGGGCTACACCAACAGTTGGGGCTATTTGCTGATCTTTCTGTTGGTGGGCCACTTCGTCGTTCCCTTTCTGGTGAGCATGTCGCGACATGTGAAGAGCAATCCCCAGGCGATGATCGGCTTGACCGGCTGGCTACTGGTAGTACACTATTTCGACCTTTACTGGTTGGTGATGCCCGAGCTTGGCCCGCGCTTCCTGTTTGGTCTCCCCGAGATCGGCACCCTGCTATTCGTCGTCAGTTTCTACCTATGGGGGGCCTCGCTGATCGCCACCCGCACGTCGCTCGTTCCGATCGGCGACCCACGGCTTGGCGCGTCGCAGGCGATAACGGATGCCTACTAACATGAAACGAGTCCACATTATCGGTCGCAAGAACAGCGGCAAGACGACCCTGATCGTCGAGCTTGTGCGGCACCTGACCGCCCAAGGGTTGCGGGTCGGTGCGATCAAGCACACGCATCATGCCCACGAGCTCGACACCCCAGGCAAGGACTCGCACCGGCACCGCGAAGCGGGTTCGGCGGTGGTCGGGATTCTCTCGCGCGAGATGTCGGCCGTGTTTCGGCCAGCCGACGCGCACGCGGTCGGCGACGCTTCGCGTTACGCGGCATTCGCGCCGATGTTTGCCGATTGCGACCTGGTGCTGGTCGAAGGGGACTCGCAGGCCGACGCGCCGCGCGTCGAAGTCTGGCGCGAGGCGACCGGGCAAGACCCGATCGGAGCCGAGGATCACTCGATCGTCGCCCTCATCAGCGACGATGCCGCCAAAGTGGAGATGCCGATTTGGAAGCGTTCCGATCTTGAGTTCCTGGCCGGAGAGATCTTGCGGCTGGGACGAATGGGTGAAGCCGAATAGCCCCCTTTTTGTCATCGCGACAACAACTCCACCACCATCCCCACGTCGACCGGCAGCGTGATCTCCGCGGTGGTGGGGAGTTGATGGACCACGATGCGCAGGGCCGCAAGCAAGCGGCGACCGGAGTGGCTGGCGAGAGGAGGGAAGACCTCGTGGCGAGCGGCCTGGGAAATAGCTCAGGGGTCGAGGCGGAATATCAAAACAAAGGGAGTTCTTGAGTAACCGAATATTATTGATATTTAGTCTCAGTATTAATAGCTTATCGGCCGCAGCCCCGGAGTGCAAGCTCCACTCCCGAATTTTTTTAAAAGAATTGCCTCCGCTCAGAGGTGTTCAATTCCAAGGGCCGGGTGCCAGCCACCAGCGTCGCTGGCCACCATTTGCGGGCGTTCGCCCGCCGGAAAGCGACTCTCTGGCATCCCATCCGGGGCAACTCTTCCAGGCGTCGCAACCCCACCCCGAAGAAACCGGCGACTCTGTTGCAGGTTCGTAGACAGTCCCCAAGGTCACGGTTACTCTTGAGAGATAAGGAAATCGGTTGCCGCAAACTTTGCGGGTCTGCCAGGGAGGGCGGGAAGTGGTCCCGCGAGTCGCAAACAGTCAAACTCCCCCCTCCTCACGCCGCCAACCAAGGGGCAAGTGGTTGGCGTGCTCATCACTCATGAGGCAAACGTCGTGCGCCCAGATTGTCGCCCTAGTCTCTGCCGTTGCTTGCTCGGAGTTGTCGTTCTCAGCTTCTGTGCGGGAAAAACTCCTGCCGCGCTGGCCTACACGGGGGTCGAAACGACCCACCGGGTGCGGATGTATTGGACCGAGACCTTCGATAGTTTGGGCTACGTCGATATCGATTTGTTTGGCGAAGCGTCGCCACGACATGTCGCGAACTTCCTGCGCTATGTCGACAACGGCATCTACGACTATTCCTACATTCATCGATCGCAAGCAGGTGATCTGAGGTTCCTCCAAGGCGGAAGCTACGGCTACCCCAACCCGTTCTCGGTTAACGCCTTAGAGACTCGACCGATAACAACCTCCTATGGCCCCATCAAAAACGAGTTCGACGCCTCCAATGGACTCTCCAATGTCCCAGGAACATTAGCCGCTGCCAGACCTCCAGGAAGCGTCGACACCGCGACCGCGGGTTGGTTTTTCAATGTCACGAACAATGGCCCAGGCTTTGACCCAGGTGTTTATACCGTCTTTGGTGAGGCGACAACTGGTTGGGATTCCTTTGCGGCACTCGCCACTCAGCCCATTGTAAGCCAAGTCAAACCGGAGCTTGCGTCGCGTCCAGTCGCAACCACGCCACTCTTACCTGCCTCGTTTGGCAACTACTTCGTGCCGATCCTGCTCGAGTGGACCCGAGTCCCGCTGATCCCCGGCGATTTCAATCTCGACGGCCTGGTCAACGCGGAAGATGAGTTGGTATGGCAGGCCTCGCAGGGGGCGTTTGGCGTCGCCAATCTGGTCGCCGACGCCGATGGCGATGGCGACGTCGATATGGACGACCGGGCGATCTGGCAGCAAAACTTCGGCTTGGGTGAACTCAAGAATGTTGTCGGCGATTACAACGGCAACGGCGAAGTGACCGCGGCCGATTATCTCTGGTGGTCGACCCAATTCGGTGCCGACGACATCCTCGACGCCGATGGCAACGGCGACGGCGTGGTCGACGCGGCCGACTATCTCGTCTGGCGCAATGCCTACGTCGCCGCCGGCGGGCTGCTGACGCCCGATCTGGGAGCCCAAGTCCCCGAGCCAGCGACTTTGGCTGCCGTGGTCGGACTGCTCGGCGTGGGTCTGTGGATGCGGCGGAAGCGATCGTAGCACGACCGTCCCGGTCGTGGGATGCAATTGTGGCACGACCGTCCCGGTCGTGGGGCGGTGCTCATACGCTTCGCGTGGGGCGGAGCGGATTAGCACTGCTAACGACGGAGACCGTCGTTCTACTATTGTGGCACGACCGTCCCGGTCGTGGGAGGAGCAGTTGTGGCTGGCCTGGTGAGTGGGTTCGACGACCGAGA
>CAZYQQ010000075.1:24065-25989 GCA_964650265.1 uncultured Planctomycetaceae bacterium
GCTAACGACGGAGACCGTCGTTCTACTATTGTGGCACGACCGTCTCGGTCGTGGGGCGGTGCTCATACGCTTCGCGTGGGGCGGAGCGGGTTAGCACTGCTAACGACGGAGACCGTCGTTCTACTATGACCGCTAACGACGGAGACCGTCGTTCTACTATGGCGCAAAAAAAAAGCGGGCCTCGAATGAGCCAGCAACACGCTGACTTGGAGTCACGGTCAGGGGCAAGTCAACCGTGACCCCACAGTTCATTCGAGGCCCCGCGGGCCAGTGAGGTTGTCTGTCGCGAGGGGGCCAGCGGCCGCGACGCGACACTTCTCTTAATGCACTCGGTATGCCGGAGTGCTGGCACCGGGGGCTTTCCAGGGCCGGGTTGCTCGTCGCAAGTCGCGACTACCTATAGACTTAGTGTGAGACGAAAAATCTTTTTCTCGCCCCCATCGGCGGCGGGTTGCATCCGGTGGCGGGGCCCATTTGGGCAATTCCAAGCGCTCGATTTCGCGCGGCCTGTGGCGATTCGCGGCGCGGCGCCGAGTCGGCAGCCGATGACGTATCAAAATGAGATTGTTTCGCGCAAAGCGTTATCCTGTAATGGGTTGCGCTATGAATTCCGTGCTTGGCCGGCTGTTCCGCCAGCAGATCGAGGTGGAGTACCGAGTCCCAAGTTGGGACGATCCACCCGGGGCCAACGTTCCCGCCCTCCGTTCGCACCTATAACCGCTTCCCCTGGTAACGTATTCTCGTCTCTATGGGTTCCTCACTCGCCACATCTGCCACGATCACGGCTTCCCCGCGACACCGCGCTCAGGCGGAGGATGCCCGGGAGGTGCTGCTGCTGGTGAATCGCAAGGCGGGGAGCGGCCGGCGGCGCGAGGTGATTGCCGAGGTCGAATCGGCCCTCCAAAAAGAGGGCATGACGGCGACGGTCGTCACCGATATCGAGGCCCTGCGGCAGCAATCGGCCGAACTGCTGGCCGCGGGCCGGCTGCGGGCCGTAGTGGCTGCCGGGGGGGATGGCACCTTTGGCGCCGCCCTCAACTCGACTCCCCTGGGGACGCCGCTGGCGATCATTCCCATGGGGACCGAAAACCTGCTGGGCCGCTATGCCCGCCATACGCGGAGCCCGCGGCAAGTGGCCCAACTCCTGGCACGTGGCGTGGTCGTCTCGCTCGACGCCGGTGCGGCGGGGGATCGGTTGTTTGCCGTGATGCTCAGTGCAGGTTTCGACGCCGAGGTGGTTCGCCGCGTCCATGGTTGCCGCAAGGGAAATATCACCCACCTGGCCTACGCGGCCCCCATCTGCTCGGCGGTGTTTGGTTACGGCCATCCCTCGTTTGAGCTGCGCTGGCAGGACGACGCGGGGGAGTGGCAGTCGATCGACACCCGCTGGTTGTTTGCCCTCAATCTCCCCCGTTACGCGATGCAGATTCCGATTGCTCCCCACGCGAGTGGTTTCGATGGGGAGATCGATGTCTGCGCGTTCCGCCACGGTTCGCTCGCCTCGGGGCTTCGTTACCTGACGCATGTCCTCCTCGGGCGGCACCAGCGATTGCCCGATGTGACAACACTCCGTCGCCCTCGGTTCCAACTCGCGAGCCGCGAGGGAGCCCAAATCCCCTATCAACTCGATGGCGACCCGGGAGGATTCCTGCCGGTCGACGTCCGTGTCATCCCAGGGGGGATGCAAATGGTCGTCGAACGCCGCGTGGCCCTCGATTGGGGAGCCATCGAAGCCGAAGTCGCCGAGGCGGCGACGCAGGGAATGTAAGCTTGTGAGCGGGACAGAGCGGCTCCTGCCGCCACAATGCGGGATTGATCGCCATGCCATAGAGGGTCATGCTAAATTGCCGACCAATCCTCACCTATTCCCCGACCTCCGACCTCCGACCTCCGACCTCCGACCTCCGACCTCCGACCTCCGACC
>CAZYQQ010000076.1:0-25711 GCA_964650265.1 uncultured Planctomycetaceae bacterium
CCTGACACCTCCCCCCCCTGCCCCCTCCCCTCGCTAACGTGGCGGTGCCCCGGAACGGAAAGCGAAAACATCCCCCACCAACTCTTCGCCAAAAGTGACTGGCAGGTCGCGGGCGACAGCCAGACGCCGCAGGTATTCGCCCCGCGAGACGAGGATCCCGCCGAGCCGTTCGGTGTGGGGCGTTACCTGCTGGATATCGATCAACCGGTAGCCGCGAGCGACCAGGTGGGCCACCAGCAACGTGACGGCCGCATTCGAGGCGTCGCGACGACGGTGGAACATCGACTCAGCGGCAAACAATCCGCCGTAGGCGACACCATAGACTCCCCCAACCAGTTCCCCCTCGTGTCGCACCTCGACACTATGGGCGATGCCTAGCTGGTGAAGGTGCTGGTAGGCCGCTCGCATTGCGGGGGTGATCCAGCACTCGCCAATCCGGCCTGGTCCAGTAGCGCATCCGGAAATGACGCCCGCAAAGTCGCTATCGATCGAGCCGACATACTCTCCACGCTTCAAGCGGCGCAAAACGCGTCGCGAGGGGTGCAATCTGGCAGGGTCGAGAATCCCCCGTGGATCGAGCGACCACCAGACCAGGGGCTCCTCTTCCTCAAGGGGCCAAGGGAAGATGCCATGGCGGTAGGCATCCGCCACGAGTTCGGGCGAAAGGTCTCCCCCCACGCAGACGATCCCGTCGGGGTCGGCCCACTCGGCGGGAGGAAAATACTTGGGGCGGAACAGTGGAGGGGACATGGAGCATGAGCATAATGTTCGCCCATCCGCCGCGGTAGCGCCGCGACTTGCCCCCCTTACCTGGGTATTTTGAGTTCGCCGAGCAGCGCGTCCCATTCGATTTTCGTGAGCTGGCCCTGCTCGGTGGTCTCTTCGTAGGTCACCCGGCAGGTGAAGCGAGGCTGGACCCAGACGGCTTGGTTGTCGGTGGGGACGAAGCTTTCCGATCGCGAGAACTTCTGCAAGCGATCGCGGAATTCCCGCTCCTCCTCTGGTTCAAGCTGTGGCCGCACGTGCCCGCAGTAGGCGAGGCGGCCCTTGCGATCGACGGCCAGCAGTAGACGGCTGATGTTCTCCTGGTCGTCGAGATTGTAGCCGATGATCAGGCAATCGGCCTTCGAGCGGGGCTTGTCGGGCTGTGCCTTGGGGGCAGCGGCAGCGATGGGGGCCCCGCCGGCCTTGCCGGCGAAATCGCCAACAGCTTCCTCGAGCTCCATTTCTTTCCCTTCGGGTGCATTTTGCACCTGGGCCATCACGGCTCCCATCAGATTCTGCTTGGGAGGCTGCTTGATGTTCCAATCGAGCAGGACGTGAAACGGGATCCCTCCAAGGATAAGGGCCGCGCAGAGGGCCGAATTGGCCCCGCCGCTGGCTCCCATCACGAGCCACAGCCGCCGAGGGAGCTGACTCCACGTGCGGATCCACCCCTTGAGCGGCTTGACGACCATGTCGGTGATGCCGAGATCGACATCGGTGACCGAGGCCATGACAAAGCAGGTGGCATGGCAGGCGACGACCGTCACGAGCCCCGTGAGGAAGAGGGAGACGCTAACGTAGGTGCGAATCATCTCCTCTGCCGGCAGGGTGAGCCGGAGGGCGATACAGCCCACGACAATGGCCACGTTCTGGGCGATCAGCCACTTGGCCCAGGCTGGGATGACGCGATGAATGGTTTCAAGGGGAGTCTCCTTGGGGCAAGCTCCCCGCTCTCCCCCGGCGACCGCTTCCCACTGCGAATCGATCTCGACGTGAATCCCCAGGCTCGCATAGTAGCCACAAGTCTTGCAGACGAGCTGCTCGGGGCTGGCTGGGGCTTCGCACATTTCGCAGCGCGGTCCATCCCAACCCTCGAACCCAGCGGTGGTCGTCAGGTCTGCTGGTGTCGTTGGCGCTTCCAATTGTTGCGACATGGGGGTTGGCTCTCTCGTCGTCTCGTTGAGTTCCGTGACGCACAGGAATGCCTCTGGCAAGCACCTCGCGTCGATGAAGTAACTTAGGTCGCAGGACAACTCGCAACGAGATGGATTGGAGGATGGGGATTCCCCGCCGGTCGGCGCGAGGGCGCATGGGGCCGAATTTGAGGGTTTTGACGGCTCAAGCTCTTGATGGGGGAGCGGCCCTGCGAAAGAATCGGGAGAAAAAACGCGACGAAAACAATCGCCAAACCGGGAGCGAGTCCATATAATCAGAAGCTGTGCGTCACTTGTCGCACTTGGCCCCGTGCGTAGCTGCCCTGCTAAGGAGCCCAAGGTGCAAGAACTCCAATCTTCGACTGATTTCGGCCCCGCGCCCTCCCCTTTGGCCGCCGCTCCCCCTCCGCCCCCATCGGAACCCCACTATCGAGGGGATTCCGGGAGGCTTGTTTCCCTGGTGGCACTTCTCTGCCTGCTCGCCGTCATCTTGGTGAGCCCCTTCTTGGTCGGCCGCATCTACTACGCCGTGGCGCGTGGCAAGCTGCAGGCCGAATATGATGTCGCCCTGGTCTCGCTACCGAGCGCCAAGGCGAATCTGCAAGACTTGGTGACTGCCTCGCGGATGGTTGTCCGCAAAGTTTCGCCCAGTGTCGTCAGCATCCACCGGGCCGACATTCGGGGCGGCGATGGACAAGGCTCGGGGGTTGTTGTCGACGAGCATGGTTACATCCTGACAAACTACCACGTCGTCGATGGGGCGACGGGTATCAGCGTTCATCTGGCCGACGGTCGCATGACCGAAGCGGGCGTGGTGGGGGGCGATCAGCGTATCGACCTGGCCGTCCTCAAAGTCAACATCGACGGGTTGATCCCAATCGAGTGGGGGGATAGCAACGAACTGGAAGTCGGCGATCTCGTGTGGGCCCTCGGGAGCCCCTTCGGACTCGAGCGGACGGTGACCTTCGGCATCGTCAGCGCCAAGCAACGACGAAGCTCGAGCGGTGCGACCTCGAGCCCATTTCAGGAATACATCCAGACCGACGTCGCGGTGAACCCCGGCAATAGCGGAGGGCCCCTGGTGGGGCTCGATGGCAAGCTCGTGGGAATCAACACGGCGATTGTCGGGCAAGTTTATCAAGGGATCAGTTTTGCCATCCCGAGCGAAGTGGTTCGTGCCACCTATGAAAAGCTGAAACGCGACGGTTGGATCGAGCGGGGATATCTCGGCGTGATGCCCCAGCCAGTGCCATCAGACCGACGCACGGAACTCGAGCTCGCGCCAGGCGAGGGAGTGCTGGCCGCCACGGTGTCGGGGCTCACACCCGCCGAACGGGCCGGCATGCGGCACGGGGATGTCATCCTCAAGTGGGGCGACCACGATGCGACCGATCCCTTCCTATTGACTCAGGCCATCGCCGAGACCCCCATCGGCACGAAGGTCGATGTGCTGGTTAAGCGGCTTGTCCTCGGGAGGCCCGCCGAAGTGAATCTCCAAGTCACCGTGGGCGCAGCCCCTCGACTCGAAAAAATCAATCGCTAACCGGCGTGCCGAACGGAAGGAGCCACAGGTGGACAAGTTCGCGGCGCACGACATCAAGGAGCAGGTGCGCCAATCGATCGACATCGTCGATCTGGCCAGCGGTTATCTCACCCTCAGGCGGCAGGGACGGATCTACGTCGCCAACTGCCCCTGGCACGACGACACGCGGCCAAGTTTGCAGATCAATCCCGAGCGTCAGACATTCAAGTGCTGGGTCTGCGACATCGGGGGAGATGTCTTCAACTTTGTCATGCGGCTGGAGCGGCTCGAATTTCGCGAGGCGCTGGAACTCCTGGCCGAGAAGGCAGGGGTCACGCTCGCCGCGCTCGATCGCAATCCGTTGCCACCAGGCTCCCCAGGGGACAAACGCACGCTCTACGCCGCCATGGAATGGGCTCGCGACTTGTTCCGCCAGATGCTCGTCGAGTCCCCGGAGGCAGCCACCGCGCGGCGCTATCTCGCCGAGCGCGGGCTCAGCGACGAGGGGCTAGAGCGATTTCACGTTGGGTTTTCCCCCAACAAGTGGGAGTGGCTGGCCGAGCGTGCCCACAAGGGGCCCTTCTCCCATGCGGTGCTCGAACGCGTGGGTCTCTTGGGGCGACGGTCGAGTGACGGCAGTTACTACGACCGCTTCAAGGGGCGAGTCCTCTTTCCGATTGCCGACCTTCGTGGTCGCACTATCGCGTTTGGGGGGCGGATTCTGCCGGAGTTTGCCGACGAGCAGGCGGCCAAGTATGTGAACTCGCCCGAGACACCCCTCTACAACAAGAGCGAGCAACTCTTCGCCCTCGACCTGGCCCGCGACAAGGCCGGCAAGGAGGGAGAGGTGGTGGTGATGGAAGGTTACACCGACGTGATGATGGCCCATCAGGCGGGGCTGACCCATGCGGTGGCCGTTTGCGGTACGGCCCTTGGCGAGCGTCACCTCCGACTTCTCAAGCGTTTCACCGACCGCATCGTGTTGGTGCTCGATGGCGACGAGGCGGGGCAGCGTCGCAGCAACGAGGTGCTGGAGATGTTCATCGCCAACCAGGTCGATTTGCGACTGCTGACTCTGCCCGATGGCCTCGATCCGTGCGACTATCTGCTCGCGCATGGTGGCGAGGTCTTGGCAACGCTCGTCAAGGATGCGGTCGATGCCTTGGAGTTCAAGTTGCGACACGTTCGGCGCGCGCTGGGACCCAATCCCAGCACCCACGCAGCCGCCGAAGGGGTGGAGGAGTTGCTCAAGACGCTCGCCAAGTGGAGTCACGCGGGGCAACTGAATTCCGCCGCCATGCTGCGGCTCCAGCAGATGTTGGGGCGGATTGCCCGCGACTTCCATCTCCGCGAGGAGGAGCTGCGTCGCCGACTCGACGCGTTGGGGTCGGGGGAGAGGTCACTGGCGATTCCCGTGGCGGCCGCCGAGGAAGCGGCAATCGCGGGGAGCGCGCCAGCAGTGCTATCACTTTGGGAGCGAGAAATTTTCGAACTGGTGTTGTCGAAGCCGGCCCTTGTGGGTCCAATTGTCGAATCGATTCCGCTGGAAGCGATGAGAAGCCCCACGGCTCACGCATTTTACGAGCGGGTCGTCGGCCTGCACGCCACGCACGAAGCAGTGACCTTCGACCGATTGTTGGCCCTCGCGGCGAGCGAAACCGAGCAGAACCTGCTGGTCGATCTCGACGAGAGCGCGCAGCAGAAACAGGAGAGCGACGCCGACCGGCGTCTGTTGGATTTGGTGGAGTCGTATCGCAAGCAACTCACAACGGCCGTTCAGCGAGAGCGGCTAGTGACCTTGCGAGACGATTCCCTCGACCCCACCACCAAGGAGCAACTGCTTACCGAGTATTTTGAAAGCCTCAAACGCCGACAAACGGGATCTCTCTCCACGGATGGATAGGGAGTTTGTTCGGACGGTCGCAATCAAGCCTCTGCACCCGCAGTCCGATGGTTTGGTTCGACCGAGTTCGCCTCGAACCCAGCGTGCAGGATGCACGCGAGGAGATCGCTATGATGGCATCTATCCATGTGGATCAACCGCTGCGCCAATTGTTAGTGTTGGCTCGCCAGCAAGGATATCTCACTTACCACCAGGTTGGTGGTTATCTGCCCGACGAAACCTACGGCACGCATAAGGTCGACCAGTTGCTGTCGGCCCTCGATGCGATGGGAATCGAAATCGTCGACGACCCGCAAACGCCGAAGCGGCGGAGCGAGGAGGTCGACCAGGGGGCCGACGATCGCGCGCGGCTCTTGAACGACGCGGTCCCACAGTACAGCAGCGACCCGATTCGCATGTACTTGTCGCAAATGGCCGAGATTCCCCTGCTCGATCGCGATGAAGAGATCGCGATGGCCAAGAAAATCGAGCTCACGCGGAAAAGGTTCCGGCGGAATGTTTTCCGCTCGCTGTTTGCCCTGGAGGCGGCGGTGAAGGTCCTCGAGCGTGTCGAACGGGGCGAGCTCCCCTTCGACCGCACGATCAAGGTCTCGCTCACCGAGCAGCTCACCAAGACCCAGGTTCAAGCCCGCATGCCGGCCAATCTGCCGACTCTGCGCAGCCTGATTAACGCGCAACGCGCCGACTTTGCCTTGCTGGTGAGCAAGAGCCTCGTTGGCGACGAGCGACAACAAGTCCGCCAGCGCTACCTGCGCCGTCGCGAGAAGATGCTGATCCTGGTGGAGGAACTATCGCTCCGCACGCGCCGGGTCGAGCCACTGGCTCGGGAACTCGAGGCCTTGTCGCGACGGATTGATTCCGTGCGCGAGCAACTGGCCGATCTCAAGGCGACTGACGCCCCCGAGGACAAGATTGCCTCGGTGCGGGCCGAGCTGCGGCAACTCTTGCTCCAGGCCGGAGAAAGCCCGGCGAGCCTGCGGAAGCGGTGGCAAACGCTCCGCCGCCAGTATCGCGACTTCGAGAACGTCAAACGCGAACTCTCGAGTGGCAACTTGCGGCTCGTGGTGTCGATTGCCAAGAAGTACCGTAATCGTGGTCTGTCGTTCCTCGACTTGATTCAGGAAGGGAATACCGGCCTGATGCGGGCGGTCGACAAGTACGAGTATCGCCGGGGCTTCAAGTTTTCGACCTACGCCACCTGGTGGATTCGTCAGGCGATCACGCGGGCCATTGCCGATCAGGCCCGTACGATCCGTATCCCCGTCCATATGATCGACGTGCTGACGAAGCTTCGCAACACGGCGAAGCGGTTGCAGCAGGAACTGGGACGCGAAGCCTCGAACGAAGAGATCGCCCAGGCCGCGGATATTCCCCTCGAAGAGACCGAGCGGGTGCTCGATATCGGACGCCACCCGGTCAGCCTCGATCGCCCGATCGGCGACGGCGAGGATTGTAGCTTTGGCGAATTCGTCGAAGACCAGCACACCGAGAGTCCCCACAAGCTGGCCAACAATGGATTGCTCCGCGACCGGATTGAGGAACTGCTGAAGACGCTCACGTTCCGCGAACGGGAGATCATTCGCTTGCGGTATGGCCTGGCCGACGGGTACAGCTACACCCTCGAAGAGGTTGGTCGGATCTTCAAGGTGACCCGTGAACGGGTCCGGCAGATCGAGGCCAAGGCGGTGTCGAAATTGCAGCACCCGGTGCGCAGCCAGATGCTCTCGAGCTTTGTACCGCAACTTCCGGTCGCGGCCTAAGCAGGGGGCCAAGAAAAAGTCGAGATTCTCCCGCCGCGCAAGAGGAATGGCTCCTCTTGCGCGGCGGTTTGCGTTGTTGGCCCTGCTCGGAAGGCGGAATCGCGGGGCTTGGCAACGGCTATGAAAATCGCCATAACCTTAGGTAACTGCTTGGTGTACGCCCCTTTGTCGGAGACTGCTTCCCATGGCGATCGATGCTGCCTCGCTTCGCGCCTTGCACCACCTGCTCGGCCAACTGGCCGAACTTCGCGATCGACTCGCCCGCGGTCCCCGCCAGATTACGATCCGGGAGCAGAATGTGGCCGCTCGCCAGGCCGATCTCCAGGGGGCGATCGAGGCGGAAAAGCAGGCCCGACTGCTGGTCGACCGCAAGCAGCTCGACCTTCGCTCGTCGGAGCAAAAAATCGCCGATTGGCAGGTCAAGCTCAACCAGGCAAGTAGCAACAAGGAGTTTCAGGCGCTCCGCGAGCAAATCGCCGCGGGGGAAATGGCCAACAGCGTCCTGTCCGACGAAATCCTCGAAGGCTTCGAAAAGATCGACATGTTGGCCGCGAAGGTCAAGGAGGCCGAGGCAGCCCTCGAGTCGACCCGCCAGGAAATGCAAAGAGTGGCCACCCAGATCGAAGCAGCCGCGGAAGGACTCAAGCAGGAGATTGCCCGGTATGAAGGGGAGCTGACCGCGGCTGAACGAGCCTTACCGGGTGAACTCAAGGTCGACTATCAGCGTGTCGTCCGCGAGAAAGGGGCCGATGCCATGGCCGAAGTCGAGGGGATGGTCTGTGGGGGGTGCGGCCAGCAGATGACGGCCAACATGCAAAGCGACTTGATGCTTTCGAGGCCGGTCTTCTGTAAGATTTGCGGCCGGTTGCTCTATCTTCCCGAATAGCCAGGCTTCCCGAATAGCCAGGCTTCCCGAGTAGTCAAACTCCCCCCTGGAAATGGGGCCCCCCGTGCGACGCCGTGGCAAACGCGGGGTTTACAGCACGGCGCAATTCGGCCACAATAAGCGGCACACAAGACGGGTCTCCCGCGGGAGTCCCGTCTTTTCCTTTTGCCCCTACCGAAAGTGGAAATGGGGGAGTCGTATTGTACGGGACCACCCCCCGACTACTCCCCCGCGATCAGCCGTTTGCAGGAAATGGTGTTGAGATGAGCGAACGCGTCCCCATGACCCGAGCGGGTTACGACAAGATCAAGGCGGAACTCGATCAATTGGAGCAGGTCGAGATGCCGGAGATCGAAACGCGAATTGCGGCGGCACGTGCCGAGGGGGATCTCAAGGAGAACGCCGAATACCACGGTGCCCGCGAGACGCAGGGAATGGTGCAGGCGAAGATTAATCAGCTCAAGGACAAACTCAAGCGGGCCGACATCGTCGACGTGACGAAGCTCCCTAAGGATCAAGTGAACTTTGGCTGCACGGTGGTCGTCAAGGACCTCGATTTCGGCGACAAGGAGGAGTTCACCTTGGTGGGGGCCGGCGACGAGGACATCGACACCGGCCACATCAATGTCGCCAGTCCCCTCGCGCAAGGACTCGTCGGCAAAAAGGTCGGCGAAAAGGTCGAAGTCGAGGTTCCGGCAGGGGTGAATCGCTTCGAGATCCTCGAGATCCGTCGCGACGAGGACTGAACCCCCTCTCCCCACCGGTCATGCTCGACACCACCGACACGATCGTCGCCCTCGCTTCCGCACGTCAAGGGGGAACCCGTGGGGTGATTCGTTTAAGTGGTCCGCGCGCGGTCGAAGCCGGCGGGCAACTCGTGGGGGGGCCACTGGCAATCGTGGGCCGATCGCCGCAGGTGCTGGACGTCGAGATTCGGCTTGGCGAAACAGGAGCGCGGCGATTGCCAGCCACGCTGTTGGTGTGGCCAGGCCAGCGGAGCTACACGTGCCAGCCGACGGTCGAGATCCACACCATCGGCTCCTTGCCGCTGTTGGAAATGATCGTCCGTCAGGCGACTCACCATGGTTGCCGATTGGCAAGGCCGGGAGAGTTCACGCTGAGGGCATTCCTGGCGGGGCGAATCGACCTGACGGAGGCCGAAGCGGTGCTGGGTGTGATTGATGCCACCAGCACCGCACAATTCGAGGTGGCTCTCAATCAACTCGCCGGTGGCATGTCGCGGCCGCTGGTTGCCCTCCGCGAGGAACTCTTGATAGTGATCGCCGAGCTCGAGGCCGGACTCGACTTCGCCGAGGAGGATGTCGAGTTTCTCTCGGACCACGAGGCCGCGCGGCGGATTGGCGACGTCGCCCACCAGCTCGAAAGCCTTTGCAATCAGCTTCGCCACCGTGGTCACGCCAGCGAATTGCCACGCGTTGTTCTTGCCGGTCCGGCGAATGCCGGCAAAAGCAGCCTGTTCAACGCCTTGGTGCGCGCCTATGGGGCCGAGCGGATGCCGAGTGCCACCGCCATCGTCTCCCCCATCGCCGGGGCGACGCGCGACTATCTGACGGCCCGCCTCGTCATCGCAGGCGTGGAATTCGAACTGGTCGACACGGCAGGAGAGTTCGAACGGGACGAATCCGAAGGAGCGACTCTGCTGGACACACCAGCGGCTTCGGCCCGACAGATGGCCGAGGAGGCACGGGAGCAGGGAGCGCTTATATTGCAATGCAGCCCTCGGAGTGACTTCGAGAGGGTCGATCGTGCTGAAGTGGTGCTGGTCGCGACGCGCTGCGATGAATGGCTAGGAGCACAGGCCGTGGAGGGGGCAATCGCGACGAGCGTCCGCACCGGCCAGGGACTCGAAGAGCTCGCCCGCACGATCGCCGACCGGCTGGAAAAGCATTTGGCCGCGGGGAGCATGGTCCCCGCCACCGCGGCTCGCTGCGACGAGAGCCTTCGACTGGCGGTCGAATCGGTGCGTCATGCCCACGAGTTAGCCCAAGCGGGCCATTTCCATGAGCTGGTGGTTCACGAACTGCGCCACGCGCTCGACCAGCTTGGTCAGGTGGCGGGAGTGGTGGCCACCGACGACATCCTCGATCGCGTCTTCAAACAGTTCTGCATCGGCAAGTGATCGGAGTCTGGTCACTCGGCGAGGAACTTGTTGGTGAAAGCCTCGCTCGGCTCGGCCGTCCCCCGAGGAATCAACTCGAGTTCCACCATTTGGTCGTGAAGCGTTTGCCACCGCTCGGTCACCATCAGGCCGAACTCGGGGGAGTCGTGGGGCAGGCAGAGTTCCTGCAGCGCCGCGACCCCTTCGGCCAGAAAGGGCTCGTCGAGTTCCTCGCCGAGGTTCTTGCTAAGCTGCGAAAGATGGCGGTTCGTGTCGGTCGGATCGGCAAGGTAGCGGCGCCACCCTGCGCGCGAAGCGGCCGTGAAGCGGCGGACGACGTCCGGATCGTCCTCGATGGTCTTACCGAGCGCGACCAGCATCCCCATGTAGGGGTTGAAGCCCTCATCGGAGAGCATCAGCACGCGGGGGCTCGCCCCTTCGCGGCGGGCCTGGATCGGCTCGCTAAAGTTGTAGGCTTGCTGCGAGAGTTCGGGGTTGGCGAGAAAACCGCGAATCCCACCCGAAAAGGGGACGACTTCACAATTGACCAGGAATCCCCGCTGCTCGAGGAAGGTGACAAAGGGGCTCCCCCCTTTCAGCGCGACGCGGCCGCTTAATTCCCGCAGCGACGTGATGCCGCTCGCCTCGTGAACCATCACACACCGCGGACTTTGGTCGATGGGGGCGAAGAGTGCGACGAGCTGCGCGCTCTGCGACCGGGCGAGCAGGACTTCGTCGGCACTGGCAAGGGCAAAATCGGCTCGCCCCGTCACAAGTTGGTGCGCGACCGCCACCTTGGACCCGCCGGGAACGATGCGGACATCGAGGTCATGGTCGTTGTAGATGCCGTGAAGCTGCGCGGCGTAGAAGCCCCCATGCTCGTGTTCGGGATACCAGTTGAGTTGCAGAGTCACTTTGCGCGGGGAGTCTCCGACGGAAGGGGACAATGGCGGTTCGGTGCGGGAACAGCCGAGCGCAAGGCCGATAACAACGAGCGAGGGGAGGAGCAAAAACTTCATGCGGTTGGATTTACCTCGAGCGCGGAATTCGCAGCCATCCCCAGCGGGGCAAAACCGAGCGCTCGACGAGACTCACGCTCGCGAAGAGCAGAAGGCCGACGAGCGTGGTGGCGAGGGTGGCTGCGATCAAGGGAGCGATGTTATTCTCCCACCGTTGTATCAGTCCCCCCAGCCCGCGCCCTCCCCCCGAGCCGGCAAAAAACTCCCCCACGACGACACCGATCGTCGAGAGCCCGGCGGAGGTCTTCGCCGCCGTCATCAGGCTCGGGATGGCGGCGGGAAACTGGAGCTTCGCGAATCGCTGCCAGCGGCTCGCTCCATGGAGTTGGAACAAATCGGTAAGGGCCGGATCGACGGCGAGCATGCCGGCGGTCACTTGGACCACGACCGGGAAGATGCCCATCACGATGGCGATGACGAGAATCGACTGGAACCCATACCCGAACCATAACAAGACGAGTGGGGCGATTGCGACAATCGGGACCGTTTGCAGCACGACGGCAAGTGGGAACGTCCCTTGCCGCAGCCATGCCGATTGCGACAAGAGTGCCGCCCACAAGGTGCCAAGCAGCAGGCTGGAGGCAAGCCCCGCCGCGGCCGCCTTGAGGGTGTAGCCCATCGCTTGAGTGAGCGGTTCCCAACGGTCGGCGGCTGCCTGGGCGACCGCCAGGGGTGTGGGAAGCAGGAAAGGGGATATGTTCAGCACGCTGCAAGCCGCGGCCCATGCGAACACCAGCCCCAGCAGCAACAGGATGGGGGCGACCAGCTTGCTCATGGTTGGTCTCCTTGTTGCAGCAATGCCAGAATCCGACTCGTGAGCGCCGCAAACTCGGGCGTTCCGCGCAGCTCCGCGCGGCGCGGGTAGGGAAAGGGGACCTCGAGTTCGTGGGCAATCGTCGCGGGGTGGCCGCCGAGGAGGAGCACCCGCTGGCTGACAAAGGTGGCTTCGGCGATGTTGTGGGTCACGAGCACTGCTCCCAGCCCCAGATTACTCCATAGCGAGAGCACCTCTTCGTTGAGCTCTTGGCGCAGGAGATCGTCGAGTGCCGCGAAGGGTTCGTCGAGCAACAGGAGCCGCGGTCGCGTGACGATCGCCCGGGCGAGCGAGACACGCATTTGCATCCCGCCCGAGAGTTGGTGGGGGAGTTTGTCGAAATCGGTGGGGGCGAGTCGCGCCAAGGTCAGCGCCTCGACAGCGCGCTGGCGGCGTTCGCGTTGGCCGACACGTTCGAGTTCGAGCGCCAACAGGACATTGCCGAGGGCCGTGCGCCAGGGGAGGAGCGTGGGGGCCTGAAAGACGAAGCCGACATGGCTCCCTTCGTGACGAGTCGTATTGATGTCGCGATAACCGAGCGCCGCCCTCCCCTCCGTGGGCGATGCGAGGCCAGCCATCACGCGAAGCAGGGTGCTCTTGCCACTCCCCGAGACTCCGACCAGGGAAACGAACTCTCCCGCGCAGATCGCGAGGTTCACCCGGTCGAGAATCGGCGTAGGGCCAAATCGAAGACCGACGTCAGTCAGGGAGAGGAGTTCGACAGGTTCGGCCGCGACGTTCAAGAGGTCCATCCAGTGGGGCGGGGGAGGCCTTAGGCACGCTTGGGTGTGGCATCCTTGCCCTGCGACTTCGCCCGGGCAGGTTTCTTCGATTTGGGTTTCGCGGGGGCCGACAATTGGTCGGAAGTAGCCACCGTGATCAGGTCGGGGACGGGGACCCCCATGAGTTCGAGCTGGCTTCGCCGCGGGGGCTCTCCCTTTTTGCGCGTCGGCCGGACATAGGTTCCGTCGGACGTGAGCAAACGGGCCCGCTGGTTGTCACTAAGATAGATCGGCAGGATGCCATCGACAATCCGTCGCCGGATTTCGGGGTCCTCGATCGGGAACATGACTTCGACACGCCGCTCGAAATTGCGTGGCATCCAGTCGGCGCTCGAGGCAAACACCTGCTGGTGCTCGCCAACGCCGAAAACGGCAATCCGCGAATGCTCGAGAAACCGATCGACAACACTGCGAACACGGATATTTTCTGAAATTCCTTCGAGCCCTGGCCGGAGGCAACAGATGCCGCGGATCACCAGCTCGATTTCCACCCCGGCCTGACTCGCTCGATAGAGTGCGACAATCGTGTCGCGATCGGCCAAGGAGTTGAACTTCGCGATGATCCGTGCCGGTTTGCCCTGGGAGGCGAGATTCGTTTGCTCGTCGATCAGTTCGATCGTCCGGCGGTCGAGATCGAGTGGAGCGACGATCAGCTTTTCCCAGGTGTGAAGTTGTGAGTAACCCGTGAGAAAGTTGAACAGGGCCGAGGCGTCGTCGGCGATCGTCTTGTCGGCGGTGAAGAGCCCCAAGTCGGAATAAAGTTGGGCCGTTGTCGGGTTGTAGTTGCCAGTCCCCAGATGGACGTAGCGGCGGACCTTTTTTCCCTCACGACGGACGACCATCGCCAGCTTGCAGTGGGTCTTCATCGCCATGAAGCCATAGACCACGTGGACTCCAGCCCGTTCCATTTGCCGCGCCCACGAGATGTTTTGCGCCTCGTCGAAGCGAGCCTTGAGTTCCACGAGCGCCGTCACTTGTTTTCCGTTGTCGGCGGCCTCGATCAGGGCCTGGACGATCGGGCTATCGCCGCTGGTGCGATAGAGCGTTTGCTTGATGGCCAGCACATCGGGATCGCGGGCTGCCTGGCGAATGTAGTTGACGACCGGCTCGAACGATTCAAAGGGGTGATGGAGCAGGATGTCGCGCTCGGCGATGCGGGCGAACATATCGGCCCCCGTCCCAAGCCCCTTGGGGACGACGGGAGTGTAGGGAGTGTCGCGAAGGTCGGGGCGGTCGACCTGCGACAACAGTTCCATCAGCCCCGTCATGTCGATCATCCCATTGATGGGATAGACTTCGTCGTAACCTCGCGACTCGATGGCCGAGCCGGTGTGGATCGATTCCTCGCGGACGATCATCTCGCGAAGCTCTTTACTCAGGTCCTGGGAGATCTCGAGCCGCACGGCCTCGCTCCGCTGCCGGTGACGGAGCCGCGACTCGATGGCCCGCAGCATGTCGTCCCCCTCCTGCTCCAGCAGATCAACGTCCATGTCGCGGGTGATGCGAAACGACCCGCAGTCGACAATCTCATAGCCCCCGAACAATTCAGGGAGCCTCGTGGCGAGCACGTCTTCCAGCAGGACAAAGTCGGTGGTGCTGTCGGGATCGACCGGGATGAACCGCGGTAACACGGGGGGCAACTGGACAACGGCAAACATCTGGCTGGGGCCGATCCCAATCCGCCGGCGGAGCTTGGCCGCCAGGTAGAGTCCTCGATTGTGAAACCGTGGGGTCGGATGAGCCGGATCGATCGCCATCGGGGTCACGACGGGAAAAACCCGTTGGCGAAAAAACTTGTCAAGCGATTTCGTTTGCTTCTCGGAGAGGTCGGATGGCTTCAGTAACCGAATCCCCTCCTTATCCAACGCGGGGATAATGGCACCCTGCCAGCATTCGTACTGTTGAGCCACGAGTTGCCGCGTTCGCAGCGAGATGCGTTGCAACTGGACAATCGGCTCGAGTCCATCAGCGGCGACATCCTGCGGGGCGATGCCGCCGAAGCTCTGCTCGCGGAGACCAGCAACCCGGACCATGAAAAACTCGTCGAGATTGGAAGCGAAGATCGCAAGAAACTTGGCCCGCTCGAGCAAGGGGTTGGTCGACTCCAGTGCTTCTTCCAACACGCGAGCATTGAATTCGAGCCACGAGAGCTCGCGATTGATGAGGTGTTCGGGAAGAAAGTTCTCGACGGTCATACCCGCGACACATCCGGTAAGAAAACAAGAGGTTAGACGAGCCCCCGCAGCCAGAGGTAGTCTACCACATTGGCAGGCGCAAGAAATCTAGGTCAATTTCTCGCCGTTTTTTGCCGCAGAAGGGCGTACATGGGGCATGGCTCCCACCCCGGCGGCCACCCAGGCGAGGATCATCAGACTCCCTCCCAGGGGGGCAAAGCGGCCAAGGACTTTCTGCCAATCGGGGCTGGCGATGGCCACGCCATAGAGGACGCCAGAGAAGATGACGATTCCCAGCAGCATCCCCCAGCAGGCCACACGCCACGCCACGCGCGGCTCGCGATCGAGCGCAAGGGCCAGGCCTAACAAAAAGAGCGCCCCGAACGACTGATACCGCGCGGCGGTATCGAAATTCGCCAGCCGACGCGCGAGGTCTGCCCCGCTGGCTCCTTGCTCAGCCAGGAAATTGGGGAGCCCATGGGCAGCAAACGCCCCGAGCGCCACGGCGAGCGCCCCCATGACTGCCGCGACCATCATCCACCGTAAGCCGGATCGGTTCATGGCTGTGAAGTCAATGGGGCGACCTGGAGTTTGGTCTGGTTCTCGGCCCAATTCTTCAGGATCTGATACCCAGGGTCCATCGGCTGATAACGGCGTCCCCCCTGGTGGCCATCCTCCTGACCTGTCTGGACGTTGAGGGGTTTGCGGAGCAACTTGCTCGCTTCGATGTTGTTGAGGTCGACTCGCTGCTGCAGGATACGATAGTTGGCTAATAATTTTTCCATGGGGAGATAGCCCACCTCGTCGGGGGGATGAAGTTCGAGCGAGGGGACGCGATCGGGCTCGCCATGACACGAGAAACAGCTACGGTCGTCGCCGCGGAGGACACTGTTCATCTCGGGAACAACGAAGTCGCGGAAGTAGACGAAGTCTTCGACAAACTCCTTGGTGACTTGAGGATTGCCGTCAGGCCCCTTCAGGAGCCGCGAGTCCCCTTCCGTGGCAATCGCCGCGGCGAGCTGTTGTTCGAACATCCCACGTTCTTGCATCAACACCTTCTCGGCATCTTCAAGCACCGCATCGTCCTGTTCGAACGACTTGAGGGCCGCCATCGCCGATAGAACCTCAGGGTTGCGGCGGAGGGCCGACTTGTTGGCCAGTTCGACAGCGAGCGCGCGGTTGGCCGGCAGGGCCTCGACGCGAAGCTGCTCGGTAAAGAGTCGCAGCGCCCGGCTACGGATGGCCTCGTAAGGATCGGCTTCGGCCACTTCTCCCTCGGCAAGTGTCACCGCGGGGATGTCGCGCTGGTAGGTCAAAATCCACGGGACGCTGCGCATCCAGAAGCGGGCCGAGGCGTCGTTTTCGAACTTCTCGGGGAAGGCCATCGCAAGTTGTTCGAAATGGAGATCGGGATTCTCTTCAATCGCCTGCCCCATGCCCTCGGCCAGATACCAGGCCGCGTCGGCCTGGCGGGCAAGTTGCTCGCGGGCCACGGCGTCGGTAAGGGCCGCGATCGTCTCGGGACGTTGCCATTCGGCAAAGTTGGGGAGGAAGTATTGCAAAATTTCGACGCGCTGTTCGTCGGTCGATGGGAGCACCCAACTGACGCGGCGAATCATGTCGAGGATGGGATCGGAGAGGTCCTTGCGGCGTGGAGGCTCGGCCGCCCCGCGGAGCAGTTGGCGATGCATCGGTTCGAGCTGCTCGGCCACGGCGACCAGCCGTACGAGGCGCGGATCGGAGATGCTGGCCGCGGCAATCTGTCGCAAGTCTTCGGGGCCGTCGAGGGAGTAGCCGACCAGTCGCTCCTGGAGCACTTCGTAGGTGTTATTGGCCGAGCCCTCGAGCGCCACCTTGGTAACCAGGTGCCGGTGGTCTCCTTCGGCAAGCGACTCGGCGTAGTCGAGCTGTGCTACCAAGGCCTCGCCGAACAAACGGTCGGATCCGCGCGTCGGATAGCCGATCTGGCCCGGGCCGCCATCCCCACCCGCCTGGCCATAGTAGGTGGCGGCGACCGCCACCAGGCGATCGACCAGTCGCCGGTAGGTGTCTGGGTCGGCCTCTTTCAAGTCCTCCATTTGGCGGCGGAGGAAAGCAAAGAGCACCTGAAGCTCGCGATACTGGTGGTCTTCGCTCGCGTTGGCGTTGTGGCCGTTGACGATGAACAGGGCATGGCTCTGGTAGCGGATCGCGTTTTCCACCAAGGCGTTGGATTCCTCACGGGTGAGCATGCGAATCCAAGCTGTGTTGATTCCCTCACGGACTGGGGGATTCCAGACCCACCATTGCCATGCGGCCCGGGTGGCCCAGGCACGGACGCCTGGATGGGGATCGTCGTTGAGTGCCCGGTCGAACAAGGTCGTGAGCCGCTGGTAGTCGACGCTGCCCGCAGGCATGACACTATCGACCTTCATCACCAGGGTCCGCAGAGCCGCTTCGCGGGTGATGTCGTCGTCGGACTCGGCCGCGGCGAAGACCACATCCCAGCCACGATCGTCGATCAACTGTTGACGTAGGCCCCAATGAGCGGCCTCACGGACAACCTTCGTGCGGTCCGAGAGCCCCTTGGCGAGCACCTGCGGGGCGTCGGCATGCCGGGTCGCTCCGAGGCCAACCATCGCCCAATAGCGAACAAGGGGACTTGGGTGGCTTGCTCCTTCGACCATCAACGGGGCCAGTTCGTCGCTGCCGGTGATCGACAGATCGCGCATGCGGCGGATCGTCTCGACGAGCGTTTCCCCTGGTTTCGCGGCGTAGTCGTCGGGCGTCTGTTGGACAGGTTCGGTGGGAAAGTAGTAGGCGAGCGCGTGCAGAGTGTAGCTCGTCGAGACAAACCCTGTTTTCGATGCGGCGTTCCAATACCCGGTCGGGTGCTGCATGGCGAGCAAGGCCTTGATCCCGCGGGCGACGGCCGGGTCGTTGCGATCGACTCCGGTGGCATGCAAGGCGATCAGGGCGAGAGCTGTCGGGGAGGGGTCGGATTGCTTGTCGCGGACCTCCCACTGGCCATCCTCACCACTCCCCCGTCCAGGATCGAAACTCCAGCTCCCATCCTCAAGCTGAATCGCACGCAGCCGGGCAATGTCACGCTCAATACGGCGTTCCATCCGTCGGGCGAGGGTGTCGGCGTCGGCGCGGACCTTTTCAATCGCCGCTCCCTCCAGGCCTTCCTGCTCGGCGACTTTGACCGCCTGGTCGACGTAGTCGGCAGGGAAGAATCGCTTGAAGAGCTCGATCCGGTGGGCCATGTCGTCGGTGAATTTGATCCGCATGCCGAGTGCCTTGCGGACTTTCTCCTCGAGACCATGGAAGTACTTGGGTTCGCCGGTCTGCTTCCAAGCCGAATAAAGGACTTCGCCGGTGTAGTTGAACACAACCCCCTGCCCCACATTGGCGCCCGGTCCAGCCGCGTTGACACCCCCTGGATCGGCCGTCAGCAGGACATAATTGGCGGCACGAATCGTTTGGAGGCTGTGGAGCTTGCGCGGCGGAGTGTAGCGTTCCAGCGCGGTCAGCGCATGGCCAGTTACGCGGCTACCGGCCGGACCGTCGCCAATATCGAGCGGCTTGAGGCTTGTGTTGACCGCGGCGTCTTCCAATTCGTTGGTCGGACGCATCGATTGATAGCTGGTATTTTGGAGATGGCGCCATGCCTGCACGTTTTGCGGCCGATACCCTTGGGCAAACGCCACCGCGGGTCCCCAGACTCCCGACTGAGTGTGGCAGCTCATGCAATTCGTCCCGAGCAAGTTGCCCGAATCGCGAATCCGCCGTTCGACACTCGCACCGCGAGGGCGGTTGGTCAACCAGGCATCGACCTGCGAGATATGGTCGTACAAAGCGTGGCGAATCGCCTTGTGGGGATCGCTGTAGGGGGCCGGATCGACCAGACGGAGTTCGAGGTCATAACCCGGGGCGTTCGCTTCGACGCGAATAAAATAGACGCCCCCCGGTTCAAGTGTTCGATTGATCGCAGTCCGGTGGGTTTCATCCTGTTGATGGACCCCTTCGTTGGGGTTCTCACCTTGCTTGTACTCTTCGAGGGGGAGCAGATCCCCCGGAATGTAATACTTGTTTCCGTTGGCAACCTGGTCGGGCGGAATGCGATAGGCGCGAATCCGCGCGGCGACCTGCTGATCGGGGATCGACAGGCACATCGTGAGGAGCCGCGCCCGCTCTCCCTGGAAATCGATGCGGAACCAGTCGTCGCCACTCTGGCCAACCTTGCCGTTGTCGAAGTACTCGATGTCGTCGCTGGTGCCGACCACGTTGATCGTGAGATCGTCGCTGGTGGCTGTAAGGCGGAGGGGCTGTGCCGTCTCGGGGGTGTCGTTCGGCTCGGTTTCGACCACCAGTCGCGGACCGGAGTCGGCCGCGCTGTTCTTCGGGGGAAGATCGATGTCGCGAACCGACACGGCCACCTCGCTTTTCGCCTCCGCTGGCCAGGGGCTTTCGGTGGGGATCGGGAACAGGTCGGCAGCGCTTCCCTTTTCGCGCCATCGCTCGCCCGCAAAGAGTTCGACCTCGCCAGTTTGCGGAGCGACTCGCAATTCGTAGAGGCCGCTGAGAGGCGCGCGATAGACAACGTAGGTATCGGTGTCGAGGGCGTGAAGAAGTTTCGACCAACCGGCCGTGGGAGAGGTGTAGATTCCTTCGGCGTCGATTCGACGAGCGGGGGAGTCGACTGTCGGGACCCTCGGCGCACGGGCGGGGTTGTCGGCTTCGACAAGTCGCCACTCGACTTGCACGCGACCGTTTTCGGGCAGTGAGCTCGGGTCCTTGAGTTGAACCGCGATTTCAATCGCCTGATCGGCGCTAAGCCGCACTTGCTGGGTGTATTCCTGCGGCATCACAGGCGCGGTTTCGATTGTCACCGGCTCCCCTGCCCAGGCCGTTGAAACCAATAGCAGAGAATAGACGAGGAGAACAGCAACCAACCGCTCCGCCAAGCGAGTCATGCTTTCGATCATCCCGCGAGCTCCAAGGGAAGGGGCATCGACCTTACGACGGTTTGACCGTCGCACTCTCGACGCGCGACTTGGAGGAGGTCGCGTGCCGTGGGGCCGATGCTCAGGGGTGGGGTAGAATGGTATCATGGTAATATTCCCGCCTGCAAATTTCAAACAGTTTGGCCTCTGGGCTCCTTACCACTGGCCAGACGGCAACCAGCCCCAAATCCCCCCATTCGCCTCGACTCCTGCTCTCCGACATGGCCCACCCCGAAGCTGCAGCACTGTTCTTGGCCGATGGGGAGCGGGCAAAATGGCACGATCAGGCGATTTGGTTCGTCCGCAAAAAGCGTGATCTGGCGGCGCAAAGCGTTCCTGAGTGGGAGGAATTGCGCCAGACCGCTTCGCTCATCAAGCAGCACACGTTGTCGCGGCTCGACGAGTATCTCGAACAGTTCGAACGGAGTGCCCAACGCCATGGAGTGCAGGTCCACTGGGCGGCCGATGGGGCCGAACACAACCGCATCGTCCACGGCCTGCTGCGCGACCGCGGAGTGAGTCGCGTCGTCAAAAGCAAATCGATGCTCACCGAGGAGTGTGAGCTCAATCCCTATCTCGAGGCACAGGGGATCGAGGTCATCGACACCGACCTCGGGGAGCGGATCGTTCAGCTTCGCCACGAGCACCCCAGCCATATCGTCTTACCGGCGATTCACATCAAGCGCGAGGAAGTGGGGGAGCTGTTCCACGAGCAGTTGGGGACCCCCGCTGGACTGGCCGACCCGGGCGCCCTGACCCTGGCCGCGCGGCACCATCTTCGCGAGAAGATATTGAATGCCCAGGCCGGCCTGACGGGGGTCAACTTTGGCATTGCCGAGACGGGGGGAATCGTCATCTGCACCAACGAGGGGAATGCCGATCTGGGGACCTCGCTCCCGCCGATCCATATCGCCTCGATGGGAATCGAGAAGCTGATCCCCAAGCTCGAGCATTTGGGGGTCTTCCTCAGGCTACTGGCTCGCTCTGCCACCGGGCAGCCGATCACGACCTACTCCTCTCACTTCCATCAGCCGCTCCCCGGTGGCGAGATGCACATCGTGGTGGTCGACAACGGCCGCAGCAACTTGATGGCTCGTGGCGAATTCCAGCGGGCTCTGAACTGCATTCGATGCGGCGCCTGCCTCAACACCTGCCCAGTCTACCGCCGGAGTGGTGGCCACAGTTATCACGTCGCTGTCGCGGGACCGATTGGAAGTGTCCTCAATCCGGCTCACGACCCCAAGCGCAACGAGAGTCTCCCGTTTGCTTGTAGTCTGTGCGGCTCATGCACCAACGTTTGCCCAGTGAAGATTCCGCTCCACCACCAGTTGCTGGCGATGCGGGGGGAACTGGCTCGTGGCGGGCATTTGCCGCTGAAGAAAACCTTTCCCATGCGCGTCGCCTCGGCCATCTTCCGGCGGACCTGGCTCTTCAATTTGGCCGGTGGACTGGCGCGATGGGGATTGCGTTGGCTCCCCCGACCGCTGCTTTACAATCCCCTGAACGCCTGGGGCCGCGCGCGCGACCTTCCCACGCCGCCGCGGGAGAGCTTCCGAACCATGTTCCGCAAGCGGCGCCCCAATCCACCGACTGATGGGGGGCCCAAATGAACACTTCGCGCGAGGAAATCCTTGCCCGGGTACGGCGGAACCGGCCAGCGCCGATGGCACTTCCCTCGCTCGCACAGCAGTGGGTCACCTACTCCGACCCCATTGCCCAGTTTACCGAAACGGTCAAGTTGATTGGGGGAACGGCCCAGGTGGTCGCCGATCGTGCCGCGGCGGATCGCGAGCTGGGCCTGCTCCAAAGCGACACCCCTCGGGGGCCACGGGTATCGCTTGTGCCGGGTGTAGGGGTAAGCACGATCGATCTTGAGTCCATGGACGATCCCCACGGACTCGCTCAATTGGAGTGGGGGGTGTTGCCGGGGGAATTGGCCGTGGCGGAGAATGGCGCCGTATGGGTGACCGATCGATCTTGTCGCCACCGCGCCGTATATTTTCTGTGCGAGCACCTGGTCTTGGTCGTCGCGAAGGAGGCGATCGTCCACAACATGCATCAGGCGTACGAGCGGATCGAGGGCTTTGGCGCGGGAGACCATCCCCCCTTCGGGACATGGCTTGCCGGGCCATCGAAGACGGCCGACATCGAGCAGTCGCTGGTGATCGGTGCCCAGGGGCCGCGATCGCTGGTCGTGTTGTTGCTGGACGATCCTTCGTAGGCTGTTAACGAGTTTTTTTGGTTGTTCCTTTCTCCCGGTGGCCCATGCCATGAAGCGAGACGATTTTTTTGCCGCCCTCTGGTCCGACTACGTAGCGATGGCTCCTCAGGCGGAGCGCATCCGGAGCGCTTTCGAAGCACAGGGCGAACGGGTGGTGAACGACCACGTCGCCTTCCGGACGCTTGCCCTCGACCCCATTGGCCTGGCGAAACTCGAACCCCATATCTTGGATCTGGGCTACAAGCCGCAGGCCAACTACGACTTTCCCGCGAAGAAACTCCGTGCGACAGGTTATGTCGCCGACGATCCCGATGCGCCGCGGATCTTCCTATCGGAGCTACTGGTCGATCAACTCTCTTCCGCGTCGGCGACCATCCTCCGCGAGTGTGCTGCCTGGATCGATCCCGGCGACGTGACCGAACCGGAAGTCCTCTGGTCGGGCCGTCTGTGGGAGCCGATTTCGTGGCACGACTATCAAACCCTCGTGGCCGAGAGCGAATACGCGGCCTGGGTGGCAACCCTCGGGCTGCGGCCGAATCATTTCACCATCAGCATCAACAACCTCAAAGAGTTCACCGAGGTGGAGCAGGTGTTGCAGCTTGTCGAAAGCCTCGGCTACGGCATCAACGATTCGGGGGGCCGAGTGAAAGGAACCCCCGCTGAGTTGCTCGAGCAAGGCTCGACGATGGCCGACGAGATGGAAGTCGACTTTGCCGACGGCCAGCGGCACAGGGTGCCGACATGCTATTATGAATTCGCGAAGCGTCATCCCGACTCGAGCGGCAAGCTCTTTCAGGGGTTTGTCGCCGCGAGTGCCGACAAGATCTTCGAATCGACCGATACCAAGGAGGGAAAAGGGTGAGCCAGCCGACCAAGGCCCTCGTGCTCGGGGGAGGAAAAATTGGCCGGGCGATTGCCCGGTTGCTCCACCATAGTGGGGACTACCAGGTTCGCGTGGGGGATATCTCCGACGAGGCGCTCAATTCGCTCGTTGGGGAAACGCCTGTCGACACCATTGTGATCGACGTGGGGAACGCCGAAGAGCTGAACAAAGAGCTTCCCAACCACGATGTCGTGATCTCCGCATGCTCGTTCGACGTCAACGAAGGAATCGCCCGCGCGGCGCTCGCCGCGGGGATCAGCTACTTCGACCTCACCGAGGACGTGGCGACCACCAAGGCCGTCCGCGAAGTCGCTGCCGAGGCGCGGGCCGGGCAAATCTTCATGCCACAATGTGGGCTGGCCCCCGGATTCATCGGCATTCTGGCCCACCACTTGTGCCAGGGCTTCGATAAGCTCGATCGAGTGAAAATGCGTGTTGGGGCCCTACCGCTCTATCCCGACAACATGCTCAAGTACAACCTCACCTGGTCGACCGACGGGCTAATCAACGAGTATTGCAACCCTTGTGAAGCGATTCGCGATGGGCGGTTGGTGGAGGTCCAGCCGCTCGAAGGGCTCGAACAGTTTGCCCTCGATGGAGTCGACTACGAGGCGTTCAACACTTCGGGGGGACTGGGAACGCTCTGCGAAACACTCGAGGGGCAGGTTGCCGAGCTCGACTACAAGACGGTTCGCTACGTGGGGCATCGCTACCTGATGAGCTTTCTGCTGCACGGATTGCGGCTCCAAAATCAGCGGATCCTGCTCAAGAAGCTGCTCGAGTCGGCGGTTCCTTGCACCCACCAGGATGTGGTCCTCGTCTTCAGTACGGTCACTGGCTGGAAAAACGGGGAGTATCAACAGCTTTCCGATGCCCGCAAGATTTATCATGGCGCGATCCATGGACTCACCGCCAGTTCGATCCAAATCACGACCGCCACGAGCCTGTGCGCGGTGGTCGACCTGTGGCGCGAAGGAAAACTCCCTGCCCGAGGCTTTGTCCGTCAGGAGGATGTCGCGTTGACCGATTTTCTGGTCAACCGGTTTGGCGCCCCCTACGAGAAGGCCCAGCAGGTGCGGGCCCCGATCGCCAGCGAGACCCGTCCGGAGGTGGCGTGATGAATTTGTCCGAATCGCTGCTGCCCCCACAAAAAGATGGGATCTATCCCGGCGTGCTCAGTGGCTTAGTGCCCGAGCAGGGTGCTGGCTCGACGTTCGAAGCCCGCTCCCCGATCAATGGCGAAGTGACGGGGACCTTTTCGAGTGCCACTCCCCGGCAACTCGAAATGGTCACGTTCTTGGCTGCATCAGCGTTTCGCGAATGGCAAATTGTCCCTGCCCCCAAGCGTGGGGAAGTCGTTCGCCGGATTGGCGAGGTGGTCCGCGAGCACAAATCGGCTTTAGCCCAGATTATCACCCTCGAGACAGGCAAGATCCGCGCCGAGGCCGAAGGGGAGGTCCAAGAGTGGATCGACGTCTGCGACTTCGCCGTCGGTCTATCGCGGCAGCTTTACGGCAACACAATTGCGAGCGAACGACCTGAGCACGCCCTAATCGAACAGTGGCACCCGCTTGGGCCGGTCGGCGTGATCTCGGCGTTCAACTTTCCGGCCGCCGTTTGGGCGTGGAATGCCATGATTGGGCTGGTGTGTGGCGACACCATCGTATGGAAACCATCGGAGCAAACCCCGCTCACGGCACTTGCCTGCCAGCAGTTGGTCTCGCTCGCTAGTTCACAGTTCAAGAGTGACGTCCCTTACAACATTTCGAGCGTCGTCATCGGTGGGGCCGACGTCGGCGCAGCACTGGCAGCCGACGAGCGGTTGCCCCTCGTCTCCGCCACCGGCTCGATCCCCATGGGGCGCAAGGTAGCCGAGGTCGTGGGACGCCGGCTCGGCAAGGTGCTGCTAGAACTCGGCGGGAACAACGGGATGATCGTCACCCCCACGGCCGATCTCGATATGGCCGTCCGGGCGATCACCTTTGCCGCGGTGGGCACCTGCGGCCAGCGGTGTACCAGCTTGCGGCGGATTTTCATTCACTCCTCGATCGCTGCGAAACTCACCCAGCGGCTTACGACCATCTACGGCACCCTCCCCATCGGCGACCCCCGCGACGCGAGCACCCTTGTCGGTCCGCTCATCAACGAGCAGGCCTACGACAGGATGCAACAGTCGATCGCCCGGGCAATCGACGCAGGGGGCAAGGTCCTCTGCGGTGGCAAGCGAGTGACGAGCGGTGTCCCCGCCGGCGGCGTCTACGTCGAGCCTTGCCTCGTCGCGATGCCGTCGCAAACCGCGGTGATGCACGAGGAGACGTTCGCTCCCCTCACCTATATTGTCGAGTACGACAATCTTGAGCAGGCGATCGAACTCCATAACGACGTCCCGCAGGGGCTCTCCTCCTCCATCTTCACCGGCGACGTCCGCGAAGCCCACCTCTTCACGAGCCCCGCCGGCTCCGACTGCGGCCTCGTGGGAGTCAACATCGGCACGAGCGGTGCCGAGATCGGCGGGGCGTTTGGTGGCGAAAAACAAACCGGCGGCGGCCGCGAGAGTGGCTCCGATAGCTGGAAGCAGTATATGCGCCGAGCGACGTGTACGATCAACTACGGCTCGGAATTGCCGCTGTCGCAGGGTATCAAGTTCGGCGAATAGCTTAACCACGGAGCGACTGTGTTAGTTGTCAATAGTTAAGCCTGCTCAAATCAGGCAGTTCGGGA
>CAZYQQ010000077.1:0-25243 GCA_964650265.1 uncultured Planctomycetaceae bacterium
ACCGCTCGTCGAGGCGAGAACGGGGGCTTGGTGGGAAAAATTCACAGGCTCTCACCCCTGGGGTATTGTCTCCCAACCAGGGAAGACTGTCCACAAATAGGAGCACCCAGTCCGCTGCTGGCAACGGTTGCTATCCCACCAGAGAAGTTGGGGTGACCAGCGAGGTGCCGCATCTGTGTGCGGACAGAGTGCATTCGACGGCTGACCCGATCTGGCCGGTTTTGCCGGCTCCGCGCCAAGTCCACACCCAACTGCCTGTATTCGGTTGCGTTCAGCACGTGGCCCGCACTCCTCACCTGACATGCGTTGGCCATCGTGTTGCGGGAATGCATCGCGTCGAGAAAAAGCCTCCCCGGACGGGCAAAAACGCCTCTGGAACCCCCATTTTGGTGAGCTAGGTTTGAGGAACTTAGCCGGCAGGCTTGGAACCTGCGCCATGGAACGCCGCGACGTGGTTTTCACGCCGCGCACCCAGCGACCCCCGAATCTTCCTCAATCGAAAGCGGATGTATGAACTGCCACGCATTGGCACACTGCATCGAGAACCTGCAGCCCGACGCCACCCCCCAGGATGTCGCTCGGCTCTGCTTACTGCTGGCTAACGAGTACGCCGATCTGGACTCTCTTCGCGACCAGAAAACCCTGCAATCGGCCTGGACTCAAACGGGTCTGCGGCTGCAGCTCGCCACCGATCAGCACGCGGCGATGACTCAAGAACTCGAGGAACTCGCCAAGAGCGATCCGAAATCGTTCAGCCAGGAGCAGATTTGGGTGCTGATCCGCGCGATCAAGGTCCAGAGCCAGATTCTGCAGATGTACGTCGGCCATCCGCTGATCGACGTCTGATCGCGACTCGCCTCCGTGGACAAATCTATAAGCGGAGTGGCGCGAGCATGCGCATCGCCACGTTCATGTAGATGACGATGCCGACGATGTCGATAATGCCGGTGACGAAGGGGCTGCTCATGAGCGCCGGGTCGAGCCCCAACCTTCTGAAAAACAGCGGCAACATCCCGCCGCAAAGCGTTCCGCAAACCACCACCATGACAATGGTCACGGGGATCACTAGCACCTCGAACGGCGAGACGTCGCGGAGCATGAGTAGGGCGGAGGCGTAGCCCACCAGCGCCAGAATTCCCCCCAGGCAAAGCCCCATCGCCAACTCGCGCCGTAGGACTCGCCACCAGTCGAACAGCGTGACGTTGCCATGCGTCATGGCGGTCAGCACCAGGGCGGCCGACTGGCCTCCTGAATTGCCTCCGGTGGAGATCACCAGAGGGATAAAGAACAGCAGCCACGGCACCGACTCGATTGCCGTTTCGTAATTTTCGAGCGCAAGGGCTGTGATCAGGCTTGCCATGAAAAGCAGGCCGAGCCAAATTCCCCGCTTCCAAGCGAGGGTAAACCAGTGCGTCTCCAGGTAGCCATCGTCGAGCGGATCGACACCAGCCGACATGTAGGCGTCCTCGGTCGCCTCTTCGCGCAAGACGTCGATGATGTCGTCGTGGGTGATGATCCCGAGCAAATGCTCCTGATCGTCGACCACCGGGATCGCCAAGAAGTCGAAGTTCGCCACCTTGGCCGCGACCGTCTCCTGATCGTCCGAGGCGAGCACCGTGACGACGTCGCGTTGCATGAGGTCGGCGATGCGTGTGTCGGGGCGGGAGAAATTGACGACCAGTTGTCGCGCCGAGACCAGCCCCAACAACCGATCGTCGTCGTCGACCACGTAGTTGTAGTAAACCGTTTCCAAGTCCTGCGATTGACGGCTGATCAGCTCGAGTGCCTCGCGCACGGTCAAGGTCGCCCGCAGCCGGGCAACCTCGGTCGTCATCACACTGCCGGCGGTCCCCTCGGCGAATTCCCGCAAGCGGATCGTCTCCCGCCGCTCCTCGGCAGGCATCAGCGGAAGCATCTCGGCGGCGACCGCCGGGTCGACATCGTTGATCAGATCGACCCGGTCGTCCGCCGGGAGGTCGGCCACCAGGGTCGAGATTTCCTGGGGATCGACCGTTTCGACAATCTGGACTTGGAGTGCCTCGCTAAAATAGCCGAAGATTTCCGCCCGGCGGCGAGCCTCGCAGGCCCTCAACACCCCCCAAGCCTCCTCCGGGGTCAGCCCCTCCATGAATTCCGCCGCCCTGGCGGGGTGGAGTTCCGAGGCGAACTCGCGCAGCCCCGCCTCGTCGCCCGTGGCGAGCATCTCACGCAACTCGGGGATCAGGAGCGTGTTGATCATTGGGAAGCACGGAAGCAGGCAATTTCGACCGGACTGGGCAGTTTAGTGCCCCGCTGGGGTTTAAGGAATGCTACCCGCCCTGCCACCCCTGGTGATTGATGGGCCATTGGCCAACGGCCCACCTCCACCCATTGGCCGAAATCGAGGAAAATCTGAATTGACTTGGGAAACGCTCCAATTTACGCTTAACTAAGTTAGGAAAAATGTTCCTGAGGGGCCTCGGGAGAGGCAAGGCCGAAGTCCCTCGCATGTCCGGAGAAATAGTCCCGCGGCTGGCATCCCCAGGGTGCAGCTTCGCGACCGTGGCTCCGGCGGATCGTAAGTTGATCTATGTCCGTAGGTGAAGTCGCGTCGGCCGGCGTATCGTCGCTGGTCCTCTGTCAACAGCGGTTGAATTACACATTCCAGGATCTTTCGCTGCTGGAATCGGCCCTCACACATGCCTCGGGGGCCGAACATCGCCTGGCCTCCAACGAGCGGATGGAGTTTCTGGGGGACGCCATCCTGGGGGGAGTCGTCTGCGAACGGCTGTTTCGCGATTTTCCCGAATACCTCGAAGGGGAACTGACCCGGCTCAAGTCGATCGTCGTGAGCCGAACCACTTGCGCCAAGGTCAGCGCGGCCATGGGGCTCGATGAGTTCCTGATCCTCGGCAAGGGGATGACCACCAGTCCCGATGTCCCGATGTCGGTCTTGGCCGCCGTGCTGGAGTCGCTGGTGGCCGCAATCTTTCTCGACGGGGGGCGTGAGCCGGCCCAGGTATTCGTCGAACGAGTCTTGGGCCCTGAGATCAAACTCGCCGCCGCGGGTGTGATGGGTCGCAACTATAAGTCGCAGTTGCAGCAACTCGCCCAGCGCGAACATGGGGTCACGCCGAACTACCGCCTGCTCGACGAGCGCGGCCCCGACCACAACAAGTGTTTTTACGTTGCCGCCGAGATCGGCGGGCAGCGATTCGCCCCCGCCTGGGGAAGGAGCAAGAAGGAGTCGGAACAGCGGGCCGCTGCCAATGCCCTTTGCGTGATGACCGGCGAGGCCATCCCCTTCGTTTCCGACGACCTGAACGAGGCGGGCTAACTCCCCGCACCAGTTGCCGCATGGATGTCCCCCAATGGCCCGTGGTCGTCGTCGGTGCGGGAGCGGCGGGTCTGCTCGCAGCCACCCGCAGTGCCGAGCGGGGGCACAACACGCTGCTTCTTGAAAAGAGCGCGAAGCCGGGGGTCAAGATCCTGATGTCGGGGGGCACACGGTGCAACGTCACCCACGCCACCGACCGCCAGGGGATCGCCGATGCCTTCCCGCGCGAACAGGCGCGATTCCTCCGTTCGCCACTCGCCGCACTCGGCCCCGATGAGGTAGTCGACCTGCTCGCGGCCGAAGGGCTGGCGACCAAGGTCGAATCGACCGGCAAAGTCTTCCCGGTGACCGATCGCGCGCTCGACGTTCAGCGGGCTTTTGTCCGTCGTCTCGACCGCGCCGGCGCAAGGCTCTCCCTTCGGCAGGGAGTCGCATCCATCGAACGTTTGGGTTCACGATTTCGCCTTATCACCGCCACGGGGGCCCTCGAAGCCCAGCGTGTGATCCTCGCCTCGGGAGGCCAGTCCTACCCCGGCTGCGGCACCACGGGGGACGGTTACACCTGGGCACGCCAGCTTGGGCACTCGATCGTCCCCCCACGTCCCGCTCTGGTCCCGCTCAAAACGAGCACTCCCTGGAGCCACGCCCTCAGCGGCATCACACTCGACGACGTGGCGGTCTCTCTCGCCCCTCAATCCACGTCAGAAATTCCATCGCCCAAGCCCATCGCTCAACGTCGCGGGTCGCTCCTCTTTACCCACGTCGGGCTCTCGGGCCCCGTCGTGCTCGACCTCAGCCGCGACTTCACGGCCCAACGATCGAACCATGGCTGGCGAGTCCTATGCGATTTCATCCCCGGCGTTCGCGACGATCACTTATTGGATATTCTCAAGAACCTGGCTGGCAAAAAACAAGTCGCGTCGGTCCCAGCGCAGTACCTCCCCAAGCGCGTCGTCGAAGCCCTATTCCAATTGGCCTCGATCCGGCTCGATCAGACAGCCGCCGAATTCTCGAAGGCCGATCGCGCCCGGCTCATCGACCACCTCAAACGTTGCCCCCTCGACATCACTGGGACTCTCGGCATGGCGAAGGCCGAAGTCACCGCCGGCGGAATCGCCTTGGACGAGGTCGACTCGCGGACGATGGCCAGCCGCATTTGCCATGGCCTCTATGTCGTCGGCGAGGTGCTCGACATCGACGGTCCGATCGGAGGCTACAACTTTCAGGCGGCTTTCAGCACCGGCTGGCTTGCGGGGGAGTCGGTTTGAGCAATCCCTTTCACGCTGTCACAGGCGGCACCTCGTGGGTATGCTAGGGACTCGCGATTTTGGAGAGAACTCGGACCCCGGCGGAAAATCAGGCGTGACGAACGCAAAACTCGGAATCTGGCTCTGCCTGGCGTACATCCTGTTGTACAGCGGCTTTATTGTGCTGAGCGCCTTCTTTCCCGATACGATGCGGGCCGCCAGGCCTGGTGCCATCAACGGCGCCATTTGGTATGGCCTTGGCCTGATCGCCGCCGCAGTCCTCACCTCGTTCGCCTACGGTCTGTTCGCTAACTCCGAGGACTCCGCCGAAGGGGATCACGCCGAGGGAGAGGAACGATGAACTTCGAAGCCTCGAGCCTCGCCCTCTTTGTCTTCGGTGTCGTGGTGGCCGCGACGCTGGGCCTCAGCTTCTATCTCGGCCGCCGTGCCACCTCGGCACAGGGGTATTTCGCTGCCCATGGACGGATCCCCTGGTTCGTCAATGGGGTGGCCTTCGCGGGCGACTATCTCTCGGCGGCGTCGTTCCTCGGCATCTGCGGGATGATCGCCTTCGACGGCTACGATGGGTTCCTCTATTCGATCGGTTTCCTCGCTGGCTGGATTGTCGCCCTGCTCATTATCGCCGAACCGATGAAGCGACTCGGCAAGTTCACCTTCGCCGACGCCCTCAATTCACGCTTCCAGTCGCGTGGCATCAAACTGGCCGCTGGCGTGAGCACGCTTGTCATCAGCCTGTTTTACTTGATTCCGCAAATGGTGGGAGCGGGAGTTTTGGTACGTCCTCTCTTGGGCATACCCAACTGGATCGGCGTGGTCCTCGTCGGGACCATCGTCATGGTGATCGTCGTCACCGCCGGCATGGTCTCGACCACCTGGGTCCAGTTCCTCAAGGGCTCACTGCTGGTGCTGTTTAGTGCCCTGCTGACGGTGATGATCCTCAACCGGGGGCTGACCGAGGCGGACGGGGGGATCGATGGCCACACTCTCCGTTCGGTTGGCCCGATCGACCCGACCTTGCTTGAAAACCACGAGTGGTTGAGAGCCAATTTGCCCGGCACAAGAATTGTTCCAGCCGATAGTGCCTGGCAAGACGCCCCATTCGTGCGGACAGAGGACGAGACGACAGGGCATCGCACGGTTTGGCGCGTCCAACAGAACAGCAACGGCTATATCGAACTGCTCGAGGCCCAAACCGTAACAGTCCTCGCCGACGGTTCACAGCTTATCAACGGGCTTCCGAAGGGAGACGGCGAGGGAGAAGCCCTACTCCACCCCGTCGGGCATGTCAGTCAACTCGCCAACGGGCGGCAATCGACAGGCCCCCTTGGCCCGCTCGAGTTCCTCCGCGAGATCGATGCGAGCGAATTGGTGATCTGGGATAATCGCGTCATTATGGAAGACGGAGCGAAAACCACCGTCTTCTATCCAACGCGAACCCCCGGAAGCCAGGTCCTGATGCCGGGCGAAAGTGGCAAGTTTCGTGGCATCCGCGGCGACAACCTTTTCGACAAGCTCAACTTCGTCTCGCTCATGCTCGCCCTCTTCTGCGGCACCGCATCGCTCCCGCACATCCTCATTCGCTACTACACCGTCAAGAACGAGTCGGCCGCGCGCAAGAGCACCATCGTCGGCATCACCACCATTGGCCTCTTCTACGTGTTCACCCTCTACATCGGCCTGGGGGCGATGGTCAGCGGGGCGCTCGACCCCACCGACTCCAACATGGCGGCACCACTCCTGGCGAAGAGCCTGAGCGAGCCGCTGTTCGCCATCATCTCGGCTATCGCCTTCACCACGGTCCTGGGAACCGTAAGCGGGCTGATCCTCGCCTCGGCCGGGGCAATCACCCGCGACCTGGTGACCGAGCTAGGCCACTTCCAGCTCACCGAGCATCAGGAGGTGCGGCTCGCCAAAATGGCTTCGATCGTCGTCGGCGTGCTGGCGATTCTGCTCGGTATCCTGTTCGAAGGAATGAACGTCGGCTACCTCGTCGGCTGGGCCTTCAGCATCGCCGCCTCGGCCAACCTGCCCGCCCTGGTGATGTGCCTCTTCTGGCGCCGGGTCACGCGCCAAGGGGTGATCGCCGCGATCCTCGTCGGCATGGCCAGCTCGCTCGCCTGGATCCTGATGAGCACCGACGCCATGAGCATCTACGGCCTACCCCCATCGAGCGCGCTGGTCCCCTTCAGCGAGCCGGGCATCGTCACCATCCCGCTCGGCTTCGCCGTGATCGTGGTGGTCTCGCTCCTAACCCAGCCGCGCGAGAACTGCCAAGTCTCGGCAGCTTAGTGTGGGACCAGTTCAGCTTTTGCCGTAAAGTTGCGAGCTGGCGCCAAGGTTTTCGCGTGACGATGGGACACGGATGAACACTGTTTAACCGGATCACCACGGATCAGAACGTGCCGATCGTGAACCGTTCTCTTCACGGGCGCTTTCTGATCCGTGGTGACCCGTACGATCCGCTTTGATCCGTGGCCTATTTCGTTACGTTGGCACTCCGTCGGCTCACGCCGCCCGGCTCGGAATGGAGGGGGTCTCCACTCTGGTAAGTGTGGTGGGGCGCGGGAAATCTGAATTGGCCCCACTTTGTGCGCCCTACGGCCCCGCAGCGGCACGCAGGTCGCGCACCACCTGCCCTACCTGATGATGGACCTCGCTCGGCGCCCGGACGACTAGCGCACGCCCTTGCCGGTAATAGACCACGGTGGCGGGTCCGCCGTTGATGTCCCACACCTCCGGCGAAATGACCCGCTGGATAAGGTCGACCAGCTCCGGCCCATAATCCACGGCCGCTGCCGCGGTGGCGCCTCCCGGCGCTCCCT
The DNA here is from genome assembly GCA_964650265.1 of uncultured Planctomycetaceae bacterium. Taxonomy (GTDB): domain Bacteria; phylum Planctomycetota; class Planctomycetia; order Pirellulales; family Lacipirellulaceae; genus CAZYQQ01. The sequence continues at coordinate 7,407 of CAZYQQ010000077.1, forward strand.
CCCCTGCCCCACCTGGGGCAAGCTGTTGTGCCAGCACGGTCTCGGCGGGACGCTTGATCTCCTTGCCCGAGGACTGCGACACCTTTCGTTTCACCATCACCAGGCGCGCCTTCACCCGGGCCCCCAGCTTTTGCACCAGCGGGCTCTCGTCGCGTCGCGGATCGGCCGCCATGGCAAGATAGAGGTCCACCAGAGCAGCAATTTCGTCGGGATTCTTCCCCCGCCGCGCCGAAACCGCCTCGTCCCGCAGCACGGCAGTCACCTGCTGGCGTAGCTCCGCCAGCGTGAGCGACTCAGGCGTGGGAATCTCCTCCCCCCACGCGGGCATGGCGGCAATCAAGAACAGAACGAGTCCCAACATTCGACCACACATGGCGATCCTCCAGCAATTTTTCCCGGCGGGGGCAACGGCAAATCCGAGCTTCCCGCCGGGTTTGGCAGTTCAGCATAACGTATCGCCCCAACCAGGCCTATCTATTCCTGTCAAATTTCACCTCAACATCCCAACCCTCAACACGGGGACACCCCGCAGCGGCTCGGCAGGCGCAACCCGTGCTCCACCAGTGAACCCCATCCTGCCGATCCTGCTCATCCATGTGAGATGGGACATCGATGCCCAGGATGGCAAGGATGGCCCACACTGACCGGGCTTGATTTTTGCTCCCCGGCTTCCTACCCTTCAGAGTCCCATCACCGCACTCGCTGGCCGGGCGATTGGCCTGGAACCGGCGTTCTTGGGGAGTGGTGTAATCGGTAGCACGACGGATTCTGATTCCGTTAGTCGGGGTTCAAGTCCCTGCTCCCCAGCTACTTTTTGACCGAGTGTTACCTAAAGTGTTACCTCGGTCGCCTCTGTTACCTCGAATCCTTCCCACAAGGCGTCTGCGAGGTCGTCCGCCTGCTCTGAGACGTAGAACCGCATTGTGGTCGAGATGTCCTCGTGGCGCATGATGGCCATCAGGCGAGCGGGGGACAGCTTACGGGACCACCTCGTCCCGAACGACCGACGGAGGTCGTGAGCACTTGCGAACTTGGGAGCCTTGTAGCCGGTCTCCCCCTTCTTCCCCACCGCTGGTCTGACGACCACCCCAGCCGCCTTGCCGATGCTGCTGACGACCGCTGAGACGTTGACGGGGTGCTCGTGGACCCGGAACACCCGCCCCCGCCGCTTCCCCTCGGGGATCGTGGCCAGCAGTTCCGCGAACTCGGGGGGGATGGGGAGTAGCCGGTTGCGCTTCCCCTTCTCCACCGCCGCCGGGATACGGAACATCGGCCGACGCCCCGCCATGTCGATGCTCAGAGCATCCTGGTGATAATCCCATGTCAGGGTGAGGGATTCACTGAGACGCAGCCCAGAGCCCCACAAGGCCCGTAGGTAGAACTTCCAGTCGTCCGCCTTGGAGGCCCCCACGACCCCATCGGTGGCCGCGAGCATCCGCTCGAACTCCTCAGTGGTGATGGGCCGCCCCTTCATCGTGTCGCGTACCTTGGAGCCCTTGGGGATGGTGCAATCGGGGACCACCGCCACGAGGCCCTGTACCTTCGCCCAGCGTAGGATGGCCGCGAGGGTGCGGAGGTGCTTGGCGATGGTCGCCGGGCGCCGCCCCTTCGATGCCAGAGCCGTACGAAAGCCGGTCACCTTTGCCGTCGTGACATCCGATAGCCGCTGTGGTGAACACTCCGCCGCGAAGACATCCAAGGTGCTCATATAGCTTTCCTTCGACCGCCGGGACATCGTGATGAGGTGGTGAGCTTCCACGTAGTTGCAGAACTCGTCCCAAGACATCCTGGTCGTCCGCTGATACCTCCCCTCCTGCAACTCCGCCTCCCACTTCGCGGCCACCTTGACCGCCTTACCGCGCTGGTGGGTGCCGGTCGTGCGGGCAATCTGTTTGCCGGTCTCGGGGCACTTGTACCGCATCACGAGATTCTTTCGCCCAGGGTAGGCGACAACGTGAACTTTGATTTCTGTCTGCATGATGGTCTCCGTTGGGTGGTGAACGTCAAATTTATTTGACAAACCCCCGCCGCCATCCTTAGCGGCAAGGGGTGTCGTGATGGAACTACTCAAGAACGCGAGAGGTGAGCGTACCGGGTCGGAACAAGAGCGAGTGCGCCGCCGGTCCCCCTACAATGCGAGGGTCGAGGTAATGCTCCCGGGTTATCTTGTCGCTACTGTGGCCGGCATGGGCCCTTGCATCGCCGCCAGCCGCCGCGAGGTGCGAGGCGCTGCTCTTGCGGATGCAATGGAATTTGAATTCCCGCGAGTTCGGCAATCCCGCGTGCTTCATGATGGTCCCCAGGTTGGACCAGATGCCACACTTGTTGTTTGCCCATCGAAAGATGCCACTATCGGCGCGTCGGACCGCGTAGCAATCGAGCAAGTCCCGCAAGGCTTCCACGGTGTCATCCGCCAGCGACTTGAGGTTGTCGGCAGTCCCGCCCTTGCGATCATGGGCCGGGAATCTAGCCCACCCGCCGTCGAGGTCGAGGTTGCATTCCTTCAAGCCGAGAACAGCGCCAATCCGCTCGCCAGTATCCCAACAAACGAGAAAGATGGCGGACCACCATAGCTTGCCCGGAACCGTTACCCGCTCGGGTCGGACGTTGACCACCACGGGGAACGCGTGCAACTGGATAGCTTCCCACACCGCTTCCAACTGCTCCCGCGTCAATGCAATCGGCGTCGGTGTCGGCACGCTGATATTGCGCATCAGCGGACCTTTGCGAAGTGCCCCAGCCGTGTGAGCGAACCGCCAGAGCGCGAGCAACTGGTCGAGGTCTCGCTTGACGGTGGCGCGGCTCACCACTTCCATCCGCTGCTCTGCAAACGCTGCCACCGAAGTATCCGACAAGTCGCTGAGCTTCGCCTCGCGCCCCAGGAACTCGCTGAAGAACTTGATGGTGATGTTATAGACCTTGAGCGTGCATTTTGAACACGAGAGCAACCGCCGTGGCCGATACTCCTTTTCGAAGAACTCTTTGATGGACATCTCGGGGGAGAGTTCATCGGGTGCCACGACTTCCGGTTGCCGGAACAAGTCAGTCAGCTTGGAAAAGATACCCATGGTGGTGATCCCACCTTTCCTGCCCAGAGCGGGCAAAAGAAAGTGCGACCGCGTGCAGGCGTTGTCAGGTGGCTACAGAACCACCCGGAGCCCTTACGGGTACTCCACACCTTCACGCGGTCGCACTCTAGTTTCTGTAGAAACTTAGACATTAGTAGAGACTCTGTAGTAAGAATTTGACCCTGATATCATCCCCTAGGTTTTCCGCCCCGTCAACTGGCGAGCCCCTAGGCGCCGATTTAACGCATCGCTTGCTGGCAGGGTGTTCTAGTACTCCGCAACTCGTTTGAACGCGTTACGCTTCACTACAGAGCTTCGTTTTTGTCCCAAACCCATCCCGGGACGCCCCAAGCCGGATGATGAACGGCAAGGGGCGTCCCATCGGGAGGTTATTCTTCGTGCGGACCCGACTTCCACCAGTCGCTCGGGTCGTCCTGTCGTTCCACGTACTCGCGAAGGGCTCGCATCGCGGCTGTCCCTTCATCGCACACCGCGTCCATCGACTTCTTTCTCGCGTGCATGGCGGTGCAGATATTGCCGTACTGCTCGCAAAGGGCGGACCAGTGCGAGAGTTCCCCCTGAAGCCGCGCGTGCAACTCTTCGCACTGCTGATAGAGTTCTTGGAGGGTCATGCTAACGCCCCCCCGTCCAGAATCGCTTCGCGTATCCTGTCGAGCTTGGCGTCGCGTGCCTTGTCGCGAGCCGCTTGTGCGTCAACGCCTTCACCTTGACCGCGTGCCACTGCAGCGGCTGCGCTAAAGGCAACGAAAACTTCCCGCTTCGCCTTGTTGGCATTGAATCCCGCCATCGCATCGAACGCCCCCGCCGCCTGGTCGCCAGCCTCTTGACCGCCACCCGCGCGAAACTCTTCAATGCGCCGGTCGAAGTCTGCGGAGTGATCGCCCCACGCTTGGGCCAGTTCCCGCTGCAAGTTTGCAATCTGTTGCTTTAGTGCCATCTCAACTGCCGACATCTCCCGCCCCGCAACTTGGGGGAGGTCGGATATGGCATTGACCGCCGCGTCCTGTAGGTTGGTCCACTCGAAAGACCAGCCGCCGCCGCGCATGAAGTTGTTAATCGAGTTCCAGAGCGTATGAAGGTTTAACCCGACTTCGGTGGCGAACGATTTCACGTAGTTCACTACGTTATCGAACGTCGTCTTCCACGCGGCCCCCAGCCATTGAAGGTGCGCGGGGATAACCTGTGTGAAGAAGTGCGCGACATCGAGCCCGAAGCCGATAATGGCTTCAGCGCCCATCGCCATTGCGAGGGCAACTATGTTTTGCCATTCCCGGAAGGAAAAGCTGACGTACTTCAGGGTCGACACAACGGAACTTTGCCACCACTCCAAGGCTTGCCGGGTGATGTCGGCCATACTCTGCCACGCGATGCCTACGGTGCCGCTGGCCGCGTCCATCGCGATGCCGATGGTGGCGTTAATCGCGCCGAAGGCCGTTTGCACGTTGGCCGATATCGTTTTGATGATGTCGATGATGCCCGACCCCATCGTCTGAAACGCGGGCAGTACACTTTGCAGCAACGGAGCGACCGCGCCGCCAACTTCGAAGAATCCCGCCTTAAGCTGCTTGAAGATGATAGCGAACGCATCGCCCAGCATCGCCGCCCCTTGCGCCGCCTTGGTCGACATCGTGAGCCCTAGCCGATCTGCCTCGGCGCGGAGTTCCTGAAGGTTGCCCAACATCGGAAGCAACTTCGGGCCACTCTTTTCGCCGAAGAGCCGCATCGCCTCTCTCGCCCTGAGCGTTGGATCTTCAATCGCTGCCAGGTCCGCTGCCAGCTTGTCAAACTCAGTGGCCGCGATGCCGTTCTTTTGAGCGAACCGAAGAGCGCGTTCCACGTCTTCAATGCTCGCGCCCGATTGTTCGGCGGCATGTTTCAATTGCGACAGGTCTGCGACCGTTGTGCCAAGCCGCTGCGACATCTTGTCGAGCTGGTCTCCCATCGACATGAACGCCCTGACACCTGCCACGGCAACCGCCGCCCCAGCCGTTGCCATCGCTGCCCCTGCCATCGCCACGCCCTTCGCAAACGTTGCCAGCTTCGCCTTCGCCGCTGCGAGCCCCTTGCGGAATCGGTCGTCTTTCAGGAGTAGTTCAACGCTCGCGCGACCAGCTTTAATATCTGATTTTGACATTGGTACACTTTCGAGTTATGGGGTGATGTCGGTGAGCCAGATGATTTTCAGCGTTGCGGCGTCTGTTGCGCCGTTACTGACTAGGCCGCTAGTGATTGGGTCGCCCGTAAAGGGATTGCTGCCCCCGCCTGCAATGTCATACAAGCGCGGTTGATTCGCGGCCAGCACGAGTGAGGCAATCGTGTCATCATCGCCATCGGCCAGCAGTAAGCGGCCCGGCGCGGTCAGCGATAGATTCGAGTAGGCCAATTGCAACGCCAGCAAGGCGAGTGAATCGCCGTCGATGGCCGCGTTAAAAGCCACCTGCACGCCGGCCACGATATCGGTCAGCTCCGCTGGCAGGGGGTCGCCACTACCGTCGCCGATTTCGAGGGTCGTGCCGGCGACGGTTCCGACTGTGATGCCGGTACGCAAGCCGCCATCCCAATAGAGGTCGATTAGGTCGTTGGTTGTAATTCCGTGGGAACCGGAATCCATGAACAACTGGCCTTCTGCGTCGTCGGTGCGGAATTCGAGCCTTCCGCTTTGGCCAGCGGGTACGGGGATCTCAACGCAATTGCCGCCGTCAGCGGTGCGTGGCGTTGAAGCGTAGATGTTGACTCCAGCTCCGGCGAGAATGAGGTCTGTTTGAACGCTTGGCATGATTCTGTTTTCCTTAAATGCTCCCGGCCGCTGGTGTCAGGTCAGACGAAAACGCGGCAACGGCCGGGAGCGGCGGGGGGTCGATTAAAACAGAGCGTCGCGGCTGGCATGCGTGCCGCGCGGCCGAACCGCGACGCCCTGGAGGTTTATTGTGTGAGCAACTCCGACTTGAGCCGCGACGCTTCAGTAGCCGCTGCCCCCTCAATCTCCGCGGCGGTCGCGACTTCGAGGCGTTGAATCAAAAGCTGGCGCTCTAGCGACGCGCGGGCATCGTCGGAATAATTCTTCGCCTTGGTGGGTTGCTGCCACTTGGTGGTGGGCGGCGCTGCGGACCCTAACATCGATTCGAGTTCTTCGAGCTTCTTCGCGCCTTCCTTGCTACGAGCCGTTGCCCATCGGAGGGTGTTCTGCGCGACGACTAGCTCGGCGCTGATGTTGGAATCGGCTGTCGCGGCAAGCTTTGCCTTAATTGGATTGATGGTGGTCTCGTGAACAAACAGGTCAGCACTCTGCTGCTGAAGGGTGGAGATTTCATCGTTGATGCTGTTGCACTTCGCCTGCAAGGCGTTGTTCAGGCTCACTAACTCCTGCCCGAGCAACTGCCACTTCTCGCTGTCGCGGGATTCGGAACGCTGAATGTGCAAACGGTGCGCTTGCTCCTGGTGGTCACTGACGGCGGTCTCAAGTTTACTTTCGAGTTCGCGAATGTCGGCATCGACCTGACGGCGCTGTACTCCCGCCCGCTCTGCCTCGGCAAGCATCTTGCGGAGTTCGTCGCGGTCGGATGGTAGACCTACTCCCGCCGCTTGGTGAACGCGTGCGGCTGTGTCTCGCTGGCGGTTGTAGCTTTCGACGGTTATTTGTGACATTGGTTTTCCTTGTGCTTGCTGTGGCGAACTTTGTCGAGTTCGAATAGGAGAGTGAATTCAGGGGGAGGGAGTGTCGCCTCAATTTCGGCGAAGCTGCAATGTGCCATCCGAGCCGGTTCGTCGCCTAACGCCCGGATGTAGTGGGCAACGGTGGATAAACCGTAGTGGCGCCCTGCGATGCAAAGTTCGGCGGCGTGAATGTCGTGGCCGTGCGATCGTGCGCGGTGCCAGAGGTGCAAAGTCCGCCGGATGTAACTGCCTTCGTGCTGCCACCACGGCGGCAGGTAGTCCACCTCGGGAGCGGGGGTGTCGCGAAGCGCGGCGAGCAATTCCTTCTCGTGCGCTAGGGCTTCAGCGGTCGGGGGGATGTCTTCTCGTGGCGCTCGCGCCGGCAGTAGGTGCCCCAACTCGTGAATGGTGAGCCCTTCCAAGCCGGGCATAGTGAGGTCGCAATAGCAAACGATGTTGCCCGGACCACACCAAAGTCCCATCTCAATCAGGTGCTCGCGCATCGAGGGCATATCGGTCTGGAGCGCGAACGCTGAAGCGCAGCGGGTACTCGGATGGTCTGCCGGCGCGTGAACTAAATACAGCGGCGTGCTGCCCAACTCCGGCGCGCACCTGACCGCCAGCGATTCGAGGTCGGTAACGTCAATCATCGTCGCCGTCCTCACTGCCGAGCCACACAACGTCGTCGCGGTCTTCGTCGGCATCGTACTCGTCGACATCCGCGTGCATGGCTTCGGTCGAAGGCACGCCGTGAATCGCCTTCAAGCATCGAAACCACTGTTCGCCCGTCGTCGCATCGACGTTCCACGGTTCGAGGTAGCCGTTTTGTAGGCCAGCTTCAAGCTGCTGATAAGACAATTCGGATTCGGGTATGTAGTCGTACACTTCAGACTCCGTTGTTGGGGTGATGTCGCTGCCCTGATTTTACCCGGTGGGGTGTTGCCACTTTCCAACCGATGGAAAACTCCCCATCGTTCCAGTCGAGTTCGGGGTCGGTGATGATCTTGAATGGCTCGCTACAGTCGCCACACACCGCTAGCCGCGTCTGGCTGCCATCGGTCTCCCGGGGCATCGACCGAATAGGGATGTTCACTGTGGAGCCACACGACGGGCATAGAGGCCGTGGGATTCGCGGTGGGGGGATGAAGACGCAAGGGACGGTTGACCAGTTACGCATCGACCTGGCCCCCCTGGTGAGCCGCTAGAGCCGCCTTGCCATCGTCTGTGAGCCGAACGTGCGTCAGGTTGCCATCGGCGTAAGTCGAAAGCCGCTGAATGAGCCCCGCCGCCTGTAGCCGGTCGAGGATTCGAGTGAACCGGGTGCGCTGCGAAGGCGACATATCCATGCCCCAGCCGGTCCACCTGCCCGGGTTAGTGCGGATGGTGTTCTCCGTGGCGAGGTCGTGAGCCCATTTCTCGTTTCCCCAGCCGTAGCCCTGCGGATAGCCCCGCTCAAGGATCGCGTCGAGGTCCGCTTTGATGGTCGAGAGAATTCTGTGGTCGAGGTCTTTCATGGTTCACCTGTGGGAAGTGTTAGATGGTGGAATGGGGCGGGAGTGTAGGTAGGTCAGGCTCGAAGCTGGTGGGAAACTTCGGGAAGGATGAAAAAAGGAGGTTCGCAGAGGGGGATACCCCCCATACCCCCATCTGTAGGTACTTCCCGGGGCATCATGCGCCGCACGATTCCGGTCGCCGCGTACTCTTGAGAGAGAGTCTTAATTGCGACATGTAACGTGCTCACCAGTAGCATCCCCCCAGGTCGACCCCACACCGAACACGGGCTAGGTCGAGTTCGGGCTCCTCGGCTCTGAGGCGGGTCTGGTTGCTGTCGCTGGTCTGGGTGGGACGGTGCTTGCCACCGGGACAAATCCGGGTGGTCCTGCCTACGGTGAGAGGGCCACACCGGGACAACGCCCCTTTAGGGGCTTGTCCCGCTGTGTGGCTCTCACCGGGAACCAGTGGGACTGTCCCGGTGAGTCCCGATGCTGTCCCGGTGGTGTTATTCATAGTCGGTCACCAGTTCATAGGTGGGATAGGTCTGGCGATTCCCCTTGACGACCGGCTCCCCTTCCCTGACTTGGCCATCGTCCATGAGGTCGACCAGAGCCGCCTTGGCACGACCGCCGGAGATGCGCGCAGTCTCGCTGATCGCCTTCTGGGTCTCTGCCACCTTGAGCTTGGCCATAGCCTCCACCACCGCCCGCTTGTCCCTGTCCACCTCCTTGAGCCGCTTCTCCTCCTTGATGCGTTCTCGCTGCTCGTCTGAGGGCTTGGAGATGCCCTTGAGGGCCAGGGGGTCTGCCGATGTGTCGGGGAGCCACAAGGGGAACGACCACTTGAGCACGAGGGGCTCCACCGGCTTAAACGACCGGACCGCCGCGTCGAGGACGACCGCGTTGTCGTCCTGGTGCTCGCGGAGCACGAGGTGACAGTCCGCCGCTCGGGACTGACTGCCTGCCCCTGCCCCTACGTCGACGACCTTTTTGTCCCCCTGCGAGCCCTTGGAGGAGTGATGGACTAACACGATGGCGGACCCGGTACGCTCGGCGATTTGGTCGACCAGATTGTAGAACCGAGCTTGCGCCGCGTTGTCGTTCTCCGATTCGCCATCCTTCGCGAACCGATAGCGGGCATCGAGGCCGATAACGGCGAACTCCCCCGGCTCAATTCGGTCGAGGTCGGCCTTGAGGTCGTCTAGGGTCTTGAGCCGCCCCCGAAGCGACATCACTTCGAGGTCCAGATCGTACTGTTCCGGGTCGAGGTGCATGGCCGTGGCCACGGTGGGGATACGATTGGCGAGGGTCGAGCCGTGGAGTTCATTGTCGACCAATAGGCACTTTCCCTGCCTCGTGGCGAATCGGTCGAGCCAATACCGCCCGGTCACCACCGATAGCAGCAGCAGATACATGAGCCACGATTTGCCCACCTTGCTGCTGCTGATAAGGTTCATCGTCTCCCCCTGACGAAGCAAACCGTCGATAACGGGGGGTCTCAGAACTGGATGGGCCGCCGCGAGTTCGGCGAACGATAGCCGCTCGATTCTCTGCCCATAGTTGGGGGGAGGGGGAGCCGTCGATTCCGCCGCCGCGTAATACTTGGCGATGTCCCTCACCTCGTGGTCTGACTTCGGTGGATTGCACCTCGTACGATTTTCGACATCGACCGCCGCGAGGATGGTCTCGAATCCACACCCCGCATTGCGAATCTTGGCGGCCACCGAGCACAGATGGTCGTGGCGATTGCCGGGACCATAATCGCCATCTTGGGGAGGGTGCTTGTCCCTCACCTCGTGGTGAGCGGGGCCAGCCGCCGCAAGGATCTTGTTGACCACGCTGTCGGGAAGGGTGGGTGGCGGGATTTCCTCAAGCGTACAGTAAGGCTTGTACTGGTACTGCGGCCCCGTCCACTCTGTAGACCCGTCTTCATGTTTGATGCTGTGGTAGGACGGCGGGAGTATACTTTGCGCACCCTTCCCACCTGCACCTAGGCGGACGGTGACGGTCTCACCTGTCGGACATCTCACCTTGAGGGACGCCTTGCCGATAACAGCCAGGCGAGGGTGAAACGCCGCGAGGTGATGCTCACCACCTTCACGACCAGAAGTGTAATTTGGCATCGGAAGCGGGTCGTCTTCAAACAACCACCTGAACGCGACCTTCTCGTCTGGTCCATCGACATCGAAGTCGATCGCACCACCCGGACCCAGCTTGATCCCGATGGCAGGATGCGGGGTCGTGTCGATGAGGTGATTCGCCTCGTCCGCCGAAAGCGTGATGTTCTGCCACTCGGCAACTATCGGGGCCTTACCTTCGCAGATGGTGATGTCGTTCTCAGGTGTCAGCGCCGCCCGCTCGTGCTTAAGAACATCGCGGTACGCTCTGAGGTCGGGAGGTCCCTTAGGGGGGGCTTCGGTGGTGTTCATCGCTGGCCCCCTTCCATCGAATCGAGGGCCACGTCGATGCGAGAACGGAGAACTAGCAGAGCCGCGAAGACGTCATCGATAGGCGTGATGTCCTGCGCCGCCACGAGCGGGTGGAGAACGCGGGCCATAGTCGAAACGGAGCGGAACATCACGCGAAGGTCTTCGGCGATGTCGACCCCAGGGGGGGTATCTGGTATCATGTGAGCATCCTTTCAACGCCCCAAACCGTGCAACCGGGGAGGGGCTTTCTTGCCACCTCCATGTGGGGCTTACGGGGGATGATGGGGGTTATTTGGAGAGACGGGCCAGAGCCTTGAGGAACTGGATTCCCTGTTGCCCGTCGATGTAGACGCGGCGGCCTACCTTGAGCTTGGGGAGGATGATTCCCAGGTCAGCAGCACGTTCTACCGTGCCACGCCCGATGCCAGCCACGCGATAGAACTCGCGTAGGCAATAGAGGGTTGTCGGGTCGATTGACTCGCCAACTTTTTTGAGGGTCGCTTTCATCTATCGGTTCTCCAGCGTTGTGCTGGTCAACCGAGTTGCCAAACAAAAAGGCGACACGGCTAACCAGCGTTGTCCAAAAAACAACGTTGAGTAACCGTGTCGCCTCGTCGCAACACGCTATGTAGCGAATGACAACCCCGTGACATCGGGTTCCCCATCGCAGCGCTTTCTGACTTGCGTCAGCTCCCCGGCTACGGTGGGTTCTATACTCTCCGAGAGAGTTGTCATCCGCTTTTGGATCGCCAGCCCCGCGCAAAATGTTCCGAGTGAGCGGGCAATCCGTCAAACACCCCAGCCCCGCTGGTGCCACAAGTCTTTCAACGAGCGCGAGGGAGGGTGTCAGGTGATCCCGAACGGAGGCGGCAGTTTAAAATTCTATCGAGCCCCGCTCAGCATCATGTCCTGATTATACGCCCATAACGGCAGCATTGTCTAGCGTGTTTGGCACCTATTTGTACATTTCTCGAAATAATCAGAAATACCGCGCTCGGGAGGTGTTACCTCAAGTGTTACCTCAGAGCGACCACGACACGCAAAACGCAGAATCGAACAGCCACGAAAACAAGGGGTGTTGCAAAGGTTAAGCACCTATCATGCACACTTACCCCGATTCTGATTCCGTTAGTCGGGGTTCAAGTCCCTGCTCCCCAGTTTGCGTAAACCCCTATTTAACAGGGGTTTTTTCATGCGCCCGCCAAAGGGGCGACTCGCCAAAATGGGCTATTCTGGCCCCCAGATTGACACAGATTTACCCCAAGCTTTTGATGCCACTATTCCAGAGGGGTGGCCGCCAGACCGTACATGCCGAAGTGGGCCGGGGCGTCGAAGCCGCCGAGTTCGAGTTCGGTCGGCTCGGGGACCCGCCGGCGCCAGATGGAGAAGGTTTGGTCGATGCTTTGACCTGCCCCTCGGGCGGCCTCCATCTGGTGAAGAACGTACCATCCCTCATCGAGGCCGAGTTCCTCGCCAGTGTCTTCGAAACCTTCGACGAGCCAGTCGGGGAGATTGGCAATCCGGTTGTCGATGAACACGTAGAGGTTCGCCGGGCGGTGGATGGTGACGAACATCTTGAATTCGCGGTTGTAGCGATCGTCGTTGAAGGTCATGGCGTAATCGGCACCACGGACGATTTTAGGAATGCCGTCGGCCGTGATGCCATTCCATTCGTGCGCGCGGTCGACCCAGGCAGGGACGTCCTCGTGCAATCCGCCAACGACAATGTTGTAATACTTAAGGCTGTCGGCGGCGCGGATGTTGTCGCGAATCGAAAGCAGGGCCTCGCCGTGCACGCCGGCCGACCATTTACTCGCCGGAGTGCCCGAGGTGACCTGCGGCACGCGGTCGAGGCTACCCCGCCCCGCCACGAGTTGGGCCCCCTCGCCTTGCGACAGACGTCGCATCGACTTGTTCTCGATCACGTCCTTGAAATAGACGTCGACCTCCCCTTCGAACACCACCACCTTGGTCCCATCCCCCGCTTCGGCATTCACGCCGAATACCGTCCCCTGGTCGACGAGCAGCGTGTCGGGAGTGTCGACCGAGAACCCGCGGGCATTGTGGGGAACCTTGGCTCGCAGTTTGCCATGTTCGAGTTCCACCAGCATGTCGTCGACCACGCGGAGGCGAAACGCCCCGTCGCAAAACAGCTCGACTCCCGACTCGAACTCCAACACGCACGAACCGGCGGTTGACTCGAGGATACCGCGGCGGAAGGTCTCTCCCACCTGGGGGCGCGGCCCCCCATCGACCCACGCCACTTCCTGAAGGGCAATCACTTTGCCGACCGGGGCGTACTCGATGTTGTAGGCCGCCACCACAGCGATCACCGCGGCAATGGCCACGAGCGCGCCAGCGAGTTTGGTGATTCGCTGCCCCCACCGTGGTGATAGTGATCGAGTGCGATGTTCGTCTGTCACCCGCGGGGCGAGCGGCTTGGTCGTGGGGGCAGGGGCAAGGGCCCACTCGAGCAGACTGTCGACGCGCGATTGCTCGATGTAGGCATCCATCAGTTCGGGATGCTGCTCGAGCAAAGCGGCCATTTGACGACGACATTCAGCGTCGTCGCGCCGCTCCATAAGGTGTGCAAGTTGTGCCTTCAGTTCTCGATTCATATACCGCCATCCGCCCCCGAATCCGCTTGATCCGCCTGTACCCGAATTACCGCGAAGCCGTTTGTCTCACCTGCCGCTCGATACACTCGTACAGTATTCGCCTCAGCCGATAGAGTCGCCCCCCCACCTGATCTTCGGTCGCCCCCATCTGCCGCGCGATCTCCGACGGGGGACATCCCTCCTCGTATCGTAGCCGAATCAGGTCGCGCTGCGAGGGCTGGAGTTTCGTCAAACATAGGGCGAGCGCCGGGAGCCGCTCGTCCCCTGTTTCGGGGGCCGCGCGGTGGGCCTCGTCGACCGCTCGCAGTACCTCGTCGGAGAACACCACCTTCGATGCCCCCTGCGACTTGCGGTAGTTGAGCACGCGATAGTAGGCAAACCGGTAGGCCCAGGGAAGGAAAGGTTTTTCGGGGTCGTACTGATCGGCCTTGAGCCATAGTTCGATGTTTGTTTCTTGAAGTACGTCACGCCCGTTGGCGTCGCCGCACAACAGGGCGTTGATGTAGCTGAACAGGGGCTGCTGACATGCCGTGAGGCGTTCGACGAAGCTGGCTTGGCTCAATTCATTCATGGGTTTATCGGGCAGCGTTGAATGAATGGCGGCTATGTCTTCCGAAAGCGTCCGTGGAGGCATCCTCCCACACCCTTTTCCGCCCCCCACGGGGCAAAGTGTCGCGAAATCCAAAAATTTCCGAAGTTTCATCGGCGGCGAGCCTCCCCCCGCTCCTGAATAAACTAGCGGCCCGTTCGCTCCATGGGAATCAACCGGACCGATCGACCGCTCTTGTCGCCTGGCATGTTGCATCGTTTACTTGCGGTTCCACGTAGTTTCACAACTTGGAGGGGATGTCTAATGAGCATTACGGCCGCGTCGAGTCGAGGTGGCAGGGCCACCGCTATTGGAGGCTTGTGGTTACTTTTCATCTGCGCCGCGAGTGTAAGCGATGCCGCTTCACTCGGTATCAACTGGCAATCGAATCACAACGGGTACGGCCCCTACACTGTCGCCAGCGAAGGTCCGTCGGCCTTCGGAGTGCTTGCCGAACACTGGTATGAACCGGGGCTCGACCCGGGGCTCGAGCCCGCCCCCCAGTCGGGGTCGGGCAGCTTCGCGGTGCATGGGGGCGCGGTGAACGTGACCTGGACCTCCTCGGCCTGGGACACGGGGACTCTCGTTCCCCAAACGGCGTATGGTTGGGCCCAAGCCAATCAGCCGGGTGTCCCCTCGCCGCCAGGGGATCCCCTGAGCCCCGAGGCAGTCGTGCTCAGCAAGTTCTTGTTTGCCACGGGTGCCGGGGAGTACGGCGACAACGCCCATCCGATTGTCGTCACCATCAGCGGGCTCGAATCGATCGCCGATTTGTCGAAAGGCTACACCGTCAGGCTGATTTCATCGTCGCAAAACAAGGTCGACCAGTTCACTCCCGGCCAGATATCCGACAACGCCGGCAATGTCGAACTGGTGTCGCTGGCCCTGCTGCCGGAGACCCCCGTGTGGTGGCCGCCCGAAGCAACCAACCCTGCTTACAACTCGACCGGCGCCGTGGGGAGTTCCACTTTGGCCGCCTTTAATGGCGACACAATCTCGATCGTGCTCGACGGCTTCAACGAAGCGGGGACGCTTGGCGGGGGCAATTTTTCGCGAACCACGCTGTCGGGTGTAATCATCGAATTCACACCCGTTCCCGAACCGTCGACCGTGCTGTTGCTGATGGGTACTTGTGCTGTTACCGCTTTGCTGTTCCGGCGGAGGTTCTAACAGGCGGCTTTTGTAACCCAAATTGAGAATTCAAGCCGAAGGGCTTCGGCCGTCGTCAGGGCAGCGTGGCGGCCGAAGTCCCTTCACTTTTCGGTGTGTCACGACGTCCAGGAGCATTCAATGCGAAATCGATTTAGCGGGCACTTCTATCAAAGGTTGTTTATGTCTGTGGTGGCTCTAGGGATCGTGGCGTTAAGTCCGACAAGCCAGGCTGCCAGCTTCGGCATCAATTTTGGTAGCGGCAACCAGGGATGGGGGCCCTACTACGTGAATAGCGCGAACGGAACCTCAGCCCATGGGGCAGAGCCGTACACATCGGCCTTTGGCGTAGTCGCGGCCGACTGGTATGAACCCGGCCCGGTGGCAAACACGCCGCAATTGCCAGGTGCCCCGACAAGCGTTCCGTTCAGCCCTGCTTCGATGGGGAGCGGTGGGGTGAATATCGCGTTTGCCTCGGCCCATCCCCCCAGTGGGGTCGAGAATGGTTACACCTGGAGTGCCTACGGTTTCGCCAACGCCAATGATTATGGGCCCTGGCAGGAGGATGGGGCGGGAAATCGCCTGACCCAATTCGTTCCAGCTCCGGAGGTTCAGCCCGGCGAGACTCCTTTTCACAATGGCTACCACGAATGGATTCTGGCTCCGGGAGGAGGTGCCACTCCAGAAAATGGTAAGCCGGAATCGGGTGAGCACGCGGTACTTGCCGGTTTTCTATTTGGCATCAACGCGGCAGAAGGGTGGGATACGCACGACATTGTCGTCACCCTCACGGGCATGAACAGCATTGCCAGTGAATACAAGGTCACTCTGCTCGCCTCGGCGCAGAATGGAGGGGGGAATCCCGGCTTCGCGGTAAGGGGATTCACCCCTGCGACCCTATCGGACAATGCCGCCAACTCCGACTTCGTCGACTTCGAGTTGCTACCCGACCGGCCCGACTACTGGTCGCAAGCGAACGTAAATCCAGAGGACAATCCGTATGTGTCGGTCGCGGGACAGGCCACGTCGCAAGCGACCTTTACCGGCGATGAGCTCACCATTCGTATCTCGGGCTGGAACGAGTACTTAAACGTCGATGACGATTTCAATCTTTGGCGGACCACACTCGCCGGAGTGGTGATCGAATACGAATCGATCGTTACGCCCGAAGGACTTCCTGGGGACTTCAACAACGACGGCATCGTCGACGCCGCCGACTACACACTCTGGCGGAACAATCTCGACGGCGACGAAGCGGTCCTCAACGGCAACGGCAACGGATCGGGACTTGTCGACGTTGGCGACTACGAGCTGTGGAAAACCCATTACGGCAACACGGCCCCAGGGGAACTCGCTCTGGCGGCGACACAGGTTCCCGAACCGGCGAACATCGCGGTGGGACTCTTCTCGCTATTGGCTTGTGGGCTGCTTTATGCCGTGCGTCGCTATCGTGACGGATGGTGTTATCTATCGCCAATGTCCAATTGATCTCGCCGTCAACCAGTCAAGTGCAAGTTGATTCTCTTCGAAGGATAGTCGCGTGATACGTCAGCGAAACGGATTTACCCTGGTGGAACTCCTCGTGGTGATCGCCATCATTGGAGTGCTAGTGGCTTTGCTTCTACCCGCCGTGCAGGCGGCCCGCGA
The DNA here is from genome assembly GCA_964650265.1 of uncultured Planctomycetaceae bacterium. Classification (GTDB taxonomy): domain Bacteria; phylum Planctomycetota; class Planctomycetia; order Pirellulales; family Lacipirellulaceae; genus CAZYQQ01. Next base: position 24,075 of record CAZYQQ010000077.1, read on the forward strand.
GGCCGCCCGCAGAACCCAGTGCATTAATCAGATCAAGCAGATCAGCCTCGGCATGCTCAACCACGAGAGCACGCACAAATCGCTTCCCGCGGGGGGATGGAATTACCGTTGGACCGGCGATCCCGACATGGGGACGGGTAAACGCCAACCGGGAGGCTGGGCGTTCAATGTCCTGCCGTTCATGGAGGCAACGCAGCTTCGCGCAGTCGGCGAAGGGCTCCCGACCAACGAAAAGCTGACCGCGACGGTGCAACTCCTTACTACGCCAGTGCCGGCCTTTTATTGTCCGTCGCGGCGTCCCGCGATCACTTACCCTGGGGGAGGGCTCCGCAACGCGCCGGTTCCAAGCGGCGGGACGGTGACCAAAGGGGACTATGCCGCAAACGGCGGGACCTATTTGCCGAATTCCCAAGAGTTCGATTGGGCAAGTGTCGCGTCAACCAACAGCGCCGATGCCGCGGCCAAGCAGTTCGACCATCCAACCGCTCCAGGGAACTGGCCCAAAACCAAGAATTGTGACGGCGCCTTCTGTTTTGCCTCGAACCGCAAGTTGCGGGAGTTTTCCGATGGTCAATCGCAAACCTACCTGGTGGGAGAAAAGTATCTCAATCCCGATCATTACGACACGGGGGGCGACCTTGGAGACAACGAAACCACCTTTATCGGTTACGACTGGGATACCGTCCGTTGGGCCGTGCCAGGTAGGTATCCCCAACAAGACCAATCCGGCTGGTCCGACTATCACGCTTTTGGTAGTGCCCATGCCGGTGGATTCAACATGGCCTTGGCGGATGGGAGTGTACGCTCCATCAATTTCGACATCGATCTCGTGACGCATCAGCGGCTTGCCAATCGACGTGATGGCGAAGTCATCGACGATAATGCGTTTTAGCTTGATATTCAATCGCATCCGTGGCGTCGGGCGATTATTCCGCGCGAAGACTCCATGGCTTTCAGGAACCTACACAATGATTGTTTCCGCTCGTTTCCTTTCCATCTGCTTGGTTTTTTGCACGATCGGCTGTTCGTGGGGAGGCTTTGCCGCCGCCAACGAAACCTTCCCAAAAATGCGATTTAACGCCACCAACGCGAGCGAAACGGAAGAGTGGCAAAACGAGTCGCGCAAGCTGCTGTTCGAACTGCTCCACCTGACCGACCTGGTCGCGGAG
>CAZYQQ010000078.1:0-24816 GCA_964650265.1 uncultured Planctomycetaceae bacterium
TCATCCTTCATCCTTCATCCTTCATCCTTCATCCTTCATCCTTCATCCTTCATCCGATCTCGCTACGCGGGCAGGCGGCCATGGTGGACATCCCCTCGGCGTGCAGTGGACATCGGTGCTAGAGATCATACGCACACATACCCGCCACCAGTCGTCAAGCGGATTCTGGAGAACAGCGAAAACATTATTCGCAGGCCGCTCCTCTATTTCTCAAGGTGAGGAAAACTGGCGGTGGGGGGATCGATTTGATAGATTAGCGGGTAGTGGTGAAGGTTGAGTGCCTGGGGTTGGCCCGCCAATTGGCCTACCGGCTCAACACACTCTGCAAACGGACCGGTCTGGCGGAAGACGCCCGAGCTTACAACGGAAGTTGTCGCTGGCTGGAGCGGCATCGAAAGCGCCGCCGTGAAGGTGGTGACGCCCCAACAACGCTCACAGTTTGAAATTGAGGGAGATGCATGATGCTTACCCGGTTATTGTTGAAGAACTTCACCGTCTTTTCCGAAGCGGATTTTCAGTTCGCCCAGGGGTTGAACGTCATCGTCGGCGAGAATGGAGCTGGTAAGTCGCATGTGTTGAAGGCGGCCTACACCGTCGCTGCGGTGAGTGCGAGAGGGGAAAAGGACTCTGGTTCACCCGTTCCGACGAAAAGTTATCTGGAAAAGGCGATCGCCAAAAAATTGCGAGGCGTGTTTCGGCCAGATGAACTCGGAAGGCTCACACGACGGCAGGCCGGACGGAACCGTTGCGAGGTCGATGCGAGTTTCAAAGCAAACTCCGTGCGTATGAAATTCTCCTTCAACACAGCCAGCAAGTCGGAAGTGACCGTCGAACATTGGCCGTCGAAATGGGAAGGTAAGCCTCCGGCGTACTTGCCGACACGGGAGCTGTTGGCGATTTATCCCGGTTTCGTGTCGCTTTATGAAACGACCCACCTGGAATTTGATGAAACCTGGCGTGACACCTGCATTTTGCTGGGGGCACCGCTCGCCCGAGGGCCGCGCGAAAAGAGCATCAAGACACTTCTTGAGCCACTGGAAGAGGTCATGGGCGGCAAAGTGGAGCTTTCGGATTCAGGCCGATTCTATTTGAAGACAAAACTTGGCAACATCGAAGCCCATCTTGTTGCGGAGGGACTTCGCAAACTCGCGATGATTGCGAGACTGATCGCCACCGGCGCGTTGATTGAATCAGGGACTCTCTTCTGGGACGAGCCGGAGGCAAACCTGAACCCGAAGGTCATCAAACAAGTGGCGCGGACGATCCTTCAGCTTAGCAAGTCCGGAATCCAGGTATTCGTCGCGAGCCACAGCCTTTTCCTGCTCAGGGAATTGGACATCGTGTTGAAGGAGAAGGAATTCAAGGGTGTGGAAGCCCAGTTCTTCGGGCTTCATCTTGGCGATGATGGAGTTAGCGTTCAACAGGGCGCGACAGTGGACGACATTGGCAGCATTGATGCACTCGATGAGGAACTGCAGCAGTCCGACCGCTATATGAAAGCGGAGGCTAAGTAATGCCCACACTCACCGAAGGCACGCTCAGCTTTTCGTTTCCAAACGACTGGCAAGCCACGAAGTACGATGCCTGGAGTCACTATCGGAACCAGGCCATCAAACTCTGCGGTGGCTCTAAGGCGATCGACATTCTGGGATTGGAAGCAAATACTGCCTGTTGGCTCCTGGAGGTGAAGGATTACCGCGAGCATCGCCGTACCAAGGCAATCGATATTGCCGATGAGACTGCGATGAAAGTGCGAGACACTTTAGCAGCATTAGTCGGCGCACAACATCACGCCAATGACAACGCCGAGAGAACTCAGGCTCGCAAGGCGGTTCGCGCTGGTTCGATTCGAGTCGTCCTTCATCTTGAACAACCGAAGCAGCATTCAAAGTTGTTTCCACGAGCAATAAAGCCCGCGGACGTCTTGCAAAGACTGAAGCAGCAAGTCAAATCCATCGATCCGCATCCGCGCGTAGTTGAATTAGATTCGATGGCAGGAATACCCTGGCAGGTGGCATCCCTATGAAACCCTGGCGAGAAATTGCGGTTCCGCACGGCGACGTGCTGAAAGGGACGTTCCAACCAGCCGAATTCGCGGCGGACATTTCCGCTGTGCATTCGGGAAAAGCTCCCGTCGCATATCAGGATGCGAAAGGCCAGCCCCCAGTTCTCACAAGACACGAACCCGAGACAGACAGCCAAGATTCCCTACTGTGTGACTTGTCAAAAAGCGTATCCTAATCCGGAGGGCCAAAAGTGATGTCGGCAAGAAAATGGCTGCCATCGTTTTCTCTGCGGACGATGTTCGTATTCGTTACTCTCTTCGCTATCGCGGCATACGCTTTTAAGCCACACGAAATTGTTATCACCTACACAGTAGAGGTTCCAAGCGACCTTCCTGAGACTGTCAAGGTGTCACGTGGCCTTGGAGAGGATGTCGAAATCCGTGATGCAGTTGATTGGTATTGCAGATGTCATCGAGTTGCATGGGAGGGATATTTGCTCCAGTTTCTTACTTCGTCCAGTATCCCGTGCCAAGACGTCGATTCTGATGAGTACTTTGATCTGTTTTCGAATATCTACAACAGTTCGTGGAGACCAGGATTGGGTGAAGTCGGTGATCGTGGAAGGCAGGACGGGATTGCCTCGTGTCGCAACACACTTCGTGAACTTGTCAGGCGACATGGGTATGACGTCGTAAAGGAACGGGTCCAACTTCGATATCCGCCGGAGGAGGTTAAGTACTGGTCGGAGTTGGCGTCTTTGCTAGAATCGCGCGGCAAGAGCGAGCCGTAAAGAAACTGTGTCAACGGACTTCGGCCAAAACACCGGTGGATCTCATCGTTTGACGCGAGGCCGAATCAAGACATACACCCTTTGCATCAACATTGCTCGGGCAAATGAGCCCGGGCTACTGGCCCTTTCCCGGCCTCCGACCTCCCTCCGTAAGTCCCAAACCCGCTCCCAGACGACGGAGACCGTCGTCCCACAATCCCTGGCCCTGCCCTGGAGACTACTCGCATGCGACCACTTCTTCTCACCCTGCTGCTTGTCGTCTTCTCGCCGAATCTGGCTTGCGCCGCCGATCTTGCCACCCAACCCCTCAATGTCGTCTTTATCATTGCCGACGACCTTGGTTGGGGCGAGTTGAGTTGTTACGGGCAGGAGCGATTCCAAACACCCCATATCGATCGGCTCGCCGCCGAGGGGATGCGCTTCACGCGACACTACTCGGGGGCACCGACCTGTGCCCCGTCACGATGCGTTCTGATGACCGGCAAGCACCTGGGGCATGCCGAGGTGCGAGGGAACATGCAGGCGAAGGTTCACTTTCCCGAGTTCGACGAAGGGCAGCACCCACTGTCGGAGTCGGCACGGACGTTCTTGCAGGAGTTCCAGGAGGCAGGTTACGCCACCGGCGCGATGGGCAAATGGGGACTCGGCCCGGTTGGGTCGACCGGCGACCCCAATCGCAAGGGGCTCGACCTGTTCTTTGGTTACAACTGCCAGGCGGTGGCCCATGGCTACTATCCCGCCACGCTCTGGCGGAATGCCGAGCAGGTGAGGATCAACGAAAAGCCGATCTCGGGGCACACGAAGCCCGTGCAAGGGGAAGTACGGCTGGAGGATTACACCTCCGAGAACTACGCGCCATCGCTCCTGATCGACGAGGCGATCGCGTTCATTGAAGCGAACAAGTCGCGGCCATTCTTCCTCTACCTCCCCTTCACTCAGCCCCACGTTGCCATGCACCCGCCACGCGAGTCGGTCGAACGATTCCCCGCGGAGTGGGACGAGCGGCCCTATCGCGGCGGCTCAGGCTACTTGCCTCATCCCCGACCCCGCGCCGCCTACGCCGCGATGATCACCGAACTCGACGATTACGTCGGCCGTGTGATGGAGACACTCGATAAACTGGGCATCGCCGACAACACGCTGGTGGTCTTCACCAGCGACAACGGCACGACCCACCGCCGCAACAACAACTCGCCGTTCCACGTCGGCGGCGTCGACCCGGAATTTTTCAACAGCACCCGCGAGTTACGTGGTTTCAAAGGGGAAGTCTACGAGGGAGGAATCCGCGTCCCGATGATCGCCCGCCTGCCGAATGTCATTCCCGCGGGCCAGGAGTCGGCCGCGGCGGGCTACTTCGCCGATTGGTATCCCACGCTCTGCGAGTCGGCGGGACTCGACGCCCCCGCGGGACTCGACGGCGAAAGCTTGTGGCCGATTATGAAAGGTCACCCTGCCCCGCAAGAACGCAAACCGATGGTGTGGGCTTTTGTCGAATACGGGGGGCAAGTGGCCGTGCGGATCGGAAACACCAAAGTCATCCGCCGAGAACTCAAGACCGACAAACCTGGGCCGTGGGAGGTGTACGACATCGAAGCCGACTCGAGCGAGAGCCAGAATCTGGCGGCAGAGCATCCGGAGGTCGTCGAACGGGCGAAGGAAATCCTGCGGCGCGAGGTGAGTGAAAACAAGGTCTTTCCACTAACGATCCCCGGTGTGAACGAATGAATAAGGGTAACACTTCAGCCATTTGAAGTTGGCTGAAGTGTCTAAAAAACACAGAGACGCAGAGACACGGAGATGTTAATGGCGGGGTGGAGCAAGTCCTGATGTTGAGTTTTGAAATAATGAATCGTACGATTCGATTCAAAACCCACTCGTTGGTCTCCGTGTCTCTGTGCCTCTGTGTTGAGATACTTGCGCCTCGCAGTAGGTGCATTGGTGCGGAAATGATATCTTTGATCGGTCTATTCGGCTTCAGTTGGCTGAAGTGTTACTGAAAAAAAATAGTAATGCGGATCGGAAGGTTCCTTGACAGCTTATCCTCAACTCACAACGGCACACCTTGAGGGTAAGGCACGTTTTCATCCTTCATCCTTCATCCTTCATCCTTCATCCTTCATCCTTCATCCTTCATCCTTATCGCGTCGGTGTCACCGACGCCAAATACGTCCCCACGAACTGCGACGCAAAGAACGCCAGCAAAAACTGGATGGTGAGCGTTCCGGTCCAGGGCTGGTCGAGCCAGGCTCCCACCAGGATCCCCCCTCCCAAGAGTGCCATTACCGCCGTGTAGATGGTCATCGCCTGACGCGGCCAGCCGACGTCGCACGAATAGATGACCACCAGCGGCAGCGCCAGTCCCACCGTCACGATTGCGACGACAACACCCAGAAAGTCTCCCGTCACGGCATAATAAATCGCGCCAATGAGTGCCACCACGAGACATCCCCCCAGCCAGTTGGAAGCGACCCGCTGATCGCGCGACAGGGCATAGCGACCATCCCGATCGAGCCGGAGCAGCAGGTTGAACAGCGGGGAAGCAAACCAGGTGAGCGCCGCGAAACAAAGGTAGAGTATGAGGAGTGGAGCAATCCACGGCGCCAGGCCCGGGTTGCTCGCCGCCACCGAGCGAAGCACCCGGTAACCGACGTAGGCACCGATCATAATGCCCCACCGCGCCTGCGAACCGAGCCGGGACATCCACAGGAAAAACGCCAGCATCACCCGGTAGACCGGGTTACGCGCCTTGAGGGCCTCGACCATCCCTGCCCGGGCGAAGTCGGAATCGGGCTCGAGCCGCAGGGCCTCGCGAAAATGGACGATGGCCTCCTTCGGCTTCCGCTGGTGGAGTAGCGACCAGCCCTTGTTGGCATGGGCCGTGGCACTCTCGGGATTACGCTCGAGCTGACCCTCGGCGGCACCGATCGCCTCCTGCCGGCGACCGAGCTGGGTGAGGGCCATGGTGCGAAGCTCGTTGCACCCCTCGTGGTCGGCGTCGTGCTGGAGCCCGACCTCGGCGGTGTCGAGCGCCTGCTGCCACTTCCCCTGGCTCAGCAGCACGCGGCCGAGTTGGGCATGGTAATCGGGATCGGCGGGAGCGAGTCGCAGCGCCTCGCGGGCGGCAGCCTCCGCCAGGGGGAACTTATTGCGACTGATGAGCACCACCGACTGGCAATAGTGGGCGAAGTCGGAGTCGGGGGCGCGGAGAATCGCCTGGCCCGCTTCCTGTTCGGCCTCGTCGTACTTCTGCTGACCAACAAGAGCAAGGGCAAGCAGGGAATGAGCGGCGGCCAACTCGGGGTCGGTCGCCAGCACGCGACGCAGCTCTTGTTCGGCGAGCTCATGCCGCGACTGGGCGAGGAGGAGTTGGGCACGGGCGAGGGGGTTGTTCATGAGGTGAGATACTCGGGATGCGTGTTCGAAACTGCCGGGCGGAACAGGATCCGGCGAGCCGACATCAGGATGTAGGAGACGACAAGCACGATCAGCCAGTTGCCGAACACGGCATCCCAATCGTCAGGCACGCAGATGGCCCCCCCTAGCGACAACATCAGGAACCCCAACCCGACAACGGGCAGGACCACCAGGGCAAGCAGGAAGTTCATCCGCATCAGCAGCCACATGGCATCCCAGTTGAGGGCGATCATCGCAAACACAAGGTAGTAGAGGCTGGGAACTGCCGTGAGGATACCAGAGGCGAACGTGGTAAATCCATGCCCCAATAGGAGCATGGGAATTTCCGAGAAACCCTTGAAGTAATCGTGCCACCGCATGTCGAGTTGGCGCCGCAGTGTGACGAATGCCGCCAAGGTGGCGAATGATGGATAGGTCCCCAGCAAGGTCAGCAGGTTGGCGACCACGGCGAATATCACGGCCGCGGGCCACGAGAACTTATCAAAGTCGGGCGCCGTTATCATCAACACCAATACCAGTAGGCTCATGGTTCCGTTAACGAGCCACCATCGCTGCTGCACGCCGCACGCTACCAGCCACTTTGCGGCCGCATCGATTTTATTGAACGGCCACTTCAGCCGCCCGTAGGCACTCGCCAGCAAGCGGCGGTCGTTGTACTTGACGGGGTTGATCCGTCGCGCCTCCACCAGATGGTCGAGCGCTTGCTGGGCCGACCCGCGAAGGAGGTTGACCGCGCCAAGTTTGCGGTGGGCGTCGGGATCTTCGGGATCGACCGCGAGCGCCTTGTGCAGCAGTTCCTTCGCCTCATCGAGTTTGCCTGTTTTACCCAAGAGATCGGCCCGCAACACGAGCGTGTCGACCGCGTGCGGGTCGAGCATGAGCGCGGCTTCGGTCGCCTTGATCGCATCGGCCAGTCGATCACGTCCCATTTCCACCACGGCGAGTTGGTGGAAATAACAAGCCCGCTTTTCGAGCCTCAGCGCATCGTGAATCATCCTCTCGGCATCGCCGATTCGCCCGCGGACCGTATGGGCGACGCTAAAGAGATAATAGGAGAAACTCCACTCGGGATCGATGGCGATGGCTGTTTCCAGGTCGCACTTCGACTCCTTGAACCGCTTCAGCAGTAGCTGGGCCATCCCGCGCATGGCATAGGCCTCACGGGAGCGGGGATCTTCGCCCAGCTCACGCGTAAACTCTTCGGCGGCCTCCTGGTAGCGGCGGAGGTTGTAGAGGGCGAGGCCTCGGTCGTAGTGTCGTCCCATGGAGTTCCCTTACGCCTCAATTCTCTTGACCGATAATCATGTCGACGCCACAACCGCAGGTTCCTCGCGCCGAATCCCTTCCTTCCCCATTTGCCACTTGCTGATTCGCATCGCAATGTACGACATCCCGACGACGATCGCCGCGCACCACCAGACTTCGAACGGGTACTTATCGACGACAGTCGCGCCAAGACCAACCCCAAAGAGACACGCCATGGTGTACGCGCCGAGGCCAATCGTATGAAGGTAGCGCTTGGCGCGGTTGGACTTGCGGCGCGGCGTCGGCTCGAACATGGCCCAGGGATCCCAAAGGAGCATCGCCAGCGACAAGAAGAGCCAGCCGGCAAACAGGTCGTGCCCTGCAAAGCCAAGCAGCAGCGACACGGTGACATGGACAACGACACTGGCAACGACGCTGCCATAAATGAGGAGGTAATCGGTCGATTGGAGTCCCAACTGCCGTCGCTTGGCGATGGTAGCGGCAAGCGCTCCCCAACCGTTAAGCGACCACGGGAGCAGGGCAAAGTTTCCCGCGATCACCAGCAGCACACTCGCGATCAGAGCAAGATAAGGGCTCGTGTATCTCGCCAAGACCTGAATCCCTAGCACCAGCGCATAGATTGCCATCCACAACGCCCAGCGACGTTCGACGCTCCATCGTCGCATCGCCAGTGCCGGCGGCGCGAGCACGTTAAGAGGAAAGATGAGCCGGCCGTAGGCCGCCGTCAGCGAGGCACGCTCCAATTGGCTGTCGGGAGCTAGCCGCTGCGACTCGAGCAGGTGCCCGAGCGCCACTTCGGTCGTATCCTCCTGGAGTGCTCGATTGCCGAGCATTTGATGCACTTCGGCATTGTCTGGGCTCGACTCGAGCGCCTCCCGCAACACCCGCCGCGACGCCTCGGTCTCACCGGTCAAATCGAGCACCCGGCTCACGAAGACCTTGAGCCCTGCGTGATCGGGGTCGAGCTGAAGCGCCTGACCGATACATTCCCAGCATTCGGTCTGTTTGCGACGAATAAAAAGAATTTGGGCCAGACAGTTGAGCACCTCCGCCGTGGGCTCGAGCCGGGCCGCTTCGCGAAAAGAGTGCTCCGCTTTCTTTATCCTTCCCTTCCCCCAATAAATGAGCCCGAGGATGTAATGCGCGAACTGATGCTCAGGGTCGAGCCCAATGGACTGGCGACAGGCTGCCTCTGCGCCCCTCCGATCACCGGCATTCTGAAGGCACGCGGCGATCATGCCGTACGTGTAAGGGCAATCGGGACGCTCCCCCAACTCCGCCTGAAACTCTTTCACAGCTTCGCGGAATCTCCCTAGCTCATAGAGGGCGAGGCCTCGGTCGTAGTGCTGTGCCATGCAACGATTCCAATGTTTTGCCGCACTCTGGCAAAGTTCTCATTAAGGCGTGGTAACGTGAGTCGAATTGACTGGTGATCGGGCGACGAACGATGCCAACCGGTGGGTCCGCGACTTGGCGCGATGCACATGGACTCTCATCCAGAAGTAGGAGATCGCAAGGCAGACCAGCCAAAATACCGGCGCACTGTAGGGATGATCCACCCTAATAAACGCAATCCACAGGAAGGGGGCCGCGCACAAAACATAGATCAGCAATGGCACGGCAATCAATAACCGTAGAAGTAAATGCGGTTTATTCCATGGTGCTGGCAACCAAGGAATGCTGACAAAATCCCAGTACAATACAACGCCGGACACAGCCCACACTCCTGCTTTACCTCCGAAGCCCATAAGGACACCGAAAGCCGTGAATGCAGTGTGAACAATCAAACATCCAATGCCTTCGGCAAACAACTGAAGGTAATCCTGGAAGCGTAGGCCGAGGCTTCGACGCGCCGCGAACATGCCGACGACCTTTGACCAACCGTCGAAGGTTACTGGTAATACTACGATATTCATAAACCCCGTCACAATCGTTCCGATGACAACGCTCTTAAATGGCGAATGAAAAGGGGCGACCTGAAAAACAAAGATGATCGATGCGAGCACTGTGACGATTGTCCAACGACGTGTGATCGACAGATTCTGCATCCAAAGCAAAAGATTGCTGATGTGGTTGATCGGAAAACAGTAACGCCCGTAGGCTGCCGCAAGCAAACTACGATCATTATGCTCAATAGGGCTGATTCGGCGAGCTTCCACAAGGTGTCCAACCGCCTCTGATAGATCACCCGCTTTCAGTGCCACATCCCCCAAGGCGCGATGCAAAGTAGGATTCTCAGCATCGTGCGAAAGCCCGTCGAGCAGCACTTTCTTAGCATCGGCCGAATGTCCCATCGACGCGAGGCACTTGCTTACGATCACTAACGCCTCGGCATAGTGAGGATCCCGCTGAAGTACTATTGAAACCGTGTTGAGGCATGCTTCAAAAAGGTGAGAGGCGTGCTCTAATTTCGCAATCTCACACAGTACGTTCGGGGCGAGTTCAAGCCTGGCAGCCTCCCGAAACAGCCGCTCCGCATTTCCTGGTTCGCGCTGCGCCAATCGGATGAGTCCAAGCACATAGTACGCATAATACGAATCAGGCGCAAGCGCGATCGCGCGACCACATGACTCTTCCGCAGCTTGCAGTTCGCAAAGATTCGCAAGGCACGCACCCAACATTCCATGCGATGAAGGACAATCGGGCCATTCCCCCAATTCCGCGGTAAACTCGGCCGCCGCCTCTCGGAATCGCTTCAGTTCGAAGAGCACAAGCCCCCGCTGATAATGCCTCCCCATCCGCGCACTCTCCCCTACTCCACCACCCCAAATTCACATCTTCAAATACTTCAAAATATCATCATACGTCCCCCCCTGGTTACTATAAAGCGCATAGTTCCGCGCGCTCGCGAACCACTCCTTCGTCGACGGCTTGATCTGCTTCGCCGCCGCCAGCAGGTCCTTGGTCCGTAGCGGCTCGAGTTTGCCCGACTTCATTGCGTCGCGGAGTTTGGCCTCGACCGCCAGGTCGACCATCCCCTTGATATCGGCCCCTGAGAAATCGGCCGTCTTTTTGGCGATCTCGTCGTAGCGGATGTCGTCGCTCGGTTTGCCCGTGAGCATTAGCCGCACGATCCCTGCCCTGGCGGGCTCGTCGGGTGGGGGGACGAAGACAATCCGGTCAAACCGGCCGGGGCGGCGGAAGGCCGAGTCGAGATGCCACGGGGCATTGGTCGCGGCGAGGATCAGGAGGCCGTCGTTACTCGAGTCGACCCCGTCGAGTTCCGACAGGAACTGGTTGATCAGGTGCCGCCCCCCACTCTGCCGCATGTCGGCACGGCTCGCCCCCAGGGCGTCGACCTCGTCGAAAAACAGAACACACGGCTTGTTGCGCCGTCCCTGGTCGAACAGCTCGTGCAGGTTGCGCTCGCTCTGCCCGATCCACATGTCGAGGACATCGCTGATGCCGATTGAGATGAAGGCCGCCTCGACTTCCCCCGCCGTCGCCCGGGCGAGATAAGTCTTGCCGCACCCGGGTGGGCCGTACATCAGAATCCCGCCACCGATCTTCTTGCCGTAGGCCTCGAACATCTCGGGGTGGGCCATGGGCAGGATGATCTTCATGCGAATGTCTTCCTTCACATGATCCATCCCGCCGACGTCGGCGAATTTCGTCTTCGGTCGCTCGACCTCCCCCACTATCTCGCCCGGCTGGTCGCCACCGCGCTGGCGGACCCGGCCATCGACCACTTCGTCCACGTCGTACCCAGGGTCAGAGTCGACTCCAAGTTCGCGGGCGACATCCTCGTCGGCCACTGAGGGGTCGATTTCCACCCCCTGCCGATACTGGTAACCTGCCCGCTGCAGGTCCCCGGCCTTGGCCAGCAGCCGGGCGTGCCAGATGTAGGCCCTGGCCGGTGGGTCGGCCTGTTTGAGGAGTTCCTCGACAACAATCATGGCCGGCGAATACTTCTCCTGCTGGAAATAGGCCCCGGCCAGGCCGAGGTTGAGCTCCTCGTCCTGCGGTGCCACCTTGAGCCCGTCGCGATAGGCACTCTCGGCGTCGGCAAACCGGCCCATTGCCAGCAGCGAGTCGGCCAGGTGCTTGTGGAGCGGGAGATTGTCGGGCGAAAAGCGGAGCGCGTCGCGGAGGGCGCGAATGGTATCGTCGGAGGGGATCACGCGAGAGACCTCAAAGATTTAGGGAAATCCGTATGCTGTCACTTTAACCGGCCGGTGCGGATGGCTCCAGTCGCAGGTTTCGCTAGAAAAACCGGCATGCCTGCACCGACATTGGCCTCGTGTCGCTTCGTTAAGCGAAGTATAACCCGCATCCCGCCCACTCCCCCTGGAGAAATTGCGATGCGAAAATCTCTTCGCTCCTGCCTCGGCTGTTCGTCGCTATTCACTTGCTTAGCGCTGGGAATCGCCATGGCCGCGGAGCCGGTCGCAGCCGACACGACTGCGGCAGCGGCCGACGAGTCTCCCTCATCGTCGTCGCTCGAGCGTGGCCACCAACTGCTCGCCGAGGATCGGTACGACGAGGCGATCAAAGAGTTCAAAGCCGCCCACCAGTTGAAGCCTTCAGTTGAGACCCACGTGGGGTTGGCCACGGCACTGCTCCGCGGCCGACGGGTTCTTCAGCCAGGCGACATGTGCGATCCATCTAGGTTTCGAGACGAACTGGAAGCGCACCGCCGCGTCGAGGAGATAATCTTCAACATTCGATTCCTTGACGCCCGGTTCTATGAGCCCGACCGTGTCGAGAACCGTCAGCAAGAGATTGCCGAGGCGATCAAGCACCTTGAAGCGGCCGCCAAGATCGAACCCGACAACGTGTCGGTCCACGAGGAAATCGTCTCCGCGAAAATCGCGCTCTTCCAATTCGAGGAAGAGGCCCACCTCCGGTCCACCATGGGTGATATCAACTTCGCAACGGAATCAGACTTTGGCAAGTTAACGCGAATGGACTCGTTCGAGCTGCCGAGCTTGAAGGTCTTTAGTGGCGGGATGTATTCGCTGAATGCGGAGCCCTAAAACGCCCCACCCGCGGCTGCAGGTCGGAGCAACTTGCGGCTTCGCGGCTCTCTATTCCCCTCGATCCGCCGGCAAAATCGTCCCATTCGGACGACCCGCACGCCATTTTCTTGCCCCCTCCCCCCTCCCAGTTTATTCTGGAATGGTGGGGCCTCTCAGGGGCTGGGCCCCACCCCCTTTTCCCTCCTTGCCACTCCGCAGGTGCTAGTGAACTGAGAAGACTGAACTTACCTTCCCTCCGCGCGTCCTGCGCGGATCGTTCAGTGCCATCTCGTTTCCAGCCTCGCGGATCGCACCGGGTCACGCTACTAACCGATTCCGCCGACTGAAGAACGAGTGCGCTCATGAACTACACCCAGCGGGGGACTTTGATTGTGCTCCTGGTCGTGCTATCGGCCATGGCCGCGCGCGACTCTGTGGCCCAGTTCAACATCCACATCAACTACGCCGCCAGCGTCACCCCCGCCCAGCGCGATATCTTCGAGCTCGCCGCCGCCACGTGGGAATCCCACATCACCGGCTATCAACCCGGCATCTCGATCACCGGTATTACGATCCAGGCTTCGACCCCGAATATCGAGGACCCCGAAGGGACCGATATCCTGGGCCTCGCCAACGCGACCGCCTGGGTCAATCAGGGGGGCTTCCGACTGACGACCGCCGGGTTCATGCAGTTCGATGTCGAAAACGTCGACCAACTGATGGCCGACGGCTGGTTCGACGAGGTGGTGATCCACGAGATGGGACACGTCCTGGGGATCGGCATCAACTGGATTTCCAACGGGGTCTACGTCAACGGCTCGGGTCGCTACACCGGCCAGCACGGCGTGGCCGCCTACAACGCCGAGTTCGGCCAGACGGGTGACTACATTCCCGTGGAACTCTCCGGCGGCACGAGCACCGCCAACAAGCATTGGGACGAGGTCGACATGGGGGCCGCCCTCACCGGAATTACCGACGCCCTGGGACGTGACCTGGCCCACGAACTGATGACCGGCTGGCTCAACATCGGCCGCACCCCCTACCTCGCCAACTTCACCATCCAGTCGCTCCGCGACATCGGCTTCACCGTGGTCGAACCCCCCGCGGCGGTTCCTGAACCAGCAACGGTGATGCTACTGGTGCCGCTCGTCTTGGCGGTGGGGTGGGGGGCCAGGGGGTGGAGGAGTTGGGGGACAGGGAACAGGGGTCAGGGACCGGGGGCCAGGGACCAGTAGCTCGGGCTCATTTGCCCGAGCAGTTTGGTCCGCAAAAGGGGACTTTCTACTTTTCGGTCCAGTGGCTCCGCGATCGAATTACTCGCACTCCCGAAAAGTTGAATGTCCCCTTTTGCGGACCTCGAAGTCAGTTAATGTTGAGTCCAAACGGAGCAAAGGAATGCAATCGCTGTTTCCACGATTCTTCGATTGCGATAACTTCGCGGGGTTCCAAGTCCGGCGAGACACGTTGAAGAATGGTGAATTGGAAATTCGAGGGATCGCGGGATTTCAATAGCTTGTTTCCCCCATCGCCACTCTCTGCATAGTTGAGCCATCGCCCCAAAAGATTCGCGTCACCGTAGGCAGAGCCAACATAGCCCTTGCCGTCCACCTCATCGAAAATGTAATAAATGCCCCGCCACTGAGCTAACGCGGCCTTCCAGTGACTTGGGAAGATGCCGAGGTCGCTCCAGCTCACGTTGATTTCATACCATTTGGGCATCGTCGACACGAGCTGGCTGTCTTCAGCTATTGCATGGATCGGAAACGTATTTCGGTCCGCCCACCGCCACCACGAGAGTTCCTTGCCTGGCCATTGGACAACGAGCTTGCCTTTCCATTCGTGATAAAACTTCTGGAGATCGAGGTTGAACCAGAGAATGGACGTCCTTTCATCTTCTAGGAACGAGCTAATCATTCCATGTTCATTGAGTTCCCTTATCGCAGCCCGCTGCAAATACTGCTTCATGGACAAGGGGTCCCAGGAACTCACCTTATACAATCCGATGTACAGCGACAGTTTTGGTGCATGTCCAATAAAGCTCGCGACGTACTTTGCCTTCTTCATCGCGCCTTCGACCTTCGCGCCTTGAGTTTGCTGATAGGCGTTAAACAAGTCTGGGCGATCGGCCGCTAGCCACGGCAAGACTTTTCGCAGTTCTTTCTCCCGGGGTCGGTGACGTAGGACGAGAACTGTCCTTGGGTCAATCTCATGTTTGACCAGAAGATCATTCAGCGTCATTTCATCGACCCAGCAGGCAACGCGTGATAGAACGCGAGGGCGGCGTAGACGTCGGCCAAGGTGAGGTGCGGATAGCTGGCGACGATTTCGTCGGGCGAGGCGCCTGATTCGGTGAGCAGGACGATCTGGCTCACGCGGATTCGGCTGCCCGCGATACGCGGCGCGCCACCGCACGTGCCGGGCGTGGATTCGATATGCGACTTTTCGGGGACGGTTGCCATACTGGTATTATAGCGTCTCCCAGGCGGCGCTGCTGGGGGAAGGGGTCAGGGAACAGGGGGCAGGGGCCAGGGATCAGGCAATTCTCGCTATTCCGACCTCCGGCCTCTGACCTCCGACCTCTTCCCTGGCCCCCGACCCCTGACCCCTCGCCAAAAATAGGGGGTGCATGGTTCGGCCCCATGCGTAAAATACAAGGGTGGCGTCACCCGCCGGGGCCTGCCATCTCCGCCTTCAATCCCCACCAAAACGATGTCGGACAAAACGAAACAAACCGTTTGGATTGTGCTGGCCGTGGTAGTGGCCGCCGCCCTGATGCTCATGGCGCAGCGCTGGATGGGAAGCCAGCAGCCCGCCTCTCCGATCGTTCCCGATCGGGGGGAATCCGGGAGGCCCGACCTGCCGATCCAACCCACCAGCTACGAACCCGAAACGCCCGCGGCCAAGGAATCTCCCGCGGCGAGCGAAACGACTAGCGACACCACTAACGCAAAGGACAAACCCGTGGCCGAGCGCGCGACAGCAACATTTGGAGGAGGCTGTTTCTGGTGTACCGAGGCGGTGTTCCTCGAGCTCAAGGGGGTCCACAGCGTGGTGAGTGGCTATAGCGGCGGCCGCACCGAGAATCCCACCTACGAGGAAGTCTGCACCGGGCGGACCGGCCACGCCGAGGTGATCCAAATCGAATACGATCCCAACGAAGTCGCCTACGAGCAGTTGCTCGAGGTCTTCTTCGCCACCCACGACCCGACGACCCGCAATCGCCAGGGGAACGACATCGGCACCCAATACCGGTCGGTGATCTTCTTCCATGATGAAGAACAAGAAAAGATCGCCCGGGACGTCATCAAGGCCCTCAGGCGAGAAAAAGTCTATCAAAATCGCATCGTCACCGAGGTGGAGGAACTGAAAAAGTTCTACCCCGCCGAGGATTATCACCAAGACTACTTCGCCAACAACGCCGACAAGAACCCCTACTGCCAGCAGGTCGTCCGCCCGAAGGTGGAGAAGTTTCGGAAGGTGTTCGCGGAGAGGCTGAAGGAAGAGGTGGGGAGGTCAGAGGTCGGAGGTCAGAGGTCGGAGGTCGGAAGCCAGAAGTGAGGGGGCGGGGGGCACGTGCCAGGTGTCGGGGGCCAGGGTTGGAGGTCGAATAGCCCTGGGGATGAGGGGGCGTAAAGTCGAACGAGCCCTGAAAGGGCGGCCAAAATGTTAGGTCGCCCTTTCAGGGCTCTGTCATTATGTCATCATCCCCCCACCCAGGGCGTTGCCCTGGGCTTTCGTAACCCGCCCCTACGGGGCTACTCACCCCCCCCGACCTCTGACCTCTGACCTCCAACCTCTGACCTCCGACCTCTCTCACCCCTCATACCCCAAATTCCCCCCCAGCCACCGCTCCACTTCCTCCACCGGCATCCCCTTTCGCCGGGCGTAGTCTTCCACCTGCTCCTTGGTGATCCGGTCGACGGCGAAGTACCGGGCTCCCGGGTGGGCGAAGTAGAGTCCGCAGACGCTGGCCCCTGGGTGCATGGCGTAGTTTTCCGACAGGTGGATCCCCGTCTGGTGCTCGGCGTCGAGCAGCGTGAAGAGCGTCTTTTTCTCGGTGTGGTCGGGTTGCGACGGGTAACCCGCGGCGGGGCGAATGCCGCGGTACTGCTCGTCGATAAGCTCGGCGTTGGTGAGGTTTTCTCCCTCGCCATACCCCCATTCGCGGCGGACCCGCTGATGAAGGTATTCGGCAAACGCCTCCGCCAGACGGTCGGCGATCGCCTTGATCATGATCGAGTTGTAATCATCATGGTCGGCGTCGAACTGCCGGGCTAGCTCGTCGCAGCCAATCCCCGCAGTGACGGCGAAGCCGCCGATGAAATCGATCCGTCCCGAGTCGACAGGCGCGATGAAATCGGCCAACGAGTGGAACGCCGCCTGCCCCTTGCGCTCCCACTGTTGACGCAAGGTGTGGAACCGGCACCGCTCGCGCGAACGCTCCACATCGTCGTAGACAAGAATCTCCTCGCCGATCGTGTTGGCCGGCCAGAAACCGTAGACCCCGCGGGCAACGAGTTGCCCCTCGTGAATCACACGGTCGAGCAGCTTCTCGGCATCGGCGAGCAGGCTCCGCGCCTGTTCGCCATATTTGGGGTCGCCCAAAATCTTGGGATATTTCCCCTTGAGTTCCCAGGTATGGAAGAAGGGAGACCAATCGATGTAGTCGCGCAGCGTCACCAGCGGCAACAGTTCGCTCGCCACGGGGACCGTTGCGTCGGTCGCCAGGCTGTGCGTCCCCAGGAACTGAGGCTCGGGGATATCGACCGTCGCCCAATCGGTGGTGAAGCGATTGGCCACCGCCTCGCCGTAGGGAATTAAATTGACTGTGTGCCGCTTTTCGTAGCTCGCCTTGAGATCGACTTGCAGCTTGCGATTCTCCTCGGCTAATAGCTCGCGCTGGTCGGGGCTGATCAGCCGCTCGACCACTCCCACCGACCGCGACGCGTCGTGGACGTGGATCACCGGGTGGTCGTAATGCGGCGCAATCTTCACCGCCGTGTGCTTGGCGCTGGTGGTCGCGCCGCCGATCAATAGCGGAATCTCGAACCCAAGCCGCTGCATCTCCTTCGCCACGTGGACCATCTCGTCGAGGCTCGGCGTGATCAGCCCCGACAGGCCGATCATGTCGACCCCTTCGGTGCGGGCGGTCTCGAGAATCTTCTCGCAAGCCACCATCACCCCCATGTCGATCACTTCGAAGTTGTTGCACCCCAGCACCACGCCGACAATGTTCTTGCCGATGTCGTGGACGTCCCCCTTCACGGTCGCCATCAACACCTTGCCACGATTGGTCGACGTGTCGCCGCTCGCCTCCTTTTCGGCCTCCATGTAGGGGAGCAGGTAGGCGACCGACTTCTTCATCACCCGGGCGCTCTTGACCACCTGGGGCAGAAACATCTTGCCGGCGCCGAACAGGTCGCCAACGATGCTCATCCCGGCCATCAGGGGACCTTCGATGATCGCCAGGCCGCTTGGGTAGGTTTGCCGCGCCTCCTCGGTGTCCTCGTCGATGTATTTGACGATCCCTTTCACCAGGGCATGCTTCAGCCGCTCCTCGACCGGGCCGGCGCGCCACTCGGCGTCGCTCTCTTCGGCCTCGCCCGGTTTCTTGGCCTTCACCGTTTCGGCATGGTCGACCAGCCGCTCAGTGGCGTCGGGGCGGCGGTTGAGGATCACATCCTCCACCAGCTCCTTGAGTGTCGGCTCGATCTCGTCGTAGATCACAAGCTGCCCGGCGT
The DNA here is from genome assembly GCA_964650265.1 of uncultured Planctomycetaceae bacterium. GTDB lineage: Bacteria > Planctomycetota > Planctomycetia > Pirellulales > Lacipirellulaceae > CAZYQQ01. Next base: position 18,176 of record CAZYQQ010000078.1, read on the forward strand.
TGACGATCCCCATGTCGAGCCCGGCCTTGATGGCGTGATAGAGGAACACGCTATGAATCGCCTCGCGGACCGGGTCGTTGCCGCGGAACGAGAACGACACGTTCGACACGCCCCCCGAGACCTTCACTCCAGGGCAGCTTTCCTTGATCCGCCGCGTCGCATTGATGAAGTCGACCGCGTAGTTGTTGTGCTCCTCGATCCCGGTCGCCACCGTGAGGATGTTGGGGTCGAAGATGATGTCCGTAGCCGGAAAGCCAATCTCCTCGGTTAATAGCTTGTAAGCCCGCAGGCTGATGCGGACCTTCTCGTCCTCGGTCGCCGCCTGCCCTACTTCGTCGAAGGCCATTACCACCACGGCCGCACCATACTGACGGCAAAGCCGCGCCCGGCGGAGAAATTCCTCCTCCCCATCCTTCAGGCTGATCGAATTGACAATCGCCTTGCCCTGCACCACCTGAAGTCCCGCCTCGATCACGCTCCACTTGCTGCTATCGATCATCACGGGGACCTTGGCGATGTCGCTCTCCCCCGCAATGAGCCGCAGAAAGCGGACCATCACCGCTTCGCTATCGAGGAGCCCCTCGTCCATGTTGACGTCGATCACATTGGCCCCCCCCTCCACCTGGTCGCGGGCCACCTCGATCGCCTCGTCGTAATTCTCCTCCTTGATCAGCCGGGCAAACTTCTTCGACCCGGTGACATTCGTCCGCTCGCCGATCATCAAGAAGTTGCTGTCGGGGCGCAACTCGAGCGGCTGGGTGCCGCTAAGCCTGAGCCGCGGCGCAACAATGGTCTTCCTGTGCGGAGAAACCTTGCCGATCCGCTCGACCATCGCCGCGATATGGGCCGGGGTCGTCCCGCAGCAGCCGCCGATAATGTTCAGCCACCCCTGCTCGGCAAAATCCCCCATCATCCGCGCCATGTCGGCCGGGCCAAGGTCGAACTCTCCCATCTCGTTCGGCAGTCCCGCGTTGGGATGGCAACTGATCGGGACGGTCGCCACCCGTTGCAGTTCCTCGATATGGGGACGCATCACGTCGGGCCCCAGCGCGCAGTTCATACCCACCGCGAGGACCGGGAAATGGGAAATCGCATTCCAGAACCCCTCGACCGACTGCCCCGAGACGAACGTCCCTCCCCCCTGGTCGAACGTCGCCGAGACGACCACCGGCACCCGGGCGCCCGTCGCCGCAAAGTAGTTCTCAATGGCAAACAGACACGCCTTGAGGTTGAGCGTGTCGATCACCGTCTCGGGAAGCAGGATGTCGACCCCCGCCTCCACCAGCGCCGCCACTTGCTCGTAATAGGAATCGGCCATTTCCTGGAATGTCACGGCGCGCCACCCGGGATCGTCGACCCGGGTCGAGATGGCCGTCTGCTTCGCCGTGGGCCCGATCGATCCGGCAACGAACCGCGGCTTATCAGGAGTCTTCTCTGTAAACTCCTCGCACGCTTGCCGGGCAAGCTGCACGGCGGCGTGGTTGATCTCGCGACAGAGGTCCATTGGATCGTCGAAGTCGAAATCGCTCATCCCGATCGGGCTCGCCCCGAAGGTGTTCGTTTCGACGATGTCCGACCCGGCGGCCAGATAGTTGCGGTGAATCGCGAGCTGCGCCTCAGGATGGGTGAGGCAGAGCATATCGCAAAAGTTCTTCAGGTCGCGGTGGTGGTCGGCAAATCGCTCGCCGCGCATCCGCCGCTCGTCGATTCCCAAGGCCTGAATCTGCGTCCCGGTCGCCCCGTCGAGAAACAGGATGCGACGGGCCAAAAGATCCTGAAGTTCAGCAGTCCGGTCGGGAGAGAGGGTGGTGTTCATGCGGGTAGGAAGGGTGCATCGCTGCACAGCATCGCTGCACATCGGGGGGGGGGAAGCATAGCGGAGGGCCAGCGGGCAGCATTTGGCTCATGCTGGCAAACTCTTTATGATAACATACACCTCCCCCACTCCCCTACCCTGCAAACCTGCTATCGCCGGCACCGCGATGAAACTCTACCACGTCCATCAACAACTCGTCTCCAACCCCCTCGCCGACGTGGTGGATACTACCTACAAGGCGTTGGATAATTTAGCCATCCATGTTCCCCAAGGTCCGATCGCGATAACCGCTGGAAGCCGCGGAATCAACAACATCGCTACCATCACCAAAGCCTGCGGCGATTGGCTCCGTTCGCGCGGGGCCGAGCCGTTCATCGTCCCCGCCATGGGGAGCCATAATGGGGCGACCGCCGCAGGCCAACGGGCGATGGTCGAGTCGCTCGGCATCACCGAGCAGGCGATGGGAATGCCGATCCGCGCCACCATGGAGACAGTCACGGTCGGCGAGCTCCCCACCGGCCCGATCACCATCGACCGACATTGCCACGAGGCGGCCGGCACCCTGGTCCTCAACCGCATCAAGCTCCACACCTGCTTCAGCGGCCCCCCCGAAAGCGGCATCCAAAAGATGATGGCGATCGGCATGGGCAAAATCGACGGTGCCCGCAGCTTCCACGCCATCCCGACCCTCGAAAAAGCCCCCGCGCTCGTCCACATGGCCGAGACGATCCTGGCCACCGGTAAAGTACTCTGCGGGCTAGGCATCATCGAGGATGGCTTCGACCAATCCGCCGAACTGCATGCCCTCCGCCCCGACGAGATCGTCGAGCGCGAGCCCAAGCTGCTCGAGTACTACCGCACAACCTACTTCCCCAAACTCCCGGTCGACCAACTCGACGTTTTGATCGTCAACGAGATCGGCAAAACCTACAGCGGCCTCGGGATGGACCCCAACGTCATCGGCCGCCGCGGCCTGGTCGGCATCCCCGACTTCCCGACTCCAAAGATCGAAACAATCGTCGCGCTCGAACTCATCAATGCCTCCCAAGGGAACGCGCTCGGCTTCGGCCTGGGAGACGCGATCACCCAGCGACTCCACGACGCCATCGACTTCGAAAAAACCCGCATCAACGCCGAGACCACAGGCGACATGGAGCGCATCCGAATGGTCCACATCTGCCAGGACGACCAGGACGCTTTTGATTGGTGTCGCGAGCGCTCAGGGGAGGAGCGGTGGCTGGTGATTCCGAATACGCTGCACTTGGGGAGTGTTTATTGCAGTGAGGGGCTAAGGGAGGAACTGGCGAGGCACCCGCTCTGCCGGGTGGAGGAGGAGCCAGTGGAGGTCGGATTCGAAGGGGGGCGAATGCGGCTGGGGTTTTGAAACCGTGGGGTAGGCTTCCAGCCTGCCAGTTTTCGCTCCGCCTTCGAACTCGCTTCAAACCCGCTCGTTGGCCTCCGCGTCTCTGTGTCTTGCGTTTTAACTTTTCCAGACGTAGGTTGGGTGGTACTATCGGCGCGAGTCAATCTGAGTCACTCACAACGCACTTGTCGGAAGGCTAATGCACGGAAGTGCGTATCTGCCATTCGAACACGCGAGAGATGACTTCGATGACCAGTACCGTTCGATTCCTATCGAGATCGTGGCTGAAGTCCTGCCGGACTGTCGAATCGATGATGACGAATAACCGGCAAGCAAAACACCATAACCTTCGCATCCTCGCTCTCGATCGCACCGCCGGTCAACAAACGCCCCCCTTCACATCCGGCAAGGTTCATCACGTTCTCCCCTTCGCCGCCCAGCGCCGCCGTTAGGGTGTCCGCGGTGGACATTTGACAAAAGCGGCGCAGGGAACATACTGTTAGGCTCGTCACCCCGGCAACGATAGTCTCCCCGACAGTCTCCCCCCGATGCCCAACCCAACCTCGCTTTACGACGATCGCTTTTACCGCGGACATGGACGCGCGACGGCCGACTCGGCGGCCGCGCTCCTCGGCCTGCTTGCACAGTATTATCGTCCCGCGTCGGTGCTCGACGTCGGCTGCGGTCGGGGAGCCTGGCTAGCGGCAGCCGAGCAACTGGGAGCCACTCGACTCGTGGGGTTCGAAGGGAATTGGGTCAAACCCCAGGACATGGATAGCCCCACGATTGAGCTGCGAAACGTCGATCTCGAGAAACAAACGCCCGAGTTGAACGAAAGGTTCGATCTGGCGATGTCGCTCGAAGTGGCCGAGCATCTTTCGGCGGAACGGGCGAGCGGGTTCGTGGGGCTGCTGTGCGACGCCGCCGACGTAGTCCTGTTTAGCGCCGCCATCAAGGCCCAGCGGGGAACCCATCATATCAACGAGCAGCGGCAGTCGTATTGGATCGAGTTGTTCGCGGCGCGCGGCTATACGGTGGTCGATCTGTTTCGCCCGCAGTTGTGGAACAACGAGTCGGTGACGTGGTGGTACCGGCAGAATGCCTTTTTGTTCGTCAACGCGGAGCGTGTCCCCAGCGGCCTGAACCTGGACGAACTTCGCAAGCTCGAGCGGCCAATCCACGACATTGTCCACCCGGCAAGCTATGAGCAGAAGGTCGATCGCTTCGAGAATCCCACACTCAGGTTCTGCCTTGGCTGCTTTGGTCGGTTCCTAGGGAAGGCGTTCCGGCGCAAGTGACGCGCCAGCCGCGCATCCGTAGGGTAGGCTTCCAGCCTGCCAGTTTTCGCTCCGCCATCTCACTCGACACTGCCTCTCTCGCTTATGAGTTTCCACTGAAGCTCATCTTCCGGCGGGTCAAATGAGCCCAACCCAAGAATTAAATCTTGTGATTGGATGAACCGTCTCCATTCTTCAATAGCGATTGCGTGAAGCTGCGAATTCCAAGGCACGTTTCGCTCGTGGACGGTTACATTCGGGACTTCAGCTCGCAAGTCATCTAGGTTGGTCAAGAAGCCATCGTCACACTCAAGCGATAGCGGTTGAATCTGTGTGCTCGCGCCGTCGTATGTAATCACCAAATCCTCACAACGGCATCTAAGCCGGCACAATGCTCCTTCGTTAGCGACGCACGCAAAGTCCCATTCATCATCATCGGTAATGAATGAGAGAATTGACACCTTCAGCAGGCGATTTAGGAGAATTGCAAAGTTGATGTAAAACATCTTGAAGGAATTTGCCAACTTCCTCTTGTTGAGATAAGCGTAAACCGATTCGAGTGAGCTAATCGCGGAAGCGACCTCAAGCGGAACATCACCTGCCGGAAGTGGCGTTTGGAATGGATAGACCGGAGGACGAGACGCGCGAAAAGCATCAATCAGGTAAACGTCGGCAGACTGATGATGGTAGATACGGCACCCAATAGATTCTGGAAGCTCGCCTATTCGATCCAGGTTAGGCAATTCGCGGGCGATATGTGCTGAGATCAAGTAGCCCATAGCCGTTAATAGAGCAGCTAGTGTGGAAGTTTTGTAGCGCGTGGTACTATCGGCGCGAGTCAACTCTGAGTTATTCACAACGCACTCGTCGGAAGGCTAATGCACGGCGGTTGCATGTCTGCCATTGGAACACATAAGAGATGACCCCGATGCGCTGTCTCGGTCATTTGGGACCACGAAACGACGAAAGGTCGAAAAACGCAATGCGCGGATGCGCAGCTTCCGCATCCTACCGTCTCCCTGCCCTGCGGGTCAATAAAACCAGCCAACTCCGCTCCGCCCCCCAATTCCGAGCCGGGCGGCATCAGCCCCCGGAGCACCAACCTAACCGAATCCGCAACGAAACAGGCCACGGATTGAAGCGGGATCGCACGGGTCACCACGGACCGGGAAGCGCCTCGCCAGGAGTCGGTTCACGATCGGCACCTTCCGATCCGTGGTGACCCGATAGACCCGTGTCCCATCGTCACGCGAAAGCCTTGGCGCCAGCTCCCAACTTCCCCGCACAGGCCAAATTAGCTAACGTGTGAAAAAGGGATGGGGCTTTCCTCTCCCTAACCCGTGTGTTGAGTCCTGCAAGCAGGCATTTTGATAACAGTGACCCTTGAACTCAGGAGTTCAGATGTCAAGTCTTCCCAACAGTTGGTACTCAGGTATTGTGTATGGTGGGCTTGTAGCCTGCATTGCATGGTCACCAGCGGCTCTCGGTGACGAGAAACCGGATCAAAAGTGGGATTCACGTCTCAACGGAATCTGGAAAGTCACCAGTGCAACTCAGGATGGCGTTCCGGTTGAAGATGAGTCGGATTGCAAATACGTGATCCTCGATGGAATCATTGTTTCGGCTTCGGCAGGGAGTCGGCCGTTCATGCCTGAACTGGCGGAAGAGAGTCCGACTCGTCAGCCGGAAACGCCTGACAAGACGGATAGCAGTGATTCCGATTCTCTATTTCCACCTCCAGTTTCGTATAAGCCCAGCACTCCGAGGACATCGAAAGAAGTTGTTGTAAATCTCACGGTCAGCAAGGCAACTGTAAAGCGAATGGAACCTTACTCTTGGATCGACTTGCAGCCTCAATGGGAAAAGGGTGATGCCAAGCCAGGTATCTACCACATCGAGGGCAATACCCTGACGCTGTCTTTTGGCGAAGAGCGCCCTACCAGTCTCATTTCGCCGAAGGTAGCTACCGACGGATTTACTCGGCCCGCTCCAGTGTCAATCGTAATGACTCTTGTTCGAAAGCCGGGGACTGGATCTGATGGGGCAGGTGCGCCTCACGAGGAGTCTCCATCCGAGGAATAAGTGACCCCGATGCGATGTCTCGGTTATTTGGGATCACGAGAGCTCGAAAACACGAAATAATAGTCCAGCAGACTCCACAAGCAGGGCGACACGCGCCCCACAC
>CAZYQQ010000079.1:0-24401 GCA_964650265.1 uncultured Planctomycetaceae bacterium
TTCGAGGCCGAGCGGCAAGCCCTGGCGATGATGGACCATCCCCACATCGCCAAGGTGTTCGACGCCGGCGCGACCGACGCGGGTCGCCCCTACTTCGTGATGGAGCTGGTTCGGGGTGTGCCGATCACCGAGTATTGCGACGGTGCGCGGCTGACCGCCAACGAGCGGCTGGTGCTGTTCCAATCGGTCTGCGCCGCGGTCCAACACGCCCATCAGAAGGGGATCATCCACCGCGACCTCAAGCCCTCCAACGTGCTGGTCACGCTCCACGACGACAAGGCCGTGCCGAAGGTGATCGACTTTGGCGTGGCCAAGGCGACGCAAGCCCGGCTCACCGAGCGAACCCTGTTCACCGAGTTCCGCCAGATGGTGGGGACCCCCACCTACATGAGCCCCGAACAGGCGCTCATGAGTGGGCTCGACGTCGACACCCGCAGCGATGTCTACAGCCTGGGAGTCTTGCTCTACGAATTGTTGACCGGTTCGACGCCGATCGATACGAAACAACTCTCGAGCGCTTCGTACGACGACATGCGGCGGTTGATCTGCGAAGTCGAGCCGCAGAAGCCGAGCGCGCGACTCTCGGCACTCAACGCGGAAGCGCTCACCACGCTGGCCGCCAGCCGCCATTGCGAACCGGCCCAACTGGCCGTCAGTCTCCGCAGCGATCTCGACTGGATTGTGATGAAGTGCCTGGAAAAGGACCGCACGCGGCGCTACGAATCGGCGAGTGCCTTGGCACTCGACCTCGCGCGCTATCTTGGCGGCCAGCCGGTCGAGGCGCGGCCCCCTTCGAGCGGCTATCGACTCAAGAAATTCGTGCAGCGGAACCGCGGGGTGGTTGTGGCGACGGCACTGGTCGTTGGCACGCTGCTCGCGGGAACGGTGGTCGCCACCCGGCAGGCGATCCGCGCCACGCGGGCCGAACGGGTTGCGGTGGCGGCGGCCGCCGCCGAGTCGCGCCAGCGGGAGCTCGCCGAGCAGCGGCAACGAGAGGCCAACGACGCCCGTGCCGAGGCGGAAACACAACGTGCCATGGCGGAGGCCAACTCGGAGAAGGCCCGGCAGGCGGTCGACGAGTATTTTACGCTCGTAAGCGAGAACACCCTGTTGAATGTGCCAGGGCTGCAACCGCTACGCAAGGAACTGCTCGATGCGGCGCTGCGATACTACGAAGGTCTTGCCGCCGAGGATACGAACGATCCGGCGCTGCTCACCGATCTGGCGGTCGGCTACATGCGAGTCGCCGTGATTAGTCATGCCGTCGATCGCAACGACGACGCGATGGCGGCCATCGATCGCGCCCTGGAGGTGATCGAACAACTGCGCGGCCGGTTTCCCGATGCCGAGCGGGAGCATCGTCGTCTAGCAGGCTATTGGAAGGGCTATCGAAACTTGACGGTGTCGACCGCGCTCCCCAACGAGCCCGCTGCGGCGTTTCAGTCGATAAGTCGGCTGCTCGAGGTCACCGAAGCGCTGGCCGCACAATATCCCGATCAGGTTGCGTTCCGCGGCGACCTGGCCGCGGTGAATTGTCTGACGGGTGCATTGCTGAACAGTAACGGTCAAGTCGAGGAAAGCGCGGCGTACTTCGAGCGGGCGCGGGCCATCTCCGAGCAGCTCGTCCGCGAGCAGCCGAACGTGCCGGAGCATCGCGCCGATCTGGCCCGCGCCGACGAACAGTTCGCTAGGACTCTCACCATGCTGAATCGCCTGAGCGAAGCGGAAGCGGCTTACGCACGGGCCCTCTCGCTGCGCGAGCAATTGGTGGCCGAATTTCCCGATTCTCCCCCCTACCGGGGCGACCTGGGGAGCAGTCTCATAACATCGAGCAAGCTCTTGATCAATCGCGATCCGCAACAAGCCAAGCAAGTCGCCGATCGGGCCGTGAAGTTGTTTGACGCATTGCTGCAAGAATTCCCCGAAGTCACACTGTATCGAATCGACCGCTCCGTAGCCAAGAAATGTCTGGTGCTGTCGATCCTCGCGACGAACGACCCGGACCAAATCAAGGAGGGGATGAACCTTCTTCAGGAGTGGATCGCCGAGCAGCCGAACGATCGTGGCTCGCGGATCGAACTCGCGAGAATGGTACGGGATGTTGCCGGCCTGGCCTACGCGCGCAAAGAGGCGCAGCCGTTGTTCGACAACGTGTTTCGACGCACGCAGGATATCTTCATCGAGATAAGCGATCAACATTCGGATGATCCCGATTTTCGCGAGGCGGTCGGCCACTTTCAGCGCATACTGGGCTTTAACGACCTCAACAACGGCCGGTGGAACGACGCAAGACTCCACTTCGAGCAGGCCATCGACATTTTTCAATGGCTGGTTGACTCCGATATCCCGCAGCGCGACGGGTTATATCGCGAGTTCCTGGTTGATTCCTGCAGAGTCTTGGTCATTGCGCTGATGCGTGATGGAAAGATCGAGTCCGCCGAGGCGATGCTGACCGAAAAGTTGACCACCAGCATTGTCAATCATCCGGAGCATGTCCACATGCTTCGTCCCCGCGCCGAGGCACGAGTGCAACTTGGGCGTTGGTCGGACGCGGCGGACGACCTACGGAAGTTCCTGGAGTTCGACCCGAACGACCATTGGGTTCATTGTCTGCTCGCGTCGCTGCTAGCGCAAGTCGGCGATCCGGTGGCTTACCACGAACATTGCGCGCAAATGCTGCGGCAATTCGGCAAAACCGGCAACCCTGGCGTCGCCCATCGCCTCGTGAAATTCAGCTTGATCCTCCCCTGGCCCGAGGCCGACTTCCAGGCCCTCTCCGACCTGGCCGACGTGGCCCTGGCCGACGAGGCGTCGCCCCAGGAGATTCCTTTGTTCCAGCTCACCAAGGGGCTGGTCGAATTTCGCCAAGGGAACTTCGCCCCCGCCACTCAGTGGATGGAAAAGGCTTTGGACGCCCCCTCGCTCCACTACCACCATGCCCAGGCCTCCATGGTATTGGCAATGGCCCGGCACGGGCTGGGCGAACCCGAGGCGGCCCGCGCCACCTTCGAGCAAGGGAGCGAGTACATCCGCGCGTATGTCCCCAAGCTCGATGCCATCGGCCCCAACTGGGTGGATTCGCTCATTGCCCACGCGCTGCACCGCGAGGCCCAGGAGATGCTGGGGCGCGACGCACCGTAGCACGGGCTCGCTGCCTAAATTGTGGGGCGATTTTCCAAATCGCCTGAAGCACCAAGACGCTCTCCATCGGCGAGCCGCGTCCGCGCTCCGAGCGACTTGGAAAGTCGCTCCACAATGGCTATCTCGTCTGCCGCGTTCTTCTTGGCGGCGACTTCAAGGATTTTCCCGAATTTCACGGAACGGGTGCCACGCCGTTTTCGCATGGTCTTGGTGCGAGTCGTCTGGTCAGTGGGGAGGCTGGAGTCTCGCGAGGCGATGTCGTCAAGTTGTTGTTTTTTTTGTCACCCTAGCTGGAGCGTCTAATGAAAACTACCAATGCCGAGCAGAAAAGCGCTTCCGACCGTTGGTTCCCTGCTTGCCGCCGTGTTGGGCAAGGATTGTTGGCGGCGCTCGCCATCGCACTCGCCTCGCAAGTGGGCCTTGCCGATCCCTCGGCACTAACGGCGACGACAACCACTTATTATCACCCGCAACAATCGACAAACGGCGCCAGTCAGGCGGCAGCGGCCCTGCCTTCCCTCCCGCTTCATGCTCACGCCAGTTCTCCGCTGACATTCAATTTCGTGCCCGTGGGTAATCTGGCGGACATGTTCAGCGGTACCCCCGACCAACAAGCTTTCGCCGGCAACGTGCTCAGTGGGTTCCAGCAGGCGGGCGATCTGTGGCGACACCATTTCACCGACCCGATCACGATCAATCTGGCCATCGATTTCGGGCCCCAGGGGGACAACATCCTTGGCGGAACCAGCTCGCAGACGCACATCGCCCCGTATTTCTCCAGCGGTGGTCCCGACGACGTGGCCATCGCCATGGCGAACGACAGAAAATCGCCAGACGACTTCGCGGCCGTGAGCCATTTCCAAGGGCGATTCAACACGGGACTCGACATCATGACCAACTACACGACCGTTCTCGGCGAGGCGCCGCGGGTTCGCGATTTCGACAACGGCAACAACAACCGTTGGCTCGATGTCAATCGCGCGAACGCCAAGGCCCTGGGACTGTTGTCGCCCGTCGATCCGGGCCTCGACGCGTTGGTCACGTTCACCGACTTCAGCGATTTCACCTTCTCCGGCTTGGGCTGGGATTTCGACCGCACCGATGGCATCAGCCCCCAGGAATTCGATTTCGTCGGCATGGCGGCCCATGAAATCGCCCATGCGATGGGCTTCCGCAGCGGTGTCGATACCGTCGACCTCCTTTCCGATCCCAATGGGCCGCAGGGGCCAACCGCCCGGGCCGGCAATCTTCCTCCCAACAATGTGCCAATCGATCTCAACAATTACGTCATCTTTTCGACCCTCGACCTGTTTCGCTACTCGGCCAACAGCCTTTCGCAACCCGCCCAGCCGTCGACCGTGTTCGGAGTCCCCGGCGCGGGGGTGTTGGACCTTTCGTGGGGAGAGGCCACCCCTGGCGACACGCCGTACTTTTCCATCGACGGCGGCGCGACGAACTTGGGTACCTTCTCCACCGGAAGATACAACGGCGACGGTTGGCAGGCGAGCCATTGGCAATTCGGCGCCGGACTCGGCTTGATGGGCCCCACAGTCAGTCCGGGTCAACTGAGACTCCCCTCGATGCTCGACCTGCGGGCGCTCGATGTGATTGGTTACGACCTCGTTCGAGTCCCCGAGCCGACCGGCGTTGTGCTGATCGCCGGGGCGCTGGCGATGTTCGCCCTGTCACGACGGAAGGGGGTTACTGTAGCACTTCAGCCAACTGAAGCCGAATAGACCCGTATTGAATGTCTATTCCGCAAAGCCCCATGCCAATGCCGCTACTGAGAGACGCAAGGATTTCAACGCAGAGACGCGGAGGCCAACGAGCGGGTTTTGAGCCGAATCGTACTCCTTGGTTATTTTTTAAATAACTCAACCTCAGGGCACGCGCCACCCCACCAATAACATCTCCGCGTCTCTGTTTCTCTGCGTTTTTTTCGTGTTCCCTGTACACTTCAGCCAACTTCAGTTGGCTGAAGTGTTACCTTTCAACAACTGGCAGGCTGGAAGCCTACCCTAAGAACCTGCTCGCTTGGCAGGCTGGAAGCCTACCCTACGACTGGACGCCGCCGGCGTCATTCTTGCGGCGACTGAGGGGTCGGCTGCCGCAAGCCTTCGAGCCGCTGGCGGTATTGGCCGGCGAGTTCCGTGCGGCCTGACTGCTGGTAGAGCCCCACCAGGGCCTCGATGGCCGGGGCGAACCCATTGTCGACTTCGAGGGCCATCACATAGGACCGCTCGGCCCGCTCTGGCTTGCCGAGGGCTGCGTAGCAGACACCCCGCTTGTAGAAGTGGCGAGGTTCCTCGGGCTGAAGGCGAATGCACTCGTTGAAGTTTTCGACCGCCTTGTTGTATTCCTCGAGCTGGAAGTAGGCATGAGCCCGGTTGCGGTAGGCATCGACGTAGCGGTTGCTGAACGAAATCGCCTCGTTGTAGCTACGGATGGCGTTGCGGTATTCGCCCATCTGGGCGAAGGTGATCCCCTCCCACAGGTAGGCCCGGGCGTCGTCGAATCGCAGGGCCTGGGCCGCCTCGAGATCGCGAAGGGCGAGGTGCTCTTCCTGCATTTCGGTGTAGACAATCGCCCGCCGGAAGTAGGCCTCGGCGAACTCGGGGTTGAGGTTGATCACTTCGGTGAGCGACTGAGCCGCCGCGGTGAAATCCTCGAGCAGCCGCTCGTTGACACCACGGCGGAAGAGGGCCTGAAGCTTGATCTGGGCCAGTTGGGGCGTGAGTTCCTCGGGCAACTGCTCGAGCAGCACATTGCAGGTGTCGATCGCATGCTCGAAGGCCTGCTGCTGGACTGTGGGATCGTTGGATGCTTTGCCCGCCTCCTCATGGACCGAGGCCATCAGCAAATAGGCCTGGACGAAGGGGAGTCCCGATTCATCCCCGTCGGCGGGGACGTATTTTTCAATCGACTGGGCCAGGGCATCGATCGCCGCGGCCCAATTCTCTTGCTGCACCTCGAGCACCCCGATGGCGAAGTGGGCCTCGTGCTTGTCGGGTTCGAGGTCGAGCGATCGACGGGTGTCGGCCATCGCTTCCTCGAACTTCCGCATGGAGGCGTAGGCCTGTCCACGCAGGCGGAGCCCTTCGGCATGATTGGAGTTGGCCTCGAGGAACTTGGTGAGCATCTCTACCGCCAGCGGCGCGTACTGCGGATATTGCGGGCTCACCAAGGCGTAAACCTTGCCAAGCGCGAAGATGTAGTCCATGTTCTCGTCATTCGATTCATAGGCCGCCAGCAGGTCGGGGAGGGCCGCTCCCACAAACTGTCCACCAATATCGAGGTAGAACATCCCTCGGGCGTAAAGCGCTTCGGGGGGAAGAGTCTGCCCGGAGTTGCCTGCCAGTTGCTCGGCCTTCTGGAAGTCGGCCAGGGCCTTTTCCTTTTCGTCGAGACCGGCATGGGCCAACGCCCGGCCTACGTAGGCGATGGGATTGCTGCCGAAGCTCTTTTCCAGCAATTTGATCGCCGCATTGTAGGCGTCGCGGGCCGTGGCGAATTCTTGGTCGTTCAGGGCGGTCTGCCCCCGATCGAGTTCGGCTTGCACTTCCTCCTGAAGGGAGTCCTGCGCCGTCGCCACGGTGGCCAGGCCAACGGCCAGCGTGAAGGCCAGCATCCCCAGCACGGGGCGAGTCGAGTGGCAAGCGGGCATGATCGATTTTCCTCATCAGAGTCGGGAGTTTCGGGAAGGAGTGTCGCCAGCCCCCTGCGGGCGGGGCACTCGGCCAACCTCTCGCATGGACGTACTGACAATAGTACGCAGCCGGGGCTGGGGCGGTGCGCGCACTCCTCCTGGTGCTTTCATCGTACCTCCCGGGGGGCCTTCCATAGCCCCCCTGGCCGACTCCCGACCTCCCCAGGCCCACCCGCCATCCGGTTGCCCCGAACGGGACGGTTGTAGGAGACCAGGGCCCCCGCCGGGCAGTTGTTCGCCCCCCAATCAGAAAGTAGGTTAGGAAGACTAGAAAAACTTTACCGGCGCGGTCGGCTAGCCCGCTCCGCCACTCGCCGGACCAACATCAATGCTCACCAGCCCCCCTTCCGACCACGGGAAACACCGCAACATGATCCGCCCGCTCGCTCTCTTTCTGCTTGTTGTCCTTGCAATTTTGGTGGCCCCCGCGCCGCTCCGGGCCGACGATCCCCCGGCCAATAAGGAGGAGAAAAAGCAAATCGATCTGGTCACGTCCCAGCACTCGACCACCATCGGGGGGAAGGAGATCGACTACACCGTGACGGTCGGCAAACTGCCGATGAAGTCGGACGAGGGGAAACCGAAGGCCCATATCTTCTTCGTCGCCTACACCAAGAATGGGGTCGAGGATCTGGGGAAGCGTCCCCTGACCTTCGCCTTCAACGGTGGTCCCGGTTCGTCGAGCGTCTGGCTCCATCTCGGGATGCTGGGACCGAAGCGAATCGTCCTGCCCGACGACGCCAGCCACCTCCGCCCCCCCTACAAGCTTTCGAAGAATCCCCATTCGCTGCTCGACCTCACCGACCTGGTGTTCATCGACCCGGTGAGCACGGGCTTCAGCCGTCCGGCCGAGGGGGAGGACAAGGGACAGTTCCACGGCTACCAGCAGGACCTGGCCAGCATCGGGGAGTTCATCCACCACTACCTCAGCGAGTATGGGCGCTGGGGTTCGCCCAAGTTCCTGATCGGCGAGAGTTACGGCGGCTTCCGCGCCGCGGGACTCAGCGGCCACCTGTTCCAGCGCTACAACATTCCGATCGATGGGATCGTGATGGTCTCGCCGGCGACCAACTTCAATACGCTCAGTTTTTCTTCGGGGACCGATATCGCCTTCGCCGCTTTCCTGCCGAGCTACACCGCGACGGCCTGGTACCACAAGGCCCTCCCCGCCGACCTACAAGAATTGTCGGTCGAAGAGCTCTACCAACAGTCGCGCGAGTTCGCGATGGGCGAGTACCTGCTCGCCCTCACCCAGGGACACAATCTGCCCGAGGAGAAGCGGGCCGCCGTGGCCGAGAAGCTCGCGCGGCTGACCGGGCTGTCGAAGGAGTACGTCCTGCAATCGAACCTCCGCATCCCGATGCAGCGGTTCGGCAAGGAACTGCTCCGCGATCGCGGCCTCACCGTCGGCCGATTCGACAGCCGCTACACGGCGATGGAATCGGACGCCGTGGGAGACACCCCTGATTTCGACGCCAGCGCGGCGGCGATCTTCGGCCCCTACACGGCGACGATCAACGAGTATCTGCGCCAGGAACTGAAGTTCGAGGACCACCGCGTCTACGAAATCCTCACCGGCAACGTCCACCCCTGGAAATACGACAACTTCGGCAGCCGCACCCCCGACACGACCGACACCCTGCGGGAGACGATGACCGCCAACCCCCACATGAAGGTCCTGTTCGCCTGTGGCTACTACGACCTGGCCACTCCACCCGGCTCGGTGGAATACAGCGCCAGCCACCTCCGCCTGCCCGAGCCGCTACGGGAGAACGTGAAGTTCACCTATTACGAAGGGGGGCACATGATGTACGTCTACGAACCGGCGATGGAGCAGTTGCGGAAGGATGTGGAGGCGTTTTACGCGGAGGTGCTGGGAGACTGATTTTCTCAGTACGTAAGCAACAGCCGATCCGCCACAACCTCGGACTCAAGCGTTCTGCCGTTCATCTGAAAACGTTTTAGCATCGAGCGACCGCAGTTGACGAACGCCTCGCGTTCAAATAGACCATCTGGAATTGGCAAATCGCACAGCACGTCGCCAGATCGCTTGCTACCGTCGATGCTCAGGGCAACATAGACGCCGCGCGATTTGCAATCGGCTATTTCTTCAAATAACTCCGTTAGGTTGAAATCCTGAGCCCCATAGAGAATGGCTTGCGAATGCGTGTAGGGTGGATCGCAATAAACGATATCCCCGGCCCGCGCCAATTGCATCGCCTCTCGATAGTCCATGCGGACGAACTCGGCGCCCTTTGTCCTGCGGTGCCACTCAGTGACCCGCGTGCCGAAACTCACAGGCGAAACCGGGTTGTGAACGCCACAGGGGGTCGACATATAACCGTCGGCTTTGCGAAACCGGACGACTCCGCCATAGCACGCACGGCACAAGAATACCAGGTCTGCTCCATTCGGCTTCGCATTGTAGGATGCCTTGACCGACTCATAGGTGGTTTGTTTGTCGGACTTGATTATTTGATTCCACCGCTTGGCATACCAGCCAACTAGCTTGTCTGGCGACGCATGGAGAGTTTGCCAGATTTCCACAAGGGGTGCAAAGCAATCGGACGCCACGGCTTTGCGTGGCGCAAGCGTGGCAAGTACCGCTCCGCTGCCGACGAACGGCTCATAGTAGGTGCCGTAGTCTGGCGGAAAATACGACGCGATTTCGTGGGCGAATCGCTGCTTATTACCGATCCACTTCAGCAATTGCAGCTTGAACGGCTCGACAGCCTCAAAACCATCGAAGGCTAGCGTCCCTTGTTTTGCGAGCATCGAAATTCCTTCGATTCAAGTAGTCGCATGAACGAACCGATAGAGCATATACGATTTTGGTATATGCGTCAATTGGCGGTACCGTAACGAACTTCGAAGCGAGTACCGGGACCAGGAAAACAATGGAAGGGACACACTCTCAGCAAGACGTGCTACTACGGCTATTGCGTCAAATTCGCACGGATGCTGGGTTCCGGCAAGTCGATCTGGCGGAGCGTTTAGGTCAGCCCCAGCCGTTCGTAAGTAAGTACGAGTCGGGCGAACGTCGGCTCGACATCCTTGAATTGCGGGCACTTTGCCTGGCGGTCGGGATCACCCCGCAAGAGTTTTTCGACCGCCTGGACGAGGCTTTAGGATGAAGCCAGACGTTCGCTTTTTACGTCAGCCCAAGGATTTCTGGGCCCATGTTCGGTCAATTAGCCAAGCGATTGGTTACACGAAGTCCGGAACCGGCTACATGAAGGTGCCGCCCGGCTTGACGGTTCCATCCAACTTTAGAACGAATGGCGGCCCTCGGAATAGTACCGTTCTAGCCATCGGCATGACCGACATTCGGCAGGCGTTGCAGGGGCTGGGCTTGTCCGAGGAACACGTCTTCAGCGGGCGAAAGCCCACCGCCTTTGGCCAGCTCCTCTGCGATTACTTCGCCTATCGCGCGGATACGCTCAACAATCACGTACGCCCTCTACTCCAAGATGCCGCCGAAGCGGCAAAGCTGTTTCAGAAGTGCAAGGCCAAGTACAAGGCGACGGGGCCCTTTGTGATGAACAAACAAAAGGGGAACAAGCGGGCTGAGTCGTTCCTCACTTGCATGGTCAAGATGATTATCGAACATCACACCAAGGGATTCGCCTGTAACTTCGATCCTTTGGAACTAACGACGATTACCCATGATGGCCAACCGTATCGAACGCTGGCACGCCGCGTTGATGGTGCGTTTCCATCCCCGGTCAATCCCGTCGCCATCTGGGAGATCAAGGAATACTACTACACAACCACTTTCGGCAGCCGGATTGCCGACGGAGTGTACGAGACTCTGCTGGATGGAATGGAAATCGAAGAGTTTCGAGAAGAGTTGGGAGTCGATGTAAAGCACTACCTCATCACCGACTCGCGCTTCACGTGGTGGGGTTGCGGCAAGTCCTATCTTTGCCGCATTGTCGACATGCTGCACATGGGCTACGTCGATGAAGTTCTGTTTGGCAAGGAAGTCGTTTCCGAACTGCCACGCATCGCCAAGGAATGGACAATCGCAGCCAAATATCGAGACGCGAAAGTGGAGAGACAAATCGACAAGGCTGTCGATTCGAATTGACCTCATCACACGCATTCCGACCGTCGCCATTGAGAAAGAGAGGGTGGGTCCGTCAGCGCCTGGTGCTAACGTGTCAGGTCTAACCGACCTGATTAGGGTCGAGTTTGAGTTGTGACGTGTGATGGGCGAATTGGTCAATTGTTTGCGCTGCCCATCGCGCGTGCAACCGGCCCAGTATATTTTCAACCCCCTGGCCCGGAGCCGGGGTCTGGCGCTCGCCCGGACCCATAATCCTCTCACTCCTCGAGTTCTGCTTTCCAGTTCGCCTCCTGGATCAACACATTAAGTTCACGAATGTTCTTCGCCAGGTCGTCGCACTGCCGCTGGAGCGAACTCACATTAAGGCCAGCGACCCACTTGATTTCCGACATGCTGTAGCGGTCGGGCTCCTTGTGGGTATGGTCGATGGCATACTTCAACAGCGAATGCCGTCCGACGAGCGTATCGCGATGGGCAATCGCCTCCATCAACGTGCGACCATCGGCGAGACGGGTTGTCTGATTGGCACGGTTGATCCGCACGACAATCGCCTCAAGCTCCTTGAGTACACCCATGGCCTCGTCCAACAACTTGGCCGGGTCCTCATGCGGCGCGACCCCTTCCTGCACAACGGCGTTGTTCCCAATCCGCTCGCGCAGCGAAGCCAATTTCTTCTGCATATCAGCCCGCAGCAACAAGGCTTCGGCGATTTTCATGACTGCCCCTCCTTCGAACTTAGACCACTAATGTGGGTTACCTAACACTTGATTATGCCTCAGGACACAGTCGCTGCAATCAGGTTCGTGGGGGAGCCGTTTTTTTTCGCGACCTTGAAGCGTCGTTCCTTGCGAGGCTAGAGCAGGCTCAACGCTGAAAGACGAGCAAGCACTCGAGCCGTGAATCGAGCGAGAGCTCGAAGTTCCACTCGTACTCGCCTCTGTCGTAGAACAGGATGATCTCGGTATCGTCGCGATCGATTTCGCGCGGGGGGCCGAAGTGTTCGACAATCTCACGCTCCGTCCAGGTGGCGAGCGGAATGGTCTCGCCTCCCGAGACGAACCGCCCAGCGAAAGACTCATAGCCGGGAAAGAGCGGGTCAGAAAAGATGAAGTCCCAACCATCGATCTTCTGACGATGGATAGGGACCGCCAAGCCCAACGAGCGGTATTGCAAATGCGTGACTTTGCGCTTCTCACCACTTTCATCGGGCCCGAGGAACTCAATCTCTACCAGCCTGTCCCCCACGGCGACCCCGTTGAGCCGCGACGTGTCGCAATCAAACTCCAGCGGCTGCCCCTTGTAGGGGGGCCACTCGAGCGAGGGGTTGCGGGGTCCGAAGAGGAGATCAAGGAGCGATGCCATGCGAGAATGATGTTCCCCGTTTAGCTCTGGAAGTCATCGTTGCACACGCAACACAGAGCGGCTGTCTTCTAAAACGCGCTCAACCTAGGGCGCATACTCCACACAGGCACGGGTGTCTTCCGGCTTCACATGAGGATAATCGTCCACGATCTCCTCATACGTCCATCCTTGAGCGAGCAGTTTGAGCACGAGTTCGACGGAAATTCGTGTCCCTCGAATTACGGGTTTACCCGTTAAGATACGGGGGTCGCGGACAATTCGATCGAGCAAGTTCTGATCGCCGCCCATCACGACTTCTCCTCACCTGGTGGCTGACGCAAATGTTCGGCGACTGCCGCATCAATGTCCTCCCCCTCCAAATACGGATAAGCCGCCAAGATCTCCTCGCGACTCCTCCCCGCGGCCAAAAGTCCCACAACCGTCCCCACCGTCACCCGCATGCCACGGATACATGGCTTGCCCCCCATGACAGCGGGATTGTGAGTAATACGTTTGAGCTGTTGCATTTCTAGTCAACCTTTGGACTCAGTAACCGAACTCCCCTCAATCTACTCTACCACCCGCAGCCCGTCCAACTTCCAATTGTTCGTGTCATCCCCGCGCAGGCGGGGATGACGAGCTTGGGGGGAGTCGGGAGTTGGCAGTAGTCAGTACGGAGTACACAGTGATGAACCCCCTCTATTCTTCCAACTTCCAACTTCCAACTTCCAACTCCCAACTCCCCCCCTACCTCCCCTTATCCTCCTCCCCCGTCTCCAACACCGCCAAGAACGCCTTCTGTGGAATATCGACCTGTCCGATCGATTTCATCCGCTTCTTCCCTTCCTTCTGCTTCTCCCATAGCTTCCGCTTCCGGCTGATGTCGCCGCCGTAGCACTTGGCCGTCACGTTCTTGCGCAGCGCGCTGATCGTCTCCCGGGCGATCACCCGGGTGCCGATCGCCGCCTGCAGCGGGACTTCGAACATGTGGCGGGGGATTTCCTGCTTGAGCTTCTTGATGACCGCCCGGCCCCGGCTGTCGGCGTCGCGGCGATCGCAGACGATGCTCAGGGCGTCGACTCGCTCGTTCTTGACCAAAATGTCGAGCCGCACCAGTTCCCCCGGACGGTAGCCCAACAGTTCGTAATCCATCGTCCCGTAGCCCCGGGTGATGCTTTTCAATTTGTCGTGCATGTCGTAGACGACATCCGCCAAGGCAAGGTCGTACACCAGCATTGCCCGGGTGGGGGAGAGATACTCGGTGCGGACATACTCGCCGCGGCGGTCGGCGCAAAGTTTCATGATCCCGCCGATGTAATCCGTGGGGAGGACGAAGCTCACGCGGACAATCGGCTGGCGGAACTCTTCGATGTCACCCTGGTCGGGGACATTCTGCGGCGTGTGGACCTCCAGCAGTTCGCCACTGTTGGTGATGATCTCGTAGGTCACATTCGGAGCCGTCTGCACCAGGTCGATATCGGCCTCCTGCTCGAGCCGCTGCTGGACGATCTCCATGTGCAACAGGCCCAAAAACCCGCAGCGGAAGCCGAAGCCCAAGGCGTCGGACGTTTCGGGCTCGAAGTCGAAGCTGGGGTCGTTGATCTGCAGCTTGGCGAGCGCCTCGCGAAGCTGCTCGAAGTCCTGACCGTCGGAAGGGTAGAGCCCGCAGAAGACCATCCGCTTCGGCTGCTGGTAGCCCGGCAGCGCGATGGCGGGTGCGCCGGTGGCCACCGTCACGGTGTCGCCGATGTGGACCTGACCGAGCGACTTGATGTTGCAGATGATGTAGCCCACCTGCCCTGCCGAGAGCTTGTCGCGGGCGACCCGTTTGGGGGAGAACTGCCCGAGCTCGACCACGTCGTGCGTGGTGCCGGCCTGGATGAACTTGATCTTCTGCCCCTTCTTCACGGTACCGTTCATAATGCGAACGTAAGTCACCGCGCCGCGGAACTCGTCGTAGTGGGAATCGAACACCATCGCCTGCAGTGTGTCGTCGACTTTGCCGGTGGGGGCGGGGACGCGTTCGATCACCGCCTCGATCACCTCGCGGCAGCCGACCCCGGTCTTGGCACTACAACCGAGGACCTCGTCGGGATCGATCGCCAGGGTCTGCTCTATCTCCTGCTTCACTTCGTCGGGCCGGGCATGCTTCAGGTCGACCTTGTTCATCACCGGGACGATCGCCAGCTCGTGCTCCATGGCGGCGTAAGCGTTGGCCACCGTTTGGGCCTCGACCCCCTGGAAGGCGTCGACCAACAGCACCGCCCCCTCGCAGCAGGCGAGCGACCGGGAGACTTCGTACTGAAAGTCGACGTGGCCGGGGGTGTCGATCAAATTGAGCTCGTAGATTTTGTCCTTGTACTTGGCCCGCATGCAAACGGCACGGGCCTTGATCGTGATCCCCCGCTGCCGCTCGAGATCCATGTCGTCGAGCACCTGCTCCTTCATTTCCCGCTTGCTGATCGTCTCGGTGATTTCCAGCAGGCGGTCGGCCAGCGTGCTTTTGCCGTGGTCGATGTGGGCGACGATCGAAAAATTGCGGATGTACTTGGGGTCCATCGATGGGGCGGGCCAGGGGAGGAATCGCGGGGGGCGGCTAAGCGCAGGTACGTTGACAGCCCCTCACTATACCACGCCCAGGGCCCCGCAGGGCAGAGCGGTTGGAAGCCCTGAAAAGCAGCCAAAGCCCCCATCGTAGTTCGACGGTCTCCGTCGAAAGCACTATCGTAGCTCGACGGTCTCCGTCGAAAGCGCCATCGTAGTTCGACGGTCTCCGTCGAATGCGCTATCGTAGCTCGACGGTCTCCGTCGAATGCCCCGCTACTCCACCTCACATCAAAGCCCCGCCGCAAAACCAAAGTGGGACCCGCTCTTGCAAGCGGGCCCCACTTGGTTCAATGGCCACCAACGTAGTCGCCAGGGTTCAGTTGTTCTGGCCGTTGGAATTCGTCCGGGTCGCCGGTTGCGTCCGATCGCTCTCCTGCGCGAGCTGCTCGACAATCGACTTGGCCTGGGTCAGATGGTGCTGCATCGTCTCTTCGGCCTGCTGGACGATTTGCTGAAACTCCTCGGTTCCCTCCCCCTGGAGCGCCTGGAGATGGGCCACCGCTTGCTGGTGGACCACAATCTGGCTTCCCATGTAGCACATCGCAAGGTCCTTCCCCTGTTTTTCCGAGAATTCCCGCTTGGTCATCTCGAAGCTGTTCCGGGCCGTCTTCTCACAGATGTCGAGCATCTTCCGCTGCATCGCATCCCTCGATCCATCTTGCGCGACGCCCCGATACCCGGTCGCCCGCTGGGTGGCGTCGCGAGAAAGCTCGGAACCCTCGCGCTGCGGCGACTGCGCGGTGCCGGACGCCTCGCGAGCGGGGGAGTTTTGGAGCGCCGAGTCGGCGCCACGAGCGGTCGACTGGGCCGATTGCGTCTCCGCCCCTGGAGTGGTTGCACTGGTGCGGTCGCTCGATTGAAGATTGACCAGATCACGCACTTCGGGCATCGCCTGCAGCAGCCGCTGGTTGAGTTGCTGATGGTCGCGGATCACCGATTGGGCATATTGCTTTACCTCTTCGTTGTCGATTTTCTCGTTGGCCAACTGGGCGGTCTTGATTTCGCAGTCGTTCATGATGGCCATTTTGGCGGCGAGCGTCAGGCTCAACTGCTCTTCCATGCCTTGCACGCCTTGTGGCCGCTGATCTCCCCGAAACTGGGGTGCGCGCTCTGTTCGCTCCTGTGTGGCCGTCCCTTGGGCGCCGCGGCGTGCGTCGGGGGTACGATCGAAGGTGTTGTCGGGATCGGTGTTCTCGATCGTTTGCCGGGGTGTCGGCTGCTGGTTGCCCTGTAGCTGGGCCTGGACGGCGATCGGCATCAGGCCGACAGCTAGCAAGCCTGCTAGCAACATGGTGGGTCGGATTCGCATCTCAAGACTCCTCATCACGAAAAAAGAGAGTGATAGTGTCCCCCTGCCGTCTTGAAAGAGTCGTGCAACGATCATACCACCTTGGTTGTTCGAGGACCTCAAACCTTTATTTGGTAGATTAAAAACCGTCGGTCCCCAACTCATCCTTCGAATTGAGGGGGCAGACGGTGAGAAAACTTCGTCCGCTCGAATGCGCACGAGATCCTCGCGCGCGAAGAGCCCATTTGGCACGCGAGATGACTGACGCCACGTGCGCGACGCTGGCCGAGAGGCGTTCAAACAGCGAACAGCTTGGGCGCCGGTCGACCAGTGATACGTTGCGCTGAAGAGCAAGCTAGCGACGTGCCGCTTCGGCAACATTCTGAAGGAGGCCGAGGTACTTCACCATCGTCACGAGGATGAAGCCGAGCGTCAGAAACGGCCCCGCGATGGGAATCATAAGCATTCCTGGGCTCACCACACAGAGGATTAAATAGGTGAGGGCCGAGCTGGCATCGTCGACCAGACTCTTCTGCTTCAGCGCTTCCGCCACCTTGCGGATGAAGAGGACAAAAAGTGTGATCGTTAGCAACATGGCGACCAATCCCACAGCGCCTCCGATTCGATCGTCGAACTCGCCAGTGGCGGAGAGAATGCGGACCCCAATACCCACCGCATCGAACGCGACTGCCCCAAAGATAAAGGCCTTTCCCCCGACTTGAGGTGGAGCGCTCAGGCACAACACCCGTCCAATGACAGCTAGTGCGGTACCGGCAATCGCGATCGCCACCGCCGCCTGCCGAATGAGATTTGTGAACTCGCTGGCACCAGCCAAAAGGGCGTAGAATTCTCCTCCCATCCCGATGATCACCCCGAGAATCCAGATGATGGCGCCGACGAAGGCGAGCTTGATTCCGTTCGCCAACGAATTCATCCCCGCGCGGGAACTCTTCGCCTTGCCCGCTTTGGCCTTGGCCTTTGATGAGGCCGCCGGCAACGTCGTCACTGCGGCCCCCGCCGTCATCGACGCATCGAACGACTCGTCGAATAGATCATCCAGCGGCCCGCTCGCCCCCAACTTGGGGAGGTCGAGCCCAAACGGGTCGGCTGCGGAGGGGGCACCTGCGGCTGAAGCGGTGCGCGATGGATCTGCCGCGCCGGGCGGCTTGGCCGACGCCCCCGCACCGACGGCGGGTCCACCTGGGATGACAAACGTCATGCCACACTTTGGGCATTTCCCCTTCTTGCCGGCAGCCGATTCGGGGGCCGAAAGTTTCTCGCCGCAACGGCACTTGAGTTTGAGTGGCATCAATCCGACCCTTTAGCAGTCAGCAAGACCTCCCACGCCGACCACCCTCCCCGGCAGCCGCCGCACCCAGGCTCGCGCGGAGAATCCCCCCCTGCGAGCACACTCTCCAAGGTAACCAACCGGGGTGCGGATTGCCACCTTTTTTTCCGCGATGCTTCAAACTCGGGGAGGGGCAAGGCTAAGCGCGGAGGGCCTGCGCCATGTGCTGTAGCAAGTCGAAGTACTTGTACATGCCCCAGGGAGCAACGAACAGAAAAATGAGGGCCCCCAGAGGGGGAGCCACATACGATATCGCCGAAGCGACAACACAAAGGGCGAGCGCAATCATGCTGATCTTGATGTTCCCCACCAGATCGTCTCGCCTGACGAGTGGAACGAGACCTCGCAAGAAAAATGAGAAAGCGAGACTTCCGGCAAACAGACAGATACCACTTGTGGCAAATGTGGGCCACATTCCCACCATTCTCATGAGTCCCAGCACAGCCACCACCATCGCGGCGATATCCAGCCCGATGGCCAAGACCAAGAGACCCCTCGCGCCGGCGTGCCGAGCGGTCCACAGGCAAACGAGATGGCCGGCGATCGACAGCCCCCAACTCACACAAAGGGCGAACTTCGCGAGAACGCCCAACCGGTAACTCGGCAGCGGCCCACCAAGATGATGCAGGTAGGCAGCGAGGGGAAGGATCACAAATGACAGGAAGACCCCCAGAGTTCCCCAAAAAACAAGCGTGACTCCCTTCCCCGTTTTTTCGAGAGAGGCGCGCAGGGCACGTACCTCTTCTGCCTTCCTTTTCACCTCGACCAACGAAGGGGCCGGAGCAGCCGATGGAGAGGGGACGACAGGCTCCTCCTCCATCAAGCCAATCTCGTCATCAAGGTCCGGAAGGTCGTCGAGATCGGGCGCTGGGGGGGCCGGCGAAGAGAGAGGGCGTGAACTGGCAGCCGCTGGTCGGGAGGTATTCGCTGGCGCAGCCACCGGTTGCGGCACAACGAACTGCATCCCACACTTGGGACATTTCCCCTTCTTGCCCGCCGCCGACTCCGGTGCGGTAAGCTTTTCGCCACAGCGGCACTTGAGTTTGATTGGCACGATCAGGATCCCCCATTCCTTATCCCTACTCCGACCACCCTCTCCGGCAGCCGCAGCACCCAAGCTCGCGACAAGAACGCCGCTTGCGAGCACTGCTTTCAAGGTAACCGATTGTCGTACAGCTTGGTACCGCGCAGGCTGGACGGCCGAATCCGAGGCTCTCCCTCACCGCACGATCGGTGAGGCAACGCCTCCCTCCTTGGCCAGATATCCCACCTCGAGCAGTAGCATCAAGTAGCTCCAGATCACGTAGAGGCCGACCACCACCAGCAGGAAGAAAGCCAATAGCGCGGAGAACAGGTAGACGAAGGTCAACGCCACCCAGACGACCACTAAGATGACGAGCCCCACACAATCGTTCGCCGTCTCCCTCGACCCGAGCGATAACGCCAGGCCATGCAGGAAGGTAATGAAGCATCCCCATCCCATTAGACCGAATATGGCCCCGAGGAACAGAATCGCCGGGTGCGGAATCACGCCCGCGACAACGATCAGACCCAACAGTATCGACAGGGCGTCGAAAACGATCGCCCCCACCATCAGAAGTTGGTATCGCAACTTCGCAGGGGCACCGACCAGGCACATTACGAACCCAGCAAATAATGCGAATGCTGCGATCGCTTGCGCACCGAGGGCAAATGGAAGCACGCTCCTGACCACCTCGTCGTCGCCTGATAGGGCAAAGTATGCCACGCCGGCGGTCCCGATCATGTTGACCATCGTGCTCCAGAAGACACAGCGGATGCCCCGGGCCACAATCGGCATTGGTCCCTCGACCGGCAACACTTGCTGTGGCTCGGGCGTTAAATGGACACTCATGGGTGCGTTGAGGAGACGTTCCACTTTGCCCGAACTCGCCCGCCACTTGTCCGCCTGCCGCAGTTGCTCGACGCGGTTGGCCAGTGTGGCCATTTCCAACACCAACCTCACATAGTTCCACGCGATGCCCAGGCCGACTGCGACAAAGACGACTCCTCCCACGTACGGGGCGACTTGCAGCAATCCAGCGGTCGCGATCCAAACCAAAAGGCAAACCAGCAATACCACGATCTGGCGAGTCCGTTCGTAGCTGTCGAGCGCGGTCGCGAGACGGTGGAGGAAGATCAGAATGCATCCGGCCGAGACCGCGCTGCCGATGGCGATGAGCATCGTCATCATTGGAGAGGTCACGATCCCTCCCAAGACTGCGCCACACGCGAAGCACGCGGCCACGTTCACCGCGAGAGCCACGACAACCAGACCCTTGCTGCGCGCTGCGGCCGGAACGTCGAGACACATGATCAGGCCGAGGGCCGCGATCACCGCCGACAGAAGTTGCGACCCCATCAGCAGCCAGACGTAGTCCCCCGCCGAGTCCGGAGTCATCTGCTCGAGCAGAACTGCGACCAGCGTGCCGACGGTCCCGATGGCAGCGCCGAACCCGAGATAGCGCAACCCCCTGGCGACCGCGCCCAGGTCGCCCCCTTGAATGATCTGGGGCGTTTCGGGTTTGGCCTCGGTCGTTGTCGGCGACACGTACGGATTCTCCTCCATCGCAGTTCCCCCATGTCAAGCCGCGTCGATTTGTCTTACACGCCGGCGCTCCAATCAAGCCACGCCAGCCCCGCCGCCCCCACATACCCGGACGCCCCACCCAAGAGCGCAAAGTCGATCGCGACCTGATCGCGCAGGCTGGCGATCATCCGGCTCTTGGCTTGGATGCGGACCTCCTGGAGGAACCGCTCTCCCAGCGGGTGCCCTGCTCCGCCGAAGGTCATCGCCCCGCCAAGGACCACCGTCTCGGGGTCGACCGTATGGACGATCGAGACGATGCCGATCGCCAGATAACGCGCGGTGTCGAGAATCACCCCTAGCGCGATCTCGTCCCCCGCTTCGGCCGCCTTGGCAAGTGCGAGCGGGGTGAGGTCGTCGGGGTTGCCACTCTCGGCCAGGGCGCGCAAGGGGCTGGGGGCCGAACTCGCGGCGAGCGCCCGCCGCGCGCGGTCGATCACCCCTCCCGAGCCGACGTAGCCTTCGAGCGACCCGCGGATGCCGAGCGAGTTGAGCGGGGCGTCGTCGTGGCTGTCGATGATGATGTGGCCGCATTCCCCGCCACAACTGTGAGAACCCACAAGCAGCCGGTCGTTGAGGATGATCCCCGCCCCCAGGCCAGTGCCGAGAGTCAGCAGCACCATGTTGTCGAACTTCTCTCCCGCTCCGGTCCAAAACTCGCCATAGGCGGCCGCGTTGGCATCGTTGGCGAACGTGACCGGCAAGCCACACGCCTCGCTCACCAAATCGCGAATCGGCGAGTTGTGCCACGCCGGCAAATTGCCGGGGCAAATCAGCATGCCCGTGGGAATGTCCATCGGCCCTGGGGTGGCGAGTCCCACGCGGGCGACACCTCCAGGGGGAATTCCAACCTCGCTGGCGAGCGCGGCAACGACCTCGGCCATCCGCCGCGCGGCATCCTGGGGGCCGCGCTCCTGCTCGGTGGGAATCCGGCGATAGGCGAGGGCACGCCCCTGGCGGTCGACCAGACCGATCTTGATGTTCGTCCCCCCGACGTCGCACCCGGCAAAGAAGGGGGCCTCGGCCTGGTCGAGGGCTAGGAACGTATGGGACTTTTTCATCAGGTCTCTCGTCAGCGGAGCGTGGTCGAGGGGATAGGATTGGGACCTGCGATTCTAGGCCCCCCGCCGCGGGGCGCAAAGCGAGGGACGCGGGCTCAGTTGGTCCAGTGCTGGCGGATGGCGGTGCTCGAGACATCGTGGCGGAACTCCTCTTCGGCGACCCCACGGCATAACGCGCGGAGCTGCGAGGGAAGGTCGAGATCGTCGAGCGTTTGAAACAGGTCTCCCACCTGCCGACCGAAGACGAGAAACCGGCAGCCAAGCTCGGCCAACTCGCCGATCGCCGCGTCGCGGAGCGTCGCCTCGTGGTCGTAGTACCGCGTCTGCCCCACCCGCTCGATGGTGTCGGCCCCGACGACGAAGGTCGCCCCCGGAAGCAGCCGTCCCTTGGCGACAAATGTCGGCGCCCGGGTCAGCACGTAGGCCTCGGGGCCAAACTGGCTCGTCCGGTCGGCAATGGCGAGATAGTCGAGCGGGGGCTTGTCGACATTCGCGATCGCGAGTTCCCAGACGACTCGGCAGCCGAGCAGTCGCTGCGCGACCCTGGCCATGCCGCGGTGGCCATCGTGCAGCGGGTGAAACGATCCCGGCAAGAGCGCAAGGGGGCACTCGTGAGGATCGAAACCGATGGGCTCCATGGCGTCCTCCTCGGCCAGCAGCCGTTGCCATTCCTGCGGGGCGTGGACGACGGTCCGCTCGATCCGTTCCGGTTCAACCAGCGTGGGAACCAGCGTTTTCACGGCACCAGTCCCTTCGGCGATGGCCATGAGGGCAAGCTGCGTGGCCAGCAGTTCCTCCCCTTGCCGATCGCGATGCCCCTTGTTGAGCACGAGCGACACCAGGCCGCTCGCCTGCCGGGTTTGCCACGCCGCGTGAATGCGATGGTCGCCCCGCTTGGGTTGTGAACTCACCAGCGAAGCGGTGACCCCGATGCCGGCGACCGCGTCGCTCTCCACGAGCCGTCGCGCGCGAAGATAGCTGGCCATTGCCATGGCACTGGCCGTCGGTCCGCTGCAAGCCGTATGGGGAGGTCCGCCGAGCCACTCGGCGAGTGCGCGTTCGTGGTAGGGAACCGCCCCCTCGACCACGACCCGCGAGCCACCGGGAATGGAGAGCAACTGCGAGATGGCCGCGGAGCCACCCCCGGTGATGGCGATCACGAGCGGCGTGCCGGCGGCATGGATCGCCTCGACGGCTGTGGGGATGGATTGGGCCATATCGAATGTCGCTCATACACCTCATGAGGCGAATTCACCACACCGGGGGGCCTCTCAAACCGCAGGGGCCCGCCGAACTTGGAGCCCATTTTAGCCGGTTTTGCTCCCCGGGTGTCCCCTGAACGGGAGCCGTGCGACAGGTCTGGCACACCTGTTGCGTTTCCTCTCCCCCGTCAGCATGCATCCCCCCCAGGCCCCCACGCGGACCGACCATGGCACAGGTGATTGAAGTCCATTCGCTCGAGGAGCTTGACCATTATCGGCTGCTCTGGAGAGACCTGTTCCACGCGACTCCGGGGGCGACGTTCTTTCAAACTTGCGAGTGGCTCGAAGTCTACTGGCGGCACTTCGCCCGCGATCAACAGCTCAAGGTGCTGGTGGTCGAACTCGCGGGCCAGGCCGTGGGAATCGTCCCGCTGGTGGTCCGCCGGGTGCCTCACCGACTGGCCACGCTGCGGACCATTTCCTATCCCCTCGACGATTGGGCCACCACCTACGGCCCCATCGGCCCCCATCAAACGGCGAGTCTGATGATGGCGATGGGGCATCTCGCCTCGCGTCCCCGCGATTGGGACAGCCTCGAGCTCCGCGCGATTGCCGACGATCGCGACCGTGGACGCACTGCGCGGGCCATGTCGCTCGCCGGGCTCCCCGGCACGCGAAGCGACTACCAAAGCTCATCGATGATCGCCATGCAGGGGACCTGGGAAGACTATCTGGCAACCCGCAACCGCAAGGTGCGGCACGAGATCGTCCGCCAGCTTCGCCGCGCGGACGAAGAGGCGCAACTGGAATTCGTACGCCATCGCCCTGCCCCCTTCGGCCATGGCGATGGCGACCCGGCCTGGGACCTGTACGATGAATGCGAATTGGTGGCGTCGGCAAGTTGGCAGGCGGAGGCGGCCGACGGAAACACCCTTTGCCATTCCACGTTCCGCAGCTTCTACCGCGATGCCCATGCCGCAGCCGCGCGACTCGGCATGGTCGACGTCGCCCTGGCACGTCTCGCCGGCCGCCCGGTGGCGTTTCTCTACAGCTATCACCACGCGGGCCGCGTGTTCGGCATGCGAATGGGATTCGATCCTTCGACCGGGCAGTCGGGTCTTGGGATGCAACTCTTGCTGACACTGCTGCGCGACAGCTTCGCCCGCGGCGACCAGTCGTTCGAAATGGGCCCCGGCGACCAGCGGTACAAGTACCGCCTGCGCACGCACGTCGCGACCACGTCGCGGCTGGTCCACATTCCCGACACGGCTCTCAAGGGGCAACTCGTCCGGGCCACCCAATGGCTGGGAACTCGAGGTCGACGCCTGATGAAGGCGTCAACCAGTTAACACCCCCTGCAGCGCCGGCGGCGATTCGCCAAGAGCAGACTCCCCACCGCCAGGCCCCCCAGGGCGATACCGCTCGGTTCGGGAATCGGCGTGAACTCGATGGTCATGTGCCCACGACCATCGGAGCCGTGATAGTTGAGAATCGGCGAGGGAAAATCGGGAGTGGAGAACCCCGCGTACGACCAGATGATCGGTAGCGGATTGCGGTCGCGCGGAAAAGAAGGATCGAGCGGATCCCCCGTGTCGTTGGGGCGGCGAATGAGAATGGTCGTCAGGTCGCTGGCGGCATCGTGCGACGTGTGGAGTATCTCCAAATTCTGCTCCGGCTGGGGAGAGCCCGGATTGCCGATACCCAACAAGTTGTACTCGGTAGCGGTACGGGTGGCGTCGAGTCCCTCGACAATAATAGTGTAGCCCAGCATGCCGAGTGTTGGGGGCATTCCTTGCTCGGGATCGAATCCGAACGCAAACCAGCTATAGTCGGGGCCAGTCATTTTGAACAAAGTGTGGGTCTCGCCGATGGTCATCTCGAGCGACAGGTATTGCCCCAGGGGGGTGACCGGTTCGACAAAACCCCTGAGCACCTCACCCGACACGTTCGAAGGGAGGGCCGCCAGCGATAGGGCGAAGGTGATGGCAGCCGAAAGCTTATGCAGACTCATAGAGGGTAACTCCCGCGGCTAA
>CAZYQQ010000080.1:0-17058 GCA_964650265.1 uncultured Planctomycetaceae bacterium
TCTGAATTAAAGCCGAAACTCTACTGTCTGGATACATGCCTAGGAACATACAAGCACACAGAGCGACACAGAGAACAACGATAAAAAAACGCGGAGGCGCAGAGTCGCGGAGATTTGGTTAGCGGTGTGAAATCGGTTCGCGTTGAGAACTAATGCTTTTTGTGTGATTTATGCCATCGGTAATGCATTGCCCCGCCATTAACATCTCCGCCTGCATTCGCGTCTAATTTCTCCTCTGTGTCGCTCTGTGAGCTCCGTGGTTAGTCTGCCGCGTCACGGGATTTCTTCGCCCGCGCGAGTGGCGGCGGCTTGCCAGACGTGGGGATCGACATCCTCGGTCTCGAAGTTGACGCTTCCATCGCAATAGAGGATCGCGACGCCGCCGGCGTGCATGCTCCGCGCGGCCATTGTCCCCATCTGCTGCCGTTGGTTCATGCAGTCGACTTCAGATGGATTCGGCGTGTAGAGGTGGTTGTAAATCGTGTTGCCATAATTCCCCAGTATCCACTTCGCCCCGCGTTCGGTGTTCCAGTTGCCACTCGTTTGGTTGCACTCCTGGGGCGTGGTGTTGGCCGCGCCGGGGAGTTCGCGGACCAGCCGCTCGAGATTTGGCGAACCACTCTCATCGGGATTGCCCCCCGATCCTAATGTCCGCTCGCTGAAGGCGACCGTGTGGGAAGTCCCATCGGTGATGTCCTTGAACTTCACCTTGGAACCGAGATAGAACACCCCGTCGGCATCGGTCAGCGTGCCATAGTCGATAAGGCCGGAACCGGCGCAGGCCGCGTAGTTGGTGGGGGCGTACTCGGAGCCGTCGATCCGTCCTCCGGCGGTGTCGCTTGGGCAAAGAAACAAGGGGACAGGTGTCGTCGCGGCGGGATGATTCGCCGCGCCGTCGTAGGCGGGGCCATTGAAGATCGAGAACGGAGTCGGTGCGTCGTCGTAGTCGATGGCCTGCTCGAGGCCTGCTTGCTCGATGTGGGGAAGCAGGTAGGCGTGCGCCGAGAAGACCGCCGGCATCGTTTCGCCCCGTCCGGGTGGGAAACGCTTCTGCGCATCGTGGTAGTTGTGCAGTGCGATGCCAAGCTGGCGGAGGTTGTTGGTGCAGGCGCTCCGCCGTGCCGCTTCGCGAGCCGCCTGAACGGCCGGCAGGAGCAGCGCCACGAGCGCGCCGATGATGGCAATGACCACTAAGAGTTCGACAAGGGTGAAACCAGATTGACGCGAGCGATCGGCCATGAGGGGGAAGGTGGGGGGCTGGGTGAGGGGGGAATTCCGGCCCCTATTGTGCCTCATGCGCAGGCCAAATGCAAAACTGGAAGGGGGAGGACTATGGGGCTGGGTCGTGGCCGACTGATGTCAGTCGACGTAGACGAACTCACTGGCGTTGAACAACGCCAGCGACAGGTAGGAAAGGGCGGCCAGCCGCTCGGGATCGCTACCCTCGATTTTGGCTGCTCGCTTGACGAAGCCGCGGGCGGGCTCTTGCTCGGCAAAAGAGGCGATCCGCTCGTCGACAAAATCGCGAGCACGAGCGAGTTCGTCTCCGGTGGGAGCGCGACCTAGCGCGCGGAGATAAATCTCGGCGACCTGCTCCTCCTCCGCTACTTCCGAAAGCACCAGAGCCGCGAGTTCAGTCGCCGCCGTCAGGGAGTCTTCCGAATTCAGGAGCAAGAGCGCCTGGGGCGCGATGGTCGAACGAGGCCGCACCGCGCAGCTCACGTTCGTGTCGGGACGATCGAACACCTCGAACAGGGGATAACGCAAGTTGCGACGGACGAACATGTAGATGCTCCGCCGGCGATGGTCCTCCTTGTCCTTGGTCGGCTTCCACTGGTTCTTGAGCAAGGTCACCACCAGCTCGGGGGGCAAGGGAGCCATGATGCCGATGCCACCCGTGCGCGGGCTGAGCCGCTCCCCCGCGGCGAGCATGGCGTCGCGAAGCGCCTCGCCATCGAGCCGTTTGCGATTGGCTCGCCACAACAGCCGGTTGTCGGGGTCGACCGCGGCGGAGGCTTCCCACCGCGCGAGATTGGCTTCATCGGCGGGTCGGCTTGCCTGTCGATAGGTGGCACTCGTGACGATCAGTCGGTGCATCCCCTTGAGGCTTCCCCCCTGGCGATCGAGTTCTTGCGCGAGCCATTCGAGGAGTTCGGGATGGCTTGGCATCTCTCCCATGATGCCGAAATCGCTCGACGAGCGGACGATCCCCTGGCCGAAGTGCTGTTGCCACAACCGGTTGACGATCACGCGGCGGGCGAGGAAGTTGTCGGGGCTCGCCAGCCACTCGGCCAGGGCGATACGCGGGTGGGAAGCGTCGGTAAGAGATGCGCCCTCTATCGAGGCAATTCGCGGGACTGCGGGATCGACCTTGGCGGCCGGCCGACGGAAATCGCCGCGCTCGTAGAAGTAGGCGACATACTCGGTCTCGGGTTCGGCCTTTTCATGGAGCACACGTCCCATCGGGTGGGGCTCGAAGTGGAGGGCCGGCTCGAAGAAGGCCCGCAACCGGTAGAAGTCGGCCTGGCTCACCGGGTCGTACTTATGGTCGTGGCACTCGGCGCAACCCATCTGCAGGCCGAGGAACACGCTCCCCACGGTGGCACTCATGTCGTTGAGCACCATGTGGCGGCGTTCCGTCAGCAGGTTGATGTCGGTCATGTCGGGCCCGCACAAGGCAAACCCAGTGGCGACCGTGGCGAACTCGTCTCCCGGCGCAATCAAGTCGCCGGCGATCTGTAGTTTGACGAAATCGTCGTAGGGAAGATCGCGGCCCAAGGCCTCGATTACCCAGTCGCGATACTTCCACGCCTCGGGCCGGACCGAGTCGTACTCGAAGCCGTCGCTCTCGGCGAACCGCGCGAGGTCGAGCCAGTGCTGCGCCCACCGCTCGGCATAGGCCCGCGTGGCGAGCAGGCGATCGACCACCCGCTCGTAGGCGCCCGGCTCTTTATCGGCGAGAAAGTTGTCGATTTCCGCGGGAGTTGGCGGCAGGCCCGTGAGGTCGAATGTCACCCGGCGGAGGAGTGTCGCGCGGTCGGCTTCGGGGGAGGTTTCAAGCCCCTTGGCCCGTAGTTTTGTAAGGACGAATTCGTCGATCGCGCCGCGCGGCCAGGAGGTATCTCCCACCACGGGAACATCAACTTCCGCAAGTGGCTTGAACGCCCAATGCTTGCGATCCTGCTCGGTAATGGCAGGCTCGGCCACCGTCGCCTCGTCCGCGCAGGCCACGCCACTTACCAGCAGTCCCAACATCGCCACGATAAAGTAGGTCCGGTTCGCCGAACCGGACCTTGAGCGCATGGAGACTTTGTTCGCCGAACCGGACCTCGACCGCATGGAGAGTCTAAACCCCCGCAAAGGTCCGTTTCGGCGAAACGGACCTACTGTGGAACCCGCATTTGTTGTCATGAGATCAGGCAAGGATTTCCTCCACCACCCTTGCTGGGGTCGTTCCGGTAAGGCGTTCGTCGAGGCCGTTGTGGAAGTAGGAAAGATGCTCGTGGTCCATGCCCAGAATGTGCAGCAAGGTCGCGTGGAGGTCGCGGATGTGGACTTTGTTCTCCGCCGCCCGCAAGCCCACCTCGTCGGTCGAGCCGTAGGCCATTCCCCCCCGGACGGCACCGCCACCGAGGACCACCGAGTAGCCCCACGGGTTGTGGTCGCGTCCCTTGCCCGATTCGCTCATCGGCATCCGGCCGAACTCACCCCCCCAGATCAGCAGCGTATCCTCCCACAACCCGCGACGCTTGAGGTCGCGGATCAATCCCGCCACCGGCGTATCGGTTCGGCGGCACATGCGGGTGTGGTTTTCGACCATGTCTTCGTGGGCGTCCCAGCCGATCGTGTTCCCCGCGTAGAGCTGCACGAAGCGAACGCCACTTTCCAAGAGCCGCCGCGCGAGGAGACATCGCGTGCCGAACTCGTCGGTCATCGGCTGACCAATGCCATAGAGCTTGAGCGTCTCGGTCGTTTCCTGGCCGAAATCGACCAACCGCGGCGCCTCGGTCTGCATCCGATAGGCGAGTTCGTAAGTACGAATTCTTGCGTCAAGTTCGTCGTCCTGCATTCGCGCTTCGTAGTGACGGCGATTCTTTTCCGTCAAGAACGCGAGCACCGCCTGCTGATCTTCTTCCCGCACTCCGCGCGGCGGCGCCAAGTGCAGCACCGGCGCCTTGCCGGGGCGCATCGTCGTCCCTTGATACGTGGCGGGCAGGAATCCACTCCCCCACGCCGGCGGCCCCCCTTTCGCGCCGCCCCCAGGGTCGGGCAGCACGACAAACGAGGGCATATTCTGATTTTCGCTGCCGAGCCCGTAGCTCACCCAGCTTCCGAAGCTCGGCTTGCCCATCAAGATCGAGCCGGTGTTCATCTGGTAGACCGACTGCGGATGGTTCACGCTGTCGCCATGGCAACCGCGGATCACGCAGAGGTCGTCGGCATGCTCCGCCATCCCAGGGAGCAGGTCGCTAATCGGCAGCCCCGACATGCCACGCGGGCGAAACTTCGCCACCGGAGCGAGCAGCGGGTTTTCCGCCACCTTGCGTCGGGTCATCACCGATCCGAAACTCTCGGGGAGCGGCTCTCCCGCGAGCTTTACGAGATCGGGCTTGGGATCCCACAGATCGACATGGCTCGGTCCCCCATGCATGAACAGGTAGATCACCCGCCTGGCCCGCGGGGCAAAATGGGGGGCCTTGGGAGCGAGCGGATCCCCCGCAACACTGGTCGAACCGAGCGCCTGGCGCTCGCTCGCCATCAGCCAGGCGGCGGCAATCGCCCCCATGCCACCCCCGCTGCGCGTGAGGAACTCGCGCCGCGAAGTGCCTGGGGCTAGCCGTTCGATGGGAGAACGGGGCTCGAGCATCCGTAGTTCCTGGGGAAGGAAAGGGAGGGCCTGGATCGGCGCTGATCATACCAGATGAGGGGGCCAAAAGCGACCAAAATTTTTGACTGCCAGAAAACCCTTTTTTGGAGGAAAATGGGAGCGGACGGCAAGATTTTCGTGTAACGATGGGACACGGATGAACACGGGTCCGGCGGATCACCACGGATCAGAAGGTGTCCGGTGCTTTCTGATCCGTGGTGACCCGTATAATCCGTGGCGATCCGTGGCCTATTTCGTTACGTTGACACTCCGGGGCATGTTGGGGCCTCTATAACAAGCCGGCCTCCGAGACCTACTCCATGGAACCCACCCGAATCCAACGTTCTCACCCAGCGGTCCGCTGGGGAGGCTACGCCCTGGGGTTCCTCGTGCTCTACGTCCTCAGTAGTGGCCCAGTGCTCGGCATGGCCTTCTGGCTCCGCGAGGCGACCGGCATCGACCAGTTCTACGCGGTCTTCTGGCTTTACTACCCGCTATTCATAATCGCCGGCTCCGCACCCGATGGCCTGTGGGGCAATTACATCGAATGGTGGGTGGTCGACGTGTTTCATACCGTCGGCCCCGGCTGACAGGTCCCTGGCCCCTGACCTCTCGCCCCCGACCCCTCGTCGACGTCTTTCACACCGTTGGCCCCGGTTAGCTTATGGCAGTTCGGTCCGTAGCGACGCGGGATGACCCGGCAGCTTGATCGACTTCCCCGAGTCGGTCACGGTCTGGCCATCGATCTTGAGGATCGTCACTCGGTCGTCGAGCAGGTCCCCTACATAGGCCCACTTGCCATCCTTGCTGAAGCCGACCCCTTCGGGGAAACGTCCCACGGGGACCTCGCCCACTTTTTTCACGTCGAGCCCGTCGATCGCCAGCACGACGACTTTTCCCGCCTCGTTGTGGAACCACGTCTCCTCAAACCAGGGGGCACTCCCCTGCAGAATCGGCACCAGGGCGAGCTTGCCATCCGGGCTGATCGCGAGCCCCTCCGGCCCGTCCCCCACGACGACGTGGTCGACCACCTTCGGCGGATCGGCTTTCATGTCGACCACACTCACCGTGTCGACATGTCCATCGGGAAGGCCGTTCATCCCGTTGTTGGCCACCAGCGCCATGTCACCCGCGGGAGTGATTTGCACATTGTAGGGCCAGCGTCCGACGGTAAGGTCCTGCTTGGGGTCATACGCAAGCTTGCCATCGACAATGTCGAGCACCGCGACGGCATGTTCGCCGAACTTGGTCACCAGCATTCGCTTGCTGTCGGGAGTGATCGCCACGGCGGCCGCTTCGCCATCGATCTCCACCGTGTCGCGGAGGTCCACCGCCTGGCCGTCGATCGCAAACAAGCTGACCGACCGGCCATTCCGGTTCGCTACGCCGAGCCACTTGCCGTCGCGACTGATGGCGATCCCCGAGGGCTGCTTTCCCGCCTCGACACTCCCCACCACCTTCGGCTCGCGCGCGGTCATGTCGATCAGGTTGAGCCGTGTGTCGGGGACCGACTCCCACGCCTCGTCAGATTTTACCCAACTCACCGAACTCGCGACGATCGCCAGCTTCGCATCCGGCGTGAAGCCCAAATTCGTCGGAGGTCCAAACACCGAATTCGACACCGGCACGTCGGCCACCAGCCGGGGCGCGTCGGGAGAGCCCTCGATGTCGTAAATCATCACCCGGTCGGTCCCCGGCTCGAGCTTCACCATCCCCTCGCGGCGGATGTCGGTCTTCGAGTCGATGCCGACAATCAGGTACTCCGCGCCAAGCGTGAAACTGGTGGGAAGCAAGGCGAATAGCAGCAGCGGAATCAGTGGC
Source organism: uncultured Planctomycetaceae bacterium (assembly GCA_964650265.1). GTDB lineage: Bacteria > Planctomycetota > Planctomycetia > Pirellulales > Lacipirellulaceae > CAZYQQ01. The sequence goes on from CAZYQQ010000080.1 coordinate 6,689, forward strand.
AGTCGCATCGTCGGTAATGGTCCCTGGGGAAGTGGCATGGCGAGTCTCCTACCATACCCCGGTCTGCCCCACGTTGGCAACTTCTCGCCATCTTGCGAAAAAAACCATTGACACCCTCGGCAGACAAGGTATTATGCCTCGTGTCGCAAGGTATTCCCCCTGAACTCAGGAACCAACCATGACCATGCAACCCGACCTGCTCCGGGCGACCCTCGAAGCGATCCTGCTCGAGGTGATCGAGGGGGGGGCCACCTACGGCTACGAAATTGCCCGGGCGATCCAGCAGCGCTCCGAAGGGCAGCTTCTGGCCGGCGAGGGGACCCTCTACCCGGCACTTCACCGGCTGGAGAAGCGCAAGCTGCTCAAGAGCACCTGGAGCGTCTCCCCCGAGGGGCGCCGTCGCAAGCACTACCACTTGACCCCCGCCGGGCAGAAACGCCGCGCGGCCGCCCACAGCGAATGGGCCAGTTTCGCCCAGGCGATCGACCGGCTGCTCAAGCCCGGTACGTCTGGCACCCAGTGCAGCGGGCAAGCGTGCTATGCCTGAGCGCGAAGCTACCGCCGCCTTGCCACCAGACGAGACTCCTCGCGACCTCCAGGCCGAGCTCGAGGCGGAGTTCGCCGATCATTTGGCGCTCGCGGCGCGCGACGAGATGCTCCGCGGGCGTTCGGCAGACGAGGCCGAGGAGAAGGCGAACGAGCGGTTCGGCGACCTTATCCACATCGAGCGGCAATGCCGCTGGGTCCATCAAGGAGACGCTGTGATGTTACGCACGGTGATGATCGGGGGACTGGCGATTCTGGCGATTGCTTTGGGTGTGACGACGTGGACGTCGTGGCAGGCTCAGTCGCGCCAGGCGATACGAATTGATGAATTGACGGCGAAACTCGAAGCAATCGAGGAGACGCAGCCGGCACCGACGACCGGGACGATCTCGGGGGTGGCGTACTTGGGAGACAAGTCGAAGCCGGCGGTGGGGGTGGGGATTCAGCTACTCAAGGCACCGCCAACAGAGATCAGAGGAGGCTCCCGTTTGGACACAACTAGACCTACGCCGCCACAGTGGGTTGTAGAAAGGCGAGTGACCACGGATTCGCAGGGGCATTTTACGTTTGAAGTTCTTTCACCAGGTACCTACGCTGTTTACACATCTCTGCGAAATGAGGACGATGCTGACAAAGCGATCGCGTCTCAAGCGGTTGTTCAAACGGTTCCAAAGAACCTGAGCCCTGGCGAACACATAGAAGTTCCACTCGATATACAGTTTCGACGGGGCCAAGTCCGCTTTTCCATGTCTAGTCCTCTTCCGGGACCGTTTGAGTCGGGCGACGAGACGCTCCTGTTGGGGATCCACGGCAAGATATCTCAGCCTCGCACCTTTCCAATAAGCAGCAGCTTTGCAGGCAGCCCAAGCAAGGATACCCTACGTGGCTTCCGACTGACGCGTAGTCTCCCCGTTCTTCAGTCGTTGCATATATTGCCAGGACTCGCCGTCCAGGCAGGACATCCAAATCGTTATTCGGATTCGCGCCGTGGAGATTTTATTGAACAACATATCTTGAAGCTTCGGGCAGAGGATACCAAGTTGGATGATGGACTGCAGGCTTGCCTACTGGACCCATTCGACGCCTGCAACGACAATCCCCGACCTTGGCTCGAAGGCACCTACACGATTGCTCTTAAGTACTTTTTGATCACTGCCAAAGGACAACCTTATGGCATAGACGAGAGCTTGAGTTACGAGATGGAGAGATTTTTGCGTAAACAACAAGTTGAGATTGCAACTTCGGTGCGTGAGTTCACGGTTGCTCATGGAGAAACAACCGATCTACGTGTACTGATCCCGAGCGATTTGGACGTCTTGACGAACGACCTTATTGAAGCGATCAGCGAAGTGAGGGCGCAGATGAAAACCGAACAACCTAGATTCGACCCTAAGATGGATCAGGTATTCAGCTTTGACTACTACCGGAGCCGTGAAAATCAGGTGGAGATAGACAAATCTCGCTTGAAGCTTGCTGCTCTACTCAATCGCGCCATCGAAATCGAAGTCACCGGCCCCCACTCCCCCGAGTAGCCTGTCGTGCCATGCCTGACCTCGAAGCCACCGGCGCCTTGCCTCCCGACGATACTTCCCGCAACCTCCAAGCCGAGCTCGAGGCGGAGTTCGCCGACCATTTGGCACTGGTTGCTAGGGACGAGATGCTCCGCGGGCGTACGCCCGACGAAGCCGAGGCGAAGGCGAATGAGCGGTTCGGCGACCTTACCCACATCGAGCGGCAGTGCCGCTGGGTCCATCAAGGAGACGCTGTGATGCTACGCACGGTGATGATCGGGGGGCTGGTGGTACTGGCCCTTGCGCTGGGCTATTCCACGTGGACCTCGCGTCAGGGGCAAGCTGACCTGCGGCAGCAGCTTACTGAAGTGACGGCGAAGCTGGAGGCGATGGCGGAGACTCAGCCGCCGACGACTACCGGGACGATCTCTGGGATCGCCTTTTTGGGAGATAAGTCGAAGCCGGCGGCGGGGGTGGAGATTCAGTTGCTGAAGGCTCCGCCGCGAGAGATCGGCCAGAGCCGTGAACCGACCCCCGATTGGGTTGTCGAACGAACTTTGACCACGGACGCCTCAGGCCGATACCGGTTCGAAGCGCTTGCCCCGGGGACCTACTCGGTCGTCTCCAATCTATGCGAGCGGGATGCGATGAAGTGGCGTTGGGGGCAGGTGCAATCGCGGCCGAGTCCCATAGCCCCCGGAAGCGAAATCGACATGCCGCTCGACGTCGAGCTTCGCAGCGGCACGGTACGACTAGCCCTCTCGCGCCCGTTGCCCGGGCCGTTCAAGGCGGGGGACCATGAGCTGCGACTGAGCGTGCAGGGAGTCATCACGCAGCGTCAGGGGATTCCCGTCGATAGCGCTGCCTCGCTGGACGATTTCCACGACGGGCAGATTCGGGGATATCCCGCACGACGTTCGCCCGCCGGACCGGAAGCAGGGATTTCGCAGCGATTTCACTACGTCCCCGATCAAGGCTTTCGGGTAGGGAGTTTGAGGTCGAGCTTCAGGCAAGGACGGGGCGGACGGAATACAGGAGTTATCCAACCAGATTTCAATGCCGTTCTGGGTAACGGCGATCAATCGGATCCCACGGAATTCGTCTCGATTTTTTCTAATCCTTCGTTTCACGTTCCCGCAGAGGAGCCGCGGGGTCTGAACGAAGAGAAGCGTTGGATTGAAGGAGAGTATACGATCGAGGCCATGCTGTTCGTCACTGACAGTACGGGGGAGGCTGTCTCCTTGATTGAAGACCGAGTTATGGGAGGTCGGTCGAGTGGCCGCGAATTTAAGCCAGCCACCGCTCCACAGAGCTTTTCGGTAGCCAATGGCAAAACAACCGACCTGCGGATTGTTGTTCCAGAGGAGATCGACCAATGGGGCACCGACCTCGCCGACTTTTTGAACGAACAGATGTCCGACACCAACTTCGAAAGGAATTACTCACGAGCAGGTTTGAACAGCGTGCAGTCGGGACGGCTTCGGGGTGACGTCGCAGATAAGTTTGCAGATCTACTCAACCACCCCTTCGAGATCGAAGTCACCGGCCCCCACTCCCCCGAGTAACCTCTACTACTCCAATTCCGGCCAATAACCCGGCAGCGGCGCCTCGATCACCACCTGCTCGTCCCGCATCGGGTGGCGGAAGCCCAAATGCCGGGCGTGGAGTGCAATCGCCTGGTCGCGGGGGTCGGTAAACTCGGGCCCGAACAGCGTCGTCGATCCGTACTGCGAGTCGCCGAGGACCGCATGACCGCGCGACGACGCCTGCACGCGAATCTGATGGGTCCGCCCCGTTTCGAGTTCGATTTCCAGCCATGTGGCTCCAACGATCTGCCCGCGAACGCGGTAGTGGAGGATGGCGAGCTTCCCCCGCGAGTCGTCCTCCGGCACCACAATCGCCTGGGCCATGCCGTGCCGCTTGTGGAGGTGGTCGGTCCAGGTCCCCTCGTCCGGGGTCACCTCCCCCTCGACCAGGGCCCAGTAGGTCTTGCTCACCGTGCGGTTCTGAAACTGCGCGGCGAGCCGCTGCGCCGCCCGCACATGCCGTGCGAACAGGATCGCCCCCGACACCGGCCGGTCGAGCCGATGGACGATGCCGACATAGAGTCGCGCCTCCGCCGTCTTCTCCTCGCGGGCACGAAAGAACTCGCGGACGTGCTCCTCGAGGCTGTCGATGCCAAACGGCGCCTGGGTCAACAACCCGGCGGGCTTGTTGACTACGAGGCAGGGGCCGTCGTCGTAGAGGATGTGGAGCACAGATAAGTAGCACGGGGTCTTAGCCCGTGCGAACGAGGGTGAGTAACACTGCACGGGCTACGACCCCGTGCTACCGGTGAGGCGAAGTAGCACGGGGTCGTAGCCCGTGAAAATATCGGCGTCCTCCTTCAAATCGCGAAGTCCGGTAATTAATGTAACCCTATGTCCTTCAACCTCACACCACCCCCTGGATTTCGCGGTTTTGACGAGGCTGGTCCGCTAACGGTGTACAGCCGCTTGTTGCCACACTGGCGTCAACCCGGCGCAACCTACTTTGTCACGTTTCATCTCGCTGACTCGATTCCAGAGGTTAAGCGAAGAGAGCTAGCGGCGGCTAAGGAAGATTGGGAACGACGTCATCCGCACCCCGATGATGCTCAACGAACTGAGTATGCTCGATCAATGTTCCAAAAGGTTGAAGATTGGCTCGACGCAGGAAGTGGCGCATGCTGGTTTCGAGACCAGTGCTATGCGAACGAATTGCAACGCGCCCTACTCCACTTCCACGACAAACGGTACGAAATGGGGTGCTTCACGATCATGGCGAATCACTGCCATCTCATCATGCGACCCTTCGACGGAATCTCGCTAGAAAAGGAGGTCGGCATGATCAAACAGGTAGTCGCGAGGTTCATCAACCGGCGTCGCGGCGAGGAAAATGCACTTTGGCACGAAGAATCGTACGATCGCATCATTCGCGACGAAGAACATTTGTATCGTGTTTTGCAGTATATCGGTTCCAATCCTCGGCGTGCAGGAGTTCCGCGCGAACAATGGCTCCGTTGGATTGACCCGCGCTGGGTGGCTCACGGCTGGAATTTCGTCGATTGAAAAGTAGCACGGGGTCGTAGCCCGTGCATCAAACTTGCGGACGAATGCACGGGCTACGACCCCGTGCTACCACATGCCCACTGCACGGGCTACGACCCCGTGCTACGAATTCCCATGACACCCGTCGGCCACACCCTCACCGGCCTCGCCATCGCCACCGCCGTGATGCCCTCCGGCTGGAGCACGCGGGCACGGCTGGGTGTCTATGCCACGATGGCCATCCTCGCCAATGTTCCCGACGCGCCGTTTCCCTTCTGGGGCCACGCCCGCTATGACATCAGCCACAGTATTTTCGTGACAGCGGTGGTGGTGACGGCCCTGGTGTTGGTGTGTCGTTGGGCGTTTCCCAAATTGCCGACAGCGCTGTTGTGGGGCGGCGCCATTGCCTGGTTCAGCCACCTGCTGCTCGACACGATGTACAACCACGGCAAGGGGCTCGCGGTGTTCTGGCCGGTGAGCGATGCCCGGGTGGCGCTCGCGGTGCCGTGGTTCGAGACGATGAGTCTGAGCGAGTTGTTGGGGATGCACAACTTGCGTGTGTTTGCGGTGGAGGGGGTGGTGTTTGGGGTCGTCTGGCTGGCGGCGGCACTTGTTAGAGGGAGACGTCCGGTAGCACCTCGTTGGAAGTAATCCGACAGGCTCCAGTTGTCGTGACAACCATAAGGAAACCTGTCGCAGTTGGTACTGCCGCGATTTTGTGCGATAATCCTGGCTGGCGGCGGACGTATTCCCTTTGGCACGGCTCGCGCGATGCTGAGCGGCCCCCTTCCTACCCACCCGACCATCTCCTGGAGTCTTTCCCGATGTCGAAGATTTCGCGCCGACTGTTCACCCAATCGAGCCTGGCCGCGCTGGCGGCCGCTGGGACCGCCGCCCAAGCCGAAGGGGTGCCGAATGGAAGTGCCGACCCCGTGCGGCTAGGGTTCATCGGCGTCGGCAACCGCGGCATGCAGGTGATGGCGGCGTTCCTCGAGCACTCGGATTGCCGAGTGACCGCCATGTGCGACGTCGACTCACGCATTCTTGCCAAGTCGGCGGAAACTGTGAAAGGGTCGCCCAAACAGCATGGCGATTTCCGCCGCGTGCTCGACGATCCCGAGATCGATGCGGTCGTCATTGCGACCCCCGACCACTGGCACGCCCTGCAGACGATCATGGCCTGCGAGGCGGGGAAAGACGTCTACGTGGAGAAGCCGCTCTCCGTGACGATTACCGAGGGGCGGAAGATGGTCGAGGCGGCCCGCCTGCACAAGCGCGTCGTTCAGGTCGGGACCCATCGCCGCAGTTCGCCGCTGTGGGGAGAGCTTGCGCGACGAAGTACCGCGGGCGATTTCGGCAAGATCACCGTCGCCCGGGCCTATCGTTTGTCGAACATGTTTCCCGATGGAATCGGACGAGCCAAGCCAAGTGAGCCTCCTGCGCATCTCGATTGGGACATGTGGGTTGGCCCACGGCCGATGATTCCCTACCAGGAGAATATCCATCCCTACAAGTTCCGCTGGTGGATCGACTACTCGTCGCAAACGGGAAACTGGGGGATTCACTATCTCGACACCATGCTCTGGTGCATGGGAGAGTCGGCCCCCAAGTCGGTGTGCGCGATGGGGGGCAAGTTTGCCGTCGACGACAACCGCACGATTCCCGACACCATGGAGTCGTGCTTCGAGTTTGCGTCGGGGCGGCTGGCGATTTTCGGGCAGTATGAAGCGAGCGGCAACAAGGCGATGCCGCAAGGAGAGATGGAGCTGCGCGGCACCGACGCGACCGTTTACATTGGTGGCGAACAAATTGAGGTCTTTCCCGAGAAGCGCGGTCAGTTTCAGACCTGGCAGCCCAAGCTCGCGCCCGAGCAAGTTCAAGCGAAGGAGCACGCATCGAACCACGCCCAAACGGCGCTGCATGCGCGGAATTTCCTCGACTGTATTCGCACCCGCGAGAAGCCGAATGCCGACGTCGAGTTGGGCCACCGGTCGACCACGTTGAGCTTGATCGCCAATATTTCGCAGCAGGTTGGCCAGCGGCTGGAGTGGGATGCCGAGAACGAGCGGTTCACCAATAGTGAGGCCGCCAACAAACTGCTGCAGTACGAATACCGGGAACCGTGGAAGCTGGTGTAGAGGGCCGCGCCAGTGTGATTTGGAATTGGCGCCAGGGTGTCGTAGAACGGGCTCATTTGCCCGTTCAAATCATTGGGGTTCGATAGATCGGGACATGTTAACGATTGGACACTGATGAACACTGGTCTAAGCGGATCACCACGGATCAGAAAGCGCCTCGCAGAACATCGTTCGCGACAGGCCCCTTCTGATCCGTGGTGATCGGTAACGATCCGCTTCAATCCGTGTCCCGTCGTTACGCACGCACCGAGCGGGCTAACGCCGCGTGGTGCCGTCTGATCCTGAAAATCGTGCGAAATCCTGAGAATCCGCGTCCAATTCTTCGTGCTGACCGCCACCGGGGTTGATTGATGGTGGTCCGCGAAAGGGGGCTGGCGGAGAGGCTCCGCTTGACGCTAAAGTGCGGCAGCCACTACACTTACGGCTCTCGCGCGGGTTGTGCGCGTGGAGATTCCCAATGAGTGTCCCGGCAGGCTGGAAGCCTGCCCTACGTTAACTGGTTACTCCGTTATGAAATCGCAAGAGCGTCACGAGCTGGAAACCAATGCGCTGGCCAAGCTGCTGGCCCATTGGACCGAGAAGATTGGCCCTTATTCGTCGCATCTCGTCTTCGGGTTGCTGGCCATCGTGGCGGTGTTTGCGATCTGGCAACTCTCGAAGTCGGCCTGGTCGGGCCGGGCCACCGAAGGTTGGGACCGCGTGACGACAACGCTCGTCGAACGCAATCCCGACTTCGACGCTCTCAAGTTGGCGGGCGAGGAGTATAGCAGTCGGCTCGAAGGGCAGCTTGCCAAGCTGGTGGTTGCCGACAACGAACTGTTCACGGCGACCTACGATTTTCTTTCCGAAAAAGAGCAAGCGATGAAGGCGCTCGGCGTGGCGGAAAAAATCTACAACGACCTTGCCAACGAGGGGAACGATTCCTTGATCGTCGGGCGTGCCCGTTTGGGGCAGGCCCGAGTTCTGGAACTCAAGGGGAAGATTCCCGAAGCGATCAAGGTCTACGAATCGCTCGGCGGGACCTTCGCCACGCTCGGCAAGGACCGAGCGGAGTATTTGGGTAAGATTCCGGCGGAGGAGTACAGCACCTGGCTGCTCGATGCTCAGGGGGCCATCCCTCGCCGACCGGTTGGGCTCGGGGGATCAATGGACTTTGGGGCCGACCCGCTGCAAATGCCCTCCGTGGGCCAGTCCGAACAAGCCCCCTCGGGTCCCTTGTTTGGCGAGGGGCCGCTACTCGACTTCGAATCGATTCAAGAGAATTCCCCCGAGGCGCCGACGGGGCCCCGCCCCGACCGTTACGAGGACGTGCCTGGGGCTCCGGAGAACAGCGATCCCGCCGATCAGGGAGTCGGCGCTGGAGAGGCCGCCGAGCCGCCAGCCACGCCGGAAACGGAGACTCCCGCGACCGATCCCCCATCCGATGCTCCCACAGGGGCTGAGGGAACCGAAGAGCCGGCGGCCCCCGAAGGCAATTGAACAGCGAAGGGGCAATGATGGTGCCCGACCCCGATCTGCCGACGGCGCCCCTCTGGCCCCGCGACTTCCTGGTGGGCGAAGAACAAGCGGGCCAGCGGCTCGACCAGTTTCTCGTAGCCAGGCTTGCCGGTTATAGCCGTGCCGCCATCCAGCGGGCGATCGCCGCGGGCCACGTGACCGTGGGGGATGAGCAGGTCAAACCCGCGTTACGGCTGGAGCTCGGCTGGCCTGTCCGCGTGGCAGGAGTCGAGGTCCTTCGCGAGGGGCCCGAGCCGGAGGATATCCCGCTCGACATTCTTTACGAAGACGACGACCTGGTGGTGGTCGACAAGCCGCCGGGGATGATCGTCCACCCCGCCAAGGGGCACTGGCGTGGGACGTTGGCCGCGGCGCTCGCCTTTCATTTCCAGCAGCTCAGCACGAGTGGCGGAGTGCATCGCCCGGGAATTGTCCACCGGCTCGACCGAGATACGAGTGGGGTGATCGTGGTGGCCAAGCACGACCGTGCTCACGATCATCTGGCGGCCCAGTTCAAGGCCCGGACGGTCAAGAAGGAGTATCTGGCGATCGTCCGCGGCGTGCCCGACCGTGACGCCGATGTGATCGACAAACCAATCGGCCCGCATCCCAAGCTTCGCGAAGCGAAGGCGATTCGCCCGGGCCATCCCGACGCCAAGGAGGCGCTGACGACATTTGAGGTGCTGGAGCGCTTCGAGCGATTCAGCCTGCTAAGGGTCCGTCCCAAAACGGGTCGGACCCATCAAATTCGAGTCCATTTGACGAGCATCGGCTTACCGATCCTCTGCGATAAGATGTACGGCGGATCGGCGGAAGCGAACCGGGGAGAGCTGCTGCCGAAAATGGCCTCGGTAGCGGAACGACGAGAAGGCATGGAGCCTTCAACGCACGTCATTCTCTCGCGGCAGGCACTCCACGCCGCGCGGCTCGCGTTCGACTTGCCATCCTCCGGTGCCCGGGTTGCCTTCGAGGCGCCGTTGCCCACGGATTTAGCGGCGGTGGTCGAATGCTTGCGGAACTCTTCGGGAAGAGTACCATAGCAGCCGAGTTCCTGGCGATAAGGTCGGGGTAGCGAGTCTCTTCTTATCCGGGCGGCGATTCCCCCTTCGCTTCCACAAACAAAAAGGAGTAGAGCCATGGGATTGGTCAAGGAGTTTCGCGATTTCGCCATGCGCGGCAACGTGGTCGACATGGCCGTGGGGGTCGTGATCGGGACGGCGTTCGGCAAAATCGTCTCCGAACTGGTCGGAAAGATCATCATGCCGGTGGTCGGTTGGCTCACAAGTGGCGTCAATCTGGCGGAAGCCACTTCGGACATTGTCATCCCCGCCGTCGTCGAAGGGGGCGAAGCCTCGACGATCTCGATCGGCTGGGGAGCCTTCGCCCAGTCGGTAATCGACTTCGCCATCATCGCCTTTGCGATTTTCATGGTCATCAAGCTGATGAACAAAGCCCAAGCACGATTCGCCAGCAAGCCGGAAGCAGAGAAGCCCGCCCCACCGGAAGATATTGTCCTGCTGCGCGAAATCCGCGACGCACTGAAAAAGTAGGTCCGCGTTCGCCGAACCGGACCTGGAAGCAGGTTTAACGTCTCCTTACACTCAAGGTCC
>CAZYQQ010000080.1:17158-24240 GCA_964650265.1 uncultured Planctomycetaceae bacterium
AAAAGTAATCCCGTTCGCCGAACCGGACCTGGAAGCAGGTTTAACGTCTCCTTACACTCAAGGTCCCGTCCGGCGGACAGGGACCTACAGGCCAACGATCGTTCCGTTGACTATTTCGCCCATCAAATGGCGCAGGCCGATAGTCCGCGCGAAAAAGTAATCCCGTTCGCCGAACCGGACCTGGAAGCAGGTTTAACGTCTCCTTACGCTCAAGGTCCCGTCCGGCGGACAGGGACCTACAGGCTGCCCGTCGTTCCCTCGACCATTTCGCCCATCAAGTGCCGCAGGCCGATGGCCCGTGCGCTGGAGAGTCGCTCTCCGCGCTCGAATCCGGCGGCCTGGCCAAAGTATTGGGCCATGGCATCAATCCGCTCGAACAAGTGTTGCTTGTCCTGGGGGAACTGCGTCTGGTAGGCCCTGACGGCAGCCATCTTCTTTTCGAACGTGCTGCCGATGTCGAGCACGAACGTATTTCCCTGGGGAGGGGGGTCGAGCGAATAGAAGGAGAGGGAGTAATAGATCAGCGAGTCGATCTTGTGCGGAGGGGTGCCGCCAAACTGGTCGTCCCACTTGGTGAGCCGCGAGTAGAAGACGGCCGCTTCGGTGATCTGCATCGCCTGCCAGTGATCGGGGGAGGCCATTGGAGTCCGGTCCCCCAGGGCCAGCACCAGCCGCGGGCGGTGTCGACGAAACAGCTTGGCCAGCGCGACCCGGGCCTCGAACGAATCGAACAGCCGGCGGTTGGGAAGTTCCATCGTGATCCGCTGGGTGACCCCCAGGATCTGGGCCGCCGCAGTCGCCTCCGCCAGGCGTACCTCGGGCCCTGGCGAGCCCGGCGTCGGCTCGCCGTCCGTGAGGTCGACGATTCCCACCCGGTAGCCCTGTTCGGCCAGCTTGGCGAGGGTGCCGCCACAGCCGATTTCGACGTCGTCGGGATGGGCCCCCACGGCGACGACGTCGAGCCCATCGAGGGAATCAGGGGTAGCTTCGGCCATAGGATTTCTCGCACCGGGCGGATAGGATGCTGTACTGGTTTTGGGGGCCATGCGGGCACGCGCGAATCGTCGCCAGTGCCAGGCGATGGGCCCGGCAATGGCTCTGCCCAAGAAATCCACGACCAGCGTGTTAGAATACCTGCTTCGAGAGGACTTGAAAACGCAGCATCCTTGCGGCCGCAAGGGATGTTCGTTGTCACAGACGGTTCAGTTGATTTGAGCGAGGCCCAAGTTGAGCGAAGAAGAGAACGAAGACGACGAAGTGACCTCCAAGGAGGAGGACGAGGACGAATTCGGTAGCGACAGCGACGACGCTCCGTTGGCACCTTGGATTCCAAGCGAGAGTCCCCTTAAGCAGGCTGACCCGTTCGACGACTTCGACGACGACGACTTCGACGACGATTTCGACGACGACTTTGAGGAAGACTGGGACGACGAGACGATCGAGGCTGAATTCACCGACGACTTTGAAGCCGACGACCCCGAGACCGTCGAGGGGGACGAATTCAGCGACGACGCCGAGTTCGACGGCTGACGTCTCGACGTGCGAAACGCCACCTTCGCATGCGAGGGGGAATGGTCCGCGCTGCGAACCCTGCCCCAGAGGTTGTGTCTTACTCATTACATTCTCTTTGAGGTTCTTGCCCGCCGATTGCCATGTTCGAGCCAGTTGAAGGAGCCGTTAATTTTCCCTCGCTGGAAGTCGAGGTGGGCAAGTTCTGGCGCGAGCGGGGCATTTATCACAAGTCGCTCGAGCGGCGAACCGACGGCGAGCCGTTCGTCTTCTACGAAGGCCCCCCCACGGCCAACGGCATGCCCCACCCTGGGCACTGCCTCACCAGGGCGATCAAGGATGTCTTCCCCCGCTACAAGACAATGCGCGGCTACCACTGCGAGCGCAAGGCGGGCTGGGACACCCACGGCCTGCCGGTGGAGGTCGAGGTCTGCAAGGAACTCGGCATCCATAGCAAGGAGGAAATCGAGGCGTACGGCATCGAGCCCTTCATCCAGAAGTGCCAGCAAAGCGTGTGGCGCTACATGCAGGAATGGGAGCGTCTGACCGAGCGGATCGGTTTCTGGGTCGACCTCGAGAAGGCCTACGTCACCTACCACCAAAGCTACGTCGAGAGCGTCTGGTGGAGCCTCAAGAACCTCTTTGATCGTGGGCTCCTCTACCAGGGGCACAAAATCGTCTGGTGGTGGGCCCAGGGGGGGACGGCGCTATCGGCGGGTGAGGTGGGGCAGGGGTATCGGGAGGTGGCGGATCCGAGTGTGTATGTGAAGTTTCCGCTACTGGATGAACATGGAATTGAGACAACTACAAATCTACTAGTTTGGACAACGACCCCGTGGACCCTTCCCAGCAATCAATTCGCAGCCGTTCATCCCGATCTAGACTATGTGACTGTTGCCGTCGGAGACACTGCAGAGAAGCTGATTCTTGCAGAAGCCCTATTCGAAACCATCGCCTCTAAGTCGAGTAAAAAATTGCGCGTTGAGGCAACCTGCAAAGGGGTCGATCTTTTCGACCGCAGGTATAAACCGCCGTTCGACTACTACTTTGAGCAGTTAGGAAGCGAGGAAGGCCAACTTAAAGGCGGAGTCAAGCTTCCAGTCGCTTGGCGTATCGTCATGGCTGACTTCGTAACTACCGACACTGGCACTGGAGTTGTGCACCAAGCTCCGGCGTTTGGAGAAGTGGACTACGAAGTTCTCGTCACCGAACAAGAACGCTTCAGCGACGGCGAAGGCCCGCAATTGTTGAATGCAGTCGGACCCGATGGGAAATTCACTGCTGACGCACCTGATTACGAAGGCCGATGGGTTAAGTCGTGTGACAAGGACATCATTCGCCGCTTAAAAGATCGGGGTGATCTGTTCCACCAGGAACAATATCTCCACGAGTACCCCTTCTGCTGGCGGGCCGAGCAGGACCCGCTAATCCAGTACCCACGGGAGAGTTGGTTCATCCGCACGACGGCGTTCAAGGACTGGATGCTGGAGAACAACGCCAAGATCAACTGGCTCCCCGAGCACATCAAGGAGGGCCGGTTCGGGAAGTTCCTCGAATCGAACGTCGACTGGGCTCTGTCGCGCGAGCGCTACTGGGGGACACCCCTCCCCATCTGGCAGTGTGAAGAGACCGGCAAACAAGAAGCAGTCGGCAGTTACGACGAGCTACTTGCCAAGCCGGGCGTCAGTGGCACCGAAGTGTGGGACGCGGCTAAGCAGAAGAATCCCGAGCTGGTCGACGACCTGCGGATCCACAAACCGTACATTGATGCGGTGACGTACGACTCACCGTTCGCCCCAGGTGCGCGGATGAAGCGTGTCCCCGACGTGATCGATTGCTGGTACGACTCCGGAGCGATGCCGTTCGCCCAATGGGGGTATCGGGGGGAGGGGTCAGGGAACAGGGGACAGGGGGCAGGGGACAGCGCTGCTCGGTTTGCTGAGCAGTTTCCGGCTGATTTTATTTCGGAGGCCATTGATCAGACCCGCGGCTGGTTCTACAGCCAACTCGCCATTTCAACACTCCTTTGGTCGGGGACCGAGCAAGAGCCCCCTGACCTCCGACCTCCGACCTCTCACCCCTATCCCCACCCCTTCCGCAACTGCATCGTCCTCGGTCTGATGCTCTCCGAGTGGTTCGAGGACAAGAACGACGCGAAGAGGTTGTTTCTGACCGAAGACGAAGCCAGGGCGGCTTGCGGTCCAAAGGGCTTCAAGCAAGTCGTCGGGAAGATGTCGAAACAGAAGCGCAACTACCAGGAACCGAACGAGATATTCAATCGTTACGGTGCCGACGCGCTGCGGTGGTATCTGTTCGCCAATCAGCCGCCGTGGACTTCCATCCGCTACAGCGAGCAGGCGATCAAGGACTCGATCCCCGAGTTCCTGTTGCGGCTCTGGAACTGTTACAGCTTTTTTGTGATTTATGCGAATATTGATGGGTTTGATCCAGCAGGAGAGGTCGGGGGCCGGGGGTCGGGGGCCGGGGAAGGTGATGGGGTTGGGTTTAGTCTGGAAAGGCTAGACGTCGCAGACAGTTATCGGCCGGTGGGGGAGCGGGAGGAGATTGATCGGTGGGTGTTGAGCGAACTCAATCGCACGATTGCCCTCGTGACCGAGCGGATGGATGCTTACGACAACTTTGGGGCGTGCGGGGCGATTACTGAGTTTGTCGATGCGCTTTCGAATTGGTATGTTCGTCGGTGCCGCGATCGGTTTTGGGCCAAGGAGAAGCGGTCGACCGACAAGCTCGACGCCTATTGGACACTGTACGAGTGCCTGGTGACGACGGCGAAGCTGGTCGCACCGTTCGTTCCCTTCATGGCGGACGCTTTGTGGCGGAATTTGGCCGGGGTGTTTGGCGACTCGGTGGCCGAGAGTGTCCATTTATGCGACTATCCCACGCCCGATCCAACCCGGGTTGATGAAGCGCTGTCGCAGCAGATGGCCCTGGTGCGGGTCATCTCGTCGCAAGGTCGCCGTGCCCGGGAAGGGGCGAACCTCAAGGTCCGGCAGCCGCTCGCCAAGGTTGAAGTGATTCTGGCCGACACGACGCATCAAGGCTGGCTCGAACAGCACGCCGGGATGATCGCCGAGGAACTGAACGTCAAAGCCGTCGAGTATTCGAGCGAGCCCGAGAAGTATGTCGACCACCAGGTGCTACCCAACTACAAACTGCTGGGCAAAAAGTTTGGCCGCCTGCTGCCGCAACTCAAGGAGGAGCTAAACAAGGCGAGTGGCAGCGAGCTACTGGCCAACATTCGCGACAACGGCCTGATCGATCTTGTGCTCGATGGCCAGGAGGTACAGCTTCTGCCCGAAGAGATCGAGGTCCGCATCACCGCCAAGCCGGGTTACGCCGCGGCGAATGACAAAGGAGTGGTTGTCGTCCTGGCGACCGAGTTGACTCCTGAACTGGTCGCCGAAGGGCTTGCGCGTGATTTGATCCGCGCGATCCAGGATCGGCGGAAGGAGACTGGTTGCGAGTTCACGGACCGGATTGAAATTGGTATCGAGAGCGACGACCCGCTGGTGCGGCAGGCGGTGGAGCAGTTTGGGGATTATATTGCGGGAGAGACGCTGGCGGACAATGTCCAACAGAAGGCGATCGCCGGAGTGGAGCGGAGCGAAATTCAACTCGGTGAAGGACTCGCCGCGATCACTCTTCGAGTGAAATAAGAGCCCACAGCGCTCGTTGGCCTCCGTGCCTCTGTGTTGTCAAATATTTCAACACAGAGGCACGGAGGCACAGAGAAATGAGAGTGAGAAGACGATAGTTCTTCTCCATTAGGAATTGACTGGCCGTATGAAAATCGCCGTCCTCATCTCCGGCTCCGGCCGTACCTTGAAGAACTTCGTCGACCTGGTGGTCGAAGGCTCGCTGCCGGTGGAGATCGCGCTGGTAATTTCGAGTTCATCGAAGGCGGGAGGCCTTGAGCACGCCGCGGCTGCCGGCATCCCGACCGCCGTCGTCAATCGCTGCGACTTTGGCTCACACCAGGACTATGGGGACGCGATCTTCGGCAAGTGTCGCGAGGCGGGGGTCGAGCTGGTGGCGATGGCCGGATTCCTCAAGTTCGCCCCAGTCCCCGACGATTTCATGGGCCGGGTTGTCAACATCCATCCTTCACTGCTACCCGCGTTCGGTGGTCAGGGGATGTACGGCCACGCGGTCCATCAGGCGGTGCTCGACTACGGCGCAAAAATCACCGGCGTCACCATTCATTTTGTCGACAACGAGTACGACCATGGCCCGGTGATCTGGCAGCAGCCGGTGCCGGTGTTCGACGACGACACGGCCGATTCGCTCGCCGCCCGGGTGTTTGAAGTCGAAAAGGATGCCTACCCGCACGTCCTCAACATGATCGCCGGTGGCCGACTCCGCATCGAAGGCCGACGTGTGGTGACTCAACGATCGAAGGGCGCGACTGGCCCTAACCCTCAGCCCCCCGAGTAACATGCTCACCGCCGAAGAAGCCAAACTCCAGATGTGCGACATCGGTCGCCGGATTTACAATCGGGGATACTCCGCGGCGAACGAGGGGAACCTGTCGATTCGCCTCA
Organism: uncultured Planctomycetaceae bacterium; assembly: GCA_964650265.1. Taxonomy (GTDB): domain Bacteria; phylum Planctomycetota; class Planctomycetia; order Pirellulales; family Lacipirellulaceae; genus CAZYQQ01. The sequence goes on from CAZYQQ010000080.1 coordinate 23,230, forward strand.
GCGAGCACGAGGTCCTTTGCACCCCCACCATGCACTGCAAGGGGTTCATGACCCCCGACGATATCGCCACGGTCGATATGGAAGGGAACCAGCTTGCTGGGGCTCGCCCCCGGTCGAGCGAGGTGCTGATGCACCTGACGATCATGAAGGCGCGGCCCGACATCAAGGCGATCGTCCATTGCCATCCCCCCCACGCCACGGCGTTTGCCGTCGCCCGCGAGCCGATCCCGGCGGGGATCATTCCGGAAGTCGAAGTCTTCCTTGGTGAGATCCCCCTCGCCCCCTACACCTTGCCGGGGACGGTTGCCTTGGGGGAATCGATACTACCCTTTGTCGATAAGGCCAATATCGTGTTGCTCGCCAATCATGGCACGGTGAGTTACGACGCGACGATCGAGCGGGCCTACTGGTGGACCGAGATTCTCGACAACTACTGCCGAATGCTCATCAATGCCCGGGTGCTCGGCCGGGTGGTTCCCCTCAGCCGAGCCGAGGCGCTCGAGCTGATTGCCAACAAGCACCGCTGGGGGATGAGCGACCCTCGAACGGCACCAGAATTTGCCGACTGCGATCCGCGGGAACTGCCAATGTTTGGCCACACCTGGAAGCTCGACGCGCAGGCCGCTACGAGTGACGCGGAGAGGCCCGTTATCTTGAGCCGCTCGCAATTGGAAGACTTGGTGGCAACCGCCGTCGAGCGGGCCCTGCGCCAGTTGCGGGGGTAGAAAATGGGACACGGATGAACACTGGTCGGATCGGGTCACCACGGATCAGAAGATGCCGGTCGTAAACGATGTTCCACGAGGCGCTTTCTGATCCGTGGTGATCAGTAACAATCCGCTTCAATCCGTGGCCTATTTCGTGATGTTGGCACTCTTCCCGGCTTTGGCTGCCCCTGACGATGGGACACGGATGAACACTGGTTAATATCGCGGTAGGGATGGCCCTTTCGGGCCCCCCCCGCACAGATCCGTACGTGAGGCACTACCTCATACGGCTCTTACCTTGAGT
>CAZYQQ010000081.1:0-24074 GCA_964650265.1 uncultured Planctomycetaceae bacterium
GCCTCGGCTACTCAACATGAATTCAGAGCGTAGCGTGAGAGGACCACGCCGGAATTCTGGGTGTTTTCTTTGTCGACCTGGTCCTCCAGCCCTGCCAGGCGATGGCCCACGACGCTTGGACCGCGGGAAGAATGGCGACCGTGCTGCGGCGCCTGGGGCACTTTCGGTATCGAGTTCCCCTGGGCCTTTGCACGCCGGCGCCGGAGGAGGCACCCCAAGGTCGCCGTCCGTGCGCTGAGCCGATAGCCAAACGACTCACCCGGCTGGACTCGCCGACACGATGTGCGCAGACCCCCAGCAAAGCTCGCACGGGGCAAGTAGAAACTTTCAAAATACCGGTAAGAGACTTGGAGTCCACGATTGGCGGATAGTAGAATAATCATCGCCGGACCTCGACAGTGACCTATCGTATCATTCAAGCCGTGCTGGTTTGTGTGGCCTAATAGTCCGGTGCCGCACGACCGACCGGTCGTGGAGAGGTAGGGATGAACAGACACAGACTGCACTGGTGGTCATGCGGCGCATTGGTATGGCCCTGGCTGACGGCTGCGGCGATGGCCCAGCAGGAGGTGGCGCCGCAATTGGCGCAGGGGAGTGAGGCCAGGTCGGAAGTCGTCCAGGAGGAGGTGGCCAGGTCTCCCTCAGCCGACGAGATGGCGATCCGCGGCAATGTCGACAAGTACGTTGAACTTTATAATCGTCGCGACGCCAAAGGGATGGCCGACATGTGGTCGTCCGACGCCGTCTACACCGATGCGTCTTCTGGCGAGGAGTTCACGGGACGCGACGCCATTGCCGCTCACTTTACCGACGTCTTTGCGGGGATGGAAGATGCCAAGCTCAACGTGACGGTCGATTCGGTGGAGTTTGTCTCGCCGAATGTCGCGATCGAGCGTGGCAGTACTGTTGTGACTTACGCGGAGTATGATCCCGATGAATCGAATTATTCGGCCGTCCACGTGAAGCGAGATGGAAAGTGGTACATCGATCGCATTTCAGAAGTCGTAGTGACGCCTCCTCCCCCCTCGCACTACGAACATCTCAAGGTCTTGGAATGGATGGTTGGCGATTGGATCGATAGCGACGACGAGGTGTCGATCGAGACAACGGTCGAGTGGACCAAGAATCACAACTTCCTGCGGCGATCGTTTGCCGTGGTGACAGCCGACGACGTTCCGCTAAGCGGCGTTCAGCTCATCGGCTGGGACCCCAATGCGAAGTGCATTCGCTCGTGGACTTTCGATTCCGATGGGGGGTTTGCCGAGGCCACCTGGTTGCGCGAAGGTTCCGCCTGGCACATTCGCAATCGGGCAACTCTGCCAGGTGGCGGAGTCGCATCGGTTGTCAATATTCTGACCGAGGTCGATCGGAACTCGTTCCTGTGGGAATCGATTAGCCGCGAGGCCGACGGAGAATTGCTTCCCAACGTCGAGGCTGTACTCATCGTACGAAACTCGCTGGCCGACCCGCAGAGTGGCGAAGCCGAAACGGTCGAATCCCCCAGCACCGAACCACCCGCCGCCTCTCAGGCCCCCCCCGCGGAGCGGGCTGGCAATCGATAAATCAGCGTCTGTTACCCAATCCATCTTTGCACCCGTCGCCGGGTAGGATCAATTATTCAAGGTGATGTCATGAAGAAATACGTTGCGCTCCTGGCTATTGCGATCGCGATGTTGATGTGGAGCCTCGATTCGGTCTCCGCGCGCGGTGGACGAGGGGGAGGGGGAGGAGGGGGGCGTGGTGGCGGTGGGATGTCGCGAGGGGGCGGGGGGATGTCGAGACCTTCGATGTCGCGAACGCCCTCGATGAGCCGCCCCCAGTCGCGTCCTCAAGTAAGTCGACCGCAAGGGGGATATGGCAGCCGGCCAAGTACGGGGGGGCGGCCCAGCACGCGTCCTTCAGGCAGCCGTCCGCAGGTCGGTCAGGGAGGGATCGGAAATCTGCCCTCCCCGGGTCGGCCGGGCTCCGGAATTTCCCAACGTCCCGCGACTGGAAATCGCCCTGGGGCGGGAACTCTCCCCAGTGTGGGGACCCGGCCAGGCGCCGGTGGTGGAGGGCAGCCCACACGCGACCAACTTCACAATTTTGTCGATCTGGGTGGCGGAAGTGGCGCCGGACGTCCTGCGACGCGTCCCGGTGGCAGCGCGGCCGAAGACTTCTTCCGCCCTGGCGGTTCAGGAGCTGGACGTCCTAGCACGCTCCCAAGCCGTCCTGGCGAAGGTGGCCTGGCGGGCCTCGATCGTCCGAGCCGCCCAGGCCAAGGAGGGGCTGGGACCGAGCGACCGGGCGCGGGTGGCGGGAACCGCCCGGGCGATCGGCCCGGCATCGGCCCGGGCAATCGTCCGGGAGCCGGTACCCTTCCGGCCGGTCGGCCGGGCCTCGATAACCGCCCGGGAATGCGTCCTGGGGGAGATCGCTGGAGCCATACTCCCGATCGGATCAACAACTGGCAGGATCATCGGGACTGGCAAAACAACCGCTGGGACCACATCAATAACGATTGGCGCGACAACTGGAATGACTATCGCGATCATTTCGATGGCGACTGGTGCCACCACCACCCCTTCTGGAACTGTGACGGCGACTTCAACTACTGGGCGTTCGCCACTTGGGGAGTTGCGGCCTCGTGGCTTCCCTGGGGATGGACCGAGCCGCAGTACTACAACTATGGCCAGAACGTCTACTACGAGGACGATACCGTGTATTACGGTTCGACCCCGGTAGCGTCGGCAGCCGAATATACGGCACAGGCCGAGGCGATCGCCACCAGCGTTCCCGAAACGCCACCGGCCGATGATTCGTGGATGTCGCTCGGTGTGTTTGGCATCACTGCCGATGCCGAGCAGAGCTCGGCGGCCCCCACGATGTACCTGCAACTGGTGATCAGCCGAGAGGGAGTGATCGCTGGGACATTGCAGAACACGGTGTCAGGGACGACCAAGAGCATCGAAGGGATGGTCGACAAGGCTTCCTATCGCGCGGCCTGGACGGTTGTCGGGGAAAAGCGCCCCTTGATGGAAAGCGGCTTCAGCAACTTGACCGACAAGACGGTGCCGGTGCTCGTCCACTACGAGGATGGGACGACCCAGCAGTGGCTATTGGTGCGGATGGAGGCACCACCCGAGACGTCATCCGAGGCACCACCCAAGTCGCCGCCGAGCGCAACCCCTCCGCAGTAGGGAACCGATCCGCTGCTGACTACCCGAGCCGGACAGGGGTCCGAATGGAGTGGGGGTCCGAATGGAGTGAGGATCCGAATGGAAGGAGACGGCCGGCGGTGCCACCAAACCTATCGCTGTTAAAGATCGATGGTGAGGTCCCGTCGGTCTCCTGGTGACTTGACTGTCGAATCGGTGGGACGTGCGCCGGCGAGCCGTCCCCTTTCGTAACGCCCCCACCAGGCGTCGGCGTCTTCAATCGACCAATCCCTTGCTTCCGGGCAACGGGCAATGAGGAGCGCCAGGTCGCGTGCCGTTTGTGGACGCTTGGCACGCGACTTTTCCAGGCAGGCCATGAGGGCACCTTCGAGCTGCTGAGGAATCGTGAAGCCCGTCCGCTCGGACGGGGAAACTGGTGGTGTCTCGACATGTTTCTTGCAGAGTTCCACGAGGTTATCCGCCTCAAACACCGGCCTACCCGCCAGCAGGAAATAACCGACCGCCCCCACCGCGTAGATGTCGCTTCGGGCATCGACCGAACTCGGCATTTCAATCGCTTCGGGCGACATGTAGAGCGGCGTTCCGGTTAGTGAGGCATGCTGGGTGAGGCCAGCCTGCCGCCGGTCGTCGATCGACTTCACAAGGCCGAAATCCAGAACCTTGACGACGTCGGGTTGGCCGCCACGTCGATTGAGCATAATATTGGCGGGTTTGATATCCCGATGCACCAGGCCGAGCGAGTGTGCTTCAAATAGCGATCCACAAAGTTGGTCGAGAATGTGAATCACGCGAGGGACGGGCTGCGGGCCGTATTGATCGACCAACGATTGCAGATCGATGCCATCCAGGAACTCCATCGCGTAGTAGAAGACCCCCTCTGGGGTCCTCCCATAATCGTAGATCGCGACCGTGTTGGGATTGTTAAGCTGGCTTGTGATCTGGACTTCGCGTTCAAATCGCTCGAGTGTCGCGGGACTGATCTTGTCTGGTTCCAGCATTTTCACGGCCGTGGGACGCCGCAACATGGCGTGCTGTGCCTTGTAAACGACCCCCATGCCGCCCGAACCGAGTCTTTGCTCGAGCTTGTATTGGCCCACTTGCTCGGCAGCGATCACCGCCTTTTGTTCTTCTCGGCGCGAACGGGCAAGGAGGAGAGTGAAGACGAAAATCGCGGCCGAACTGAGCACCAACAGCGCGAACAATCCCCAAAACGTCCTGCGGAGGAATGTGAGCGGGCGAAAAGCTTCGGCGAAGTCCATCTCCGTGATCACACCGATGTCCCCTTGAGGCAGCCATTTCCATGCACCGACGACGGTGACTCCCCGATAGTCCCGATAGCCTGAGACATTGGCGCCTGCTTCTTGTGTCAGCAACTCTTCCGCCGCCAGTGTGAGTGGCAGTTTGCGGCGACGCACTTCGGGCCGGTGCCCCTCCGTCAGGTCGCCACCGGGGTCGCGCACCAGCACTTGGAGGATTGACTGGATGTCATCCTCGTCCGGCAGCAGTCCGATGAGTACGAGATCATTGTTGAAGCGGCTCTCCGAAACCATGCGGCCATTCCCGTCGACGGCGTAGCTCTTGCCGCTTTGCCCAAAGTGGCCAAGGCTCAGAATACGACTGAATTCCTCGGTCGGATCGATGCGCAAGGCCAGCACCCCCACGACTTGGAAGCTGTCGTCACGGATGGGGGCGGCAACGAACATGGTGGGAGTCCCCGTTCGCGCGCGACCTTCCTCATCCTTCAATACGGCAACGCTGGGAAAGGGGGGCGAGACATTCGTCGAACCATCGAGCGCGCGGTCGAGAAATTCCGCATACTCGGGAATGTCCGTCTTGCCTAACAATTCGGGTCGTCCCGCGGCAACGATCGTTTTGGCTCGATCGAAAACGATGTATCCATCATAGCGGTGGGCGGAAATAGCCGGTCGAATCGATCTTTCCAATTTGCCGCGGTTCAATGCCAGCGAATCGGTGTCGTTCTCGCTCCCTTGGGGGGCTGCGTCGAACAAGGGATAAATGACCTCGCGGATGTCGATGTTGTTGGCTAGCGATTCGGCATTCGACGCTTGGGATCGATACCAGTTTTCGAGCATCGCCGCATCGAGATCGACAACCGATTGCAACTGCGATTGAACTCCCTGACGCATCGTCGTCTCGATGGTTTCGCGAACGACAAGTCCAATCGCGCTGAGCAAAACAATCGCAATGATCGGCCAGAGCCAAATCTGCCTTTTGAGAAACAGTCCCGTCCGGGAGATGGATCGCCCGACGCTCGATCTGGCCCAGGTGATGTGGACATCGGGGTGCTCCCCCACGCCATTCGACGAGGCACGTTGCCGCTTGAAGAGATTCATGTGGAGTCTTCCGGTCCGAACCATGCTCGGGTCATGTCGCTACCGCCTCCATTTGGCGGCCAGTTCCATCATAATCCAAGCCTGGCCGGCAGGCGAAGCACTCAGATTGCCGTGCAAACCATGGAAAAACCCTCAGAGGCGGCGCAACCAGACTCCTGGCCCCTAGGGAATACGTCAGCGCCCCGATGGCCTGCCGTAGCGAGCTACGGGTGGCCGACACGACCAGACAAGATCACGAGAGTCACAGCGAGGTGTAAAGCAAGACAACGGATCGAGATTCAACATGGTATTCGTACTCGGCAATGCGTGGTGCCTGTGTCCAATCGTGAATGTCCTGGGGCGACTCGAGCGAGGTATCGATCCACCGTTGCCAGTGCTTTCGTTCTGAAAGGGCTGGCAATTTGAATAGGAGCGGTTTCCAGTAGGCGTTCAGCATATAGTAGATGCGTAACCGCTCCTGACGCAGCGAGGCATCGAGCGCGATGCTGTGGGAATCGTCGCTCCAATCGGGTTGGTTCAACTCGATTCCATGCCAGGTATGCATCGACGAGTCGAGCAAGGCCCGCAGGCTTACTCGTTGCCGTTCGTGCTCGTTGTTGCGAAGGCTCCGCCGAGAGCTGAGCAATTGCACGAAGCGCAAGAGGTCGCCGTTTTGCTCGACGAGCGACCAATCGAACCAACTCAGTTCATCGTCGTGGCAGTAAGCATTGTTATTGCCACGCTGCGTGCGACGGACTTCGTCCCCCATCAGGATCATCGGCAGGCCTAGGGACATCATTGTCGCCGTGAAAAAATTCTTCATCTGGCGGAGGCGCAGCTTCTCCACCGCCGGATCGTCGGTCACCCCTTCGGCGCCGCAGTTCCAACTGCGATTGTCGTTGGCGCCATCGAGATTCTGCTCGCCGTTGGCCTCATTATGCTTTTCGTTGTAGGAAACAAGGTCGTTGAGTGTGAAGCCGTCGTGGCAGGTGACAAAATTGACGCTTTGCTCCGCCTCGCGTTGTTCGTGTGCATACATTTCCGGGCTGCCGACCATTCGGTCGGCCATTCGCCGCAACGATCCAGGTTCGCCGCGAAAAAAATCGCGGACATCGTCGCGAAACCGCCCGTTCCATTCCTTCCAGGCGTCGCCGACGAAGTGGCCCACTTGATAGAGCCCGGCGGCGTCCCACGCTTCGGCGAGCAGCTTCGTGCCGGCCAGCGCCGGTTCCGATTCGATGTCCCATAGCACGGGAGGGTTTGCCAGCGGTTGCCCCGACGCGTCGCGCGAGAGTATCGACGCAAGATCGAAGCGGAAACCGTCGACATGCATCTCTTCCACCCAATACTTCAGACAGTCGACAATCATCCGCCGTACGACCGGATGATTCGCGTTGAATGTATTGCCGCAGCCGGAGTAATTCGCGTAGCGACTTCCTCCCTGTTCGAGGATGTAATAGGTCGGATTGTCGATGCCGCGGAAACCGAACATGGGCCCCCGGTGGTCTCCCTCGGCCGTATGATTGAAGACGACGTCGAGGATGACTTCGATGCCCGCCCGATGCAGTTGTTTCACCATCTGGCGGAATTCGTCGACAGCACCCAAGGGGCTTTGCTGGGAGCTATAAGCCTGGTGAGGGGCGAAGAACGCGATCGGCGCGTAACCCCAATAATTGATCTTTCCAGGAGGGCAATCCTGGGGGTCGAACTGGAACACGGGGAGCAGTTCGACCGCGGTGATGCCGAGCTTCTGCAAGTAGGGAATCTTGTCGATGACCCCCGCGTAGCTCCCTCGCCTCGACTCCTCCAGCCCCGAGTTCGGATGCCGAGTAAAACCGCGGACATGCATCTCGTAGATGATTGTCCGCGCGCTCGAGCGGCAAAGCGGCAAATCCCCTTCCCAATCGAATGTGGTCGGGTCGACGACCACGCTCTTCATGGCCGTGCGGGCATTGTCCCCATCGGCTCGGGCGGCCTCGCGGTCGTAGCACTTCGGCACGACAACTTCCCGCCCGTAGGGATCGAGCAAGACCTTGCTGCTGTCGAACCGCAGGCCGCGTGTAGCGTCACTCGGACCCCCAACCCGGTACCCGTAGATTTGCCCGGCTTTCACATTCGGCACACAGGCATGCCAATAGTAGTAGGTTCGATTGTCGATCGGATCGAGCTGGATCGTGCGCGACGGCTTCGCGTCCTCCTCTCGATCGAAGAAGACCAATTCCACCTGGCTTGCCGTCCGTGAAAACAGGCTGAAGTTTACCCCTCCCTCCACGACCGAAGCTCCGAGTGGTGAGCTTCGGCCCTTCAAATTGATGTCGGTCATGACCGCGCTCACCGTATTCGGCCTGGGTGGAGCCAATTTCCCAACCAGAACGGTCTGGCAGGTGTCCTCGGTTATTATGGCGCTTGGCCGGCCAAAGGGGAACTGGATTTCCGCCCGAAGAGTCTCGCCAAAGCCTCTCGAAACTGTCAAGATATCTGGGCGTAAACGACGATTCACCGGCTGTCCGACGTGGAGGTCTAATCATGGGTTGGCTTTTCGATCTGGCACGTACGAATCCGACGGCACACGCCATTGCCATCCTATCGCTCGTCTGCGTGGGGGGGATTGCGCTCGGCAGCCTTCAGTTTCGCGGCATCAAATTGGGCACGGCTGGCGTGCTGTTCGCCGCGCTGCTGACCGGCCATTTTGGCAAACCCGTCGATCACCACACGCTCGAGTTCGTCAAGGAATTTGGCCTGATTCTGTTCGTGTTTTCCATTGGATTGCAGATCGGCCCTGGTTTTCTCGAATCGTTGCGGAGGTCGGGCGTGAAGCTCAATTTAATGGCGGCTAGTATCGTCGTGCTGGGCGCAATCTGCGCTGTCGCGCTGGGATGGCTGCTGGCATTCGACTGGGCGGCCGTGCTGGGGCTGTTTTCCGGGGCAACAACCAATACACCATCGCTTGGCGCCGCTCAGCAGACGTTGGCCTCATTCCCCGGTATCGACGAAGAACGTGCCGCGCTGCCTGCGCTGGCTTACGCGGTCACCTATCCCATGGGGATCGTCGGCATCATCGGTACGCTGCTGGCGCTGCGGGCGATGTTTCGGATTGATGTGGCCACCGAAAGCGCGGCGTACGCCGCGCAAGGGGCCACGACAAACCAACCGGCGGAACCGCGATCCCCCGTGGAGGAGACCCCGATCCTGGCACTTTTTGTCGGCATCTTCTTGGGGATCGCGCTCGGGACATTGCCAATCGCCATCCCAGGACTGCCGCAGCCGCTGCGATTGGGGCTAGCTGGAGGTCCGCTTGTCGTGGCCATCTTTGTCGGCGCGCGTGGCCACATCGGTCGATTGGTGTGGCAGATGCCGAAAAGCGCGAATGTCGCGTTTCGCGAGTTCGGAATCGCGCTGTTTTTTGCCGGCGTGGGCCTCCTGGCAGGACCGACTTTCTTCGCTGCGGCCCTGAGTTGGACCGGTCTCTTGTGGCTAGTCGCTGGGGCGATCGTCACGATTGCACCGCTAATGGCTATCGGTATTTTCGCTCGCGTCCAATTCGGCATGAATTACGTCGAACTGACGGGTCTGTTGGCCGGAAGCATGACCGACCCACCCGCCCTCGCCTTTGCCAACGACCTCTGCCAATCGGAGTCGCCCGCGGTGGCCTATGCCACGGTCTACCCCCTGACGATGTTGCTCCGGATCCTGGCGGCCCAGTTCCTGGCCGTTGTCTTATGTGGCTCGTGAGCGCTCGGCACCCCGCTGCGGCAGTACGAGAGCGGACAGGTGGCCAAGGTCATGCCGGCATTGCTTCGCGTGGATTTGGGTGGCCAGGGGTTATGTCTGGGGACTTTCCGAGCCGTCAAACGAGAGGTCCCGCCGCACGGACGTCGGGGTGGACTCCGGACTCGTATTGGCGGAAGTTTTCGCGAAACAACTGAGCCAACTTTCGTGCTGTCGCGTCATAGGCGGCCGCATCACTCCACGTGTTACGTGGTACAAGGACTTCGGCCGGCACTCCCAGACACTGTGTCACTGTTTCGATCCCGAAGATCGGATCGGTTTGGCGGGGTGCCTTGGCTAACTGGCCCGAGTGAATCCCGTCGATCATGGCCCGCGTCTGACTGAGCTTCAGCCGTTTGCCTGTCCCAAAGGCTCCACCGCTCCAGCCGGTGTTGACCAGCCACACGTTGACGTCATGCTGTTGGATCTTGGCTGCGAGAAGCTCGGCATACTTCATTGGATGCCAGACCAGAAACGGCCCGCCAAAGCATGGCGAAAAAGTCGCTTGCGGTTCGGAGACCCCCATCTCGGTGCCGGCCACCTTCGCCGTATACCCACTGATAAAGTGGTACATGGCCTGCTCGGGAGTGAGCCTGCTGACCGGTGGCAAGACACCGAATGCGTCGCAGGTAAGAAAAATCACGTCGGTTGGATGATCGGCAACGCAGGGGATGCGGGCATTGCGGATGAAGTCGATGGGATAGGCGCCCCTCGTGTTCTGCGTAATGCTCGTATCGCTGAAGTCCACTTGGTGAGTCTCCTTCTCATAAACGACATTCTCGAGCACAGCCCCGAACCGGAGCGCCTGAAAGATCTCAGGCTCCGACTCGGGCATCAAGTCGATCGCCTTGGCATAGCATCCCCCCTCGATGTTGAAGACTCCCGTGTCGGTCCAGCAATGCTCGTCGTCGCCGATCAGTTGCCGCTTGGGATCAGCCGACAAGGTCGTCTTGCCCGTGCCGGAGAGGCCGAACATCAGCGACGATCGGTTCGTCTCCGGGTCGGCGGTCGCGGAGCAGTGCATCGACAGCACGCCGCGCTTGGGAGCGAAGTAATTCATGAAGGTAAAAACCCCCTTCTTCATCTCCCCCGCGTATTCGGTCCCCAAGATGACGATCTCGCGCGACTCGAGACAGAGGTCGACACTCGTCTTCGACGTCATTCCGGTGGTCAAACGATTGGCGGGGAATTCCCCCGCATTGTAAATCACGGCGTGCGGCTCGCCGAAATCGGCCAACTCGTCTGCCGAAGGCCGAATCAGCATGATGTGCATAAACAGCGCATGATAAGGCCGCGAGCAGATGACCCGGACGCGCGCCCGGTGCTCTGGATCCCATCCCGCGAAACCATCAAAGCAATAGAGAGTCTTGCGCAAGTTGAGAAAGTCCCGCGCCCGCTCCAGATTGATGTCGAACGCGTGTTGGTCAATCGGAATGTTGACTGATCCCCACCACACGTCTTCCTGGCTCGCCGGACTCTTGACAACTCTCTTGTCTTTGGGGGAACGCCCCGTCTTTTCCCCGGAGAACGCGATCAGCGCGCCTGAGTCGGCAATGACGCAATTCGGATCTTCGCGGACCGCCTCGGCATAGAGACGGGCAGGGGCGAGGTTTCGCCGAATGTCCTTGACTGTAATGCCATGGGCTTCGAGACTAAAGGAACTCATCGCACACTCCGCAGTTCTTGGATTGAGGTGTTCATTTCACGGCACAGGACACGGCTCGACATTCCAGATATCGGCCGCGTACTCCGCAATCGTTCGATCGCTCGAGAACTTGCCCGATCCGGCGACATTCAGGATGACCTGCTTGGTCCAGGCACTCTGGTCCCGATACAATTCCAACAACCGGCGATCGGCGTCGAGATACGATTTCAAGTCGGCCAGATGCATGTAATAGTCGCGGCCCAAGAGGGTTTCGCGCAGTGGTAAGAATATCCCGGGCTCTCCTGGGCAGAAATGATCGGAAAACAATAAGTCGATCGCCGCCCGCGTCTCTGGCTCGTGTTCGTAATGCCAGTGGGGATCGTACCAGCCACGGCTGTCGGCGACCTGCTGCGCTGTGAGTCCGAACAAGAAGAAATTTTCCTCGCCCGCTTCCTCGGCCATCTCGATTGTCGCTCCATCGCGCGTGCCGATCGTCAGTGCGCCATTCATCATGAACTTCATATTGCTCGTCCCACTCGCTTCGTAGCCCGCGGTGGATATCTGGTTCGACACGTCGCTGGCCGGGATCAATCTCTCCGCCAATGTCGCGCAGTAGTCGGGTAGAAAGACGACCTTCAGCCGATCGCGGACGATCGGGTCGGCGTCAATCGTCGTCCCGAGGCTGTTGATCAGTTTGATAATCAGCTTGGCGAGATGGTAGGCGGGCGCCGCTTTGCCGGCGAACAGGAAGACACGCGGGGGCATCTCAAGATTCGGATTTTCCCGCAGCCGGTTGTAGAGCACGATGATCCGCAGCGCATTGAGCAATTGCCGCTTGTATTCGTGGATTCGCTTGACCTGGGTGTCGAAGATCGCCAGGGGGTCGATCGGCTGGCCCGTCTGGGCACCGACCCAATTGGCAAATGCCCCCTTCGCTTCCTGCTTCGCCCCTTGCATGCGCTGGATGAAGCCTTTGTCACTAGCGAGATCGCGCAGCGGTGCCAGCGCACCCAAGTCGGTAATCCATGCGTCTCCGACGGCCTCGGTGATCACCCGGGCGAGGGGCGGATTGGAAAGCAACAGCCAACGCCGTGGCGTGACACCGTTCGTCTTGTTATTGAAACGGTCTGGAAACACCTCTGCCAGATCCCTGACGGTTGTCGCCTTGAGCAACTGCGAGTGAATGGCCGCCACCCCGTTGGTACTGTGCGAACCGACGATTGCCAAATTGGCCATGCGGACTTTCCGTTGCGGCTCTTCCTCAATGAGGTTCACCCGAGCGATCTTGGCACTGTCGCCAGGGAAGCGGGTCCGCACGTCGTCGAGAAAACGGCGATTGATCTCATGGACGATTTCCAACTGCCGCGGCAAAACCATCTCGAACCAGGCGAGTGGCCATTTCTCCAGCGCCTCGGGCAGCAACGTATGGTTGGTGTAGGCCAGCGTCCGCCGGCAAATGTCCCAGGCCTCATCCCAGCCGAGCCTGGCGTCGTCGAGCAGAATTCGCATCAATTCGGGAACGGCGAGCGCCGGATGCGTGTCGTTGAGCTGGATGGCTGCCTGTTGTGGCAACAGCGCCCAATCGTCGTTGAGTTGGCGGAACCGCCGGACAAGGTCGGCAAGCGAGCACGCGACGAGAAAATACTCCTGCACGAATCGCAGGGCCTGCCCGCGGGCTGTTGTATCGTCCGGGTAAAGTACGCGGGTCAGCGATTCCGCCGCCAAGGCCTCGGCCAGCGCGCCAACAAAGTCGCCACTGCTGAAACGTTCGAAATCAAAATAATCGGGCGAAGCGGCGGACCACAGACGGAGCGTATTGATCGTCTTGCCACCATAGCCAACCACGGGGCGATCGAAGGGAAGCCCAATGAGGCTCGAGGGCTGGCCGATCACCGGCTGCAAGACGCCATCGCGGAGCGCGAACGAACAGTTGAGCTTAATCTCCACGGTTTCCCGCGGTCGGGCGACTTCCCACGGATCGGGTTGTCGCAACCAATTGTCCGGTTGCTCACGTTGCCAGCCGTTCTCGATGGTCTGCCGAAACATCCCATATTCGTAACGAAGACCATAGCCCATGGCTGGAATCTGCATCGTCGCCATCGAGTCGAGGAAGCAGGCGGCTAGCCGTCCCAGTCCACCATTCCCCAGACCGGCATCCGGCTCTTGCTCCACGATTTCGAGCCAATCGAGTCCCTTATTCTTGATCCCTTCGCCGACAATCGAGTCGAGCAGGAGATTGGTGACGTTATTCTCCAGGGTCCGTCCGATCAAAAACTCCATCGACAGGTAGTACACCCGCTTCGCATTCTCTTGGGAGTACGTTTGCTCGGTTTTGATCCAGCGCTGGGAGAGCACATCTCGAACCACGCGAGCGAAGGCCTCAAACCGCTCGCGTGGAGAGGAGGCAACTGGGGAGACGATATGATCGAACACCAAATGCCGTTCGTAGAGGACATCATCGGTGGCGATCAGCCTGGCAGCATCACAGCCATACTGCTGCTGAAGATCAGTTGAAGTGGCCGTTGGGACCGATTGTCGCCCATGTTTCCGTTTAACGAGGCTCATGCGCCTCTCCTTTCGAAAGTGGCTTGAGATACCGGAATGGTCTTGGGCCGTACTCGGGTGATGGCGGCAGTAGGCGAATCATCAGACGCGGCACCTGTGATCTCACCCCAATCGATTGGGGCAGTCTCCCTGACGCACTGGCGCTTCCACCCGGCGGATGATTCGCGCGGCTCAATATTTCTCCGGAACGAATGTTCTCCCTTTCAATGTCGCCTGATCGTCGTAACTTCCGTCCTTCGATCGCTTTGGTAGTCGAATCTCGTCGCGCGGCAGCTTCTCGTAGGGAATCTGACTTAGCAGATGCGTAATGCAGTTGAGGCGTGCCCGCCGTTTATCGTTGGAGTTCAGGATGTACCAGGGCGCGTGGCTGGTGTCGGTGGCTTCGAGCATGGCGTCGCGGGCGCGAGAATAGTCGTACCACTGCTGACGCGAGGGCAGATCGATGGGGCTGAGTTTCCACTGTCGCAGCGGGTCTTCAATCCGCGCCAAGAAGCGGCGTTCTTGCTCTTCGTTGGAGACTTCCAGCCAGTACTTCAACAACAAAACGCCACCATCGACAATGTAGCTTTCGACGAGTGGGCAGAGTTCGAGAAATCGCTCGTACTGTTTGTCGGTGCAAAAGCCCATGACGTGCTCGACCCCCGCGCGGTTGTACCAGCTCCGGTCGAAGATCACGATTTCACCGGCCGCGGGAAAGTGCTGCATGTACCGCTGCATGTACATCTGCGTCTTTTCCCGATCGGACGGGGCCGGCAGCGCAACCACGCGAAAGACGCGCGGGCTCACCCGCTCCGTAATGGCGCGAATCGTTCCCCCCTTGCCTGCTCCGTCCCGACCTTCGAATACCAGTATGACCCGGAGCCCTTGGGCCTTGACCCACTCTTGGAGCGTGCAGAGCTCGGCCTGCAGGCGGCGGAGTTCCTGCTCGTACTCTTTGCGGTCGAGTTTGCGCGTGCCACCTTGTTTGTGCTGCTTGGACAATGCCGAAACCCTTCCGAGCGACCTGCGATCCAGGACCTGGCGTTTACTCTCGTTCTATTTCGTCGCATCCTGCTGCTGCTTCTCGAACTCGCGGCGTGTTTCCTCGTCAATGAAGTAGTATGTCTTGCCATTCACGTCGAGGGTCGCCCCGGCAGCGAACTTGGGGAACTGGACATGGGCGATGGGGTCCTCGACCATGTGCCCCTTCCAATAGTAATTGTTCTCGTGCAATGCCGCGTAGGTTTGAACGAATTGCACGAGGCGATCGTCGAGCCACTGCGCCATCAGCTCTTCGTTGATGGCATCCAAGGGCATCACGAGCTCGGCATGGCGTTCGTACTTCATGAGGATGGGCAGGATGTGCAAGTCATAGTTGAGAATCACATTGCGAACATCCTCGTCCGTCGTCGCCGAAAGCCGGAGTTGAACGTGCGCCAACTCGGTGTGAAATTCGTAAACCGCGGAACGCCGGCTCGGCTCGGCCAAGGGAGTCACATTGACGCGGTCGCCGAATCGCTTCGCGAACGCTTCCAATCGCGGCACCCATACGTCGCGCAAGTGATGCAACGTCTGTTCGAAATCGGCCAGGCGTTCCTGGCGACCGCGGTAGACCTCCAGTTGCTGTGATTGACTCTGCTTCACTCGCTCCTCAACGGCGGCGAATTCCCGGTCGATACGGCTAAGCAGTTCTTCGACATTGGCCATGGGTAGATTCCTTGAAAACCGTATTGGCAATAAAATCAGTGGATACGAAGCTGGACGACAATGCCTCAATGGGTGGTCGGAGTTGCCGGGATGGTCGCTTCGTTGTGCCCATCCGAGGCTCCCCCCAAGCGTCCATGCTCTGGTAACAAATCCCCATCGCGACTCCCCGGGCGAGACTCCGGAGCAACCTTTGGTTCGGTGTATTTCCGAATCACTGAATAGAAGACTGGAGTAAAGAAAATCCCAAAGGCGGTCACGCCCAGCATGCCACTGAAGACGGCGATCCCGAGGGTTTGTCTCATTTCGGCGCCTGCTCCCTTGGCGAGTACCAACGGGACGACACCCAAGATGAACGCAAAGGAAGTCATCAGGATGGGGCGCAGACGGAGTCGACATGCCTCCACCGTCGCCTCGACTCGTGGCTTTCCCTGATCCTGCAATTGCTTTGCGAATTCGACGATCAAGATCGCGTTTTTCGCAGCCAGCCCGATCAGCACCACCAGGCCAATCTGAGTGAAAATGTCATTACTCAGTTTCGCGAGCCAGACGCCGGTGATCGCGGCGAGCAGACACATGGGAACGATCAATATGATCGAAAGCGGCAACGACCAGCTCTCATACTGGGCCGCGAGCACCAGAAAAACGAACACGACCGCCAACGGAAATGCCAGCTTGGTCAACAGGTCCTTACTGGCGAGGATTTGTTGATACGTGAGCTCCGTCCATTCGAAGCCCATCGTGCTGGGAAGCGCATTCGCGGCCACACCATCAATGATATCGATGGCCTGCCCCGAACTCACGCCCGGCGCTGTGCCTCCGCTGATTTCCGCCGATGGATAGAGATTGTAGTGATTGACGATCGCCGGCCCGCTGTCGTATGTCACGTTCACCAACGTTCGCAGCGGCACACGATCCCCGTTGCCATTGCGGACCTCGAGGTTGCCGATATCCTCGACCTTCATGCGGTATTTGGGAGCGGCCTGAAGATTGACCTGCCAATTGCGGTTTTGATAGAAGAAGTCGTTGACATAAAACGAGCCTAAATAGGCCTGTAGCGTCGCGTCGATCTCCTGCAGCGGAATCTGCTGTGCCTTCGCTTTTTCCTCGTCGACATCGACTCGCAATTGGGGTTGGGTCACGCTAAAGCTTGTGAACAGCCCGGCCAGTCGGGGATCGCGATTTCCCTCGTCGGCCAGGTGCTCGACCGAGCCCTGCAACGAGCGCAAGCCGGCACTGCGCCGGTCTTGGACTTGTAATTTGAACCCTCCCGTCGTCCCCAACCCCTCGACCGGAGGCGCGCCGAACACGCCGGCCCTGGCGGTCGTGATTTCATTCAGCTTTTTCTGTAGCCGCGACATGATGGCGGGTGCGCTAAGTTCGGGCTTACCCGCCCGCTCTTCGAATGGGTCGAGGACGACGAACATCCCTCCCACATTGCTGATGTTGGTGCCCAGCACGACGGAATACCCGGGCACCTCGACGGTATGGGCAACCCCCTCCTCTGCCCTGGCGATTTCGCTCATCTGCCGTATCACCTTGTCGGTACGATCCAGGGAGGCGCCATCGGGCAACTGGGCGTTAAGCACCAGGTAACCCTTGTCTTGCTCCGGAATGAATCCGACGGGAACGGCGCGGAAGCCAACGACGGTTAGCGCCATCAGCCCGCCGTAGACCAGCAGGGCGACGAAGCTGATGCGCAACAATCCAGCGACCAGTTTGCCGTAGACGTTGATCGTCACATCGAACAGCCAGTTGAAGACCTTGAAAAAGGCACCTAAGAGCGCGTTGACGATCACGCCGGCAAGCCAGCCGGCAATGGCGCCCACGAGAAACACGCCGGCACGCAATGCCCACAGGGTGGCAGGGTTGGCGTGGGATGTATCGTGGGGGGCGGGAGCGCCGTGGCCACCGACTTCAATGCCGAGGTAATGACCCACTGGCGCCAAGAGGAAATGGTAGGCCACCAGGCCCCCGATAATGGCAATGCCCGCCCGCGGCAGTGCCTCCGACTGTCCATGGCCATGCTCACCGTGGCCGTGAGGCTTTAACAACAGCGCGGCCAGCGCGGGGCTCAAGGTCAGTGAGTTGAAAGCGGAGATGACGGTCGAGGCCGCGATGGTCAAGGCGAATTGCTTGTAGAACTGACCGCTGATACCGGCCATGAAGGCGGTCGGCACGAACACGGCGCACAGCACCAAGGCGATCGCAATGACCGGGCCCGTGACTTCCTCCATGGCTTTTCGGGAGGCATCACGCGGCGACATTCCCTCGGCAAGCCACCGTTCGACATTCTCGACAACCACGATGGCGTCGTCGACCACAATGCCGATCGCCAACACCAATCCGAACAGCGAGAGATTGTTGAGCGAGAAGCCCATCAGCGCCATGACCGAGAACGTGCCGATCAGCGAGACCGGCACGGCCACCATGGGGATAATCGTCGCACGCCAATTTTGCAGGAAGACGAGGACGACGATAAAGACGAGGATGAAGGCCTCGATGAGAGTGTGAACCACGCTGACGATCGATTCCTTGACGAACACGGTGGTGTCGTAGTGAATGTGATACTCCACCCCTTCGGGGAATCGACTCTTCAATTCCTCCATTTTCGCTCGAATCGCGTCGGCAGTGGACAGTGCGTTGGAACCGGGAAGCTGGTAGACCGCAAGCGCCGTCGAGGGCTCGCCATCCAGGTAGCTATTGACGTCGTAGTTTTTCGCGCCCAGCTCGATCCCCCGCTCCAGGACACGG
Organism: uncultured Planctomycetaceae bacterium; assembly: GCA_964650265.1. GTDB lineage: Bacteria > Planctomycetota > Planctomycetia > Pirellulales > Lacipirellulaceae > CAZYQQ01. Next base: position 17,907 of record CAZYQQ010000081.1, read on the forward strand.
CCCTCCGCGTCGCGTCGCGTCTCGCGGACCACGTCCTTGAAATAAACGACGCCTCCGTCGTCGCCCGTCTTCAGGACGATGTTTTCGAACTCCTCTTCCGAATTCAGCAATCCGGCGGCGTTGATCGGCAGGTCGAAGCTGACGACGGACTCCGCTGGAACTGGCGGTTGTCCGATCCGCCCGGCAGCAACCTGGCGATTCTGCTCGCGGACAGCATTAATCACATCGCTTGCCGTCAGGTCGCGGGCCGCAAGTTTGTCGGGATCGAGCCAGACCCGCATGCTGTAATCGCGAGGGCTAAGGAAGACGACGTCGCCTACGCCATTCACCCGCGCCAAATCGTCCTTGACGTTGAGAGTGGCGAAGTTGCTCAGGTAGAGCTCATCGTAGTAATAGCTGCCGTCGGGACGCTTACTGGAAACCAGATTGACGACCAGCAGAATGCTTGGCGACTTCTTCTTGGTGGTCACCCCGATGCGTTTGACTTCCTCCGGCAGTTTCGCCTCGGCGACGGCCACTCGATTCTGCACGAGGACTTGGGCCGTATCGAGGTTGGTTCCCAGTTCGAAGGTCACGTCGAGCTTCATCTGCCCGTCGTTCGTACACTTCGACGACATATAGAGCATACGCTCGACGCCGTTCACTTCCTGTTCGATTGGGGTGGCCACGTTGTCGGCCGTCGTCTTGGCGTTGGCCCCCGGGTAGGTCGCCGTAACTTGCACCGTGGGGGGCGCAACGTCTGGATACTGGGCGATTGGCAACTGCGACAGCGCCACCACGCCGACGATCACGATGACGACCGACAGTACTGTCGCGAAGATGGGCCGGTCGATAAAGAAATGAGATATCATAAACGATCCACGCCACATTGATTCGCGTGGCGCAAGTGGCCACCACGGGCAATGTTTGCGATGAGCTAGTTATCCGTGACCGACGAGTTCAACATCTCGGCTACGACCGGATAATTGAGCCGGGCCCGCTGCAAATTGTCGACGATCACACTCCATTGGGCCAAATCCTCACCATCCGCAAGTTTATCCGCGGCCTTGATGGCTCGCATGCCATCATCCGTCAGTGTGCCCAAGGTGACGTTTCGACGCCGCACGGTTTTCTCGTTGTCGACGATCAGGACATATCGCTGATTCTGGTCCGCCAGAATCGCCGTATCCGGCACAAGGCTGGCCACGTAGGGGGCGCCAATCGTCAGCCGAACGCGGACTCTCGCCCCCGGCACGAACTTCCCCTCCGCATTAGGGACCATGCCGTAGACTGGAATCGTCCCCGTGGAGACATCGACTCGATTGTCGCCAAATCGCAACTCGCCTTCGTGGTCAAAGCTCGTTTCGCCATCCAAGGCAAAGGTGAACCGGGGGCTTCGCTCCTTCATACTCGCCAGCAAATCAGACAGTTTCCCCCCCGACGTTCCGATACTCTCGGCGTATCGCAAGAGCGAGCGCTCATCGACATTGAAATTGATTTGAACCGGATCAACAGAGACGATCGTCGTTAACAAGGGATCGCTCCCCCCCGCGTTCACCAGATTTCCCGCGCTCATTTCCGTCCTGCTCACCCGTCCATCGATGTCGGCCGTGATTCGGGAGTACTCGAGGTCCAACTCCTTGGTGACGATCTCGCTCTGGGTCGACGCAATCTGCGCCGCCAGCGCCATGGAATCGGCCTCCGCCTTCTCCACCTGCTGAACGCTCGCTCCCCCCTTGGTTAGCAGGATTCGCAAGCGGGCCTCTTCCTTATCGGCGGCCACCTTTTGCGCCTCGTAAATCTTCAGATTGTGCTCGGTCCGCTCGATCTCCGACTGGAAGGGACGCGGATCGAGTTCAAACAACAAGTCCCCCTTCTTTACGTACTGCCCGTCTGTAAAGTGGATCTTCTTGATATGCCCCTTGACCCGGCTGCGGACCTCGATCCATTTTTCGGCGGCCATCCAGCCATTGAACTCTTCGAGGTCCGAGAGCTCCCGCTGCACCGGGTGCATAACCGGCACTTTTGGTGCCTCGGGGGGAATGGCCACGGGAGGCTCGTCGCAGCCGGACGTGCAAAAGCAAACCGCCACTACAAACGCAAGCCACGACGCGCGGGACGGAGAAAACATGTTTTAATGAGACCTGAAACGCATGGCGGCCTTCGCCGCTAACAAATCGATGACATGAGACTTCGAGCAACCGCCACCTCGCACGGCAAGGTGAGGCCTTAGACCAGCGCAAACCGGCCTCTAGACCCCTAGCCTCCCTTCCTCGATTGGCTCGAAGGCTCCCTCTTTGTAATGCATCGAGAGGGACAAAGCAAACAGATTCTGTCTTTAAAAGGGCGAGAAGGGCGGCGATTTTCCGCAAGCCGGGTTGTTAAAAACGGCGAGCGCCCCGGCCCAGGTTGGTTGAGATATTCGCTACCGGTCGAAGAGGGGCCAGTCTCCCCAATCAGTGTGGCGACCGTAAGGTCCCGCACAGGCGAAATAATGGGCAGAAAGTGGCCGGCAAAGGTTGGGGCAAGGCTTGCAGGTGTACGTTGACATCGAATAACACATCGCCGGCCCGGTGATGCATGGGCACGGCTTGCGACAGTAGCACGCGTTGCCACAGGTCGAGTGGTAAGGACGAATGCACGGGAGCGGCTTAGGACAATAAGTGTCGCAACAGGCTCGCAGCAGCAGGGGTGGGCAAACGAGGTCTCCCGAGGGGATTTTCAGGTCCGACCTCGAAATCCCTGCCCTCGAAGACCCTGTCCTCGAAGCCCCTGTCTCCGCGAGCGCCATTTGGCCTGCGTTGAAGCAAAGGATAGTCACCAGCAGTGAGAGCGATCGCCTGGGGGTCATGTTTTGGGGCGCTTGAGTATCGGGAACTGGGGGGGGGTCGAGGGGTTATTCCGATTCCGTCGCCGACGTGCGAGTCTCGATAAACTCGGGCTGGATCAATGCCGACCCGGCAAGGAACGACTGGAGTTCGACATCGTTGCTGGGGAGTTGTTCGAATGGCACTTCCTCGATCGACGGCAGCAGCACCGGGACATCGCTCGAAGTCCCCGCACCTAGCCGGATCTGCCAACCACCCCCTAGCGCGCGATAGACGGCGATCAGCGACAGGGCGACATCTCCTTGCGAGGCCGCGAACAGATCCTGTTGCTCAGTGAGGATTCCTTCGAAGAGAAAGACTGGGGTGAAATCGACGGCGCCTTGCCGGTACTGCTCTTTCGTGATCTCGACCGTTCGATCGGCCGCGGCGACACTAGTCGCCAGATGCTCCGTTTGCTCTTGAGTGCGCAGGAAGGCAACCATCGCATCTTCCACTTCGCGTCCCGCCGTCAAGACCTGTTCCTGGTATTCGTAGGCCAGAGTTTGAAAGCGCGCGTCTTGAACACGGACGTTGTTCACCAGCCGACCGTAGTTCAGAATCTCCCAGTTGATGCCCGGCCCCACGGAGCCAATCATGCTGCCCGTCCTAAACAAATCGCCAGCATGCTCTGCTTCGACCCCAATCGTGCCGATCAGGCTAATGTGGGGATACAAATCGCTGACGGCAACACCAATCCGCGCGCTTTGAGCCGCCACCTGCCGTTCGGCCCGGCGAACGTCGGGCCGGCGACGCAACAAATCGGCCGGCACGCCGACAATCACGTCCTCGGGCGTGGTGGGGACGCCCACCCCCTCGCCCAGCATCGCGTCCATGTCGGTTGGTGGCATTCCGAGCAGCGTGCAGAGTCGATTCGCCGCTTGCCGCTTGCCGATCTCCAAGGCAGGAATCAGGGCTTCCGTCTGGGAGAGCAATTGTTGCGCCTGGTGGGTATCGCGCTCGGTCGTGGCCCCCCCTTCGAACATGTCGGTGGCCAACTTCACCGAGTTCCGCTGAATCTCGACATTGGCCTTGGCGTAGACCAACCGTTGCTGGAAAGTCCGGTATTGAACGTAGTTGGCCGCAACTTCGGAGAGAAGTACGACAAGCACATCGTCGTAGTTTTCAACCGACGCATCCAACTCGGCATCGGCCGCCTCGACCGCTCGTCGGAAGCGACCCCAAAAGTCAAGTTCCCAAGAGGCACCGACGCCAGCATCCCAGTTGGAGAACCAGGCCTCCACGGGTGGGTTGGCGACATTCTGGCTAAGCTTCACACGCGTGTAGTCGGTAAAAGCCGACTGCGACTGCGGGAGTAAATTGCCGGCGGCAATGCCTCGCAGCGCCCGTGCCTCGAGGATCCTGGTCCCGGCCGCCCGTAGCGTGAGATTTTGCCGGTAAGCTGTTTCAATGAGACCGTTCAAGGTGGGATCATCGAACACGGTCCACCAGGCTCCGAGCTGCTGCTCATCGGACTTGACCCGTGGATCGGTGTAGTCGATCCATTGGGAGGCCACCGGTGCCGCGGGTTGGCAGTAGTTGGGCCCGACCTTGAATCCGTTGCGCCACCAGTCACGGCAGCTTCCTCCAGGCACGTAGCAGCATCCGCTCACGTTCACCGCCATTGCTATCAGCGATAGCGTGAATGCCAAGGTCCGTGGCCTCCCGGAACGGGCGCTGCTTCGACGTTGGTTGTTGACCGGAGCGGTTGACATCGTTCATTCCTAGCCGAATTCGCGTTATGACCGGGACAATGCATGCATTTGCCCCAAAGTGGTCTTCTGGTAATCCACTATCGGTAGGCAGGATTGGCACATTCAATTCCACCGCGCGAAGCCTCATTCACGGCACAATCGCGCAACTCGATCTCAAACGCCCCGGAATTCCCATCCTGGCGTGCGAGTCGTCACCTCTTGGCCGCGGGCTGCCTGGCTTGGAAGAGCCCTTGGATGAGAGTCCTGTCTCTCGGTGATCGTGCCCGATGCTCGAACCCCGACTCGGCGACTGTGGGTGAAACAAGCCGAAGCTTGCTCGCCCGGGGAGGGCAATCCGCCGCAAGTGCTTATTTCCCTAGGGCTTACGGCAGCAGCCGCTGGGGCCGCCCCCGGCAGCGGAAATTTTTTGGCAAAAAATCAGGTGAACCGCTTGCAATCGAATTCCCACCTGCTAAAGTGTGCCTGTTGCACCGATTGTCACACTTTTCGCAACATTCTTCCGGGGGGAAGACCTCAATGGGTCGTTTCTGGATTTTTACACTCACACTCAGTTATGGCCTGCTCGGCTTATTGGCCGAACGTGCGACGGCGAGTTGCGCCCAGTGCCAGCCAAATCGAAAAAGCCCGCCACCTTCACGAGGTGACGGGCTTACTGAATACTCAACGACTGAAAACCCAACGAAAGGAGGTGTGAGGCTAGGCCAGCCGCTGGCGGCGGGTGATGAGACAGGCTCCCATGATTCCCACAACCGACCAGACCACCAGGCTCATCGGCTCGGGGACGATGGTCCCCGGATCGGTGCTGGGGATGCGAATGAGTTGGTCTTGGGCGTTGATCTTGTATTGGCCGGAGGAGTTCTGGCCGACGAGGTTGACGACCCAGACATCGCCCGTTCCGGTCCAGAGATTGTTGGCGACGTCGGACTCGAAATCGGCTTTCCAGCCGGCGAGTTTGTCGTCGTAGGTGCTGTACCAACCGGAACCGACACCGCCGATCTGGTCTGGGGTGTAGCCCATCGCGCTCCAGATGGCAAGTTGCAACTCGTTGGCTTGCTTACTAGCCGCAGCCGAATTGAGTTGGCCGTAGGCATTGTCGAAATCGAAATTCGCCAGCGCTGCACCAACCCCGGAGATGCCGTTTTGATACCGATCGAACAACCAGGCGGCGAATGACGTGAGGTCCCGGCTGCCGGTACCAAGGGTCGTTTTCGAAACACCCACGACTTTGTAGTCCTGGTTGAAGCGAATGTACTCTTCGATCTGGACGCAGAAGGTGTCGGTCACCTTGTTGTTGTCGTCGTCGAACATATAGAAGGTCCCGCCCGGCGAGCCCGGGCCGTTGACCATCGTGATGATATCGCCCGTCTGAACCGAAGCGGAGGCGACGTTACTGATCGAAGCGATAATTATCATTCCGAGACATGCCGTCATCGGAATGAATTTGCCAATTCTCATCTCTGATTTCCAATCCGCGGTTAAGGTGACTTGCCCCACCCCTGGTCTATAGTGACGACTGGACGAATCGAAGTCAACGGTTTGACTAGTTGTAATGTGAACTTTCAGGGCGAAGCCCCAAACCTCTCGGCAAACTCCTACAATTCGCGGGAGGG
>CAZYQQ010000082.1:0-23971 GCA_964650265.1 uncultured Planctomycetaceae bacterium
CGTCAGGGAAAGCTCGACCCAGTGATTGGTCGGGCCAAGGAGATCGAGCGGGCGAGTTCGGTGAGATCGCGACCGAAGCTATCGAGCGCTGGGGTGCGGCTCCGATTCCCTCGTCGCCCTTCTCCCTTCGATTCGTCCTCGCCCCCTTCGCCACCCGAAGGAGTGCGGCCCCCTCGTTCCCCTTCGCCCCCCTCGATGCCGTGGCCGAGCAGGTTGAGCACCTCCTCGCGGACATCCTCGAGCTTGAGGCCCAGGTTCATGAGCACTTGCGCGGCGACCCCTTCCTGCTCGCGCAGGAGGCCGAGCAGAATATGCTCGGTGCCGACATAGTTGTGGTTGAGGTTGCGAGCCTCCTCCATCGAGTACTCGATCACCTTCTTGGCACGCGGCGTCTGCGGCAGCCGCCCCATGGTCACCATGTCGGGACCACTCTGGACCAGCTTCTCCACCTCGAGCCTGATCTTGCGAAGATCGACGTCGAGGTTCTTCAGCACGTTGGCGGCAACCCCGCTCCCTTCCTTGATCAGCCCGAGCAGCACGTGCTCGGTGCCGATGTATTCGTGGTTGAAACGCTGCGCCTCCTGGTTGGCCAGTTGCATCACTTTGCGGGCGCGATCGGTAAATCGTTCGTACATGGGGCATGTCTCCCTTATGTCTGCTGCCGGGCGAGAATTTTCGACCTCTCACGCGGCATGCCTCCCCCCGACTGCTAGCAGGCAAGTGGCGGCGAGTTGTATGTTTCTGTCGGCAGTTGTTCGGCGGGGGTTGAGAACTCCGTGGAACGTGGACTCTCGGTAGCTGACGAATTCTAGGAGGATAGGGGGACGAATTCCAATATCCCTAGCGTTTGCAGGGGGTCGTCAATCCTACCCGCGGCATCATTCAGGCCCAAGTCCCCTGGAGTGAGGATTTCCGCTCCTCGGCACCAGGGGGACACTTTCCGCGCAAGTCTAGGAGCGCCACAGGGTTATTCAACCCATTCCCCAAAGGCTCGGCATGCTCGCGTTTCGCACCCTTTTTCCCGGCGACCGGGTGTCCTCTTGCCCCCCTTCCCGTCCCCCGATCGGACACGCTTGTGAGACAATCGCACCTTTTCTCCTTATCATAAGGGCTGTGCCACTTATTCCACGCGGCGCGAACCCTGCTTTTCGCCGTCAAGGTTCCCCTCCATAGCCCCCCACTCCCTGCTGATGGATTCTTCGGTCTGGCGAATTCTCGACGTCCAATTCAATCGCGCCACGGAAGGACTGCGCGTGGTCGAGGAGTATTTGCGGCTCGTCCTGGGGGACGCCCACCTGGCAAGGTTGGCCAAGCAATTGCGACACGACCTCGCGGCGGCGGCCGCATCGCTCGACCCGATCGACCGGCTCGCGCTCCGCGACACCTTGGGAGATGTCGGCACATATATATCGACACCATCCGAATCGCACCGGGCCGACCCCTGGCATGTCGCCCGTTCCAACTTCAGCCGGGTCCAAGAAAGCCTTCGCACTCTCGAAGAGTATGGCAAGCTAGTCGACACCGATTTCGCCAAAACCTGCGAAACCCTTCGCTACCGCAGCTACACGCTCGAAAAGGGGGCTGGATTGACGCGCCGCGGCCTCGATCGCCTGAGCGGTGTCCACCTTTGCGCCTTGGTGGACGGGAGAGTGACGCCCGAACAATTCGAGGACCACATCGGCCGGCTCGTCGCGGCGGGTGTGCCGATGATTCAGCTTCGCGACAAACGGCTCCCGGATGGCGAGCTGCTCGACCGTGCCCGCCGACTCGTCGATCTCACGCGCCCCGCCGGCAGTCTCGCGATCGTCAACGACCGGGCCGACATCGCGGCGGCGGCCGGGGCCGATGGGGTCCATGTGGGACAAGAAGACATTCCGCCAGCGGATGCGCGGCGGGTCGTCGGGCCGCACGCACTCGTCGGTGTGTCGACTCATTCCCTGCCGCAAGCCCGCGAGGCTGTTCTGGCCGGAGCCGACTACCTGGGGGTGGGGCCGACTTTTCCCTCGCGCACAAAATCGTTCGCAGCGCTGCCTGGGCTCGACCTGCTCAACGAGGTCGCGAAAGAAATCGCCCTCCCCGCGTTTGCTATCGGTGGGATTAGCCTCGAGAACCTCCCTCGGGTCTTGGAGACCGGCATCCGCCGAGTTGCCGTCGCGGCTGCCTTGGACGATCCTGCCATTGCCCCCCGCTTGCTCGACCTCCTCGGCAGCAGGACAAAACTCGCCTGACCCGCGATGGGTAACTCTGCTAGAATGCGCATTGCCGAAAGCACGAGATTCGGCAATCTGGAGATTGGTCCCGGGATTCCAACATGCTGCATGCTGTCATTATGGCCGGAGGGGCGGGCACGCGATTCTGGCCCGTCAGCAGGCGCCTCGCGCCGAAGCAGCTTTTGGAGCTCACCCCAGGAGGGACGATGTTGCGTCAGACGGTGAGCCGGCTCGAAGGATTGGTGCCCGTCGAACGTTGTCTCGTGGTGACTGGTGAATCGCTCGCCTCTCAGGTGGCATCGCAGTTGCCCGAGCTACCGGCCCAGGGGATCGTGGCGGAGCCTTGCCGGCGCGACACGGCTCCCTGCATCGGTCTCGCCGCCCTGCTGCTTGCCAAGGAAGACCCCGATGCGGTCCTGGTCGTCATGCCGGCCGATCACGTGATCGCGTCGCGACAGGCGTTCCAGTCGACCATCCGCCAGGCCGAGGAGCTGATCGCCGGCGATCCGAGCCTGATGGTTACCATTGGCATTCCTCCGACGTACCCGGCCGACATTTTTGGCTACATCCAGCGCGACTCGCCGATGGCGTTGTCGACCGACACCGAATTCGCCCCCACGTACAACGTGGCCCGCTTTCGCGAGAAGCCCGACGCGGAGACCGCCACCGAGTACCTCAAGTCGGGGGAGTACTACTGGAACTCCGGCATCTTCATCTGGCGGGCGGAGACTATCCTCCAGGCGCTTCGCGAGCACGACCCCCACATGCTCGCGCACCTCGAACGGATCGCTTCCGCTTGGGGAACCGACCAGCAACAGGAGGTGCTCCAGCGCGAATTCGATGCGATCAAGCCAAACTCCATCGACTACGCCGTCATGGAACACGCAACGAATATCGCCGTGATCGAGGCCCCCTTCGAATGGGACGACCTTGGCGGGTGGCGTTCGCTCAGTCGCCGCCTGGGGGTCGACGACGACGAAAATACGATCGTCGGTCGGCACCTGGGGCTCCACACGACCGGGACAATCGTACGGACGGCCGACGATCACCTGGTGGTCACTGTCGGACTGGAGAATATGATTGTAGTCCACACCCCCGATGCGACCCTCGTCGCGTCGAAGGAGGACGAAGAGGCGATTCGCGAGATCGTCAAAGAGCTCGCGCACCGCGGCTGGAACCAATTCCTCTAACCCTGCCTCGTCACGTGAGAACCAGCAGGAGATATGCATGATGACACGTCGACAATTTCAGCTCGCAGTGGCCGCCTGGTGTGCCGGCGGGGCCACCTTGGTCAGTGGGGCCGGGCACCGCCCGCGGCGCGCCCAATCGCTCCCCAACATCCCCATGGTCACCGCCGGTGGCCAGCAGATGTGGACCGACGTCCGCTACTTGCGCGACTGGCGAATCCAGCGCCACGCACTCACGGGGCACCATCGGTTGATCGACCCCAAGGATGTCCGCCGCGCCTGGGGCTCGTTGGAGGCCTGTGAGAACGAACTCGCCAAGGTCGCCCAGGAGGAGAACCTCGCCCCTCCGACCGGCACGGTTGTCATTCTGCTGCATGGGCTTTTCCGTACCCGCGACTGCATGACGAGCCTGGGCCAGCATATCGAAGGTCGCACCGATTGGCACGTGCTCAACCTGAGCTACGCTTCGACCCGCGGCAGCATCGCCGATCACGCCGAGGCGCTGGGCCAGATCGTCGAACGGCTGACCGAAGTCAAGCAAATCCACTTCGTCGCCCACAGCATGGGGAACCTGGTGATCCGCCATTGGATTCACGACCAAACCGACCCGGAGACCGACGTGCTGCAAGAACAGCGAATCGGACGGATCGTCATGCTTGGGCCTCCCAATCATCGCCCGTCGCTCGCCCAGACACTGGTGCCAATCGACTCGCATCAAATCATCGCCGGTTCGGCGGGCGATCAGCTCAACAATGGCTGGAAGGACCTCGAACCGAAGCTCGCCACCCCGTGTTGCGACTTTGGCATCATCGCTGGCGGTCTACTGAATGCGGGCGGGTACAATCCTCTCATTCCCGGCGACGACGACATGGTGGTCGGAGTCGAAGAGACGCGGCTCGTCGGTGCGCGAGATTTCCGCCTCTTGCAGGTGATTCATGCCGACATGATGGAAGTGCCACAAGTTCAAAAGCTCTCGCTCCAATTCCTCAAGACCGGTTGGTTCGAGACCGACGAGAAGGCCGAACCCGTTGGTTGAGTTCCCCGATCGTTCCGATCCCGCTCCCGTGCCGCAGCCTGTTCCCTTGCGAGGTCGCGTGGCGGGCATCGACTACGGCACGGTCCGCATTGGCGTCGCTATCGCCGATCTCTCGGTCGGCATCGCCTCGCCGCTGGAAACCTACCAGGTGCAGAATCGCGAAGTCGATGCACGCTACTTCCGGCGGCTCGTGGAAAATGAGCAGATCGTCAAATTTGTCGTCGGCCTCCCGGTCCATCTCGATGGCCAGGAGAGCCAAAAGTCGCACGAAGCCCGCCAGTTCGGCGAGTGGCTCACGGCGACAACGGGCTGCCCCGTCGACTTTTTCGACGAGCGCTTCACCTCGGCCCAAGCCGAAGAGTTGCTGCTGGCGGCCAATCTCACCAAAAAGCGGCGCAAGGCGCGGCTCGATGCCCTGGCCGCTCAGATCTTGCTGACCGCCTATCTCGAGTCGGGGGGGCGCGGGGAGTCGAATCCGGGCTCCATCGGCTAACGTTCGCCTACCCGCCCCATCTCGCCGCGTGGTAGCATGTCTGGTATCGCAGTCTGTCTGGTATCGCAGTCGGCCCTCCCGTCACTCTCCACCCTGGTCACTCTCTGGATGCTCGACCTTCCCCAACCTGATGTCCGACATCGATGGCACGGTGCTCCTCCCAGGCCCCGCGGCGGCTTTACCTTGGTGGAAGTGCTGGTGGTGATTGCCATTATCGGGGTGCTGGTCGCCTTGCTACTTCCCGCGGTCCAAGCGGCCCGCGAGGCTGCCCGCCGCTCCCAGTGCCAGAACAACCTCAAACAAATCGGCCTTGCGCTACTGACTCATCACGATATCCACAGAGAGTTCCCCGGCGGGGGCTGGGGCCACCGTTGGGTTGGGGTTCCCGACCGGGGGAGCGGGCCGCGGCAGCCGGGAAGCTGGCTCTATCAGGTGCTGCCGTTCCTCGAGCAAGCTCCGCTCCACGATCTGGGAAAGGGGGAGAGCGGGACCGCCGCCGAAACGGCCTACTCCACCAGGCTCGCAACCCCGCTCGAAATGTTCACCTGCCCCTCGCGCCGCGGTAGCCGCGCCTGGCCCGTCGACGACACGTCGCCCCACGTCCGCACCCCCCTCCCGATGGGTGCGGTCACTGTCGTCGCCCGCTCCGACTACGCCATCAACGCAGGGGCGTCGCACCTGTTCAGTTTCCCCGGTCCCAACTCCCTTGCGGAAGGCGATAGCGCCTCCTTTTGGAATTCCTCCCCCACGGTGAAAGGCTTTTCGGGAATCTCGCACCTCCGCACGGGAGTCGCCATTCGCACGATTGTCGATGGCACAAGCCACACCTACCTCTCGGGGGAGAAGCAAATCGACGTCGCTCATTACGAGACTGGCCAGTCCCCGGGGGATAATGAGAGCATGTATGGGGGCTACTCCACGGACCTCCATCGCTTCACGGGTGTGATTGAACGGGTGACTTCGGGCCACGGCCCCCCCCATGCCCCCCCCATCCCCGACTCGAGCGCCGCGCAAACCGACATCCCCAACCATGCGCGGTTCGGAAGCGCCCACGCGGGGGGGGCCCACATGGGCTTTTGCGACGGATCTGCCGACCTGGTGGCATTCGATGTCGATCCCGAGGTCCACCTACGAGCGGGACACCGTCGCGATCAGGGCGAGATCTGGGGCAACTGATTCCTATCTCTGGCAGGTTTACCGCACCTCCCCCCTGCTGGCATTTCGCTTGCCACGACTCTGGGGCACCAGTAAGATCGAGTGGTTCCGACTGCGGTGCCGCGAGAGCCCGCAGTGTGCTGCCATGGCCCTTCCTTTTATTCAATCGCGGTCGAGGGTGACTACCGCGCATTCAATTTCGCAATTTTTTACCGACTTCCCAGGTGTACCACCATGACACGGGTCGCCGAATTTGAGCGGCTAATGGCGAATGTCAACGCGGGGTCGGAAGAGGCCATCTGGCAGTTGGCCGAAACCTACACGCCCTACATCCTGCGCGCGGTCAGAGCCAGCCTGCCGACGAAAGTTCGTAGCAAGCTCGACTCCCAGGACCTCGCCCAGACTCTGTGGGCATCGCTCCTGCTCAAGCGGACCGACTTAACGCGGATGAAGACGCCCGAGCAGCTTATTGCCTTCCTCGCTCGCGCCGCCCACAACCGCGTTGTCGATGTGACCAGGCGGTATTTGAGTGCGCAAAAGTACGATGTTCATCGCGAACAGGCTCTCGAGGGCCGGAATGATCCTCCGAAAACTCCACGCCATGCCCCACCGGGACGGGCACTTACCACCCGCGATCCCTCTCCCAGCCAGTATGCTAGCATCCGGGAACGCTGGGATCAGGTCCTGCTCAACTGCACTGCTCGCGAACGTGAAATTCTGCAATTACGTCTGCAAGGAGCGACATTTGACGATATTGGAACAAAGCTCTGCATCAACAAGACCACAGCTCGCCGCACGATCCAGCGGCTTATCGCTCGATTCTCGATATGATTGACCACGCCAGCACCATCCACCCGTTCGACGACCCGACCATCGAGGGGCCGAACACTGCGTGCCAGAATGCGAGCCTTGAAGCGCTCATCGCCAGGGAATGGGAGTCGTCCGCCGCCGACCTGGTGGGGGCCATCGCGCGTCACCCCGAGGTGCTCGAGAACCGGTCGGTGCTGCTAAATCTCGCCTTGCTCGAGTACCGGGAGCGACAATCGCAAACCACGGACCTCGAGCTCGACGACTACTGCCAGCGCTTCCGGCACTTCGGTCGGTCCGTCGAACAAAGCATCTATCGCCAACTCGAAACCCAACAGTATCTCGACAACCACCCGGAACTGCTCGACCTGCTCGAGATTCCCCAGTGGCCCGAGCCGGGTGAGAGTTTTGGCAACTTCGACATCATCGAGGAACTGGGCTCTGGTGGCATCGCCCACGTCTATCTGGCCACGCAAGCCGACCTGGGCAATCGCACCGTCGTCGTGAAGGCGACCCCCTTCTCGTCGTACGAAGCCTCGATTCTGGGGAGGCTCAACCACCCGAACATCGTCCCGATCCATTTCGCCGACGAAGTCGCCGAGCACAACCTTAGTTTCCTCTGCATGCCCTATTATGGGCGGAGTACCCTGGTCGATCTGATCGATTTGGCCTTTGAAGAAGGCTTGCCGCGCGGGGGGGAGGTCGTCCGTCAGGCCGCTCTCCGCTGGCTTCCTCGCCAAGAGCGCGAAGCGGCCACCGCCAAGCGATCGGCCCGCGGCAATCGGCTCAGCCGCGCCACTTACGTCGATGCGATCATCGGGATCGCCCTGAAAATGGCCGAGGCCCTGCAATACTCTCACGAGCGGGGGATCGTCCACGGCGACCTCAAGCCCTCCAACGTCCTACTAACCCCCGCCGGCGAACCCCTGCTGCTCGATTTCAACCTCTCGCGGGACGAATCGGCCCCCGGGGGGGCCTGCGGCGGCACACTGACCTATATGCCTCCGGAGCAGCTTCGCCAAATCGCCGCGGGCAGCGACGCAGCCAGCGGCGTCCCCCTGTCGGGACCATCATCCGACATCTACTCGTTTGGCGCACTCGTCTACGAACTGCTGGCGGGGCGCCCGCCGGTGGCCCTCGGTCGGCTGCAGAAAAGCCCGCAAGTGGCGGCCACGGCGCTACTCGAGCAGCTCGGCTACCCGCACATCCCCCTCCGCCAGCGGAACCGTCACGTCCCACGGGGGCTCGAAGCCCTGCTCAAGAGTTGCCTCGCGATCGACCCTGCGGATCGTCCTTCATCGATGGCTGAAGTCCGCAAGCGGCTCCGGGCGGAAGCGCGGTGGCCAGCCGAAATGAGCCGCCGCGTCCGCCGGCGCCCCTGGCGGGTCGCCACGGCGGCAGCGTTGTTGTTCGCCGGAATTGCCACTTTAGGCCTCGTGGTCGCCAGCCAGCCCGCCCCGCATGTGACCCTCTACAACTCGGGGATCGCAGCCCAGGAAGCGGGCGAATGGAAGCAGGCGGAGGAGACCTTCCTGCAAATCCTGAACTCGCAGCCCGACCACACCCCCTCCCGACTCGAACTCGGGCGATCGTATCTTGCGCAGGGAAAGATCGATTTGGCGCTGTCGACGCTCGAAACGCTAGCTTTTCAAGAACCGCTCGATCCGCAACTAATGGAGCTTGTTGCCTATATTTATAATCTTAAGAAGCTTCCGACTGCCGCGATCGTTTGGTACGAGCGAAGTCTGGAACAGGGAGGTGGCTCGGCAGCGACCTACAACAATCTCGCGGCCAGTTTCCTTTCTGGTGAGCCGAAGCTTGCCCAAAGCGAACGACTGAAGCTGCAGGGACTGTATCTAGCAAAAGCCCTCGAGGTGAATCCAACTTCGGTGGAGATTCAACTGAATCTCGTACGCCATACAGTTGCGAAGGCCGCTGCGGATCGCTCCTATGATCCTCGCGAGATTCATCCCGTGGTTCAAGGACTCCGGGAAAGCACCGGCCAAAATGAAACGGCCCGGCGAACACTGGCAAGCTGGGACCACGCAGTTAGCCATTTTGAACGGGTATCTTCCTCGGGAAACCCGCAATTCCAGCAAAGATCGGGATTGGAAGGTAGCGCCTTGCCCGTCGCTTACCGTACCAGCCATGGGGCTCTACTTCCCAGCATGAAAGAATCGCATCCCCCCGCAGATTTCGGCATTTCGAGCTTTTTTCTGCGTCCCCCCCTCGCTCCTTAGCCGCCAAACGCGAGGCTTCTGGCAATTTCTGGTCCAAATCTTGGGCACCGCGCATTTTTCGGAAGTGAATTCCGATTAAGTGGTGGGCAGCTAGCACATCGGTGCTAGCTTCGGATTATTCTGGAATTTGGGGCTGAGATACGTGCATCGGGGCCGCCCCCCTATGGCCCCGCCTATCCCGTGGAGATTCTCTGATGTTTGTTGGCAACATGATGGGCCGTCGTAGAGATGCTGCGCGTCGACTTGGGTTCGAACCACTTGAGAAACGGGAGGTCCTATCCGCGGTCCCTCCCACCGTGGTCGATGTCGAGGTGGCAAGCTCCCAATGGACGAGTGCGTTTCTCGGGTTTCTCCAGGAGAACACCCTGGGTGAGAATGGCTACTCCATCCCTGTGGGATCGGTGAGTCAATCCTGCTCTCTCACCTGGACCGGGATCGACAAGATCATTATCAAATTCAGCCAGGATGTTTACGTCGATCGGGAGGATCTTTCCCTAAGCGGGATCAATACGACCGCTTTCGCCTTTAGCGATTTCAAATATCACCCCGAAACGCACGTCGCCACTTGGACACTCGCGACCCACATCTTCATCGACCGTCTGCAGATCGACCTCGACGGGGATGGATCGGATCCCGTGCGGAACCTCAGCGGCATCCCCCTCGATGGGCTTTGGGTCAATGAGTCGAGCACCTACGACGCCGGGGCAGGGATGCCAGGGACCGACTTCGAATTCACCTTCAACGTCTTGCCCTCTGATATCGACAACTCCGGCTCCATCAATACCTTCGACTATCGCTACGTCTATCAGTCGCGGGGGTACGATATCGACGACGCTTATTATTCCCTGTTTCGCGACATCGATGGCGATGGCCTGATCGACACGGTCGACTGGCAAGTCCCCCTGAATCTCAATGGTCAATCGCTCCCCACCGGGGTCCCCTCGGGGACCTATAACGATGCCCCCACCGTGACGGGGCTCGACCTTGCCCAGGTGGCGGCAGGCGCCAAGGACCAGGCGATCTCGCTGCTCTACGGCTTTAGTGACGCCGAGGATGGCGCCGCGGGGCTGACCTTTTCGCTCATGGGCATCGACGATCCTGCTCTGCTCACCAATGTCGCGATCGATCCCGTGAGCAAGCAACTCCTCTTCGATGCTGTTCCGGGCCTTAGCGGTCGCACCAATCTCACAATTCGGGCCACCGACAGTGGAGGTTTATTTGTTGAGACGAATTTAACGATCGACGTAGGATACACTAACGCCGGCCCAATCCTTTCCGGATACTCCGGAATGGTGGGACCACAAACATGGCTGTTGTCAGGGCAAGTAACGGACCATGACGACTCCGTCGAAGACTTTTTCATCGAGTTCCATGGGCCGGAAGGAATTCGAAGAGTGTCTGTTCAAGCTGATGGTCAGTTCGAGTGTGTTTTCATCGTCCATCCCGATATATTTAGCTACGTGGTCACCATGGTGACGTGGGATCCCCATGGTGCGAGGTCCAATCTGATTAGCATGGAACTAGGGCTCACTTAAAGGCCTTAACGCAACCTCTTGCTAGCACTGGCAATTGCGGACCCAAAGGGTCACGTTAGGGCTTCCTAGCCACCCAGTTCCGCGCGACGGGGTTCCGCACCCAGGTATTGTCCAGCTCTGCAAGGTGCAAAACTGCCAGCAGCGGAGAATTCTAGAATTTTTCTCGCTCCCCGTGCGCGCTTGCCCACCCCGATTTCGATTAGTCCCGGGGCGCGGGTTGTTCCGCACGATGCGGAAGCTGCGCCATTTGCGGGGTGAGTAGGGGCCGAGTCGATGCCCCTGTTGACGGCCCCCCTTGCTGCAGGGGCGTGCAGCTTGTAGCCGTATGAGTCGAGCATGAAATACTCCATGACGATCGCCTACGCCATCCAGGCCACGGTCCTGGTGGCCGACAGGCGATCGAATCTCCCGGTATCGGCAGCGCAAATCGCACAAGATGGCCAAATGCCCGAGCGATTCCTCTTGCGCATCTTGCGGTGCCTGGTCTCCGCCAGGATCCTCAAGTCGTCTCGCGGTTCCGATGGGGGATATTCCCTCGTTCGCGCCCCTGCGAACATCACCCTGCTGGAGATCATCGACTCCGTCAGCCCCAAACCCCCGAGCCACGTTCCCCCCATCACAGCGGGCCGGAGGCTCGCCCTCGATGTCCACCTCGCCGTCGTCTTCGACCGAGCCTCTCGTGCGGCTCGGCAGGAGTTCAAAAAGCTCACCGTAGCCGACTTGATGGACCCCGAACGGCGATTGAGCCACCCCGCCTGATCCATTCCCACGGTCCGGGATGTTCTCGTTCACCTCGAGCCCTATCCTCACTCACCCGAGGATCGGATCGACTGAGGCCCCAGCTTCCGCGATGACGGCATCGATGCGGTCGACAATTGGCTCGATCCGGAAGCGATCCATCGCCACCCGATAGGCCTTGTCGGCAAGTTCCCTGGCCCTGCGGGGGTTGTCGAAGAGCAAGCCAGCGGCTCCCGCCAACGACTCGGCCGAACCTCCATCCACGAGGAGGCCTGTCTCGCCGTCGGCAACGATTTCCGCGACCCCACCTCCACGCGTCGCGATCACGGGGCACTGGGAGAGCATCCCTTCCACCAGAACGCGGCCAAAGGGTTCCGGGGCGATCGACGTGTGAATCAGCACGTCGGCCCCTTGCATGATCGCAGCAACGTCGTGCCTGAAACCCAGGAAATGGACGCGATCGGCAACCCCCAACGACTCCGCCTGATGGTGGAGACGTCGTACGTACTCTTGCTCGCCAAACAAGGCCTCCCCAACCAGCAGCAATTCAGCCCCAGGAAGGCTCCGCAAGGCCTCGATGGCAACGTGCTGCCCCTTCCACTCGGCCAGACGACCGACGAGGGCCAACAGTTGGGCGCCCTCATTGAAACCCAATTGCTGCCGGACTCGCAAGCGGATCGCTTGTCGGTCGTCCAGTGCCAACCGAAACGGAGCGACGTCAATTCCGTTGGGGATCACCACCACTCGCGATCGATCCCCCCCAGCGGCCACGAAGGCCTCGGCCGTGGCCTGCGAGTTGGCAATCACGCGATCCGCGCGGCGATTGGCCAGGCGAACCAAGATCCGCCGATTCCCCGGCGAGAAATGATCTGGGGAGAGAATATCGCGAAGATGGTAGACCAAGGGCCGACGCGATCCGCCGCTTGCAAGCGCCGACAGGACGAAGGCTTTGGGAGTATTCGCATAAATCACGTCGTAACCCGCCAAGATGCCACGCAGCCCCCGCACACTCGAGGCCACGCTCCTCGCGGCGGAAAGCTTCCTCAAGAATCCATCCCCCTTGCGCATCGCAGCCACCTTGGGACCTATGGGCAAGATCGCGACATCGATCGCACTGGCCCGCAGCAATTCCGACAGCGGCCCCTCTTCGAACAGCAACACGTCGTGGCTCCCGTGCCGACGACGGACTAGGTCGAGCAGACTCAGCTCGGCCCCCCCCAGTTGAGCCGTCTGATCGACGAAGAGGACTCGCGGACCAGGTGCCGCGCCGAGGGTGGCCATGTTAGAGAACTTCTCCATAGACGCTGAGAACTCGGCGAGAAATCTCGGACCAGCTAAAGTGTTCCCGAGCATATTGATGGCACTCCCCTGGCGACGGCGTTGCGATCTCGCCAGCGAGGGCCTGGCCGAGTCGCTCGCCAATCGCCTCAATCGATTTGTCATCCGTCACCAGATTGGCACTCAGCCCCCCCACCACTTCGGGAAGGCCCCCCACGGGGGTAACGATGGGAGGTGTTCCCGCCGCCAGCGATTCGGCCGCTATCAAGCCAAAGCCTTCCAACGATTGGGTTGGCACGACACTGAAGTCGGCGGCCCGATAGGCAAGCGGAAGTTGCTCGTCAGGAAGGAATCCCAGCAAGTGGACATGATTCCTCAATCCCAACTCGTTGACAAGTTCGGCCAACCGTTGCTCCTGCGGCCCCGTCCCAGCGATCAGCAACAGCGCCTCGGGGCGACGCTCGCGGACCGCGACCATCGCCTGGATCAATTCCCCCACCCCAGTCCGCCGCACAAGCCGACGCACACTGAGCAGCAACGGCCGGTTTTGATCCCACCCCAGCAGTTCACGGGCCTGACTGCGTGTGACGTCGGATGCAAATCGCTCAACGTCGACTCCTCCAGGGATGACGCGGACCCGATTCGGATTCACTCGGTAACGCTCGACGAGCAGGTCGGCGAATGCTTGCGACAATGTGATAAAACGGTCTCCCGTACGATAGACCGAGCGCTCGATCAGATGCTTCAGGTGCCGATTCAACCACCCTGCCCCTTCGGCGGCCGACTCCAGGGCCCATGGGCCATGGAAGTGGACGACATGGGGAAGCGATCCGAGTTGACGGCAAACAGGGTAGCTGTAAAGTGCGAAGTGCGACGCAATCAGGTCGGGATGTCCCTCCAATGCGTTAGCGAAGGCCGTGCGCATCCCCCGCCAACGATTCCAGATCGAGTCCCCCGGAGAGGCAACACCATGGACTCCGACACCCCCCCGTGGCAACTGACGCGAGTCTCCCACAACCAGCCATTGCTGTGAGACATGTTGCTTCCGCAGTGCGTGGGCGAGCCCGGCTGCGTAGCGATTCAGTCCCCCCGCGCGGACCGTGAGCCACTCCGCCCCCAGCGAGAGGAGTCGCAATTCGTCGCGTGCGTTAGCGACGAGTGGGTTAGCTAACTTCATGGAGCAATCGCTCATAGGCATCGGCCATCTTTTTCCACGTTAGCTGTTCGGCGCGACGACGGGCCGCCCGGCCTATTCTGGCCCGAATGGCTGGATCCAGCACCTTCGTCAGAGCCTGGCGAACTCCTTCGAGATCATCCCCATCCTCCAGCAGCCAACCATGGACGTCGTCGTCCACAACGCAGGCCGCACCGGCATGCCGGGTCACGACGACTGGCAACCCGCTCGCCATCGCCTCGGTCACCACCAGCCCGAACGGTTCGTAATGGGTGGGAAAGACAAACAGATCGGCCCCCCGCATCAACCTTGCCACCTCCTGGCGGTGCCCAAGGAAGTGGACCCGGTCGGCGATGCCGAGCCTCCCAGCCATGGCCGGGTAGGGACTGCCGACCGTACTTCCGATCACCGCCAGGACGAATTCGGACCGTCCGGTAATCGCCTCAAGCACGAGGTCGAGATTCTTACGGCGACTCCGGATTTCTCCCACAAAGAGTGCCACCCGGCGGTCGTCGCTGGCCGAGAGCCCGCACGCCGCACGCAGCGCATTGGGCTCCCCCGGTTCTAGCGGGCAAAAAGTTCGGCTATCGACCCCCGGCACGATCACCTCGACCCGCGACTCGTCGAAGTCGCAATACTCCACGAGTTCGCGCCGTACCTGTTCCGACAGGGCGACCAGCTTGCGCGAGATGGCGAAAGCCCGCTGTTCGAGCCGGCTATGGTGCCGTGCGACCGCTCCCAAGAACGCCGCGTGCGGCCCCCCTCTCTCCCGCTTCCGCCACGGGGAGTGATACCACGCCGTGTGGACGAACATCACGACATTCAAGTGGGACGGTACGAGCGCGGCCGCACCGTTGTTGATGGTCACGGTAGCCGTCCCACGTAGCCGGTGTTCCGCCTGACGGCGAAATTGCGCGCATCGGAGCCAATTCGTCGGCAGACGCGCCGAGACCGGTACTTGCTCCCACGTGACCCGGTCACGATGAGCCATCTCCGGGTCGAGCCAGCTAGCCAACAATCGCAGGTTGTACTCGCGGGCAGCAAGCTCGGTGTAGAGTTCCAGATTGATCTTCCCCTGCCCGTGGCTGCGGGTCATGTACTGGGAGACGGCAATCACTTCGTTCGCGCCTCTCATCTCGGCACCCCAAGGATCATCGGATTCGACTCCGGACGCCCCTGCCGGGAACACCGTGTGCAACGACGGCCCCAAGCACCATCAACGCCATGCCAGACGATCCCCCAGGGAGCCAATTGGCAAACATCATGGCCGACATTCCAGCCGCAAAGAGCGCAAGTCCCAGGGCCGCATGCTCAAAACGTGCCAGGCGGTGGATCGCCACCACGTCGACCAGAAAGGGTCTGATCCCGGCGACGAGGAGCAGTAGCCCGGGCAATCCGAATGTCGTGAGGACTTCCAAGACACCATTGTCTCCAATCACCCCTGTCGCACCCGAGATCTTCCCCGCCAGGCCCGAGGACCCGAGCCCGTAGCCCTGTGGGGCATTGGCAACGAGCCACATCCCTCGCTCGGCAATATCGACGCGCCCGCGAAACGAATCGTCCCGACGGAAATCGACCATCGATTCGACGCGGTGGAAGAGCCGCTCGACTTCCGGTATCTGGGTACGAAGGGCCAAGAGCGATGCCGCGGCCACTAGCGCCACCACAACGATTCGGCTGGCCGTTCGACCTCCCCGGAGGATGGCGAAAGTCCCCAGGCCCATGCCGAGAATCACCCACGCCGATCGGACCGTCGACGGGAGAATCGCCGACACGACCACAATCGCCCCCACCAGCCCAACTCCCTTCCGCCAACGCGACGACGCCAGCATCGAAATCGCCGCGGTCGCCATGAACCAGGCGAAGGGGCCGCGCGATTCCATTGTCGAGCAGATGGAGGTGTGAAACGGCCGGGGGTGCCCCATCGAGGTCCACATGCCGCTCCACTCGATCCAGGCAGCGAACCAGGGGGGAATCGTCGCCCACTGATACCACCCATAGCAGGCCACCCCCACCGCGACTCTGGCCAAGGTATTGAGCCAGCGATCGAGCACCCTTCGATCGGCTCGGATGGCCAATCCATAGAACAAGAATCCGAGCGGGGCGAGATACTCGGCGAGTGAATAAAGCATCGCCATCCCGTTGGAAATGCCCACGATGGCGGCATACCCAAGCCCCGCAAGCAACAAGCCAAGTGCCTGCCGGTAGCGAATGGGGATCCGGGGGAGTTCCCACACCGCCACGGCGAGCATCAACATCCCGAGCAGGAGCGGAAGCAAGCTCGAAATCGGCCGCGGATCGAATTCCCCACCCCACCAGTCGAGCACGCGGCGGACAAAGCGGTTGAGGCAGACGACCACGATCGTGTAATCGACCAGGTACGACGACTTGCGCGATGCCATCACCAACGCTGGCAGCAAGGTGGCAGGGAAGACCAATAGCCGGATCCCCCCGTCACTCAATTCGAGCGTCGCCACGACCGACGTCATCAGGGCATCAACGCTCAACCGAACACCTCGATGTTGCCCGCCACGTCTCGTAGCCCTGCCGGCGTCCCTCCGCGGCCGTTTGCACACGGGTTCGCACGTTGCCCAACGATTCGCCCCCCAGCAGCGCGAGCCGTACCATTTGGACCAACCCCGGGGTGCCACGAGTTCCGACATAGCGCGACCAGGTGCGATAAACGTGACGTTGCATTGGCGAAAGGTGTTCCAATAGGCAGAGCGTCTCGTTATGAACGCGATCGCGAAATGGACCAGCGCTAAAGCCACCGCGCGTGTTCAGGTCGCCATCCCCCCGCGGTGCGATGCGGTGTTCGACCCTGAGCGTAGGATCGTAGATCAAGCGGTAGCCAGAGCGTCGGAGTGGCAGGCAGATCGCCAGTTCGGTATGAATGACGGTGCCGCTCCCCTTGAGTCGCGGATCGATCCCGCGTGAACGTAGCAGGTCACCACGAAAACAACAATTGACTCCCTTGAGGACATCGACGTCGCGACTTGCCCCCGCACCCAGGTGATGGTTGCCGACCAGTTTTCCCCACCATTTCACCACGCCAACGACCGGTTCCTCCCAAGTCTCATAAGGCTGGACATCCCGCCCCCCGACACCCGCGACCAGTGGGTCGTCGAAGTATGTCGTGAGGCGTTCAACCCAGTCACGCGGTACCACGGCATCGTCATCGGTTAGAGCAACCAAATCCCCCCGCGATCCCCGGATACCAGCATCAAGGGCACGAGCAAAGTTGTCCTCCGGCCCCAACACCATCTCCCTCACTAGCCGTTTCGCCGACTGCGGCAGTTGGCTCAGCGACTCTTTTGTCGACAAGTCGCTCGAGCGGAAACAGACGATCACCTCGATTGGATCGAGTGTTTGGGCATGCATCGCGCGCAGGCAATCCCCCAACAACTCTGGCCGCCGATAGGTCGGAACGACCACCGATACCGTCCGTCGATCGCCGCTCAACTGGCGCTCCTCATGGCGAAATACAGGACCTCCTCGAGGCGGCGGGTGACCTCCGATGGCGCGAAGTGCCGTTCCGCCATGGAACGGCTGGGGGTTGGGTCCGCAAGTCGTCCCTCACGCTTGGCCGCGTCCAAATGGGCTATCGCCTCAGCAAATGTCGCGGCGTGGTCGTCGGTCAGTTGGATCGACCGCTCGCACATGTAGTCCGCAGTTCCATTGGTCCGGCCAACCACTACAGGCATCCCGCACGCCAGCGCCTCGGCGACCGACGAGCCGAAGTTCTCCTCATCGCTCGGTTGCGCAAGCACATCGCACGTCGCCATCAACTCGGGAACCAGGTTTCGTGGCAAGCGAAAGGTATGTTGTAGCCGCTCGGGATAAGGGAAGTCGTCAAGCAGCCGCTCGTAGTTCGGCACGAACGCCGATTCCCCCACGACGACTGCTTGCGCGTCGATCCCCCCGCGAATGGCCTCCGCCAGGCCATTGAGGAACAATTCGAGCCGCTTACGAGGCACAAAACGGCCGAGCCAAAGCACCCGCAGAGGGCCCGTCACGCCCCGGGGCTCGACCGGGGGGCGAAACATTTCGAGGTCGATGGGGTAGGGAACCATATGCACCCGCTCGGCCGGCAGCCCAAACTGGGTGGTGAGCATCAGCCGCGACCATTGGCTCCCGACGACGACATGATCGCTCTGACTGATCGGTGGTAGGCCTCCCTGAAGTCGCCACTTCGCATACCCCCGAAGCTTCCAATAGTG
The DNA here is from genome assembly GCA_964650265.1 of uncultured Planctomycetaceae bacterium. GTDB lineage: Bacteria > Planctomycetota > Planctomycetia > Pirellulales > Lacipirellulaceae > CAZYQQ01. The sequence continues at coordinate 18,074 of CAZYQQ010000082.1, forward strand.
GGCCCGCCCGCTTAGCCGAATGATCGCCTCGCGATGCCGCGTAATCGACCGCGCATCGGTCCCGGGGGGCCCCTGAATGAAACTTACAGTCGGGAGTCCCTGCGCACGGCGATATGCCCACGTGCCGAGCCAAAGAGCAACGTCGGGAGAGTCTCCCTGGGAATCTCGGGCATGCCGGTCGATTGCTCGGACAAGGTACCGCCGATAGGAGCGATCATCGAGTACGCCGATGGGTTGGCCCAAGAGACGCCGAGAAAAGCCCCCTCGCTCGTCGGTCCATCGCTTCAAGCGGTCGGGAAACCCGTTGGTGCAGTCGGTGAAGCGAAGATTCGCCTCGCCGGGGCACCCGGCGGCGGCCAGGCGTGGATCGACATAGCGCGGTTTGGAATGGAAGCCGACGCGATGCCCGCGCTGCAACAACTCGCGCAAGAGAATCGCGTTTGCCCCCGCCACGCTCCCGCTGGATGTGGAAACGTAGCCAGTCGCAACGATGTGCAGTGGTGCCGGTCGCAAGTTCAAGTCGTGACGATCGCGGGAGTAAGTTCGGGCACGACCTCCACGCGTAATAATCGATCGCGGATCATCCGCAAATCGGCGGCGGTCAGTCGAGGATACGGCGGCGCATGCTGGAGTCCCACGCGATAGACCGCGAGCACGAGCAGGTAAGTCGGAACCGCGGCGACGGCGATCCCCATCCCCGTCCCCAGCAATCCCCACTCGGCGGTCAACCAACCCATCAGACCGAGGGAAAGCAGATGCTGGACTACGACAGTCGACGAAGCGAGCCCAGGATGCCCCAAAATGCGAAGCCCCGTTTGCAGACAAACGGTCATGTGGCGCAAAGGGGCGGCTACCAGCAAACAGGCGAGGAGGCCTGTGAGTCCGGCAAACTCCTCCCCATAGACGAAGGGGACGAGCCACGGCGACACGGCCCACAGCGGCCCCCCGACCGCAATTCCCAGCACCAGGGTAATCGCACTGGCGGTCGAAATCCGACTGAGGACCACTTGGGCCGGCTGCCCCGCGAGTTTGGGAAACAACACCCCGGTCACGGCCGACTGCAACAAACCCGCCAAACTCACAACGCTGAGCGCTACGGTGTAAAGCCCCAAATCGGAAGCCGCGAGTAGCCCCAAGATCACGAGCTTATCGGCCTCGTTTCCCAGCAGCCCCGCGACTCCTCCGATCCATTCGCGCAACCCATACGAGAGGAGCTCGCGGCAACGAGCCCCGAAACCTCGCAGCGTTGGGCGAAGACGCACCCATGCGTAACCCATCATCGGCAACGCGATCACGAGCAAAGCCGCGGCCCGTGCCGTCGCCGCCGTCATCGCATCGAGCCGGCCACCCCACCACAACATCAGGAACGCCGGAATGACCAGCGCGATCCCGGCGACCTGCAGCAGGCCAAACGTCTTGAAGTCGCCCGCGCTTTCGAGGTGGGCGCGATAAATGAAGAGCCACATCGAGAGCGGCGCAAGGCAGGCGTACCACGTCGCGAACCAAACAAGTTCCGGCGTGGCCCCTGCAAGCAGCCAGGGCACGAGGCCGATCGCCAACAGGACCGAGACGACTCCCAGCAAGCTCGTGAGCAATAAAGCGGCTCCCACAATCGCACGCCGCTGGGCTGGCCGCCGTTTGCCATGAATAATCATGGCATTCGGCAAACCGAGGGTCATCAGCGAAGCAGAAAGCGAAGGTGCGAGCAAAATCGCAGCCACCCAGCCTCGCCCCTCCGGTCCGAGTGCCCGGGCAAGAATCACCCCTGTCCCAACATTGCAAGCCAAGACACAGAGGTTGACGAGCAACGTCTGCGCGGCGGCCGACGTCATCGACCGGGCATTCCAGAGATTCCAAACGAGACGTTTCAGCACTCAACTCATCCGCGGCCACGATTCCGGACTCCGTCCCCCTCGGTACACGTCGACCGTTCGATCCCGCCAAATTCAAGAGAGAAGATATTGCCCCAACAGGGGCCGGTGGAGGGCCTAAGACAAGCAACCCCCACCCTCTTGCCAGACTAAATAGCCCCCAGAGGGTCCGCAAGATTTCGGCGAGGGCAGTCCCGCAATTAGAAACCCGCCACCCCCGCAGATTCCCAACAATCGGTAGAATCGCCCCCCCGGGTCCAGAATGGCAACCAGCGTGGGAGAAGGATCAAGGGCTCTTGCCGCCCCCCGGCAGGCCCAATTTGCTCGGCAGAACGCCGCCTGATCGCTCAAAAATCACAGTACCGGAGGTGGGACTTGAACCCACACGCCCTTGCGGGCACTGGATTTTGAATCCAGCGCGTCTGCCAATTCCGCCACTCCGGCAAGATGTTTGATAGTAACAGTTTAGGTCGATTTCGGAGAGTCGTCCAGAGGGGCGACACTCCACAAACACTCCATCACGCTTTTTTCGCCAGCAGCACGGCCGGAACGTGAACTTCGCTGGCCGACCCCGCTCGCCGCATCCGTTCCACTTGGTTTACATACCTGCGGGTCGTCTGTCGATCCCGGTGGCGCATGAGGTGCTGCAATAAATCTTCGGGCAGGGAGTCGACATTTGCGTTGGCGAATCCGAACCGGAACCGATGGAAGGCTCCCGAAAACTCCACCTCGGCCGCCTCCTTCAGCTTGGCGAACTCGACCCATAGCAGCCGCTCATTATGTGGCCATGCAAAAACCAGGGGCTCGAAACCGATAATCATCTTCAACTGGTCCAGCACGGCCTGGGGGAGCCGGATACGGGCGTCCCGGCCGCCTTTGGTATGCTCGGCCGATACGAACGCGGTGCCTGCTTCGAAGTCCAGATCGTCCCGCTTCAGTTCCAGTATCTCGCCGATCCGCCAGCCGGTCAGATAGGCGAACGTAATCAGGGCTCGCCACCATTCCGCAGGCTCGTAATGCTTGGCGGCCGGCCGGGTCATCTTGTCGCACGATTCGTACAGCTTGGCGAACGTGGCATCGTCGACGAACTCGGGATCGCGTTGCAATTCCTTTTGGAATTCGAGCGCCGGGCGAGTCTGAAGCATACCCCACGCCACGGCCTTGTTGATCGCGTGGCGCAGGTGCCTTAGTTCCTTATTGACCGTTGACGGTTCCACCTGATCGACCGTGAGGCGCTTCGAGATAAAACCGTCAATCATGCTGGTGGTCACACCATCGACGTATACCGGCTTGCAATGCTTCTCGAATTGCTCCAGGGCCAGCGAGTATTGCAGCACGGTCGATGCCCGCTTGGTGGCCAGCTTGTGGGCTTCGAACTGCTTTCGGAAGTCTGCCCACTTCACGCGCTGCCGAGGTGCCACCAGTCCGGCAGCCAACTCTCCCTCCTTTTTGCGCCGGAACTTCTCGGCCATCGACTTACTGCCGACTTTCTTCGAACGCTTCCGGCCATCGGGGTCGTTCCAACCGACCGACCAGGGGCAAGCACTCTCGCCCAACTTCTGCTTTTGCTTCGTGTCTTGAAATATCCAGGCTCGCATGATGGGTTGTACTCCAACAGTTAAGGGCGAAACGATTAAAGACCCTGCCAGCCACGGGGGCCAGCGGGGGCGATGTGGGTTACTTCGGGCTTTGCTCGAAGCGTAGTTCCTCGACTTCGGCAGTTCGAGTGAACGGGAAATCGAATGTTGCTGTCGTGGCCATGCTACACCCGCTCCCCATCGCTCAGCTCACTCAGCCGAACGATGTAGTCGATCCCGTCGCTGCCGCGCACGAACTTGCGGCGTCCAACGTCGATGGTCAGCGGCGTGATTCCGGCTTTCTTCGCCCGCCAGATTCGGGTCGAGTCGATTCCAGTCGCCTCTTTGAATCCGGCGAGCGTGTAGAGACGGGTGGGGTCAATGAAACTCCGCTTTTGCTTTGTGGCAGTCGATGCCATTTCGTAGGTCTCCGAATAAAAACCCCGCGCCCCCATCCATGAGGGCGAAGGGCCAGGTGATGTTAGCCGACAATCCAGCCGGTGAGTCGTTTTGGGCCTACTTGGCGACAGTGTAACGGGTGTCGAGAACTTCGAACGTGGCAATCAATTCGAGCACCGCCGATTCTTCCATCTTGCCAGCGGGCTCCACGTTGTCGGTCCACCGAATGTCCCGCAAGGGCGTCGATGTTGATGATGGGGGATGCAAACATTGTCCTGGGCTCCTGGGGGTTACTTCGTTTTCCTGAACAACCTCAGCCGAGATTCATCGCGACTTCAACGCCTCGCTCCAAATCCCTTTGGGCATAAATCTGGGTTGTGTCGCACTTGGCGTGTCCCAGGATCACTTGCGCGGCCTCCAAGCCGTAGCGCTTCCTGATCTCCGTTGCCGCCGCGTGGCGGAGCCGATTTGGCGACCAGCGGTATTTGAGCCGCCACGCGGCCAGTTCCTTCTCGGAGAGACCCTCGGGCTCGGGAAAGATTCGCTTGAGCACATACGCAACCGCTCGGTTGTACGTTTTCGGTTCGTACCTCTCTCCCGCTTGCTTCTTGGGTAACCGCTTGAGGTTTGTGCCCCGGCGATTGCCACACGACAGCGGGGTCTTGCGATCGGCACTTCGCTGCTCCCTCTGCGCCGCCACCGCTTCCTGTGGTTGAAAGCAGGGGGATTCCGGGCCGCGGTCAAGATATTTCGCGAGCAACGCTTGCCCTTGGGGGCCAATGAAAATGGGCCGCTCGCGACCTGTGTTCATCGTCTTGTGCCGCTCGGGGTAATAAATCCAGACGCTGTTGGTTCGGTCGATATCGCAGAGCCGCATGATGCAGATTTCGCCCGGTCGCATGCCTGTGAGCCGTTGCAGGCGGACCATATCGGCCACGACGGGCGTGAGGTGGGGCAACGTGGCTTCGACCACCGCATCGTCGGCCGGTTGCACTGGGGGCGTTTCAGGGGCTTTCGTGTGGCCACGCCGCAAACCGGGGATCATCGATAACGCCTGTGGCACCTCTGGCGGAATCTTCCCTTCACCGGCGGCCCATTTGAACAGCCGCACGATCCGCTTCATGTGCGCATTGATGCTTTTGCGGACATTGCCATTGTCGATTAGCGCCTGCCGAACCGCCTTGAATTTGAGGTGGTCGAACTCAGCGGCAAGTGTGCGACCGTAGAACCGTACCAGGAACTTGGTCGCCAGCGCAATGCGATGGACCTCGCTGGTGACCCCCAACCCAAAGTAGTCGGTTGCGAACACTTCATACTCGGCCACCAATTCGGCGACGGTCAGATTCTTCACCTCCCATCCGAAGGTTGGCGATTTCCCGCTTGCCTTCCACTCGGCAATGATGCGGGCGTACCCGTCCCGACTTGCGGTCGAATTCCTTGCTCCCAGTGAGTGCTTGACGCCGTTGATGATGACATACGCCTCCCCTGTGACTTCATCGAAGTGGCACGACGGATCGTCCATCTCGGGCTCTGGGGCGCCCGTCTCATGTTGCGCGAGGTACAAATTGTGTATGTCATGGCTGAATTGCACGCATTGCTGAATCCGCTTGATGCCCTCCACCCTCGCATCCTGCGCCAACTGCCTTAGTCGCCAGGACAAATCAGACGGCTCTACATTTGCAAAAGGTCGGCTGGGACAGATGGCCAGCAGCGCGCGCACATCCTCAACGGTTCGGTTGCTGAGGCTGATTGGCGACGCATCCTTGGTCATCACAATTTGACGTTTTTCCAGGTCGATTTCCCCTCCTTCCAGGCGATAGAGACGCGAATACTTCTTGCCCGTCTCGGCTGCAAGTCCCAGCATGGCTGGCCACCAGACGTTTCCGGGCACGCCGCCAACCTTCCTCCGGCAACGCCGCCCGGCGGCTTCAATACGTCTCCAGTCCCCGGCAAGGTCAGTGGTTGTCTCACTCGGCTCGATTGGGCATTTGCTCTGCTTAGAACTTGTCCCGATAGGCCTTCAGGCTTTTGCAAGCCGCTTTGACATGAGG
>CAZYQQ010000083.1:0-23944 GCA_964650265.1 uncultured Planctomycetaceae bacterium
ACTCGTGGCACGACCCCCCCCTCGAAAACGAGAAAACGGTGCCACCAAGGAACAGGTCAGGGGCCAGAGGTCGGAACGAAGTACAGAGTGACGACTAGAAGCAGACACTCAGCTTACGTACCCTACCGCTCACCGCGCCTCCCGGCCAATAAAATCACGAAAGTCGGATGGTGATGGCGCAAGCCCGGACGCTTGGGCTTGCCCAGGCGATTTGCAGCGGTTGACGGGTGTCGTGGTGATGGTGTGCCATCAATCCCAACCCGACACGTCAGTGAGGAGTGTGAAGAGACGGCGTCTTGTTGGTGGCGCCTTGCTGACGCTGCGGGTTACGATTTGGCGGCTCCGTGGACTCACGTCCACGGCTCGGAAAAGTGGGAAAACCCCCTTGTCTGGCGCGATTGCCTACTTCCTCCGAACTATCCGCTGCGAACAGGCCACCTCCTCGGGTAGACTTGCCTTTAAGTGAACGTATAGCCACTCCATGGGTCCGTTTTGTCAAAACGGACTGTGTATTGCGTGGAAGGTCCGCACTCGCTTCAAGGTCCGGTTTGGCAAACCGGACCTACTTGTTCATTGGCAACTGGAGCCACGCTGCTCGGGCAAATGTGCCCAAGCTACGGTCGCTGGCCCCTGGTCCCCAGCCTCTGACCTCCTCCCCGTCTGGCTCACCTCGACGGCGCGGCATTAGAATTAGCCCCCCACCCTGCATTGGCGACATCCCTCGGTACGGCAAGCTCATGGACGACGGTCTCAATTCCCCCCAACGCGATGCGGTGAATACTCTGGCGGGGCCGCTGTTGGTCCTTGCCGGAGCCGGGACGGGGAAGACCCGGGTCGTGACCTACCGCATTGCGAATCTGATTCGCCATGGGACAAAGGCGGAGCGGATTCTCGCCGTAACCTTCACCCGCAAGGCGGCAGGGGAGATGCAGGAGCGGGCTGGGACGTTACTCAAGCAAGGGCGTGCGAAGAAGGAGCTGGCGGTTCCGGAGATTTCGACGTTTCACTCCCTCTGCGTGAAGGTGCTGCGGCGGCATGCTTCGCGGCTGGGGTATCCCGAGCGGTTTTCGATTTGCGATCGCGGGGACCAGGAGGGTTACGCGAGGGCGGCCTTGCGGGAGATTCGCGCCCCGGCGGATTCGCTCAAGCCGGGGGACCTGTTGGGGTTCATCAGCCGCTGGAAGATGAACTCGGTGCGGCCCGAGGGGGCGATGGAGGTGGCGGAGAGCGATCGCGAGCATCTGGCGGCGGCTGGCTATCGACGGTATCAGCGGCAACTGAAGGAGCGCGGGGTGGTCGACTTCGACGACCTGCTCTTGCTGACTGAGGAACTGTTCCGCCAGTTTCCCACGGTGCGGCGGGAGGAGGCGATGCGGTTCGACCATGTGCTGATCGACGAGTACCAGGACACGAATCACAGCCAATACGAGATCGTCCGTGGCCTGGCGATGGGGCACCGTAACCTTTGCGTCGTGGGGGACGACGACCAGTCGATCTATGGCTGGCGCGGCGCCGAGGTGGCCCACATCCTGCGGTTCAGCAAGGACTGGCCCGATGCCAAGGTGGTGCGGCTCGAGGACAACTATCGCTCGTGCGGGTTGATCCTCGCGCACGCCAACACCTTGATCGCCTTCAACAAGGAGCGGCATGACAAGGTCCTCCGCCCCGCGCGGCACGAAGGCCCCCCGCCACGGATATTGCAATTCAAGGACGAGACCGAGGAGGCCGAAGCCGTGGTGAAGGACATCCAGCGGCGGATGGGAATGGGGAAGGGGGCCAAGGACTTCGCCATCCTGTTCCGCACCAACGAGCAGCCGCGGGCGTTCGAGACGGCGCTTCGCACGGCGGGTGTCCCCTACGTATTGATCGGCGGGATGAGCTTCTTCGATCGCCGGGAGGTGAAGGATATCCTGTCCTATCTCAAGCTGGTGGCCGAGCCGGACGACGACCCGGCGTTGATGCGGGTGCTCAACACTCCGCCGCGGGGCCTGGGGGATGCGGCGCGGAAGTCGCTCTCGACAGAGGCGGCCTCGCGGGGGGAGTCGCTGTGGCAGATGCTCGAACATGCCTCGGTCGCGGGGGGCCTTTCGTCGACGGCCCTGCAAGGGGCGAAGCAACTGCGGGAGATGGTGAGCAAGTGGCAGCGGGAGGCCGAGCAGTCGTCGGTGGGGGACCTGTTGCGGCGGATCGTCGACGACACGCGTTACGAGGCGGAACTCGCCCGGCTGTACGACGATCCCCAGGATCGTGAGGCGCGATGGTCGTCGATCGAGGAGATTGTCAACGCGGCGGCCAGCTACGACGCTAAGGGGAAGCGGAAGAAGAAGTCGACCGCCGACCGCATCGTCCAGTTCCTCGACGACCTGTTGGTGGGCAATCAGGACGAAAGCCGCGAGAAGGAAAAACAACTCTCGCGTAACGCGGTCGCCCTGATGACTTTGCACAGCGCCAAGGGGCTCGAGTTCCCGTTCGTCTATCTGGTGGGGATGGAGGAGGGGATCCTGCCCCACAAGCGGTCGCTGGAAGAGGGAGAGAACCAAATCGCCGAGGAACGTCGGCTTTGCTATGTCGGGGTCACCAGGGCCCAGGACGAACTGACGATGACGATGGCCCTCACCCGGCGCAAGTGGGGCAAGCCGCGAGAGACGATCCCGAGTCGATTCCTCTACGAAATGACGGGGCAGGCGGAGAACCGCGCCCGACGACGGCCAGCCCGGGGCCAATCGGCGCGAGGAGCCAAGAGATAGCAAAGCAGCCCCCGCATTGAAGCTGACCGTCCCCTGATCCCTGACCCCTGAAACCTGTCCCCTCCCCCCTCCCTCCGACAAATTGCTAGCACCACGCGCATTGAAGTTGGCCTGTCGGGCGATTGTGGGTAAATTGTGTCGGGGTGGTAGTTCCGCCGGATGCCTTGATGGTTGTGGTCCGGCCTGACCAACCCGTACACCGACGCAGGGAGGCGTTGATGGCCCACGAAGTACGATTGCTTCATTCGAGCGACTGGCATCTGGAACAGCCCTTGTCGGGGCTGACCGATCTGACCGACGAACTCCGCGCGGCCGCGCGCGACGCGGCCTACACAGCCGCAAGGCAGGTCGTCGAGACGGCGCTGGTCGAAGGGGTCGACGCGCTACTGCTGTCGGGGGACATCGTCGACCTCGACCGGAGTGGCCCGCGGGCGATCGTGTTCCTGCAGGACCAGTTCGACCGGCTCGCCTCGCGCGGCGTCAAGGTCTTCTGGGCCGGTGGAATTGTCGATCGCCCCGACGCCTGGCCAACAATTGCCAAGTTGCCGACGAATGTCCATCGCTTTCCCGCCGGCCGTGTCGAGCAGGTCGACCTGGTGCGCGACGGCAAGACGATCGCCAAGATCCAAGGGGTTTCGAGCGGCGCGGATGGCAAGGTCGTGGCGAGCGGATTCCACCGCGATGCCCATGGGCTGTTCACCGCCGGGGTTGCCTACAGCACGAGCGACTCGGCGGGCCGCGAAGGGGATCGAGTCCACTATATGGCGCTGGGTGGACGACACCGGCGAGCGACCGTCGATACGGAGCCGGGGATTGCCCACTACTGTGGTTCGCCCCAAGGACGTGCGCCCAGCGAATCGGGGCCATCCGGCTGCACGTTGATCCACGCAGGCGAGCAGGAAACGACGACCAAGTTCATCGCCACCGATTCGCTCCGTTTTGTCGACGAGTCGCTGGAGGTAACGGCGAGCACGACGCTCGAGATGCTGGAAGACCGCCTCGATGAGCGGCTCGACAAGCTTCGCACCAAAAGCCAATCGAACGACCTGTTGGTAACGTTCCACATCAGAGGGACCGGGGCGCTGATCCCGCAATTGCGGCCCGGCGGAGCGACGACCTCGCTCGTCGGGCGGCTTCGCAAACGGGCCGCCAAGCGAACCCCGCTTTGCTGGACTGTCGACATCCGCTGCAGTTCGCCCGTCGTTCCGCCGGAAGAATGGTACGACCAGGAAACAATCCTGGGCGACTTTCTGCGGCAGCTTCGCGAATACGAGGAAGACGAGGCCAAGGAACTCGACCTGACGCAGTTCCTGCCCGCGACATTCGCTTTCCCATCGCTCGCGGAGATCGGCGAGGTGGAAAACCTCGATCGCCGGGCAGTGCTGCTCGAAAGCGCCAAGAAGCTGGGAATCGAGCTGTTGACTCTCCCCGACGCCGCGGCCAACGAGTTGCAATTGACCCCGATTGGGGCCGCACGCAGCGACGACTAGCCTCCTCCATCCGATTCTCGCATTCACCCCAAACGCCCTCCTCCGGCTCCCCCCACCATGCGAATCACCGATCTCACCGTCGACGGCTTCGGCGTCTGGAACAATTTGGAACTCCGCCGTCTCTCCCCGGAAGTCACCGTCTTCTACGGGCTCAACGAGGCGGGCAAAACGACCTTGATGCAGTTTTTGCGGTCGATTCTCTACGGAGTCTCCCCCGACCGTCGCGAGGCCTACTTGCCGCCAGTCTATGGAGGACGACCCGGTGGCCGGCTAGGGATGGCGACCGACGACGGCCCCTTTGTCGTGTCGCGCTACGCCGATCGGGGGGATGACGACCACGGCCGCGTGACGGTCGAACTTCCCGATGGCTCGCAGCAAGGAGACCGGCTGCTTCGCGAAGCGATCGAGCATGTCGACGAGGCGACCTTTAATAATGTCTTCGCCGTCGGGCTCGACGAAATCCAACTGCTGGGCACTCTCGGTGGGAGCGAGGCGGCCCAGTGGATCTACCGGCTCACCTCGGGGCTCGATCGCATTTCGCTCTACGACGTGATCCAAGGGCTCCGCAGTTCGCGAGGAAAACTGCTCGGGGAAGCCAATACAAAATCGGAAATCGCCCGGCTGCTCGAAAAGAAGGAGCATCTCGAGGCGGAGATCGGCGAACTGGCCGGACAGACCCGGGCATGGTGTCAGCGGGGAGTCGAGATCGCCGAGATCGAGAGTCGCATTGGTGCTCTTCGTGAAGAACTCCGCGTGCGGGAGCGGCACGCACGGCGCGTGGAAGTGGCGCGAAGTATCAGGCCGCAATGGGCAAAGCGGTTGGAAGTCGAGCGGGGGATTGAACTCCGCAAGGATCTCTATCCGCTCGACAAGAATGCGATCCCCGAACTCGACGCGCTCAACGAACGCCTCGAGGAACATCGCCGGCAACGCGAGATCCACAAAGGACAACGCCACCAGCTTCGCGATGAGGCGGAAAAACTCGGCATCAACGAGGTGCTCGTCAACAATTGCTGCCGGGTCGAAGGGCTCGCCGAACAGCAGGAATGGCTCGAGAACCTGGCTCGCGAGGCCGAAGCCGACGAGACCGAAGCGAAACAACTGACCGCCAAGGCCGAGGCCGAAACGCGGCGGCTTGCCCAGCAGTGGTTCAACGACCCCAACCGGCGGCTTATCCTCAGTGCCGAACAGATCGAAAAGCTCAGTCCCCAGCGTAGCGCCCTCGAAACCGCACAGAAGCATTTCGCGGCGGCCGAAATCGAGTACAAGGGCCAGCAGAGCGAAGAGGACCGCTATCTCTCGCAACTTGAATCGGCCACCGCGACGAGCGAGCAACTTGGCCTGCCTGCCGACGTCCAGTCGGCAGGAGAACTTGTCGGCCGGCTGCGGCGACGCCTGCAAGTCGAGCAGTCGATCGAGCAGACCCGCCGGCTTGCGATCGACCTGGAGGAGCAGGCACGCGGCACCCTCGATGGGCAGATCATGCCACTGCGGGTCTACGGGCTGGCGGTGATCTCGACGGCGGTTGGGGCGGCCTTCCTGGCGGCCTGGCCTCTTTCGGGACAGGGAGATTACGGGCTGGTCGGCGGGATTCTGGCAGCGGTAGGCCTTGGCATCCCGCTGCTGCGGTGGACCAACGAAGCTCGTTACGCCGAGGAGTACGACAACGTTCAGCACGAGCTGGAGCGGCTGGCTCACCAATTGGAAAAGGCGAAGGAGGAGCGCGACCGACTCGACGCCGAAACACCGGTTTCCGAAGGCTCGATCGTCCTCCGCTTGCAAACGGCCGAGCGGCATCTGGCCGAACTCGAGGAGATGCTCCCACTGGAGACCGACCGCCGCAAGGCGACCGAAGCAAGTCGCTCGGCGAAGCAGCGTTACGACTCGGCCCGCGAGCGGCTAGCCGTGGCCGAACGCGATTGGCGAAGTCAGCTCAAGGCGCTTGGACTGCCCCAGGAACTGGGCCACAAGGAATTGCAGTTGCTCGCCGGGCAATACGAGCAACTCGGGCAACTCGAATCGAAGGCGAAGCTGCGACTGGACGACATGGAGCGCCGCCAGCGGGAATTCCAGCGGGTCGTCACGCGGATCGAAAGGCTCGCCCAGGAAAGTGGCCTCGTGCTGGACAAAGGGACTCCGCTCGAGCAGCTCCAGCATTTGCTCGAAGAGAGCCGGATGCAAAAGGCCCATATCGCCCACCGCGAAAAACTCCGCGAGCGGGCCAAGGAACTCAAGATCGAAGAGGCACGGCACGCCCGGGCGGCCATCGGGCTCGAACAGAAGCGGGCGACCCTGTTCCAGAAGGCTGGCGTCGACGACGAGTTAGCCTATCGCCAACTTGCCGCCGAGCTGGCGGAACGCGATCGCCTGGCGCATGAGCGGGAAAGCCTGACGCGCGAAATTGCCGCGGCGATCGGCACGCTCGGGTCGGAGGCCGATTTCCAGACACTCCTCGCTCCCGATGTTGTGGGGACATTGGACAGTCAATGGGCCTCGCTCACGGCCGAGCATGCCAAGGTGGAGGCTGACCTCGATGGGTTTGTCAAACAGCGGGCCAGCCTGCTCGAACAGCAGAAGCGGCTCGCCGACGACACGACAATTGCCGAGAAACAGAGCGAACTCGGCGAGACCGCTGCCCAGATCGACCGTGCCCAGGAAGCCTGGCGCGAACGCGCGACAGTGAGTCTGATGCTCGAGCGGGTACGGAACGACTACGAAAGGAATCGCCAACCCGAGACCCTCGTCGAGGCGACCGAGTACTTCAGTCAATTGACGGGAGGCCAATACACCCGGATTTGGACCCCGCTGGCAAACGACATTCTGCTGGTCGACAAGGCCGATGGCCAATCGCTGTCGGTCGATCGATTGAGCCGCGGGACGCGCGAGCAGCTTTTCTTGAGCGTGCGGATGGCGCTGGTCGCCACGTTCGCGCGACGCGGGATCCAGCTCCCGATGATTCTCGACGACGTCCTGGTGAACTACGACGAGAAGCGGGCCGCTCGGGCGGCCAAGGTGCTGTGCGACTTCGCCGCCCAGGGGCACCAGGTGCTGGTCTTTTCATGCCACGAGCACATTTTGGCGATCTTTCGCAAGCTGTCGGCCGATTGCCGACGGTTGCCTAGCCGGTTTGAGGTGGAAGATGCCGCCGAAGAGGAAGAAGTGCTCGAAGTCGCCGAGGAGCCGGCGATCGAGGAAGTGGTGGCCGAGGTCGAACCGGAGGAACCGATGGTCGACGAGTGGGAAGAAGTGGCCGAAGAACCACAGGAAGAGGAACTCGAGTCGGTCGATTATCACTATCGCCGCGGTATTCCTCCCCGCCCCAAGCGGGAGCCGGTGGTCGAGTACGAATATGTCACGACTCCCGCGGTCGTTCAGGAGATTGTCGCGACCGAGGTTCCGGAAGAAGTCGGCTACGAGTGGCAGCACGACGAACTTCCCCCCAGCCCGTGGCACGCCCAGTGGACCTATCCCGAAGGGCGTGACGACCGCGGGCGAATCGGCCATGCCGGGTAGCGGCAACGGCGCGTGGTTCACGTGCCCCCTTCATTGCTAGCACCCAGCGCGCGTGACAGCAAAGTTGCGTTGCCCGATTAGCCCGATTTGGTTACCTTGCTCATTGCACGCGTGCGCACGCGAGATGACTAGAAAAGGTGGACCTTCATCTAGCCTCGAATTCGGCACCCCAGGCCAGATGCGCCGCGAGCCTACTTCACCCCCGCAGGGACGCAAGGGAAAGAATCATGCGAATCGACCACCTCGCACTCGAACATTACCAACCACTCTCCGTCACGGCCCCCCAACGTGGGACTCGCGTCGTCGATGTTTCTCCCACCCTCAACGTGCTCGATTGCCGCCGCGAGGGATTCGCCCTCGCGCTGGCCGATCTGGTGGGTCACGTCCTCTACGGCGCGCGTCGCCCCCTCGTGGGGAGCAGCGAGGCCGAAGGTTATATCGACGTGGCCAGCACGCTCGGGCGCTATCGCCTTCGCCGGGGCGAGGAACTCCGCACTTCCGATGGCCGCCGCGAACGCCGGCTTACGGTCGCCCCACTCGAGGGGCAGATGGCCCAACCCGACACGGCGCGCCGGCTGCTCGGCCCCCTCTCGCCAACTGCCGCCGCCCGGCTGATGGCCCCTCAATGGGAGGAGGCAAGCCACTTCGAGTGGTTGCTCGGCCCCGAGTTGGCCAGCGAGCTGCGCCGCCTCGAGCGGCATCCCCGGCCGCACCACCCGGCAGACGGTGCCATTCTACATCAGCAGCTCTTCGCCGAGCGCGATCGTCTGACGCATCAACTCGAGACCATGCTGGGGGAAAAGCGGCGGGCGAGCATCGCCTTCGACACCCAGCTCCAAGAGCTCGAACAGCAGCGTGCCGAGCTGGTCGAAGCACTCGAATCGGCCAGGCAGTCGCTCGACCGCGCGGTCGCCGAGCTGGCCGAGATCGAAACAGAGCAACGCTATCGCGAGCTGGCCGATCTGGTCGAACGAACCGCCGACCAGGTCCATCACGCCCAGCGGCAGGACGAACTGGCGGAGCTCGACGAGGAAATCGATCGCTGGCGCGGAATGCTTGCCGAACTCGAGCGGCGCGAGGCCCAGGTCCGGCTCACCCTGTCGCAGCGCCATCCCGACGAAGCCTCTCCCCGCCTTCCCATCGCCGATCAGCGGGCGACGGTCGCCGTGGCCGAGCGCTTGCTCAGCGATCTCGATAGCGAAGTCGCCCGGCTGGCACGCGCCGACGGCCGGGCCGAATGTGTCTGCCTTCATGCCCATGCCCGGCTCCATCCGCTCGTCGACACGCTGGGAGAGCAGATCGATACGATGGCTCGCCTGATCGGCCAGTACGAAGCGGCACTGACCGGCGTTCAGCTTCGCGCCGAGGCCAACCACCTTGCCCGATCGCAGGCCGAGCTTCGCGCGACGCTCGATCATCTGCTCGATCGCCGCCAGGAGGGACTACGGACATCGCGGTCGCGCAAGGGGGGGGATGCCCGGCTCGACACGGTTCCTCACCCGCTGGCCCATCCCCAGGCACGGTGGGAAACTCTCCAGCGGCAGCGCGGCGATCTCGAGTCACAAATCACCACTCACACCGAGCGTCTCGGATCGATCGAGAGCCACATCGAGCAGATTCGCTCCGAGCGGACACGCTTGATGACCGATCCGGTACTGACCCGGTTGCAGGCCGAACTCGACGAGATCAATCGCAAACTGCAGGGGGTGAACGCGGCCCAGGTGGCTCCTGCCCCGACCGCCGCCCCCTGGCGCGCCTCGGAAATTCTCGCCAAGCTGACTGACGGGCGGCTGCGCGAGGTCCGGCTCACCCAGGGGGGCCGAAGTGCGGAGGTCGTCAATCGCCATGGCGAAGCGAGCAGCGCCGAGGACCTCTCGGAAAGCGACCACCTGCTGCTGGCCGTGAGCCTCCACCTGGCCGCGGTGGCGGCCGTCGCGCGGTGGGGGACCCCGCTGCCACTCGTTCTGGCCGAACCGTTCACGGGACTTTCGTCACAAGAGACCGCCATACTGGCCCTGGTGCTCCACGACTTCGCCCGGGCCGGGCATCAGGTCGTCGTCTTCACCACCAACACGATGGCCCTCGACCGCTGGCGCGCCGCGGGCCAGGGGGTGTGCGACTGGCTACGTCATTCGCGGCTGGTCGAGGACCCTGCCGAGGCGACTCGTGTCGTCGTGGCTCCCGAGACAACCCGGGTGGCCGTTGCCCGCACGATCGAAGCCCCCGAAGAACCCTTCACGCTGTTAGCCGACGATCCTGTGGAGCGTTTCCCAGTGCTCGGCGCCGACGACCAGGGGATCTTCGGTCGGCTGGGGATTCGCACGGTGGGGGATCTCATCGAGGCCGAACCCGAGACGATCGCCAGCGGCATCGGCCGCCAGGAGGTGACTCCCCCGGTGGTCGAGCTGTGGCAGTCGCACGCCGCGCTCTTGACGTTTGTTCCTCATCTCGATCTTGAGCAGGCGCAGCTCCTGACGGTCGTCGGCATTTTCCGACCCGAGCAGCTTGCGGCGGCCAATGCCCGCGAGCTGACGAGTTCCATCGGCCAATACCAAGCTTCCCCGGCGGGCGAGCGGGCGCGCAAGCGGCTCGGCAGCGTGTCGAATGAGACAGTGGCCCAATGGATTGCCGATGCCGCC
This sequence comes from uncultured Planctomycetaceae bacterium, assembly GCA_964650265.1. Taxonomy (GTDB): domain Bacteria; phylum Planctomycetota; class Planctomycetia; order Pirellulales; family Lacipirellulaceae; genus CAZYQQ01. The sequence goes on from CAZYQQ010000083.1 coordinate 10,390, forward strand.
GCAAGCCGCGCCCGATGGGAGCAATCGCGGGCTTGGAAGGTGTTTGAACAGCGTTCGCTCGAGATCGCCACTCTCCATCGCCGGCAGGCCGAGAAAGCGGCCCCCTCGAAGGGAAGTTCTGCGTCGCGCTCCAAACCGAGTCGCAATCCATCGAAGCCGAAGGCACACGCGGCTAGCCTGTCGGCCCACAAGGCCGACACGCCGCGCTCGCTGCGATTCCGCCTCCACCGATCGAGCGCCGTAGCCGAGGCTCCGAGCATCGGCCCCAAGATGGCCAAACGGCTCCAGAAGATTGGCATCAAGATGGTGGCCCAACTTCTCGCCGCCGATCCCCAGGAGACCTCGACGCGGCTCGGGGATCCCAAGGTCGCCCCCGAGGGGGTTGTCGCCTGGCAACACGAAGCGCAGCTCATGTGCCGCGTGCCGGAGTTGCTCGCCCGCGACGCTCAAGTCCTGGTGGGGAGCGGGTTCACCTCGGCGGAAGAAATCGCCAAGGCCAAGGCGAACGAGCTGTGGGAATTTGTGAAGTCGTACTGCGCTACCCCCGCTGGGGCCCGCCAACTACGCGGCGCGGCCCCTCCCGATTTGGGGCGCGTCACCAAGTGGGTCCGCTGGGCCGGCCACCGCCGGGCACTCGACGCGGCGTAAGGGGCCAGGGACCAAGGGCCAGAGACTCGGCTATCCCGACGTGCGCGCGGCATGGCGCTGCTTGACTTCGTCGAGAGTCCAGTCGACGAGGAGGAAGCACTTCTGCGACGACTTGTCTCCCTTGACGATTTGGATGCGCCCCTTGGCACAGCCGAAATAGTCCGCCAGCACCGCGACGATGGCACGGTTCGCCTTGCCCCCCTCCGCAATCTGAGTCACCGAGACCCGCAGGGCGCCGCTGACGACCCCGGTCACGGCGTTGCGGCTGCCGCCGGCCCGCGCCTTGACTTGGATCAAGGCGCCTTGGGGATGAGGACTCACTTCAAGCGATTCGGACATCGGTTCGTCACTGCTGGGCCTGACCCGCGAGGAGCAAGGAGGCGACGAGCAAGCCAATGGAAATGCCATTGAACACCAGGTGCGCCACAATGCAGGGGATCAAGCGGTGCGTCCGCTGATAGGCGTAGCCGACAATCATGCCGAACACGAACAAGGGAATTGGGCTCGGCCCCAGCCCCAGATGGGCCAAGGAAAAGAGGAAGGCGGAAACCAAGATGGGAAACCACCCATGGTTCAATCCCACGACGGCCCCTGGCGCGACCAGAGGTGGCCCCACATCGTCGTCGAGCGCAAGGTCAACGTCCGGCGTGCTCGCAAGGGGCGACTCGAAGTCTCTGCTACTTGGTAGGCCCAAGGGGGGAGCCGCTTCGTCGCCGATGGCGAAAGAGGGCGCGCTCCATCGTCCGGCAGGTTCGCTATAGGGCCAATCGATGGTTTCGTCTTCCCACCGCTCGAGAGCCCCGATCAATAGCAGGCGAAAGACGATTTCCTCGAAAATGGGCGCAACAATCATCGCGGCCAGGAGCGCCCCAACGATCACCAGCATATCGGGGCCCTGTTCGATGCGATTGAGGATCGGGTGGGAGGCATCGACCCCCAGCAACCCGACACTCAGCACTTGGAGAATGTAGATGGGGACAATCAAGGCAAATCCGAGCAGCAGGCCGAGCCCGGTGTCGGAGCCCCATTCGCGTAACGATCGCGGTAAGCCAAGGTCCTCTAAACGTGCGCGACAGAGGCTGACGAGCAGTGCGACGAGCCCAGCCGCGATCATGAGATAAATGGCCGCTACCCTGAGCATTCCCTCGGCAAACTCCCCCGCAGTGGTCGCGGGGGAATCCGCATCGGCAGAGGCATTGACCCGCAAGGAAATAGCACTCACGACCGAGAGGAACGTGACGACCATCGCCACGAGCACCCCCCACAAGCCCCAGGGGACTCGTCGGCGCGGCCTGTAGGGAAGGACTTGCCCGTATCGCAGGAGCCGCCAGACAAAATAGAAGCCGCTTCCCAAGCCGGCCAGAATTAGCAGCCCAACGAGCAGCGAGATGATTCCGACAAGCTGGACCATATGAGGGAAACCGTATGGGTCGCTCGAGCCGCCAAGGTGCCGCAGCTCGAAACGTTGGACAAGAAAGGGGCTACGGCGCCGGTGGGTTGAGCAGTTCGATTGCCCGGCGTACGTAAACCCACCCGCTATAAACCGTGATGAGCACTGCGGCCGTCACCACGAGCAGCAGCAGCGAGTCGAACCGCGGGGGGGCCATGTCGATGGGATATTGGCTCAATCGCCATAAGCTCAGTGCGATGGCAAGCGACTGAAGCACCATTTTCCACTTCCCGATCCATTTGGCAGAGAAATCACTCCCCTGTCCTTCACAGATGCCGCGCAAGGCAGTCACCAGCAGCTCCCGAGCGGTCACCACGACGGCAACCCAGGCGGCGATCTTCGAACCCTCGATCCCTCCGAGCAAGATGAAGGTGCCGCACACGATCACCTTATCGGCAAAGGGGTCCAGGATGCGACCAAGCTGGGTGATTTGTCCGAATCGCCGCGCGAGTTGGCCATCGAGCCAATCGGTGGCGACGGCCACCAGGAACAGGATCAGCGAGGCCAGATACCAACCGTTGACGATCGCAAAGAAACAGGCAATCGAGAGGACGATTCTCGCGGCCGAAAGTTGGTTGGGAAGATTCCAGACGGTTGGAGGAGATGTGGCCATCGACGGCGGCACCGGTGAGGAAGTCGCGGTAGGACTTATGGATTCGCTACTGGAACGCGTTGAATCGGCTGACATGACTCCCCTTTTCCCTGCTTGCCTCGCTAGACCGCTACTCCCACCAGGTCGTACTCACTACGCGCGACAATCTCGCACTCGGCAAACTCTCCCGGCACCAGGCGTTCGGCGGTGATGTAGACGACGCAGTCGACATCGGGCGCGTCGGCCGTGGTCCGACCGATCCAGGCATGGTCCTCGCCCGGTACGGGCGAGTCGATGAGCACACGTTGCCGCGTCCCCACCTGCCGCTCGGCCCAATCGAAGGCAATGCCCTGCTGAAGCTCCATCAGCGTGTCGCGCCGTTGCGCGCGAATCGGCTCGTCAACCGGGTCGGGCAGTCGCGCGGCCGGCGTGTCGGATTCGTGGGAATAGGTGAACACCCCAAGCCGCTCGAATCGCTCCTCGGCGATAAACTGAGCCAATTCCTCGAACTCGGCGTCGGTCTCGCCCGGAAAACCGGTGATGAAGGTCGATCGCAGCACGAGGCCATCGATGCGATCGCGCAGTTTGTGGACCAGGTCGATGGTGGCCGCGCGGTTCACGCGACGCTGCATCCGCTTGAGCAGCCTGTCGTTGATGTGTTGCAGCGGCATGTCGAGATAGGGCAGAATCTTACGCGATCCGGCGACCAGGTCGATCAACTCGTCGGTGAAATACATCGGGTAGAGGTACATGAGTCGAATCCACTCGATTCCCTCCACCTGTTCGAGCTGTTTTAACAGTTCCACCAGCCGGGGCTCGCCGTACAGGTCGATGCCGTAATAGGTCGTGTCCTGGGCAACGATTACCAGCTCCCGAACCCCGTCGGCGGCGAGTTCCCGCGCTTCGGCGATCACTTGTTCCATCGGCTTCGTGGCGTGCTTGCCCCGCATCTTGGGGATCGCGCAGAAGGTGCAAAGCCGGTCGCACCCCTCGGAAATCTTGAGGTAGGCGAAGTGGCGGGGCGTGATCCGCAGTCGCTGGTCGTCGGGCAAGGCACGCACGGGGGCTGGGTTGAACACCCACCGTTGCTCGTTGAGCCCCCCGATGAGGCGGTCGGCGACCTTCGTCACCTCCTCGCGGCCAAACACCCCCACCAGATGGTCGATTCCCGGGCGGTCGCGGAGCAGACTCTCCTTTTGCCGCTCGGCAAGACAACCGCTGACGATCACCCCTTGGAGCTTGCCCGCCGCCTTCAGGGCGAGCATCTCGTCGATCGCCGCGAACGACTCGTTGCGGGCGGCCTCGATGAACCCGCAGGTGTTGACGATGGCAAAATCGGCATCGTCGGCGGATTGGACCAACTGGTAGCCATCGAGCTGGAGCAGGCCGAGCATTCGCTCGCTGTCGACGAGATTTTTGGGACAGCCGAGGCTGACGAAGGTGTAGCTGCCCTTCGAAGGCCCGGCCGGCGCGGGAGCGGCAAGTGGGAGAGGTATCACGTCGAGGGGGTCGCAAAGTTCAGGGAGGGGAAAGGAACCCCTTATCGTAGGAGATTGCGGACTGCCCGGGGAGGGAGCCAATCTGCCGGAATTCTGCTTGCACTGGGGCTCGGGCTTGGTATCATGTACTTAAGTACACTAAATCGAGCGTGAGGCCAGGAATCTGGAGGTATCGGGCATGTGGGACGAACTGACGGCGGAAGAAACAAACAGGGCACTCGACCGTTGTGCCGAGGAAATCCTCTGGGAGTGCGGCGTCACACACCCACCGATCGACGCGGCCGTGGTGGCGATGCGCCTGGGGCTGTCGGTGGCTCACGACCACTGCCTGCCCAGCCGGGCAGCTCTGGTGCGAGTGGAGTGTGATGCCGCGGCGAGGAACTCCGCCGTCATCCTGCTGGGAGAAGAGGAACGCTACGAACGGCTGCAATTTTCGCTGGCCCACGAAATCGGGGAGTTTGCCACCCCCCGGCTCTTCGAACGACTGGGGATTTTGCCCTACGACGTCCCAGCCACAGCGCGCGAAAAAGTGGCAAACGCGATCGCGGGCCGGCTGCTGGTTCCCACCACGAAGCTCAAGGAGATTGCCGCCGACTGCCGCTGGGACCTCCTGGAGCTTAAACACGACTTCGATACGGCCAGCCACGAGCTGATCGCCCGGCGGATGCTTGATATGCCTCCACCGGTTGTCGTCACCCTGTTCGACCAGGGGAAGACAACCTGGCGCCGTACCAACCGCCGATTCGCCGTGGGAAACCTCTTGCCCCAGGAAGCCGAGGCGTGGCAGGACTGCCATCGGTTGGGGGTCGCAGTCGAGCGAGATCAGGTGGACAGTTCCGCTGGCCCGCTGCGAATCCAGGGCTGGCCCATCCACGAGCCAGGCTGGAAACGGGAGATCGTGCGGGTCGAAATCTTGGACTGGGAATAGCCTCCCCTCCTGGGCCGAAGTTATTGGTGATCGCCAAGATCGTGTTCGGCAACTTCCTGGCCCCCAACTGACGCATTGGTGAAACCTGGTTGGAGCGCGGCAAGCAACTGGTCGACCCGCCATGGCTTCCCCAAGACGGCGGTCGCTCCCAAACGCATCGCCGTGATGACCGCTTCTCTGCGAGGAAAATCGAGCAGAACGACCAGGGGGACATCGGGGGGGAGCTGCGCGCGAGTGCGGCGAAGCGAGGCCTCCTCGCGATCGAGTAGCATCCCTCCGATCCAGATGCTGGCCGTGGGATGGGGAATTTTGGGCCATGGGGCATCTTCAGGACACCAGCAGGCAGTTCCTCCCACCGACTCGAACAGGTCGATCAAGCTTGAGGCAGAGGCGTAGTCGGGTGAGACGACAGCCACGAAATCGGCTCTGGCGGGAGTCTCCGGCAACTGAGTGACGCGCTCCACAGGCCAATGCCAATCGGTCGGCCTCCCCTCGACCCAGGCCGCGTGCGTCAACTTCCACCAACTGGGGAATTGATACCAAAACAAGCGTGTCAGACCGCTGAGAGGTTGGCCTGTTCGAGTTTCCCCTTCGCACCAGCTTCCCAGCAGTGCGAACCTGCCGGCCAGCGGGTTCTGGCAGTGCCCTGCGACCAGGGACTCTCGATCGACGCTTCCTGGCCGCGACTGGCAGACCACCAGCAAATCCCACATTGCGGGAGTTGGCGATGAGGGGGAGAGCCGAGTCAGCTCCGACTCGGCTTCCAGGGTCGCCAAGGCCACCGTAAAGTCGGGATGGTCGATATCCCCCACTGCCAGCACCCGCAAGCAGGGGCGGGTGGCAGCGGGAGTGAGTCGGTGTTTTCGGCGAAGATCGTTCACGCCACGAGTTTAAAGCATGGCGGGCCGCCAGTCATCTCGACTTCATGCTCGACACGCTAGCACGCGCTCGTCGGACGCGACCGATCGCATTGACTCGACCGGGTCGGTTTGCCATACTCCGCCCCACTTTTCCCCAGGGGTGTCTCCCCCCAGTCACTGATGTTCGAGTCGGCCCTCATGAAAGTTTGCTCAGCGAGTCTCGTTGCGCTGATCTGGCTGCTTTTGATCGGCTGCCTCGGCATGTCCCCCTGCCGCGGCCAGTATCTGGAAGTCGCGGATGGCGGCCAGTTCGACCCACCGCCAGACGGATTTGCAGCCTACGGCGACACGGATGCCGATCGCGAGCCCGGCTGCGACATTCCCGAGGGAGAGTATGCGACCGACTCGGAATGGGGGACAGGCTCTCTGTGGCACGGTGGCCTGCCCGCGTTGATCTTGCCCGGGACTTTTATCGACCTTCGCCACTCCTCCTCCGATGGCCGTTACATCGGCAAGGGGCAACCCCTTCAAGGTACAAGCTGGCTGAACCGGCCCTACGAAGTGGGGTTCGAAACAGGGGCCTTCCTCATGGCGGGTCGAGTCGCGTCCCACGTGCGGGCGAACAACGATCTCATGGGAGCAATTCACCTGGGGTGGGACTGGGATCACTATTGGGGAACCCAGGCTCGAGTCACCTGGTCGACCCCGTCGATCGGCAGTGGGACCATGGCCGATCCACCCGACAGCAGCAACATGTTCATCTACGATCTCAGTCTGATGTACTACCCGTGGGGCGACTCGAAGGTGCGTCCCTATTACCGGCTCGGTCTGGGGCTCACCGATTTCGAGTATGTGAATGACCAGGATCTGGACCAGGACGCGTCTCTGTTCACGATCCCCTTCGGGTTCGGGATCAAGTATCAGTCGCAACGTTGGATGGCCTGGCGCGCCGAATTGGTCGACAATCTGGCTTTTGGGCAGAATGGAACCCGCACGCTCAACAACTTCACCTTGAGTTTTGGGGCGGAATGGCGTTTCGGAGGCAAGCCGGCCCCCCGGTGGTATTCGCCGTCGGCCAACCAGGTTTGGTAAACAGCGGCTTGAATGCCACGATTCCGGAGTCGATAACGGAAGGGATGAGCGACTCCCGACCCGACCCGATATCTTCCACTCGCCAGCCCACTCGGCGCATCGCCATCGTTGGCGGCGGCATCAGCGGATTGGCCGCGGCGCATCGGCTAACGGAACTCGATCCAACCATCCAAGTGACGCTATTCGAAGGATCGCCGCGAGTCGGCGGAATTCTGCAGACCGAGCGGATCGATGGGTACCTGCTCGAGCGGGCGGCCGACAGCTTCATCACGACCATTCCGGCGGGGGTGAATCTGTGCGAGCGACTTGGCCTGGCGGAGGACCTGATTCCGACCAATCCCCAGGGTCGCCGCGCGCTCGTCGTCCGCAACGGTCGCGTGTTGCCGGTCCCCGAGGCTTTCGTTTTGATGTCGCCCCACAAGGTCTGGCCCGTCGTCATCAGCCGAGTGCTCAGTTTGCGCGGCAAATTGCGACTCGCCTGCGAGCGATTCATCCCCGCGCGCAAGGAGACCAGCGACGAGAGCGTGGCGAGCTTCGTCGGACGACGACTGGGGAGCGAGGTTTTCGAGCGACTGGTTCAGCCGTTGGTGGCGGGCATCTACACGGCCGATCCCGATCGACTCAGCATGCAGGCGACAATGCCGCAATTCGTGGCACAGGAGCAGGAATATGGCAGCCTGTGGCGCGCCGCGCGGCATCGCTCCGGGGGGGATGAGACGGAAAGCGGCGCACGCTATGGAAAATTCGTCACCCTCCGCGAAGGGATGCAGCAGCTTGTCGAGCGACTTGTCGCACGGCTACCGCGCGAGAGAGTGCGGACCGACTCGCCTGTGAGTCGCGTGGCAAGAGGGGGCGATGGGGAGTGGCAGGTGAAGCTTACGACCGGGGAGGCAGAATCGTTTACAGCGGTCGTCATCGCGGCACCGGCTCCCGCCGCCTGCGGCATGCTCAAGGAGCAGGATCAGGAGTTGAGTGGCCTCCTTGGCGAGATCCCTCACGCGGGGGCGTCGATCGTTCTGCTCGGAGTCGCCAATCGACAAATCTCCCGGCCAGTCGATGGTTTCGGGTTCGTAATCCCCAGGGTCGAACGGAGGAACATCATCGCGGTCAGCCTGGCCAACCAGAAATTTCCGGGCCGCGCGCCCGAGGGGCACAGCCTGCTGCGCGTGTTTGTCGGTGGGGCGCTGCAACCGGAATTGGCGCAACTGGAGGACGATCGCCTGCTGGCACTCGTGCAAGCGGAACTAGCCGATCTGCTGGGCCTTACGGGTTCGCCTCAGCTCGTCCGCATTGCCCGTTGGCCCGCGAGCATGCCGCAGTATCATGTGGGTCATCTCGATCGAGTTGCCGCCATCGAGGGGCGCCAGGCGGCCAATCCCGGCCTGTTTCTTGCCGGCAACGCCTATCGGGGGGTTGGAGTACCCCAATGCATTGCCAGCGGCGAACAAGCGGCAGAGCATGTGGTCGACTATCTGGCACGTCACGCCAGGATTAGCGATTAGGCTGTGGTTCCTCCGCGGGGTTCTTCATTGCGTCCGCTTGCTGCTTGAAGTAGACAAGCCATTCCCGCATCATCGCACCCGCAATCGTCTTGTCGGCGGCGTATTCATCGATAGTCGTTCCCCAATAGAAGCTGATCCAACCATCGGTGAATTCCCGCGACGCCTCGATAAACTTGTCGGTCTCTTCCAACCCGGCTTGCAGCGGGAAGATCTCCTCGATGACCAGCGGCTTGCCGATGTCGTAGACTTTGAGCGCCGCCAACGTGTGCTCGTGTTCGCCCTTCTTGGGGTAGAAATGAACGCTGACGAAGTCGAGGGAGTCTCCCACACCTGGGGCGTAGAACAGCGGCTTGGCTCCCTTGAATATTTGTGCCCAGGGAATCACGCCAACCGTAACCAGGTGGCGATTGTCGATTTCGCGAATCGCCGAAGTGAGCGTCTTGACCCATGCGGCGGCAATCTCTTCTCGGGTGCGGCCGGCGGCATCGAGCGTGATCCGCTGGACGAAGTGCTTGTCCCCCAGGCTCCCCGCCAACCATTCGCCGGGATTCTCGCCACCGCCAAGGATCGGCTCGTTCATCAAGTCGTAGCAAAAGATCGCCGGGCTGTCGCGACAGACCTCGGCGACGGCCTGCCAGAATCTCGCCTGCACCTCCCAGCGTGCTTGCTCGTCAAGTTCGTCATACCAGGGGGGGACATCCTGCTTGTGGTAACACCCGAGCCCCGTGACATCGAGATAGAGGCCGAGCTCTTCGGCCAGCTTGACCAGCCGAGCGAGTTGATCGAGGTTTTGCTGGTTTGGTGTCTCGCGCGAACTCATGAACTTGGGAAGTTGCAGGTGGATGCGAACGACGTTGGCCCCAAGTTCCTTGATCTCCTTGAAATCCTCGACAACTGTTGACCATTCCTCGTGCCAGTAGTCTTCCATGAGACGCCCCGGGCCGTCGTGGTCGTAGTTGACGCCCCAAACGATAAATCGCTTGCCCGACTCGGCTGTTACGAAATGCGTGCCATCGTCGCTCACGCGAATGAACTCCTGTGGGGAGGTCTTGGTAGCCGGATCGGATGCCGGTGAGACTTCTTCAGCCTGCCCAACGAGCGGCAGGGTGAGGAGGACGAGAGCCAATGGGGAGGTAAGCAAGGTATTCACTGCGATTTCTCCTGAGATGTGGTCCGTGGCGACTTCACCTACTCAACAGTTTACACCCGGGTCACACGCAAAGGCTAATATGCTGGCCACTTTTGGGGGACGAATCATCTGTTCCGCCTCGGAGCCAGTCTCGCCGCGAGCGTGCGAGCGAGGTGCGCCTTATCCCCATACGCTAGCTGTGTCGAGCGAGTTGCTTTCCGCAATCGGGCACTCATGGCGCGCGTTTGGGGGGTATCTCGCTGGCGTCCAAACGGGTACAATTGCCGTCGGTTGGTCAGTCGAGCACGACCGCGCTTCCGGTTCGTCCGGTCCCACGCTCTTTCGCCCGTCCGCCTGGTAGGTCGCCACGTCGACCTGTTCTTTGGGCCGCTATTGCCTCATGACGCGCCCTGTTCTCAAGCCGGAGGAATGATTGTGGGTAAGAAGCTCTACTGCGGAAACCTCAGCTATGAAGTTTCCAGTGCCGATTTGGAGAAGATGTTCAGCGAGTATGGCGAAGTCGAGAGTGCGGAAGTCATTGCCGACCGGGATACCGGGCGGAGCAAGGGTTTCGGTTTTGTCGAAATGCGAACCGATGCGGCGGCCCAAGCGGCGATTCAGGGACTGAACGATTCGCGCCAGGGTGGCCGGCCACTGGCGGTCAACGAAGCGAAACCTCGCGAAAGCCGTAGTGGCGGAGGCGGAGGTGGAGGCGGTGGCTATGGTGGAGGGCGAGGCCGACGGTATTAAAATCGTCGACGACTGTTGTCCCGACTGTTCCAGTGGGAACTTGCAGAGGTCGCCGCTTTTCGCGTGTTGACTGTCACGAATTGGCTATCACAAGTCAGCTCGATCTCAACAAAAACCCGAGGATTGCCGTGGCTAAAAACCAGAATACTTTCGAGAAACGGCAGCGCGAGTTCGAGAAGAAGCGCAAGGCAGAAGAGAAGCGAAAAGTACGCCAAAAGAAAAAGGAGCAGGCCCCCGAGGATGCTGGCCAATTCACCCCCGATCCCCAAGAGGAATCTTCCGATGAATAAGTCAGCGGCCGAAGCGATACCCCTTGCCTTTTTCATGAGCAATACGGGCGAACGCATCACGTTCACAAAGTCAGAGCAAGCCGTCTTTGCGACGTTTCGCCGTTACCTGATGACACCGTACCGGATGCTCTGCTTCTATGGCCCAGGCCTCGAGCAGAACCAGGCGGCTCTGATCCACCTTACCGAGATGGAAATGCTCGTTAAGGAGAGCTTCAAGGGGGCCTACTCCCTCACGTCATCGGGGTATGCCGCGATGAATGCCTGTAGTGACTGAGCCCGAAAGTCGTCGCGGGGAACAGCGATTTCGCTCAATTTTTTGAGTTCGACTCGATTCTCCCTTGCCCGACATGCGATTTACTCTATAGTATCTGAGACAAATGAAGGTGTGAGACGTGCCGGCAGCAGTTGCCGGCTTGTTCACTCAAGTTCGACCCAGGCGACCGGTTGACATCGATCGACGCCCCGACTCAAGGCTACAAGCCCACTGAGTCCTCTCGACCGCGATTGATCTCTTGCCCCTTATGGCCGCACCTGGCGCCTCTGCGTGCCCAGGAAATCCTTTGGTCATGTTGACCAGGGCCGCGGCCTTCCACCGGGTTAGCACCATTGAGGTGCTCCACGACTGGCACGATGCAGGTCTGCGCACAGCGACCGGCCTGCTTGCCAGCAGAAAGAAACAGATTCCTGATGAAGTTCCATCAACTCGGCCTCTCCGACTCCACCCTTCGCGCTGTCGAAGCCCTAGGATACGAGACGGCCACCCCCATTCAGTGCCAAGCCATTCCCGTAGCCCTCACGGGCCGCGATCTCATGGGGTGCGCGCAAACGGGGACGGGCAAGACCGCTGCCTTCACGCTTCCCACGCTCGACCGGCTGATGCGATCGCGACCCGAGCGCGAACATGCGGAAGCGCCCGCTTCGGCGGATCGACGAGGCCGCAAACAAGGGCCCAAACCGCGCGCTTTGCGAGCCCTCGTGCTCTCTCCCACTCGTGAACTCGCGGCGCAGATCGACGAGAGCTTTGGCCGCTACGGGCGATTCACCCCACTCCGGCATACGGTGGTCTATGGGGGAGTTTCGCAGTTCCACCAGGTCAAGGCGCTACGCCATGGAGTGGATGTCTTGGTTGCCACCCCGGGCCGACTACTGGACCTCATGGAGCAGGGTTATATCGATCTATCGAAAATCGAAATCCTCGTGCTCGACGAGGCCGACCAGATGCTCGACATGGGCTTTCTGCCAGCGCTCAAGCGAATTGTCGCGGCGGTTCCCGTCAAGCGCCAGACACTCATGTTCTCGGCAACCATGCCCGACGCCATTCGAAAGCTGGCCGCCCAGTGGCTCGACGAGCCGGTGGCGATCCAATCGGCCCCCGTGGCGACACCCGCCGAGCGGGTCAAGCAGACAGTTCACCTGGTGGACCGCAAGCGAAAAGCCGAGCTTCTAACTTGGTTTCTCAAAGAGACTCCCCGGTCGCGAACCTTGGTGTTTAGTCGTACTAAGCACGGTGCCGACAAAATCGTCAAACACCTGAAGAACTCAGGCGTTCGGGCGGCGGCAATCCATGGCAACAAGAGCCAGAGCGCGCGATCCCGGACCTTGGAGGAATTCAAGAGCAAGAACCCACCCGTGCTGGTGGCAACCGACATCGCGGCACGAGGCCTCGATATCAATAGCGTGTCCCACATTGTCAACTTCGATTTGCCCGATGTCCCCGAGACCTACATCCACCGCATCGGGCGAACGGCCCGGGCGGGAGCGTCTGGCGCAGCCGTTTCGTTTTGTGCGGGAGACGAGCGAAATCTGCTCAGGCAAATTGAACGGCTCATGAATCGAGCGATCGAGATCGAACCGACCGTGACGGGCTTCGAAGTGACCGAGGCTGTGCAGGCGGCACCGGCACGTCGGCCATCGTCCAAGCCCCGCTTCGACCAAAGTCAGGGAGCGCGACCCAAAAATCGAAAAGGGGGCCAACGTCGCTCGGAGCCGGCGTTGGCGACTGCGGGGCAGGCCAAACCTCGCCGCCGACAGGGTCCGCACACGGGAAAAGCCGGCACACCGGGAGGAAAATCTCAACGGCGTACCACAGGGTGATCGGCTAATCGGCCATCGACCGATCCCGCCTGACGATGCGCAAATACAATTGTTGCTGAACAAGTGAAGCCGTGATCTTGCGGATTTGCCGTTCGGTCGTCGACCATTCGCGGCGAACTTGCTCTCGTCTCTTGGAAATGATCGGGCTCGTGTTGGCTTTGCTGAGTGTGGTCATTGCTGTTGCGCTCCATCAGAATCGGCGTTGAATTATCGGCGAATCGGCCGGGGTCTCGCCTCCGCGAGATCACCTCCAACGGAAGGCCCTCGCTCGTGTCGATGTTAGTGCGATTTGCGTGCCAATCGCTCTGGAAAATCGCTAACAGCAGCGGCTTGAGCGAGAAGGGGCTGAAGTTGGCCGGTTTTCCAGCCAATTCAGGCTGAGCTTGCTCGGTCGTCTGGCTGCCAAACGGCCTTGCCAGGAGAACCTGCTTGGAAAGTTTTTGCCCGCTAGCGGTAAGACTTTCGTCGATCGACGTCTTGAGGGGCGGACTTTGGCGGCACTGCCGTCAATCGACTTCTTCGCGAATGAACTTCACCTTGGGGTCGCCAAAACCTTTTGCCAGGTCGGTCGCATAGCGCAGCCGCTCCCCGCGTCGGAAGGGGTCGCGAAAATCGTCCCCTTTCTGCATGATTGTGCGGGCAAGGGGCATTTCGCCGAAAGCTCGGGAACCGGCCGACTCGGCGGGGAACCACGTTCCTTCTCCTTTCTCGTCCTCGAGAT
>CAZYQQ010000084.1:0-10498 GCA_964650265.1 uncultured Planctomycetaceae bacterium
ATGACCGTAGCCTGGGCTTGTTTGCCCGGGCATCGTGGTGGGTTCGAGTTGCCAAAGATCTGGTAGGTTCCATCTGCCGGATGGAACCTTGAAGCGAGTGCAAACTCTCCATGCGCGCAAGGTCCGGGCCAGCGGCCACGGACCTACTTCGAGGCACAAACGCGAATCTATACCGGGCGGTGCCCAATTTCGACCAAGAAGTTCGCAGAAAATCGAAAATCGCGCCAGACAAGGCATTTTTCAACGTATCTCGATCCTCCGGATCGTGGGGGGTGCTAACCAGCTTTCCCTTCAAGAAGGTTGAAACAGGTTGAAACAAGACACGCACCCCGTTCGCATCCTTTTGGACCGTGGTTCACAGGCGAAACCGTTTTTGCGTGGTTCAATTCTCAATCCGTACGACGGTGAAACTCATGGTACGGTAACACATTGCCATCAACGTACGAATTGTCGCCGTCGGAGACGATCATGCTCGGGTTCTCTTGAGACAACCGCAAGGCAGTCGCCTTGCTTAGCCCACTCGACACCTTCACGCCGCTTAATCGATCGCAGGCCAGCATCGTGTTGATGAACTTCTCTTCGTTTCCCTTGGCGTTCGACAGGCGAGCGATGCGAAGCGTCTTTAGCGATTGGCAACTGGGGATCCACTCGAGCGAGCTCTCGGCCGATAGTCGTTCGATAGAGAGGTCGTAAAGCCCGTCGATCTGGCCAAGCCGGCTCCAATCCATGTCCCCCTTGTTCACGATCCAGATTTTCTTCACGCTATTGATTCTGAGTTCGGTCAACTGCGGACATTCGCGGATCCACAATTCATCGAACGGCTGAGCAACGCAAAGCTCGGTGGTCTTGGCTCGCAGGAATGCAATGTGACCGCATATGTCGCTATTATCCAGTGCAATCTTTGGTAACCGTCCGCCAATTCCCAGCGAGGTCAAGCCGCGCTGCTCGTTGATGATGGCGATATCTTCTTCAAAATACACATTGACCGATAGATTCTTTATCAGAATCGGAGTGAGCGCGCTGAGTGAATAAGTTCGTCGATACGCGTCAATGCTCACGCGATCAAAGCGTTTCCATTTTTGCAGCGGTTCGATCTGCTTGACCGCATTCGTTTCGATCGAAAATCTGCTCAACTTCGGAAGTACGTGGAAGATGGACAGATCGGAAATGCGCGACGTTCTATATAGTTCAATCCCATGTATTCGGTTGCGCTCGGATTTCGTAAGTCGAGAAAGCATGCTGGCCACGACTTCCGTAGCAGAACTGCCGCGTTTACTGCCTCTGCTTGCGAACTGGAGAGTATTCCCAAGTTCTGGCACGCCTTTTGTTTCGAGTGCATCTTCAAAAATGGTGACTCTACCTTCATTCCAACGAACAGACATTTTCTGTTGCCTCGATGCGAGCTGATGACGGAATGTCAACGAGGGGTTGGGAATTCTTATGGATGATTTTGCTGCTCAATCACGATCTCTTCAAGAACGTACGCTTCGAGCAGCCATCCCGAGGCAGGTCGCCGGGTTGAAACAAGACACACACCCTTGGGACGGTATGGATCACGAAAACACGAAAGCACGAAACCGTCTCAGTGAAGGTCTTGTGCTGACTCCCCACGCCGATTCGGCGATCACCACTTTCGTGATCTCGTGCTTTCGTGATCCTGACCCGAATGGAAGGTTGAAACAAGACACACACCCTGTTCGGATGCGGCATCGCGCCGCGCCGAAGGGCCGAGGGGGCTCTATTTATCAGAATGAGAATCGGCGCGGTCGCGGGTCACTCGGGCGGCGATTGGAGGCGCCGATCGATGGCGACCACCACGGGCGTTTCAATACGCCTCCCCCACATCAAATCCATTCTTCACGACAATCTTCATGCGATAACTGCCGATGTTGTTCTCCCAGTGGTGACTCTCGCTAATCACGAAGTAGAGCCGTCCCGTGGTCAGGTCCGATTTGTCGACGTGCTTGCCGGCAAACCAATGGTTGCCGGCCGGGCCGACCCGACCCAGCACCGAACCCCAGCGGAAACCTTCGTTCAAGGGGCGCTTGGTCGGTGGGGGGATATGGATTCCATCGGGGTCGGCCGACCAGCCATCCCCCTGAAAGTCGATGCGGATGAAGCCCTCCGCGTCGGCCGTGAGGGACGACTCGGGTGTGACGAAGATCCCCGTGTCCAGGAATCCAACGAACAAGCAGTGCCGCAGACTGTCGAGCTCCACATTCCGGGTGATCGACTTTTGCAGGACGGCCAGGCGGCGAATCTGGTTCGCCTCGATCGTCAGCGGGCTCGGTGGCTCCTCCCCCTCCTTCGCCAGCGGGGTCACGGTGATGGGGCGATCGACAAGGTTCGTCCGCACGATGTCGCCCCCTTTGAGTCGCACCATGCCAAGTGTGCGATCGAGGCCATCGGCGCGACGCGGCATGATGCGGCTGTAGAGCCGGTAGCGAGGGCTGGAGCCCGCGCGGATGCCGTCGTCATCGGTCAGTTGCTCGAGCAGCGGGGTTTGCAGCGGAAGCCCGATTTCGGTGAGCAGGTCGAGCGACTGTTCGACCCGCTCCTTCGAGATTTTCGGCGTCCCGATGAGTGTCAGATGTTCCTCGATCACCCCCTGTTCGTGCCGCGAGGGAGCGTGAGCCGTGTGGAGCGACAACAGTTGATCGAAGGCAAGCTCGCGAGCCGCCTCCCCCTCGGCACCGATCGTGATGCCCGTCGCCACCGTCGTGCCCAGAATGTCCTGTCCGTCGGTGGTCCGGATCGCCAGCACCGTGCCAGTTGGCGCGGCTTGCAACCCGGCAGCCAGGTGCGAGATCGAAATCAAACCGACGCAGACAAACAGAGTGCGGCCAATCATGGTGGGTTCCCCCTGGAGGTGTACGAACACGGCGAATCGCCGATTCTCGATATCGGCGCAAGTCACCCCCGATTATAGCCAACCCCGGGCGAGGGAGGTTAGCAGAACCGAAAAGGAAATCGCGAGTTAAAACCCCTATTTTTGGCGAGTTCACGGACAAAGCAGTGGACAAAGGCAGAAGGGACAAAGGCAGACACGCAACCTTCGCGCGCTCAAGAATGTGAAACCGCTAACCGCTATTTCTCAAGTTGAGAATGAGAGTCCGTTTGCCGCATGCTTCGGGAGACGCATGTTGAGTGTCTTGATCCGTGTCGTCTTGCGACTTCACTCATGACGATCCTGCTAAATCCTGAAAATCCGCGTTCTATTCTTCCCGCTAACCACTCCCACTTGAAGGCGCTTACGCCGACAGACTTTCGTGATTTCGTTCTTTCGCGATCCTCCCGATTGTCTTTGGGGGGGAAGGACCACGAAAATTCGAAAGTACGAAATCTCGAAAACGGAGATCGCCCTATTGGAGAACTCAGCCACCTGTCCTGCGGGTGCGCGTTGCGATGCTACCCGCGGCCAGCATTCCCAGCACGATCGTCACCAGGCTCGTTGGTTCGGGGACCACGGCCGCCGACACGGCGAGCGCGCCGGGGTTTGCCATGTTGCCGAAATTGTCCTTCCAGACGGCGTAGTCCTCGATCGTCACCTGGCCGGGGGTGACGGTCGGGTCTTCACCCGGGAGCGTGATGTTCTCGTTGAGGTTGTTCCGCCACACGACGTAGTCGGCCGCGTCGACAACGCCGTCGCCGTTGTAGTCGCCGAAGAGTTCGGGTGTGGCCTCGCCGATCACGCGGAGCACGACGGCCGTGTTGTCGGAGTAGTCGACCATCCACTCCAGGCCCGCCGTGAGTGGGGCCGATGTGGTCACAAGGTCTTTGAACTGACCCATGACAGTGCCTGTCATGTGAGGAAGGAGATGGGTGAGCCTGTCGTTCCCATCCGTCATGCCATCGCCATTGATGTCGAGCGGGCCCTCGGCTGCTACCAGGGCGTCGATGGCGGCGACGGTGTTCGTCAGATCGACCCCGGTCTCGATGAGAGTCCAGCTATCTCCCGACTGGGGAGAGTAGCCGTTGAGAGCCACTTCGAGAATGCCATTGCCGATGACGGCGTTGCGACCGACGAGGATCGGCGTGTGCGACGAGCCCGTGATTTCGGCAACGAGTTTGGCCGACTGGAAGACATTATTGGGGTCGAACTGCAGATCGGTCGCCGCGGCTACGATGGCCTCGCCACCGACGATGCGGAGTTCGTGCGTCCCTCCCTCCTTGGTGGTCCAATCGGCGCCGCGTCCGACGTAAAGCGTCGTGTCGCTTTCAGCGCCCGTTATCGAGAGGGCTCCACCATTGATCGTGATCTGGCTGCTGCCAATCCGATTGCCCATTGCAAATCGGTTGGCCACCTGAATCACGCCGCCGCTCAGGTTGACAAAACCTTCGCTCGGTCCTGGGACTCCCGTTTGACTCGGGTTGCCACCGTCGCCGATTTCGAAGTCCCCCCCATCCTGGGCGTAGACCCCTCCCGACTGGTTCCAGACGCCGGTGCCAAATTTTCCGATCACGGTGTAAACGCCGCGCATGATCCCGCCGGTGAATTCCAAAGTGCCATGCCCGTTGCGGCCAAGCTGGATGTCGTCGGCTGAGTGGAGATAGCCCCCATTCATGGTGAGCGTCCCAACGCCCGCGGCCCCGCCCGCGTCGTCGTGGCCACCGATGAAGATGCTTTCATTCGACGACGAATTGTCGAGGTAGCCGCTGTTGATTGTCAGATGCCCGGTGCCGAATTTACCGACCTCCACCTGAACCGGCCGCAAGTCGGCCCCATTGATTTCGAGCGCCCCGGTGCTTCCCGCCGCGCCGCCGATCGTCAGATGCTCCATAAAATGTGGAGTGGGCGCGGCGGCCTGGGGGGTTCCTTGGTTGATGATCGCGTTGACCCCCCCGATGGGGACCCCATTCGACCAGTTTCCAGGGGTAAAGAAATCGCCCGTTCCTGGAAGTTGCCAGGTCGTCTGCGCGGCGAGTTGGCTCGCCAACAGGCAGCAGCATGCGGCGCCAAGCAGTGTTGCCATCGAGGTGTTCATACGCCTGTTCATCGGAAGGCTCCCGTACGGTCAAGGTTCTTTGCAAACAACAAGTTCCCCCTACGATAACCGAATTGTGTGAGAATTAAAGGAATTTCCCGAGTAGATACGACCAAGGGAGGCTCCCTGGCTGTCGCACGAATTCGGCAATTTTCGCCTGCTAGCGGGCTAGCCCCGGGTCGCCTCTGCTGCGGTTATGTGTAGCTTTGCTGGTTGAGTTCAACAGGCTCGCGAGCATCCGAGCGTTGGCGAGCGTGGTGGTACTGAGGGATGAACCACAAGGGACACCGATGTGGTTTACGGGATGGAATCGCGAATGATCGACGCGTTAGCGAGGATGGCGGATAGGAGGACACCCGGTTCCTCGCTGACGCTTCGGGTTGCGATTGTGAGTTGCAATCCTGCCCCTGATTCCGTGATGGGCCGCGTCCTATTCTTCCTGCTAACCAGGTCACCATCAGAGCTTCGCTGCTGACACACCTTCGTGGTTTGGTTTACAATCGGTCTTCCTGTTGCTACCGCACGCCGAACCTGAGTTTCTCCAACGACAATGCAAATCGTCATCACCGCCGTCGGTCCCGACAATCGTGGCCTCGCCGACCCGATTGTCCATTGCGTCACCGGGCTGGGGGCGAACATTGCCGAGATCCAGATGTTCGACCACGATGAGGAGTCGGTCTTCTCGATGCTCACGCGGATCGAACTCCCCGAACGCCGCTACGAGGAACTGCGCCAGGCGATGGCCGACGTCGCCCAGCGGACCGGGCTTTCGATCCGCACCTGGTCCCCCGACATCAATGGCCGCAAGCCGCGGCTGGCGATCTGCGTGACCTATCGTCCCGAGCCGGCGCTGGCGCTCCTCCGCGCGATTCGCGATGGTCGCATCGGGGCCGAGCCGCGACTGATGGTCGGCAACCGCGAGGCCTGCCGGGGATTGGCCGAGCAGTTCGAGATCCCCTGGTTCAACATTGCCAAGGACTCTGGCAATCGACCGCAGGAAGCCCCCGCCGCCGGCGTCCCGCGCAGCACGAGCGGCACCCCCGACGACGACCGGATGATCGCATTGTGCGACGAGCACGAGGTCGACTTCATCATCCTCGCCCGCTACATGCGGATTCTGCCGGCCGCCAGTTGCTGGAAGTACGCTGGGGGGCGGATTCTCAACCTCCATCACGGCCTGCTCCCCAGCTTCCCCGGCATGCAGCCTTACCACGACGCCTTCGCCCGGCGGATGCTCACCTACGGGGCGACCTGCCACTTCATCGTCCCGGAACTCGACGCGGGGAATCAGATCATCTACCAGTCGACCTTCACCGCCCCACCCGGCATGACCCGGGAGGAGATCATCCGCCGCGGGCAGAGCGACAACGAGCCCCACTGCCTGGTCGAGGGGGTCCGCCGAGTGGTGGAGGGAGAGGTGCAGTTGCACTTCAATCGGGTGGTGGCGCGGAGGTGATTCGCTCGGAGGTTGGGGAAGGAAGATGTGGGGGATGGATGGGGATGAGAGAGCCGTAGCATGGGCACATCTTGCCCGTGCGTGCCGCAGGACACGGTCCGCCGTCCGCATCGCGCGTCGACAGCGCTAGGCAGCCGCGTCGGCGTCCACCATCTGAATCTCAATTCGCTTGCCGAGCGCCTCGGCGATGCGCTGCAACATCGAAAGGGAATGTCCCTCGTAATCGGCATCCTCCAAGCGGGCGATGTTCGGCTGGGCCGTGCCGACAAGTTTGGCCAGGTCGGCCTGCGTGAGACCCGCCTCGGTTCGCGCCTGGTAAATCAGCATGGCGACGCGGACGTTCAGTTTGTCCGCCGCCACGCGGGCATCGAAGTCGAGTAGGTCGCCGAGGCGCTGCCGCAGGATTTTAAGGGCGTCAGTGGTTGAGGCCATGTGCATGTTTTCTGCGCGTTGGCACCTTCGGGGTGCATTTGAACTGGATTTGGAGCGGCGACCCTCGCCTATTTAATATATCATAATTGATATGCAATCAAATAGCACGGGAATAGCGACTACTATGCTACACTGCGGTTAATTCGGCCGCCGGGCTCGTTATCTTCCATACCGCTGAGGGGGTCACTCTCATGCCAGCTCGCAAACTCCTGCTCCCCGTCGTGTTGCTGGGGTTGATAGCTCCCCTCGCACTGGCCACGGAACCAGATCTTCATAACCCGTCGCTCACCGATGCCGAACTGATCGAGGGGATCCGCTGGCATTGGGCGCAGCGCACGGCGGGTGTCACGTCGTGGGAATTCGATGTCGAAACAGAGCACACTGCTTGGATCGACCTGCGCGACGTCGAGGCGCTCGACGCGCAGGAGCCGAACCACCCTAATGACCCTTTTGCGGAGCCCAAGCCGAATCGCAAGCCGGTGAGGTGGCAACTCCGGTACTATGTCGAGCAGGACAAAGCGGCTTTTCATGAAATGCTCCTCAACGCCGACCAGGTCAATCCCGAGGTGGTGAGTACCACCGCGATGAGCATGGCATTCGACGGCGAGCGGACTGTCCAGTTCGTCGCCAGCCGCAATGTGCAACACCCGATGGCATTTATTGACGTCGGCAACAAGGCGGCCCGTGACATGTCCAACTACTCCAGCATCCTGCCGATCGTGCTGTGGCGCGACCCGGGCGAGATGTTTCGCATCGGCCGTTGGAATTCCAAGCAAATGGAGGTCGTCGACCGCGGGCTCGACGTCGAGGGGCGAGCGTGCATCCGACTGGCTCTCAAGCGCCGGGGGGGTGGCGCCATCCCCCAAATCGCCTGGCTCGACATCGACCCCGCACGCGGCGCGGCCCCCGTCCGCTGGGAGTTTCGCCAAGGTGATCGGCTGCTCAGCTCGATCGAGATCGAGTACGACGACGAGTCTGGCCCCGCTCCTTCGGGCTGGACCTACAACATGCATCCCCCAAAACGGGGCGAAACGGGCTCGACATACTACGCCCGGGTGACGACCGCGAAGCTCAACGAGGATGTGGCGGACGAGAATTTTGGGGTGGCGTTGCCGGCGGGGACGCTCGTTCGCGAGAAAGAGGGAGACAACGAGCGAGAGTACTACACCAATCGCATCGGCGATGCGCAGTAGCATCGAGAGGGAATGCCCCTGACGGCGTCACCGCTCTTCCGCCAAATCCCGAAACACAATGTGCGATGGATTGCCCACCGCCCCCCAGTGCCCCGTGAAGGTGAGCTTGCCGCTTGTGCGGTCGACGGCAAACACTGCCACGTGGTCGGCCCGCTGATTGCAACAGTAGAGGAAGCGGCCAGTGGGATCGAAGCCGAAGCTTCGCGGGTAGTCTCCCTGGGTCCAGACGTCTTGTTGGTGAGTGAGCGTGCCGTCGTCCCCCACCGCGAAGAGGGCGATGCTGTCGTGCAAGCGATTGCCGGCGTACAGGAACTTGCCATCGGGGGAGAGCAGGATCTCCGAACAGAAGTTCGAGCCCTTGTAACCGGGGGGCAAGGTCGACACCGTTTGCCGTGACGTGAGCTTGCCATTTGCCGGGTCGAAATCGAAGAGCACGACCGTCGAGGCCTCTTCCTGAATCGAGTAGACCCATTTGCCTAGGGGATGAAAGTCGAAATGACGTGGGCCATCTCCTGGGGGAAGGGAAATTCTTGGTTCCGCGGCGGGGGTGAGTCGGCCCGTGTCGACGTTGAACTCCCAGACATAGAGCTGGTCGAGCCCCAGGTCGGCGTGCAGCACGTAGCGCCCCGAAGGGTCGGTCGCGATCATGTGGGCATGGGGCTGGTCGTGCCCGCTGATGGCGAAGCTCCCGGGTGGGGCATTGGTGGCCCGCGTCGGCCCGACGGTTCCCTCGTCCCGCTGGACGTCGGTCGCCTCCCCGAGCCGGCCCTCATCGTCGATCGGCAGCACCGCCACCGATCCGCCGAAGTAGTTGGCCACCAGCAGATGCCGACCCGCCGGATGGACGCTCACGTAGGTCGGGCCGGCGCCACCCGACGGCATCGTATTGAGCAGGGTCAGTTCGCCACTGGCGGGATTAATGGCAAACGCGCTGACGGTGCCGTGCTTATCCGGTCCGACGCGATCGGTTTCGTTCGCCGAGTAGAGCCGAGTCCCCGCGGCATTGAGCGCAAGACAACTCGGGCTCGTGCCGAGCTGGTACTCGCCGGCGGGGGTCATCGCACCGGTCGCGCGGTCGACATGGAACAGGTGAATCCCCCGGCCATTGCCGGGTGGCAAATCGACCTGCGTCGGCAAGGTGTCGCGCAAGGGGGAACTGAACGTCCCGACGTAGGCGACCAGCGGAGGGCTGTCAGCGGCGGGCTCGGCACCCACGGGCTGGAGGGACCAGAGGCCGACGAGCGAACAGGAGAGAATGGCGCAAGAAAGTGATCGCATCATGAGAGGAGCAGCTACTGAGATTTCAAAGGATGCAACACGGCAAGGGGGCCAACGAGTGGAATTCGAATCGAATCGTACGCTTCGACACCGGCGACGACCGTCAGTACCCCGGCGGATCGCTACAAGGAAAGGAATCACGGGAGGCAATATCGACTTTGTCGGGCTCCGGCGCGTCGTCTTCCGGGGGAGGTGGTTCCCAGCCCCGCTGATGGGATTCGTCGTCCTGGTCCTGATCGGCTCTGTCGCTCACTTCGCCGCGCGTGGCACACACATTATCCTCCCATCGACCTCGTGGTGCTAGCGAAACATGATCGTCAGCAGGATCAAAGAGTCCTCGACACCCACGATTGTATGCGGAACCCCTCCCGGCAGGAACAACCATTGCCCGGCGCGCACCGGGTGGGTGTCGTCGTCGGCGGTGAAGGCGATCTGTCCTTCGAGGCAATAGAGGGTGAGCGGGCCTGCGACGCTATGATGATGGCAGACTTCGTGGCCCGTGGGGATCACCATGCGAATCGCCTCGAACTCCTGGTTCTTCACCAGGGCGCTAGTTTGATGCACGGAGAATGATCCTGGTTGAGGCCGAAGATCGACCGGCAGGCCTGGCGAGGCATGAGGAATGGCCATGTGCGTTTCCTTTCGCGGTTTAGCGACTCTTGGCAGGCTGGCAGCCTACCCTACTGAGGCGACAAACGCCCGGACATCGTCGATGGCCTGCTCGACCGGCGCGCGTTTCGAGGGGAGGACAACGACATCGAGCGACGACTCGAGCCGCTGAGCCAGCCGCTCGGCCGCTTCCGCCTTGGAGGGGCCGGCAATCCGCAGCTCAGGGAGATGTTCGTGGTGGACGGCGATGTTCTCGACCCCGCATGTGGCGCAGGCATGGTCGGTTACAATCACCTTGCTCGGATCGGCAGCCATCGTTGCTCCTCCTTGGAAAACAGAAGATGCGGAGGGCTGCAAGGCTGGTTTTCTCGCCTCCTTTCCGATTTCTCGGCGACGGCGTCGCCAACTCGCAGCTTTATTCAATCATAGGCTCATGGCACCCATCATTCAAACGGCCAGCGACGGCGCAACCGTAGCCCGGGCTCGTTTGCCCAGGCACCCAGCAGGCAAGAACTGCGAAGCCATAGTAGCACGACGGTCTCCGT
>CAZYQQ010000084.1:10598-18475 GCA_964650265.1 uncultured Planctomycetaceae bacterium
ATGAGGGACACACTCTCTCTCGCTCCAGGTCCGGGCCAGCGGCCACGGACCTACTTTCTCAATTGATCCCGGGTTGCGGCGAAGTCTCTATCACGTGGAGAGCCATTGGCGCAACCTGACCCCAGGCACCCAGCAGGCAAGAACTGCGAAGCCATAGTAGCACGACGGTCTCCGTCGTGGGGGGTACTGTTGGTCGTCGGTTGCCAAAGATCAAGTAGGTTCCATCTGCCGGATGGAACTTCGAATGAGGGACACACTCTCTCTCGCTCCAGGTCCGGGCCAGCGGCCACGGACCTACTGTCTCAATCGATCCCGAGTTGCGGCGAAGTCGACATCACGTGGAGAGCCATTGGCGCAACCTGACTCCAGGCACCCTCCGCTTATCAGGCACCCGGCCCCTGGCCCTCGCCACCTGAATCGCCACGGCGAGGGCGAGCATTGCCCACGCCTGCGGCTCTGGCACTTGCTGGGGAGCAGAGTTGACGGCGCTGCTGAGAATCGACTGGCCGTAATGGTCCTTCCATTGCAGGTAGTGGGCGGCGCCGATGACGCCACCGATCGGGTCGTTCGCGAGCCCTCCCGTTTGTCCCACATGATTTCGCCAGACGGTGTAGTCGCCGGCGTCGACCCGGCCATCGCCATTGTAATCGCCGGTGAGTCCGGGTCCCGCTTGGAGGATCACCCCGGTTGCGCCGATGGTCATCGTGAAGAGGCCCGCGGCGGGGCCTCCCAGAGTGAGTCCCTGATCGATAATCTGGCTCGCCGAGAGGACCTCGAATTGGGCTCCCAGGCTCGGGACAAAGCCCCCCGTGAGGGTGACCGACAGCACTCCATCGAGGGTCGCTGTCCCGCCGACGGTCACCACGTCGAACTCACCGGGTGCGGCGCCCGCGATGTCGATGAACAGCGTGCTCGCGCCGTTGAGCGTCAGGTTGTCGCCGAAGGAATTCGACCCCACGAGCGCCGCGCTCCCGCCGGCACCACTGGTTACGTTGCCATCAACTGTTGTGTTGATGAGATTCAGCTTGCCATTATTCGTAAGCCCCCCAGGGAAGCTGAGTGCGGCATTAATCGCATTGATCTCGCCCCCTGTCTGGTTGGTCGAGGGGCCGGCAAATTGGACGGTCCCACCAATCGTGTTAAGCTGGCCCGCGTTGTCGAGTCCGCCGGCCGTGACGTTAACTGTCATGCCGCCGGAGACATTCAGCATGGTCGAGGCCGCAATCGCCAGGTCGCTGCCGGTCACTTCAAACAGACCAGAGTGAAGGATCAGATGCTGGGGATTGACGACGGTCCCGAGGCGTAAGGTTCCTCCCACCAGCACCAGCGGAGTCTCGATTGTTGCCGTGCCGTCGACCTCGAACGTGCGATTGGCACCGATCAGCGAATCGAGGTCGGCCGCGGCCGCGAACGCAGCGCTTACGGTTTGATCTTGGGTCATTCGCAGGGTGCCGGTATTGAACGCGAAGTTGCCGCCACTCGTGTTGGCGAGGTTGCCGGTCACAAGCGTCCCACCCGCCAGGGTCAGCGTGCCATTGGCGCCGACGGTGGTCGTGGCGTCGATCTCGAGTGTCCTGCCGGCGCCCAGCGTGAGACTGTTTTGAAAGGGCTGGTCGATGCCGGGTGCGACACCCACGTTGACGCCGGTGGGATTGGTGAGCCGGATGTGTCCCGCGTTCCAGTTGAAGGTCGTGTTGTAGGCGGTGCCGGCCACAACGTCGATTCGGCTGGCGGTGAGCGAACCCGACACGATATCGAGCACCGCCCCGGCCTGGTCGGCGGTTACGTTGCCACTGGTGACGATCGTTCCCCCAGCGAGCCGCAAGGTTTGGCTCGATCCGACCGGGCCGTCGGGAAGGCGTACCGCGCTGGTCCCCGTGATCGAACCAGTGACAATCATGGTTCCATCCAGGACTTGGGTGAAACCGCTGTAAGTCGCGGTCCCCGCCATGGTGAACGTCCCACTGCCGCGCTTCTCGAGGTCCCCCTCGGCGGGCCCGGGCCCGTCGCTCATGGTCCCAGTGAAGATGCCGACCCCTCCGGTGGTGCCTGGTGCCATGCTATTACCGATCACCAGCGTCGCGTCCCCCAGATCGACATGGCCCGCTCCCTCGAGCCCGAAGATGGCATCGGCCACCGACGTCAGGAGCCTGAGCGTTCCCCCGGCCGCGACATTGACCGTCGAGGCATCCGACAACCGGCCCGCGGCGGTCACTTCGAGCACTCCCTGGTTGATGTTGGTCTTGCCGGAGTAGTTGGTCGCGGAGAATCCGACTTGCAGCGTGCCGGGGCCGATCTTGGTGATACCCCCAGGGCCAGTGATCGACCCGGTGATCGACCCAGCGCCCGTGGTCAGTCCTTGTCCCGCGGTGGCCAGATTCACCGTGCCGCCGGTGAAGAGGAGCGTCCCTCCATTGAGATTGTTGATCTGGCTGAAGGCATAGGCTCCCCCGGCACTGATGGCGAGCGTGTCGTCGGGGCCATCGATGGTGATGTTGCCGAAACTGCCGGTCCCCCCCGTGAGCCGCATGGTGCCGACACCATTGGTGCCAATGGCGAACGAACCCGAGCCCCCGGCGGCGGTGCCTGCCGAGATGCGGAGCTCTCCCGAACGAAAGTCGAAGGTTCCCCCCGCGGTAACGTTAAGGTCCCGCGTGTTATGAAAGCCACCGTCGAGGACGACCGTGGCGCCGCTGCTCACACTGAGCACCCCCGCGGCCGTGGTGGCCGTGCCAATCGATCCCGACAACACCAACTCGCCAGCTTGCACTGTGAGATTCCCATCGAGCGCCGGGCTGTTGCCCGAGATGATCCACTTGCCAGCCCCTTGCTTGACGAGGCTGGTGATGTCGCTCCCCACACCTGGCTCGATGGTCCCGCCCAGTGTGTTATTTCCCGTGTTAGAGCCGGTCAGGACAAGAGTTTGGCCATTCGCCGGGTTGGCCACCCCCCCGGTGAGCACCAGGGGTCCCGTGCCGGACGACTCGATCACCTGGCTGGCGTTGTCAAGGCCGGCGAGGGTGATCACGCGATTGCTGGTGTGTCCCGTCCCGACGTAACGAAGACGACCCGAGATGCCGTTGCCGGCCGTACTCCCCAGCAGGATCGCGCTATCGGCTAGCGCCGGTTGTCCGAGGGCGTTGGCCGGGCCACCGACATTGGCAATCGAGTTGAAGGTGAGAATTCCCCCGGTGACTCGCGTAGGACCGGTGAAGGTGTTGAGACCCGTCACGGCGACTTGGCCGGAGTAGTTGGCAATCACCGTGCCCGCCGCGGTGGCCTCGCGTCCGGCCACCAGCGCGATGGTGGCGGCGGGGCCATCGGCAATCACCCCGTTGACCACGACCCATGGTCCCGTGGCATTGTTGCTTGTCGTGAGCACGAGCGGCATGAGACCCGTCGCGCTGTCGGCGGGTCGCACGTCGCCGTTGACGATGATCTGGCCACTATTGGTTCCTGGGTTGTGGGAATTGAAACGTTGGAGGCCATTTCCCCCCAGCAGCAAGTTGGCATTGATCGTGAGACTTTGTCCGGATGTTTGGTTGAGCAGCAGATCACCCAAGCCGAGAAACGTGGAAATGGTGTCGCCACCGGGCGTCGTGCCGAAGGTGTAGCTTCCCTGGGCGCCATTGTGAAGAAAGCGATTGATCAGTTGCGATCCCCCGACATCGACGACAATCGCGCCGCCACTCGAGAGGGGGGAGAGCAGAATGCGGTCGGAGCCGCCAGGAGGAAAGGGATGATTCCAGTTGGCCGCGTCGGACCAACTGCCGCTCGCGCCGGTCCATTCGAAATCGAGCGCGCGAACAGGGCCTATCATCAGTAGTGTCGTCAACGAGAAAAGACCAATTCGAAAGAGAGCCTTCATTGCGAGTTCCCCCCAGAAGCTTGGGTAGATGAGTCAGCTTGAGGGCGTTTCGGCCACTCGCTGCGAATGCATCTTGGCAGCTTCGGGGGCGCGGGTGTACCCTTTTTCGCGGAAATCGAAGGAAAAAGAGAAACTTTATCTGGCGTTAAGTCGACGAAGGGGAGTGGCACCAAGTCGGGTTGCATGACTGGTCGGTTTGACTGGCCGCGCTTGATTTTGTCGCGACGTCTTGAGCGGTCTACCGCCGCTGCTCCTGCCTCACATCCAGCAGCACCGAATTCGAGACATCGTTCCCCAGCAACTCGTGCGCGTCGAGTTGCCATACGACCTTTTTCGTCGCCGGGTCGATCTCCACCAGCACCGGATTGTCAGGCCCCGCGTGGCAGTTGCCGATGACGTAATGGCCATTCGCCAGGACTTCGATCGTCGTGACCCAGCCGAGGGTGATTCCTTCGAGGTCGTGCTGCGCGAGCTTCCAGACGATCTCTTTTTCGGGGGTCACCTCGAGCACGCTATGGCCGTTGCCGGTGGCGACGAGCGTGTTGCCATTCTCCAGACGGACAGCGGCAAAGACGTCGTTGCCAAACGACTCGGGCCCATGCCCCTCGCGCGGTTCGCGCCCGAAGAGAGGGACTTCGTATTCCCAAACCACCTCGCCCGGGCGTTCACTCTCGGGCCCGGCGTACTCGCGGACCTTGCCATCCCGTTCGTGGCACACCAGGTAGTTGCCGGAGGCGAGTTTACGGACGAGCCGCGTGTCGTGGTGGGGATGCGGGCGATCGACGACCAGCGGCGTTTCGTGGACGATGTTTCCGTCGCGATCGACTTCGACGATCCGCGCCGAGCCACTCTCGGCAATCATCACGCGGCCCCCCTCGGCGGGCCACCCGGCGACGGGCTGGAACGAATGAACCTCGACCTGCTTGCCGCGATTGCCATTCGAAGTGGCCGAGTCGTATTCCCAGACGACTTTCTTAGATTCAGGGTCGATCTCGACCACGGCGGTCTTGCCCCGCTGCACCATCAGATGGCCATTCGCCAGGAGGTGGATGTCGTGAATCGGCTTCCAGGGCATTTGCCACTCGATGTCGCCGCGTTTGTCGAGGATGACGAGTTGGCCGTTGCCTTGGGTGGCGAGGGAGTGCTGGCCGTTTGCGGCGGAGGTGAACGTCGCGAAGGCGAGCAGGAGGGGAAGGAGTAGCGTAGCGTCAACTAGGCGCATGAGGTGAAGTTCTCGCTAAGTAAAAGGGGACCGTCGCAATCCGCTATTATTTCCGGGTCCGACACAGGCCGCAACAACCGAGGAAATGCCATTTTGACCAATGCTCGCGATTTGGAGTTGCCTATAGGGCGTCGTTCAACAATCTCGCCACCGGCAGTGGCGAGCAGCGGATTCTGGTGGACGACACGGGGCTGCGGATTGGCAGGAGTATGCTGGATCGGATTTGCGGATTCAGGCCAACCAGCGGGGCTCACGACGGAGACCGTCGTGCCACTATGAAATTCAGTCGTGCCACAATGAAAGCTGGCTTCTTCCCACCTCACACTCCCTCCGACTTTCCGCTCTCCATGCCCTCGCTGCGTCTGCTCGTTTGCCTCGTCCTGCTCGCCTCAATCACCGTTTCGGCTCGCGCCGCCGCGCCGCCGGTCGCGCTGAAATCGGTCGCCCACCCGCGGCTCTTTTTTACTCAGGAAGACCAGCGGCGGATCGAAGGGGAGCGAGAGCACGACCCGGAGGGTCGAAATAGTTAGAGTCGGGTATTGTGGGACGATTTTCCAAATCGTCCGCAGCGCGGACGCGGTTTCTTAGCACAAGGAATAGGACGCGGATTGGCAGGATCTGTCAGGATTGCGCAGGAGCAGGTTTGCCCCACGCGGGGCAATTAAATTCGGGTACAATATGAACTGGCGAATTCGTTGAAGGCCTGCTATCATCTGGCGGGCCCGGAGAACCAATGCGATGGCAAATAATCCGTACGACGACATCTTGAAGCGCGCCCAAGCGGAGCTGTCGCCAGGCGAACAGCAAAAGCTCGCGGAAGTTCTCGCGCAGCACGCCGGTCGGAAGAACGGCGGCGCCCACCAGGTCACCGACCTGCGCGGGTTGGGAAAGCATGTCTGGCAGGGCGTCGACGCCGATGACTATGTGGCTGGGGAACGCGACTCATGGGATGGGTAGAGGATTTGCGTGGCAAGACCGTTGGACTCGATACCGCGCCGCTGATCTACTACATCGAAGACCACCCGATTTACGCCGAGTTGCTCGCCCCTTTCTTCGCGGCGGTCGCGGCTGGCTGAGCCGCAAGCCGATATCGCACGAAGAATAGGACATGGATGTTCAGGATCGTGCGGGATCAGATTTGCGCCGCGCGGATTGTCGTGCCACGTCCGTGCCATCCAACACCAGCAGATCCTGGTGATCCTGCTCAATCTTGTAGATCCGCGTCCTATTCTTAGCTGTAACCACCTTGCCATGAAAAGCCCCTTTCGGGGGATTTCTGATCCGTGGCCATCCGAACAACCAGTGGTGATCTGTGTCCCATCGTTCCGGTCTACCCGAATGGCAAACCGTCCATAGGGTTCCACGACCCGGAGGGTCGAGGTACTTTAAATCTGACCTCCGACCTCCGACCTCTGACCTCCGACCTCCGATCTCCCCATGTTCCCCTTCAACCCGCAAGCTTACGGCCCCCGCATCGCTCCCCTGGTCGACACCGACCGCTGCCGCCCCCTCGATGGTGGCTCGGGGGGAACCAAAAACCAGTGGCTCGCGGTTGAAGACCTGTTCGACCCGGGCGAGGTGGTCGACCGCGACGCGGCCATGTGCTGCGTGGCAGCGGTGTTGCTTCTTTCCGACGCGCTCGACGCCTCGCACAACTGGAGCCAGCAGGTCGAGAGTCCCGAGGGGAGCTTTTGGCACGGCATCATGCATCGCCGCGAGGGGGATTTCTCGAACGCCAAATACTGGTTTCGCCACGTGGGGAGTCATCCCATCTACGACCCGCTGGCGGCGCGGGGAGCCGACCTTGCCGCCGAGATGGCGGTCCTCAACCCGGTGGGGGAGAGCCGGTGGGACCCGATGGTGATGGTCGACGCTTGCCAGCGGGGCGTTCGGACCGGGGTCGCGGTGGAATTCCTGCAGGCGCTGCAACAAGCCGAATGGGAATTGCTGTTCGACCATTGCTATCGCCTGGCGACGGGCAAATAGCGAGCCCTCGGGGCGAGCCGCAGGTGGGACAAAATGGCGCCCCCCGGCCCCGCTTCGCGCCCACCCACTTGGGGGCCAATAATGATGGGTCAGGAGAGGCGAACGAAAGAATCTGACCGGGCCGCCCCGCGGGACCGGTGTTCCTTACCACTTGGAGGTCGTCGACTATGGCTCGCACTGGCGCGGTAACGTTCAAGGGCAATCCGATGACCTTGGCCGGGAGCGAGATCAAGGTGGGGACGCAGGCCCCCAACTTCACGCTCCATTATTTCAAGGATGGCTTGCAGACCCTCCAGCTCGACGACCTCAAGGGGAAGCCGAGCCTGGTGAGCGTGGTCCCCTCGCTCGACACACCCGTGTGTGCCACGCAGACCAAAAAGTTCAACGACAAGCTCTCGGCGCTGGGTGACAAGGTACACGCGGTGACGGTGAGCCTCGACCTGCCGTTTGCGATGAACCGATTTTGCGGCGCCGAAAGCATTAGCAACCTGCGCGTTGGCAGCGACTACCAGAACCGCAACTTTGGCGAAAGTTACGGCACCTTGATCGAGGAACTGAAGATCATGTGCCGCGCGGTGTTCGTGCTCGACTCCCAGGGCAAGGTGGCCTACGTCGAGTACGTCCCCGAAGTGACGAGCGAACCCGACTACGACGCCGCGCTGGCGGCGCTCGAACAGGCAAGCTAGTCGCGACCTCGGGCGTCGTTCTGAAAACTAGCGTTCCGAAAACTAGCCCCCCCATATTAAGGGAGCACCCGCGCGCCGGAGGCTCTCCCTCACCTCGACGCTGGGCGCAGCCCGA
>CAZYQQ010000084.1:18575-22251 GCA_964650265.1 uncultured Planctomycetaceae bacterium
CGACCGCCCCGAATTGTTCGACCACCTGGTTTTTCTGTCTGGAGGTATGTCGTCGTCATGAAGTTGGTTGGCTTGAAGCGGAGTGGCTTGAAGGGGAGTGGTTCGGTTGTCGCCTCGTGGGGACGAGCGCTCGGTGGGGCCTGCCTAATGGCAATGGCCGTGGGACTGGTCGTCACAGGTTGCCAGCAGTCGTCAGCACCGGTCGAGGCGACTCCCACGGTTTCGTCGCGCGCGGCCACCAATAGCGCAACGGTCGATGCATCGACGAGTGACGCATCGGCGAGTGAGCAGGTCCGCGCTATCGCCGCGGCCGACTTGAATCTCGAAGGGGTCGAACTCGGGAGCGACACCCTGGTGCGGGGGATCCCGGGGAAGGGAGCGCTCACCCTCGAAGAGATCGAGGCGTGGCTCGCCCGCGACGAAGTCCACGAAGTGATCGCACCGAAGCTGCCGATCGGCATGCTGCTCGGGGAGCGCGAGATCACCGGCCTGGAGGAGAACCCGCTCACTTTGGCCAAGATCGAGCTTGGTCGCCAGCTCTATTTCGACACGCGGCTGTCGAAAGACACGTCGCTGAGCTGCGCGAGTTGCCACGATCCCAATCTCGGATACGCGAGCGATACGCGGTTCGGCATCGGCATCGAAAAACAAGAGGGGAATCGCAACTCGCCGGTCGCCTACAACCGCATCCTGAGTGCCGAACAGTTTTGGGATGGCCGCGCCGGGTCGCTCGAGGAGCAGGCGATCGGCCCGATCGCCAACCCGATCGAAATGGGAAACACCCACGAGGCGTGTACCGAATGCCTCCAGGGAATCGCCGGTTACCGATTGCAATTCGAGCGGCTGTTCGAGGAGGGCATCACCATCGAGAATGTCGGCAAGGCGCTCGCCTCGTTCGAGCGGGCGATCGTCACCGGAGCGTCGCCGTGGGACCATTACGAGCGGCTCGCCAGCTTCCAGGAGACCTACGCCGACGACCTGGCCGACCTGGCACTGCTCGAAGAGGAAGACCCCGAGCTGTACGCCGAATACCGCGCGCTGGAGCAAGCGGTCGAGGAGCATCGCATCGGCGAGGAAGCGATTCGTGGCGGCAAGCTCTTCTTCGACGACCGCAGCAACTGCTCGGCCTGCCACAATGGGGCCAACTTCACCGACGAACTTTATCACAACATCGGCGTCGGCATGGACGCCGATGAACCCGACCTGGGCCGTTACGTCGTGACCAAGGACGACGCCGACCGCGGCGCCTTCAAAACCCCCACCTTACGCAACGTGGCCCAAACCGCCCCTTACATGCACGACGGCTCGCAGCAAACGCTCGCAGAGGTGATCGCCTGGTACAACCAGGGAGGCCACGCCAACGAGCACCTCAGCACCGAAATCCAACCCCTCAACCTCACCGACCAAGAACAAGCCGATCTGGTGGCGTTCCTCAAAGCCCTCACGGGGCGCCTGCCGAAAGTGGAGAGTAGACGATTGCCGGAGTGAGATAGTAGCACGACGGTCTCCGTCGTGAGCGGCGCGATTTGGGATTGGGGATTTGCTGATTTGGGAAGCGCGAGTTTTCGTCCTGGTGCGACAATCTCCCATCGGGCGGCCCTGTGTGCCACACCCTGAGAAGGGTGTGCGGGCGTCATTCTGGAATCCAAGATCCTGACAATCCTGCACTATCCTGCCAATCCGCGTCCTATTCTTCGCGCATTTGCCCGCTACCTCCAATTAGCGGCGTTGCATCCCACCAGGCGCTCCCGGCATCTCGGGACTCTCCTTGGGAACATCGCGAAGCTGACTCAACAACTCATTGATCTCCCGATGGACGGCGTACGTCTGACGGACGACCAGGCGATTGCCAATGAGCGCTATCGCCCCTTCGCCACCGCCACTTTCTTTCCAGGTGTCGGGAGCTACTATAGACGTGATCACCTCGATGAGTTCCTCGGCACTTTGGCCCGAGACCACATTGGTGGGATAGGCGCGGGTTTCCAACGTAGACAAGGCTCTATCTTCCGATGTGATGAGCAGGACCTCATTATAGATAATGTACGTCAAGTCATATTGCTGGAGCAGCAAGTCGAGTGCCGAGTCGAGGCGGATGTTGCGGAGATTGATCGTCATCGGTTCGTCAGGCGACATCCCTAGCTCGTCGAGCGCCTGAAAATCGATCTGCACCTCCAGCTCGTATTCATCACGAAGGAAAGTGACGAATTCGCTCAACGGTACGTCGGTAAAATTGAACCCGGCTTTCGTTATCTCTGACTTCAGGGCCCGTTCGATCCGGATTTCGGACTCACTTCGGGGCTTCAGATCGGCGACATCCGACAGCGGCGTCCGGTTTGGCATGGACCTTCCACGAAGCGGATCGCTGCCAGCGGCTCGTTCATTCGTTGGGACAATCTCAACCGCCACCGTGGCCGGGTCGGACCCCTTGGCGGGCGAGCTTTCCTCGTCGACGGCAAGTTTGATCGTGCGGCCACCTTGGGCCGATGCCCGCGGGCTGAATCCCACCTGGGTGGCAACTATCACCGCCGCAGCAAGGCCGCAGGCAGAGAGCGCAAGGGTCACTGGCTTGAGGGCGAAGAGCGTGTTCATGGCGTGGAGTTCCTGAAAGGCAATTTGGGTAGTGGAAGAAGATGCCGAGGCGATGGCACTCGCTGCCGCCGCGGTCGACGTGCCGAGGGTCACCGCCGAGTCGACCAGCGACAGCGGCACTTCGCCCGCCGCGACCCGGGTGGCTTTTAACGTCGCGACCACCGCGATCAGGGTCACCCCGCGGCGGATGAGCCGCATCCGCAGTTGTTGCTTACCGCGCTTCAGCCGCCCCTCGAGCGCGGCGATCGACAGGCCAAGCTGCCGGGCGACCTCGGTATTGCTCTTGCCCCCCAGGTAGCGCAGCACCAAGGGGTCGCGGAGCGCGCTGGGGAGCCGGCGAAGTTCCTCGTCGACCACCATCTCGTCGTG
Organism: uncultured Planctomycetaceae bacterium; assembly: GCA_964650265.1. Taxonomy (GTDB): domain Bacteria; phylum Planctomycetota; class Planctomycetia; order Pirellulales; family Lacipirellulaceae; genus CAZYQQ01. The sequence continues at coordinate 21,534 of CAZYQQ010000084.1, forward strand.
CCGCGCCAGGAGTTCGTCTAACGGGTCCATCGTTTCGCCCGCTGTTTCGAGTAGTTCTTGGGTGCTCCGCCGCGCTGCGTCGCGTCGCATCCGCAGGCAGACCCGGGTTGCCACCCCGTAGAGCCACGCCCCCAGGGCTTGTCGATGGCGGATCTTGGCTGCCGACCTGGCGAGGACCAGAAAGGTGGCCTGAAAAGCGTCGTCGGCATCGGCCGCCGAGTGGAGCCCCCGCCGGCACGTTGCCAAAACGAGGGGCGAGTGCCTGACGACCAGCTCGCGGAACGCCTCGGCGTCGCGCTTGTCCGAAAACATCGCCAGCAGTTGCTGGTCGGACAGGAGGGACAGGTCATCGGTCGGGGGCTCGGCCATACACGGATTCTAACCGCTGCGGGGTGTTGTCTGCCTCTAATGTGCCGGGAATGGGAGAGGCCGGGCGCGAAAAACCGGAAAAACCGGAAAAAAAGGATGAAGGATGAAGGATGAAGGATGAAGGATGAAGGATGAAGCTGAGGCGCGGAGATGTCAATGGCGGGGGTTTTGCGATGGAAATGGCATTCTTTAGATAAAAGTAACTCGACCACTCAAAGAGTCTTCGCCCCACCAACAACGTCTCCGTGTCTCTGCGCCCCACCCCTCACTAACGTGAGGGGCTCGCTGGAACCTTTCGCCCCACCAACAACGTCTCCGTGTCTCTGCGCCCCACCCCTCACTAACGTGA
>CAZYQQ010000084.1:22351-23781 GCA_964650265.1 uncultured Planctomycetaceae bacterium
GGGGCTCGCTGGAACCTTTCGCCCCACCAACAATATCTCTGCGTCTCCGCGTTATTTTCCTTCTCTCTTCCTCCGTGTCGCTTGTGGTTAACAACAAAAAAACACCTCGCCACGCCACTGGCGCGCGAGGTGTTTGGAAGCGGAGTTTTTCCTGTCGCCGCAAGGCTTAACGCTTGCGGCGAAGCTTGACGACTCCCAGTAGGGTCACGGCGCCCACAATCAGGCCAATCGTGGCTGGCTCGGGGACGACCGCCTGAATCAGGATGGCTGTTACGACCGGGTTATAAGCGGGGCGATCGGGATCCACCCCCCAGGTGAAGACCAGATTGCCATCCAGGCCGACTGGCACTTGCGAGAAGAACAAATCTTCATCGCCATCGAGGAATCGGTCCCCTCGAGACAGCGTCGTCTGCAGAATGCCATTCACATCGAGCGTGTGCGACTCGCCCGCACCGGCAGCGGCCGAGTGCTTGCTGTAGTAGTAGACGTTGTAGACCAGGTCGGGATCGAGTCCATGCACGGTGATGACGGGGGGAGTGTCGATACTTGCGTCCCACCAGAAATTGATACTCTCGTCGCGGCGGAAGATGCTATCCCCTCGGCCAGCCAGATTGGCGGGCGTGGGGCTGTTGTGGCCCGCTGGCCACTCAGCAAGGTTCGATGCGCCATCCCAGTTGTGGCCTTGCCAGCCAGAGGTCGTGAGCGTTAGCCCCGGCACAAGGTTCCCCAGCGAGTCAATCATGTCGGCTGGGTTGGCCGTAGAGGAATTGTTGTTGTTTGCAGGGTTGGTATAGAGGTTGAACTCGTTCTTATCGGCGGGATTCCAGCCGTCGGTGAAGTTGAGTTGCAGCCACTGCCCGTGATTCAATTGGGCCGATGCCGATTGGGGTAAGCTGCTTAACAGGGCACAGCACGCGCCCATGGCGACAACTCTCGCCCAGCGCATGGTGTGCAGGAAACCGATCTTGCTCATGAGACCCTCCCAGAAAAGTTGTCGATACAGTGATGCCGGAAAACAGCGCCGCTTGCTCTTCTCCTTGCCGTCTCGAGTGCAGCCGAACTGGTACGGGCGGCAAGGATGTCGTCCTCTCGCGGCGATCGAAAAGGGACGATCGGCGCGGACCTCAGGCTGGTCTTCTCTCCACTCAGCAACGGATTCTAAGCCAGTGACGGGGAGCTTGCCAAGAGTTTTCTGCGTGAAATTGAGAAAAATCTGGCCGGTTCGTAGTGGGGCAGGGATCAGGGGCCGGGGGCCAGGGGAAGTAGCATGGGCACATTTGCCCGTGCGCACAGCCGTAGACCGGACAGCTTGAGGGGGGATGAATTGCCAAAGATCCAGTAGGTTCCATCTGCCGGATGGACCCTTGAAGCAAAGTCAACGTTTCCACCAAGGTCCCGCTCGGCAAGCGGGACCTACTTTGCCCGGGCAG
>CAZYQQ010000085.1:0-23680 GCA_964650265.1 uncultured Planctomycetaceae bacterium
CTCCCGTGACTATCCGCTCCAATCCATGCCCCATCGTTTCTTCCAACTTCCAACTTCCAACTTCCAACTTCCAACTTCCAACTTCCAACTTCCAACTCACCCCCCAATCCACCGATACATCACATACGCATCCACCAAACCCAATTCTCGGTGCCGGAATGCCTTCGGCAACGTCCCGACGATCTCGAAGCCGCACTTCTTCCATAGCGCGACCGCCCGCTCGTTGGTGCTGACGACCAGATTGAACTGCATCGCCAGATACCCTAACCGCCGCGACTCGGCGATCGAGTGCTCGCAGAGGGCCTGGCCGATCCCCTCCCCACGGCGGGCCCGATCGACACAGTAGCCGGCATTGGCAACGTGCGCCCCGAGCGCTTCCTGATTGGGCCGGAGATAGTACATGCCGACAACATCTCCGCCCGGATCGATCGCCACGTAGCTGATCCGTGGCGGACGCAACCAGTAGCCAAAACCCTCGTCGTACGAGACGTCGATCGCATGGGGATAGGTATCTCCCGCGGCGGCCACTTCGGCAAAGATCGGCCACATGGCGGGAAAATCGTCGTCGGTGGCGCGGCGTATCTCCATCCTCGTCTCTCCTTCGGTCTCCCCAACCCACCTTCACTCGCGGGGCGATTCCCACGACAATCGTCGTCGGTCGCCATTTATCCCCCGAATCAATTTAGCACCCTGCCGCTTCGACGTCCTCCCCGCACCTTCGATCCCCCACCATGGCGCAGCCTGTTTTTCATCTCGCCTCGAAACTCTCCCCCTTGGGGGCGGGAGCGGGTCTGCTGAGGGTTTTGCCTCGCCTCGCCGGCAGTGGCCACGAGCATCACCTCGTCCTGCTCCAACGGGACCGCGGCGCCATCGAGTCGCTCCGCCGGCAGGGAATCACCTGCCACGAGCTCGACACCCGCTGGCACTACGACCTGCTGGCCGCCGTGAGACTCAGCCGCCTGGTGCGCGACGCGCCGCTGCTGCACATTTGGGACGAAGCCGCGATCGGCTGGGCGCTGCAACCCGGTTTCCGCTCGCGACCCAGAAAGCTCTTACTCACCCTGAGCGAGCCGCGGCCCTTGCCGCGCGGCGTGGTGCGACGCGCCAATCGCCGGCAGGCGCATTGGATCGCCACTTCTGAAACGACCCGAACGGTCGCCATCGACAGTGAACTGGCCAGCGATCGTGGTCTCCTCATTCCCCCAGGGGTCATCCTCTCCCCTTCGCCTCCCAGCGAGCGCGACCAGGTGCTCGCCGCGTGGGGCCTCCCCAGTGATGCGATTCTCATTGCCACCTGCGGCGAACTCGCCCATTCGCGTCAGCTCAAGGAACTCATCTGGGCCGCCGACATGGTGCGGGTGCTTCATCCCCGACTCCGCTTCGTCCTGGTGGGGGATGGTCCCGCGCGGCGTGGGCTCGAATACTTTGCTCGCACGGCGGCCATTCCCGAGAACATCGTCTTCGCCGGCGACCGCGCCCCAGCTTCCTTGCTCCCCCACTGCCGCGTCTATTGGGAAGGAAGCCAATGGGGCGATGCGGCCGGCATGCTGCTCGAGGCACTGGCCTGTGGAGTGCCGGTGGTGGCGAGCGACACCCCGCTCCATCGCGAGTGGATCCGCGAGGGGATCGATGGTTTCTTGGTCGGGCATTCCGCCCGGGCCGACCGCACCCGGGCGACCGACCAGTTGATCGTCGACGAGGCTCTGCACGGGAGGATGGCCGAGCAGGGCCAGGAGCGGATGGCCCGCGAGCATTCGCTGGATGCCGAGGTGGCGGCGCTCGCGCGACTCTACGCCCAACTGACATCAAACGAAATCAGGGTACGTTAGGCCCCACCGTCCCCTTTGACTCCCCCCATCATGACGAGGGCCGAGGTGTCGATCACCGGGGGATACCAGGGCTGCGGAATGTCGTCCCCGCCATCGTTTCCATACCATCCCACGCGACGGCGGCGGCGTTCCCGTGGCGACCAACCTTGGCGGATCAATGCCGAGACTTGGGCAATCTCCGCCGGGCTGGGGCAATAGTCAATCCGGAGCGATTCCAAGGCGTCAAGACGATGGGAGCTTGTTTCCATGGTTCTCGGAGGGCCTGCGGTTCGGAAAAGGGAATCAAGAAGGCCGGCCACCGGTTGACGGAGGGGGCGACGGGCACAGAAAGGCAACCGGCGCCGGCCTTGGGGGGGTGGCCCGCAATCCCTGAGCTACATCGAAAGTGGCCACCCCACTTGCCCGCTACGCTACCTGCGGAGTGTGAGGATTTCGGGTAGAGATTGCGAATTCTTTGAAAAACCTCTCGCGATGTGACGATGCTTCCCCACTAGGGGCCCTCGATGGGGTGGGGTAAACTGGGCGGACCGTACGGCAGCGCAAGGGGCAAACAAAGGAGTTTTGCATCGTGAAGGACGTCTTGGCGGTGGTGTTGGCGGGGGGCAAGGGATCGCGTTTGGAGCCATTGACTCGCGACCGGGCGAAGCCCGCGGTCCCGTTTGGTGGCAACTACCGCATTATCGACTTCACATTGTCGAATTGCCTGAATAGCGGGATCCGCAAGATTCTGGTGCTCACGCAGTACAAGGCGATGAGCCTCGATCGGCATATCACGCTCGGCTGGCGGAGCTTCCTTTGCCGCGAGTTGGGGGAATTCATCGACGTCGTCCCGCCGCAGCAGCGGATCGACGAAAAGTGGTACCAGGGGACCGCCGACGCCGTCTATCAAAACATCTACGCTCTGGAGAAGGAGCGTCCCCAGTACGTGGTCATCCTGGCCGGCGACCACATCTACAAGATGAACTACTCCAAACTGGTCGCCTGCCACCAGGAGAACAATGCCGACCTGACGATCGCGGCGCTCCAGGTTTCGCTCGACGAGGCCCGCGACTTTGGCGTGATGCAAGTCGACGAAACCAATCGCATCATCGGTTTCGAAGAGAAACCGGCCCACCCCAAGCCGGTGCCGGGGGATCCCGAGCACGCGCTGGCGTCGATGGGCATCTACGTGTTCAACGCCCATTTTCTGTTCGACGAGCTGTGCAAGGACGCGACCTTGCCGGAAAGCGCCCACGACTTTGGCCGCAACATCATTCCGTCGATCATTGGCGATCGCCGCGTCTTCGCATTTCCATTTCTCGACGAGAATCGCAAAGCGCAAGCCTACTGGCGCGACGTCGGCACGATCGATGCCTATTATGATGCCAACCTGGAGCTCACCAGCGTCGATCCCCAGCTCAATCTCTACGACGACCACTGGCCGGTGCGGACGTTCAACCCGAGCCTGCCGCCGGCGAAGTTCGTGTTCGATAGCGACACGCGGCGCGGCGAAGCCCACGACAGCATCGTTTGCAATGGCGTGATCATCTCTGGCGGCCGGGTGTTCGGCTCGATCCTCGGCCCCCAGGCGCGGGTCAACAGCTACGCCGAAATCGATTCGTCGATTCTGTTCTCGCGCGTCAACGTCGGACGGCACGCAAAAATCCGCCGGGCGATCATCGACAAGGAAGTCGTCATCCCCGAAGGAATCGAAATCGGCTACGACCACGACGAAGACCGCCGCCGCGGGTTCACCGTCACCGAAAGTGGAGTCGTCGTGGTGGCCAAGGCGGAGAGCATCTCGGGCCCACCGCTCGACTAATGCCGTGACACATCGGCCTCCGGCCAAAGATCGCGTGGCTGAACTCCCAGTGCCGTCGCAAGCCGTTCGATCGTGCGTTGCTGCGGCCGACATTGGCGATTGAGCATGTTAGAGATCGCCGGTTGGCCGACACCACAAAGCGCCGCCAACTCCGACTGGTTTATTCCTTTCGCGGCCATGACCATCTTCAGCCGTCGGGCAAACTCTTCCTCCTGTCGTTCAACCTCCTGGAGCGCGGCGGCCAGGCCGTCAAACCGACCCTTGGCGCTTGGCCCTAACTCTCCCAAATCCAATCCTTCATGAGCCGCTGGAAATAGAATCTCCAAGACGGTTCCCGTTGCCATCCATCGCTCTTGTTCGTCGGCTTCCGCATCGAACACGATTCGAAGCATCGCCCGCACCCCCTCTTGAAGCTCATTGCTGCATTCGAGAAACGCACGGAGAAAGAGCGCGTTGTTGCTAAGCTCTTGCGGCGACATCTCCTCAATCTTCAACGTACTCATCTTTCGGCTCTCTATTGCAGGCGAGAGGTGAATCTCGAACTACGTATTATAAAACCGCTCAAGCACGATCTGCCGCCGAACCTCGAACGTCGTCGTATTGGCCTTCGAAAAGTGATTCGACTTCTTTTGCATCACCGCTAGCACCCAAATCATCGGAAGGGGAATACGGACCGCCGGATCGAAGAAAATAATCCGCAAATTGTCGCATCCGCAAATCGTCTCATGAATCCGCAGTTCCCCGATCCGACGTGGTTTACACGATTCGATCCAACTCCAGTCGAGGTCCATCAAGACGCCCGACTCTCCCTGGGGATGTTTATCCGGCCAATACCGTAGCTTTAGCGCATGACGCCTTAGTGTGGCTTGATCTCGCGTGCGATTCATCAACCGATCGACATCCTGAAACGCCGAACGAAGCGCGCGTACCAGGAAGGTCCCCGTCAGATTGCCTGGCAATGGCGGATCGTCCGGCATATCATTCCCCCAACTCCAGCAGTGTAATAATATATCACAGAACCTGTCGCGTCCAGCCCGATTCTTCGGCCAATAGACTTACTTCGTCACCCCAGCCCCGCGCAGGTACCGCAGCCAGGCCACGCCCGCCCCGATCGCCATTAACAGCCCGATCCACCCCAACGGCAACCAGAGCCACCAGGCTCCCCCCGCCAACAGCACCAAACCAAGCAGGACCTGATCGTGCTGCCACAGTGGGCGCCGCTGCCGGGTCATGAGCGCCAGCACCCCCGCCACAGCCAGCAACCCGGCTGCCGCGAGCCATTGCTCGCGCGACACGCCGCGGCTTTCCCCTGCGAGGTGCAGTAGGACCTCGTTCGCTTGAGGGGGTGCCGCCAAGGGGCGCCATAGGTGCTGGGTGCCAACGTCACCGGTCCCTAGCCAGGGGTCCCCCGGCGCCACCTCGCCGATGCGTGGCGGCGCCGCTGCCTGGAGATCGGCCAGATGGCTCGCGGCCCGCGTCAGCAGGACTTGGAACTCGGCGTTGGTCGGCTGATCGCTCACCACGGCATCACTCGTCGTGTTGGATCGTTCCATCGCCCGTTCGAGCCCCTGCCGTGCGTGATCGAGGACCGCCGTCCAGTATTCGAACCACACGACATCGGCCCCTTCGGGAACTATCGCGGCACCATTCGCCTCGTCGATCAAAGTCGCCAGCAACTGGTTGAGCCGCACGGCCGACTGGTCGAGTTCGCTCAGCGCCTCTCCCCCCGTCGCAGTGGCGACGGCGAGCCCCGCCGACTCGTCGTACGACCACAGCCGCTGCGCGACGGCCAACTCGCGCCCTGCGACCAACAGCCGCGGCGCGGCGATAGTCGCCGCACCGATCGTCGGCACCTCGTTATCGAGCCGGGTCACCACCTCCAGCCCGTGGGGGCGACGTCCCGCCGGTAGCCGGACGGCATACCCTTCGGCGCGCGGTTCCACCACCACGGCACGCCGGTCCATGGCAAGCCAGAGCAGCCGCTGGCCAGTCGGCACTTCGATGAGCAGTTCCTCTTCTTCCAGGGAGGGGAGCGCGACCGTGGTACGCAGGATCCCCCCCTGTTGCGGGGCAAACCAGAATTGCGTCTCCATAAGCGCGGCGGTTGCCATCCGCGCGGAGGCTGGCTCGCGGCTCACCAGGCGCGGGCCCCCTCGGCCTCCACGCGGCACGCGGTAGAGCTCCGTCTCCGCGGGGAGTTCCACCACCCCGTCCAACCACGCCGGGCGCTCGGCGACACGTGGTCCCAGATTCTCCCAGGAGCCAACCTGCGATTTCATCGCCGGGGGGATGGCGAGCAGACGGTCGACTCGCGTCGTCCCCACGGCGCGCAGGCTGGGAATCTCGAACTGCTGACGCCGATTGGGTCGCACGGGCCCCCTGAGCGTGAACTTCAAACGATCCCCTGCCGTGGCCACCTTGCCCCAGCGAAGGGTTCCCACGCGTCGTCCCCCTGCGCCGCTTGGCGCAACCACCAACAACACGGGGGAATCGGTCTCCGCCTTGAGCAGGAACGACTCCGGCATCTCCAGCGGCAACTCCCACAACATGCCTCCCTCGACTTCCACCACGCCTTTCACTTCCGCCACCCACCCGGTGGACGACGGGGCCATGCTGGTCACCGTCCTCAATGTGGTCGCCGGACGATTGGGGGAGAACGTCACCTCCAGCGGCGCCCCGCGTTGAGTCGCCAATTGATAGGTTCCCACGGGATAGGCATCCCATCCGGCGCTCGAAACCGCCGGATTCTCGTTCAGCGGGCGGACATCGGTCGAGACCAGATCGACTTGCCAGCGGTGACCGCTGAAAAGTTCCATCCGCTGCATGCTGGCAGGATTGGTATAGGAGGTGATGGTCGGCAGCGGCCGCGTGTCACTCGCGTCATCCGTCCGCGGGAGATGCGCGGAAATGGCCAGCCGCGTGCTCCCCTGGATGGGTGTCGAGAAAAACACCACCAGCTTGTCGGGCTGCGGACGGGAGACGCGGACCGGCAGGGGGGTTCGTTGCGTGCCGACCGTCATGACGACATTGTCGATCACCAGTTCCGGTGTGACGCGCAGCGACTGCTGCCAGCGGTCCTGAATCGAACGTGGAGTCACCCCTTCGTACTCGATGCGGAAGCTCTCGTCAAAACAGCCCACCTCCACCACCTCCTCGGGCGATGCCTCGTCGCGCGCCGGTCGCACCGCGATCACGGGCCCCGCCTCGCTCTCCATCTGCTTCACGGCAATCACCGGCGGCAACCGCTCTGGCCAGTCGTACGAAAACTCGAGGGGGTCGATCGCCAACGCCGCCGGGGTGTCGACATCCAGCGCCAGCGCCAGCGACTCGGTCGAACTGCCGGCAAACTTCCGCTCGACGATGTTCGTGGCCGAGAGTTCCGATTGGGGATAAGGTATCCGCCCCAACACGTGGTCGCGCGCCAGTCTTAGGTGGACACGCACTTCCCCCTCGCTGGGAAGTCCCTCGAGCGGCTCGACCTCGAGCGTCCATCGCTCTTCCACGGGCCCCACCATCGAGCTTGTCCCATCGTCGGTAACGAGCCGCGCCGGCTCGCTCGTCTGCAGCTCGAGTGTCGCGGGGAGCAGCCCAGTGCTGCGGATGTGAAACACCGATTGGACCTCGATCGCGTCCTCGCCAACTTCCATCCAGGTCAGCTCGGTGGCCTGCAAATCGGTCAGCACCGGCCCCACCTCGGGCTGGGGCCAGCGGACGACGATCTTGCCCTCCATCGGTAATCGCACCACGCGACTTCGCTGGGTTTCCGTCGTCGCTGGCAGGGGCCGACCATTCACGTCGATTCCCGTTGCGGTGGTGGGGACCGTCAACCGCAATTCCGAATCGGGAAGTGGCGGCACGTCCAACTTCACGAACCCCTTCCCCCCCTGGGTGTCGCGGCGGGGAGTCGTCGTCACGCGAACGATGTAAACACCTGGCTCGGCGACTTGGATCCGGCAGCCATGCCCCCCGGGATTCCAAACCAGGGGAAGTGAAATCCCATCGGCCAAGGCCGTGGCGTTCCACACCCCCTGCGACTCGACGAGGGGCAATTCGACGGCCACGTCCTGGCGAAAGGTCTCGACTTCGTAGGTCAAGGTCCAGATGCCGGGCACCAGCCCCCCCCCTTCGCTGGCCAGCGAAAGCTCCCCCTCGGTAATGCCACTCGTCAGAATCCATGCCCCACGAGCCTCGCGAGCCTCGCGGCGCTGCGTCAACTCGCGCAGCAAACGTGGGGTTACGTAGTGTCTCTCCCCCACCTCGCGTCCTTCACTATCCACGGGAATCAACATGGCCTCAAGCTTGGGTTCGGCACGGGCGCCGTGATCCTGAGCAGGTGCCGCCGCGGCGAACGACAGCCCAACCGCCAGCAACACCACCATCGAGGTCGTCGCCAGATGGGCCCCCCGTCGACCCGACTGCGGCCGGGTCGCGCGGAGGGCGACCAGACTCAGCGCGGTGACAAAGATGCCAAACCACATGCCGACACTCACTGCCGCCCCGTAGAACGACCACGCCCCCGAGAGTAGCACCGACGTGGCGGCCGCCACGCCGGCAACCATCACTGTGGCCGCTGGCCACCGCTTGACGCAAAAGTGCGCTGCCATCAGGCTCGCCGCTATCAGCCACAGGCATTGGGTCGTGCGATCCGTGGTGCTGACGATGCGAATCTCGAGCGGAAGCTGTGCCGGCGCGGGAATACGGACCGACTGCCATCGCGGCACATCCGATTCGAGCAGCCAAGGGACGTCGCCAAGGCCCAGGATGCCGAGCAGTCGTTGCTGCCACGATCGGACGGTTTCGCGGGGGACTGGCGTAATGAGTCGCAAGTCGTGTGGCACTTCGCACACCCACGCGCTCGACACGACAGGCAGGTTCAGTTTGGGCCAGGGGGCCGCTAGCCGGTCGCCACTCTCGAGCCGTTCGGCAGGGAGCGAGTAGGCGACATGGTAAACCACTTTCCCCTCCCCTCCCAGCAACGGAAGTTCGAACTGCGTCGTCTTGGGATGAATCGGCTCCGTGGGAGTTTCCCCGCGCCACGCACGGACGTTCTCGGCGAGAGCGGGCAGCTCGCAGGTCAGCCGCGTCTCTCCATGATTGACAATCGTCATGTGATAGAGATGACGCGACATGGTACCAGGGGCATACTCACTGTTGAGCTGCGCCAGGGCGACCTGGGCCCGGGAAGGGATCGCCACGACATCGCGACGTGCGACGACCAGGCTCGCTTGGGAGGACTCGGCATCAAGCCGCCAGCGGGAATGGAGTGGCAATCCATCCGACATGGCCACGTCTTGCGGAGCCACCAGCGAAAAACCTCCCCCCTCGACTCCCAGGCGTGCCGGATCGGCGGTGCGGAACTCGCAAAGCATGCTTGACGACTGGGCGTTGACCACCCGAATCGGCTCGACTACCCAGCGGTCGGCCGCCACATCCCCCATGTCGAAATAGACTGTCAGCGGTGTCGACGTCGGCTGAGGGAGCAGCAGCAATCCCTGCGCTTTTTCTTGCTCTTCGCTCGCGGAGGGAGCTGTCTCCAGCTCGTGCCACTCACTTTCGTTGTCGAGTCGCCACCGAATAGGCTGCTTCAGCGACCCGGCGAACTCCAGCGCCAGCCGGTCGACAAGGCCCTCTTGGGGCACGATCCGCACCAGCCCGGTCCGCCGCCACTGCGAGGTTTGCTCCTCTTCCAACTGGAGCGTCACATGGGCATCGAACGCGGCGGGGGGCTGACCCAGGCGAATCGCCCCCTGCGACGCGACCCCACGCATGTCGAACACCGGGCCACTTACCGTCTCCGGCAACAACACCCCCAGCACATGCGAGAGTTTCTCATTGGGGACCGATGGCAGATTCTCGGGGTACTCCAACCGGTAGGGTTCGGTCGCCGCGAAGGTGACAAAGTCCTCCACCACCCTCGCCCCTTCGATCGTGAGGATCGTATGTTCGGCAAACCGAGTGCCGGGGGCCGTGCGGCGGGCTCCGATCTCCAGAACCATCGGTGCGTTGTCCCCCGCATTGGGACTCGCGGAGACTCGCACCGTCAACCTCCGCGGACCAGGCGAATTGACTGCCGGAGCATACCAGTCGTCCCGATCGTACGGCACACGTGCCACCACCGTCTGGATGTTCCACCCCTCTTCCACCAGTGCTTGAACATGACGTACCGGTTGCCGCGCATCGGGTTCGAACACCACCCACATCCGCGCCCTGGCGGTCACTCCATCGAGCTCGATCCACCGACCGACACGAATCGACGGCGGGTCGGCGCGGCGGGCGAGCTTCAGCATGATCGCGCCGTTGCCGCGTAGCTTTTCGAACACCAGCCGCGTGGGGATGTCGGTCGCCGTTCCGCTCGATTGGCGGACGTTGGAGCCCATCAAGTCGCGTACTTCCAATTCAGGCGCGATCTGGACCGTCGCACGGCCATAGAGCCACGACACACCTTGTGGCTCGAGGGTCGGCAGACGCCACTCCTCATCGAGCGCGGTCGCGCCCCAAGCTTCGATCTCGATGGAGCCCTCGGGTTGGGGCGCCGCAGTCCCCGCGTCGGCCAATTCGAACACCACCACGTCCGACGTCGGATCGCGAGTCCACGTCAGTTCCCGCGATCCCCACCGAGCCGATGTGATCACCAGTTCCTGGGGGATCTTCCAAACGGGAGGCGCGGTCGGCTGACTATCTCCGGTAAAATGCAATCGATGAAACACCCGCGTCCCATTTTCCGCCACCTCGAACGTCACTTCTTCGTGACATTCGGCCTTGGGTCCATTGGCTTCAAGCACCGGAGTGTTGCGACGCAACTGCCAGGTCAACACTCCGCTCGGGGGCGAAGTGAGGAGCCAACGCTTGGTACCAGCCAGGGGGGGAGGCCAGAGCTCGGTGGGCCACTCTTCCGCCGAGGGGAGTTCCGCGTCGCTCTGCTCGAGCACCAGCATCCCCGAGTTCGGTGCGACTTCGCAGCGCACATCGGGGGGCAGGTCGAGCACCAGCGTTGTGACCGACGAACTCGGCCAGCGGAGTTCGAAATCGCTCGTCGCCTCTTGCGGGCCAAGTTCCCAGCCAAAGCTCAACCGGCCAGGCCTGGTCACCCGCAAGCCGATCCCCTCGGCCAATCCGCGATACCCGACCTGTGCCTCGGCGGTCGGGGCGAGCCACTCGGCCCCTGCGAGGTGGGCATCCGTCGAGGGCAAGGCGAGCCACTCTTCCTCCCCCCCGAGCATTTCGATTCGCATGAGCCCCGTCCCCGCGAGGACGCCATCGGGGCGCAGCGTGGCGTGCAGTAACGACGACGCCACGTAGGGAGGTTCGCCATGGTCGCCATTGGCGGCCGCCAGCAACTCGGCCAGTTCCGCCGCGTCGATGGGGAGATAGGTTTCCCCATTCGTGGGCCACTTGGTGGGCGCGTCGGCCGGGACATAAATCCGATGAACGCGCAATCCAGGGGTTGTCCCGTCGGAATTGGCGCCACGCGCCGCTGGCTGTCCCCCCACGTTTCCGGCCATCACCAACGCCAGGAGTCCACCAGCCACCACACTCCCCAGGAAGCGGGCCAGGCGGCTCGCGCGGCAATTCAGGGGCATTGGCGAAGTCGACATGGATGCTTACGAGGGGGCGTCGCTCAACTCGATGGAGATGGTGGGGGCGTTGGTCGAGAGCGTTCCCGTTCCGAGCGGCGCGATCGACGAGCCGCGCGACGCCGGGGGGACGATGGTCGAGCCCGTGGCGGGCGAAGCCACGGTCGATTCGGGCTCGGCCCGCCGCGACACCGCGGCCAGGGCGATGGCCACCATGGCGGCGATGCCTCCCAGCAATCCCCCCTGGGCCACGACACGTGCCGCGTTGGGGTACATCACCCCGAGCGCCGCCACGGCCACGGCCAAGGTGAGCCAAACACCACGCCGACGCAACACCGGCAGATAGACCAGCGTCAGCACGACTCCCAGCACCGCCACCGAACAAGCGAGCACGATCAGCTCGCGACGGACGAGCCACACCTCGAGCTGCGACCGACGCGGGTCGCCCCGCCACAGCAGCGCGTGCTCGGCCATGGTGGGCCGCTCGCGAAGTATCCCTCCGATCCAGCTTTCCAAATCTTGCGTGCCACGGTCCCCTTCCGCCCGCCAATCCCCCGCGTTCCATCGGCAGGTGTAGGCGTCGACGCATCCCGCGGGGGTTTGCAACGCCAGATACCGGGTCGGTACGACAACCTGCCAATACATGACGGCCAGCGATTCGTTGCCCGATGCCAGCCGCGGCACTTCCAAGTTGAGCGGTTCGACCCACGCAAAACGATAGGGCTGGCGATAGCGAAGCTCGATCGTTCGCCGCGCGAAATCGCTAGTGGCGGTGAGCGGCACGACGAGTTGCGCGGCACTCGGCTTCGCATCGGCGACCTGAATGCCATCGAGAAATACCTCGACGTCCATGGGATCGACCCCCTCGGGCAACTCGACCACCTCCTCGCTCTTGTTACTCCGGAAGGCCACTGCCAATCGTTGTTGGGCGATTCCCTCGGTGAGCCATGTTTGTAGCCAAATCCGCTCGATGTGAGTCACGCCGGCAGCGCGTGGCAACGTCCGCTGCGATAGCGGAAGGTAGTTGAGGGCCTCATTGCAACTGAACTGCGCGACGCCTGGGAGGGCCTTGTCCCCCGTGTCGACTCGCCAATTCGATCCCCCCACCGGCGAAAAGACCTGATCGTCTCCCCCTTCGACGCGCACGGTCTGCCGGTTCAACTCGGTGCCGAGCGGTGTCACCAGCGGAACGATCCAGGTCGTTTCGGATGTCGCGGCGGGGGCCGCGACTTGATAGCTGACAATCACGTCGAGTTTGCCGGTTTGCGGACGCACGAGCGGAATGCGCACCTCGGCGACCGCCGCGGTCGCCCCTTCGGTGGCCGGCGGGAGTTCGAGACGCACTTTGTCGCTTTGGACATCGTCGGCCGAGGCCCCCGTCAGCTCGGGACGCACCCAGGCGACTTCGAGATTCCCGTCACGCATCACCTCGCTCGGAATCACCAGCGAAAGGGCATCGAGTGGCTGGTAGCGAATGTCGAGGTGGATCGTCTGCTCGACACGCGCCTGCCGGTCGTTCAGCGCGATTCTCGTTGCGACACGAGAAGCAATGTGCTGCGGCCGCGGTTTGAGCGAGCCGGCGAATACCGGCTCCGGCAGGAACCCGCGGTACTCGAATTGCTGTCCCGGCGCGGTTCCGGGGGCGAGTAGCGTCAGATCGTCGAGCGGAAGGGGCGCAAGACCTTCGATGGCCGCGGTGTTGGGGGTGAACAGCAGCCCCGGCGCGACGGTCACTTTCACCTTGCTCGTCCCCATGGCGAACGGATCGGCGACAAAGGGCAAAGCGGTGACAAACGGCTCTTGCTCGCTAAGGTCGCGGCGCAGGTGGAGCACCATCCGCGGACGATCCGTCGTTGCGGTGGCGTAAGGATATCGCAAGATGTTGGCCCCATTCTCGCCGTCGCGCGATTCCGAGGGGACGGCCTCCGCCGCGTCCTCGAGCCCCAGCGTCTCCACGCGGTCGTTGGTGAGCTGCCATCCCCGCAAGTCGAAGTTGAGCGGAAAACTGACGCGCGAATTCCCCTTGCCCAATCCGGTGATCTCATAGACGACCGTCATATCGAGTCGGATTTCATCCTTGTCGATCTTGATGTCGTATTCGCTGGCCGCCGATACGCGACGCTCCCGTTTGGCCACTTCCAGGTCGAGTGCCCAGGGGAGGCTGAAGTAACGCAGTGCCACTGTCAACTCTTCGCCCGGGCTGGCCGTCGCCCCGGCGGCCACGAATTCCGACAAATCGACTTGCTGCAAATTCTCCGCCCCAAAGCTGAGTTGGAGTTGACTGTCGACCCCTAGCCCGATTTTGCCATCCTGCCGCACTGCTCCCAGCACCTCGAAACCATGCAGGCGAACCCGCCCCTTCTCTCCCTCGCGCTCGAGCTGGTGATTGGTCGCTAGTTGCAGGATCACGGGGTCCTTCGTTTCGGCATTGAGCTTGACGACGTAGACCTGCCCCTGGGGCGTCGCCCCTGGCTCTTGCGGTTCCCGTTCCACCGACTTGATCATCCGCCCAACTGTCCCCCCCTGGTCGACCGTGCGATCTTCGTAGCGAATATACTCGGCCCCTTCCGGCAACCGGACACGAAACGTATCGAACTGTGCCCCGAGAGAGCTCACTTCGAGCCGGGCTTCGGTCTGCACGTTGTTTCCGTCGATCTGATATCGCAACTGCCCCACGCTGCTGAGCACACTCGCCGTTTCCGTGATCGTCTCCTGCTGCTGCTCCTCCCAACTCAGGCGAAACTCTCCGCCAAGGCCATTGGCTTCAATCCGCGTCCCTTCCGCGTCGCCTTCAATCGGCGAGGCCTTCACCACAACCCCGCCGCTTGCCGAGACCCCGCCGCTTTCGATGTGGGCGGCACTCTCGAGTCGCAACTTCCCCACGCTCGCGCGCGGCGTGTGCAGCCTCAACGTCGATCGATCGCCGTTCCGCTCGATGGGGGCAATAAAATCGAGCGCCAAGGTGACCTTTTCGCCCGGTTGACCCTGGAGTGTCGCAATCCAACCCCGCTCCTCATCGGCGAAGTTGAGAAATCGTCCGTCGGCGCGCGGCGGGGGCTCGGGTTGCTTTCTCAGAATCGACCACGCAAACCGCAGTGGCACCTCCACCGTGTCGGCGGTGTGAAGCGTGATCTCCATGGTCGCCGTAAACTCGGCATAGCCCTCCTTCAACGTTCCTTGGATGTCGAGCCGTTCGTGCGTGTACTGCCGGCGTCCCCCCGCTCCCGGTTCGGTCCCTCCCTGCTTGAGCTGCATGAGTTTGAGGAATTCCTCGTAGCTCAGGTTGAGCACCGGCTGAGGATTTCCCTCCGCGTCGAGCAACAAATACGTGTCGGGACCAACGACTTCGATGCGACCATCCAGATCGGAGTAAACTGGTGAGACGGCCTTCTTCGTGCTAGCGGCGGCAGGCGACGAAGGAGCCTTGGGGGTATCCCCCTCCTTGGCAGGCTCGACGCCGGCAGGCTGATCGGGCCGCGGCTCATCGCCCGAGGCTTGCGGGTCGGGGTCAGGAGAATTCGCGATGGGATCGGCCACGCTGGCGGCCGCAGGTTCCTCCGCGATATTGGTGCTGGCAGCTTCCTGCCCGTTGGCCCCCCCCAAGCCCACCATCAGCGCAATCGCCACCGCGACCAGGTACCACCCACCCCAGGTACACAGTCGAGAGGAATTCGGCAGTAGCGGGCGGATCAAAGGCACAGCGCCGGGCCGGGGAGTGAAATGCCGGGGACTTGAAAAGGAGGAGGGACAGGCCGCAGTCGTTCGCTCAGCGGCGGTCATCCCTCCCGAATGACCATCGCCTCAGTGGCACCACGTGTCGCGGCAGCCATTCATGTTCGCCATGTGACTGCCCGACTCAAACGCCCCCCCCGCGGGGTGACAGCCGTGCAACTCGGCGCATTCTCCTCATTTTACACACGGGTCACTAGCGGGGAAGCAAATGCGGGCTTCCAAACGTCGCGCTTCGCCGAATCGCGACATTCCCACCTCCTCCCATCCGGCCCGAGCCCTACGACCGAGCGAGCATCGCCAACATTTGGTCGTGCAGGGCCGGCGACGAGGTGGCGAGCATGTGGGGATTCGCCAGATCGAGTGGAGCCCCATCGCAGCCAGTCACTCGGCCCCCTGCCAGCTCGACCAGCAGCACCCCCGCGGCAACATCCCAAGGGTTGATGAGCCGAGCCCAATGCCCGTCGAGCCGGCCCTGGGCCACGTAGGCCAGGTTGAGGGCCGCCGAGCCGGTCCGCCGGATCCCTCGCACGACCCCCACCAGGTTGAGAAAGTCCTTGATATCGGGGGCGTCGGGCCCCGCGACTCCAGCCGGCAAGCTCATAGCAATCAGCGACTCCTCGATTCGCTCGCACCCGCTCACCTTCATTGGGAAGCCGTTGCAGAATGCCCCCGACCCGAGGGCGCCGGAGTACATCTCGTCGAGTACGGGATCGTAGATCACCCCTGCGGCAATCCGCCCATTGACGACCACGCCAATCGAAACGGCGAAACCGGGGAAGTTGTGAACGTAGTTCGTCGTCCCATCGAGCGGGTCGACCACCCAGCAAACGGGCTGGGCCAGCAAGTCGGCGGCCCCCGCGGGGTTCTCCTCCCCCAGGCAGGCATGATCGGGGAAATGGCTGGAAATCAGGTTAAATGTGGCGACCTGCGAGGCCATGTCGGCGTCGGTCACCAGGTCGGCACGCCCTTTTTCCCGCGTCGCAAACTTCCCCTGCCAGCGGAGGAGCTCGGCTCCTCCCGCCCGGGCAGCCTCCTCGGCCACCTGACGAAGTTCCTGGGGGCTGGGAATAACAGGCTCGGCTGGGGGCGAAAACATGGGAGCGGGAGACCTGTCCGTGGCTTTTGAGGGGAATTGCCCCTAGCCGAAAGGCCCGGGACCAAGGCCCTATTGTTTCGCTCTCCTTCGCAAATTGAAACAGGTGTCAAAAAATTTTGGAGGCGGAATAATTGCTGTAAGTGCTACCGAAATCAGGAGTAACATCGATTCGGCCCCGGCTGGCCAGAAAACAGTTGACAAGAATCTTCACAAAACTCTGGACACACGTTTTTGATCCAGTATGATAACGGATGAAACGAGAGGAGAGAGCTGAGTGTCGAACAACGACATCAGCCACAGATTTGTGGTAGGCGATTGCCTAATACTTTTTATCCCCCTGCCATTCGATACAACGGCCTCTTCTCTGTTCCGGCCCCGTCGCTTCACCTCACAGTGATTCGGCGGGGTTTTTTTATTGGAGAATTCGACAACATCACGCCCCCCAGCAGTTGATCGACCATGCCAGCGACGACCACCTCCGCCAGTGCCCCCTGGCGCCTGGAGCAGACGACTGCCTCGCTTCCTACGTCGCAATGCACGTGTGCCATCGAGTTGGCCGCCGGCACGCATGAAGTGAAGTTCCACCTCAACGAAGGGACATCGGCCGTCGCCCTCTGGCAGCTTCGCCAGCTCGTCGGGCTCCCGCTCGCCGATGCCTACGTTCGCCAGGCCGATCTTGTCGCCAGCTACGCGCCGGATTCCACCTTCCCCTTCACCACCGACATCTACTGGACACTGCTCGACCCCGCCGACTACCCCAACACGCGGTTCGCGTTGCAGATGGTCGTCTCCGTTCATACCGACCGGCTCGACACCCATCCCGAGCTCGACGCGATCTCAACCTGCGCGCACCCCGAGATCGAACTCGTGCCGTGCGACTCCGGCAGCGCGATCCGCACTCCCTTGAACACCGACCTCCATCTGGTCGAGTTCGCCACCCGCGAGGATTCTCCCACCTACGAGTTAGTCGGCGACGGCAGGCAGCGCATCGTGCGCCGACTCTTTGGCCACTTTCTCGAGAAAGGGGTCATCCGCCGGGCAAGGCTCTTTGCCGCGGTGGTCCCCGCCGAGTCGACTCCCGCCGAGGTCGAAGAGTTGTGCCACCGATTCGCCACCAGCGAATGGCCACTCACCGCATAGGAATACGGACGATCGGATTCGCAAGCCGCCGGTCCTCGAGCCGCACGACAACGTGCCCCTCGACCCGTTCCGCCGGATAGGGCCCCCCCGTCGCCGGATTGGACTTCACCTGGGCCGGTCCTCCTCCCCCCGCTTCGGCCAGGGCAACCACCCAGCCCTCGACCCGTGCCCGATCGGCGGCCAATTCCGCCATCGCGGCCGACAGGTTCGCGGTACACAGCCGGTTGGCAAACCAGGCATAGTCTTCTTTACTCCCATGGACCCCCAGCAGTCGATCTTCTTCGGCAAGCTGCTTTCTGACGGCGAAATAAGGCTGGCGGGCGAGTTCGATCACTTTGCCCATATAGGCCAGATAGGCAGCCTGATCGGCATCGATCCGCTCCGGGGGGAGATTGCAGATTCTCTCCAGCACCCCCTCGACGCGCAGTTCGCTGCGCTCCTGCGTGGTGAATAGCATCTCGACAAGTCCCAGTCGAATCGCCTCATAGGTGTGAAGGTCGATCGCTCGTTCGCGTTTGAGTGCCGACTCGGTCGAGGGCCACGTGGCGAAGCTCCCCTCGATCACCTGCCGCAATCGCGCCAGTTCGACCGTCGTCGCCCGCGCGTCGTTGGCCAATCGCTCGGCGACGCCGAGCGCTTCGAGTCGCAACTCGGCCCCACTCAGCCAGGCTTCCAAATAGCGCGACTCCACCAGCCAATCGATCCATTGCCAGGCCCGCTCCAACTGGGCGATCCCCTTGGCTAGCGACACCTCTTGTTGCCCGAGACTGTCGACCAGCATCAGCCGCGTTGCCATCCGGGCCTGCAACAGAACACGAAAGTCGCCGAAACGTCCCTGTCGTACGTCGATCCCAAAGTCGCACGCGGGGCGGTCCGCCAACCTGGCGACTTCGGCGACGATCGCTTCGTGCTGTTTGGCGATTGCGGCAGCCTCCACCCCGAGCGCCGCGGCCGACGCATCGACTCCGAGCGCCTCGAGCAATCCGGCACACTCCGCGTCGATGCGTTCGGCTTCGCGGGGTTCGACCAATCGCGCGAGTCCCGCCGCCGCATTCTTGCCCTCCGCGATCGCCGCGCGCGGGAATTCGGCAGGCAACCCACCCGACAATTCCACCTGGCGAAATTCCTCGCGGAGCCGCGAGTGGCGCGAACTGCGAACCCCTTCGAGCAAAGCGGCCTGTACCACCAGCTCGTCGAGTGATTTCCCCCGCTGGCAACCAACTCCCGACAACATCGTCAGGACGGCAATCAACAGCGCGCAGGTCGCCAGGCGTTGCATCCTTGAGCCGCCTCGGGAAAGAGATTGGTGGGACTGGCTGCCCCCCCGGCTTGCCTCGCGTTAATTCGCCTTGCGCGCCGGGGCTGGCCGATGGGCCTTGAGTTGGGCCTTGCTCCCATGGGAGTTGGTCTCCGACGAGGGTAACAGAATCTCGCCGAGACGGTCAAACTCAACCAGCTCGGCGATCCCCTCCGCCGCTAGCTCCCGACCCGAGACATACCGCCCGGGCGAGATCCATTTGGCCATCAGCTCCTGCGAGGTGCCGAGCAGTTCTGCTAGCAGCAGGTCCATGTCCTTTTCGAGCGTGCCAAAATGCCGGGCCCACTCCGCCGCCTCCGCC
Source organism: uncultured Planctomycetaceae bacterium (assembly GCA_964650265.1). Lineage (GTDB taxonomy): Bacteria > Planctomycetota > Planctomycetia > Pirellulales > Lacipirellulaceae > CAZYQQ01. Next base: position 18,792 of record CAZYQQ010000085.1, read on the forward strand.
AGCCCGACATTCTCTTCACTCTGCCACCGCATCGGGTGGAATAGCAAGACGCTAAACGGGGTGACAATCCTCCGGCGGCACGCCGCAAATGGCCACAAGGCGGCAGACGAGCATTCGCCCGTCACCACCCCGGTCGCGTCGAGCCGCCGCACGCGGATCAGGGTCATCAGCGACATCGCACAGTAGGGGCTCCCCCCAGGGGAGTCGAAATAGATCGTACACTCTCCCCCTGGCTCGATCCCAAGCAGTTTCTCGGTGAGATCCCCCTCATTGTCCGTAAGGTCCCCCACAATCGCCATTTCCACTGGGCCTTCCGAGTCGTCGTGCGATTGTTCCATGGATGCCTCAAAACGTCGTCACTGGGGGGGAATTTGGGCCCCGGGTCGGAGCCCTGGGTGGTGGGACAGCCGCTGCTTTAGGGGGGGCGGCTGGCAGGGCGAAAACGTGCCTCCCCGCATGTCAGTTGGGCCGCAAGCCTTTAGTTTAGAAAGCGAGTCGGTTTTCTGCTACCGAAAGTCGCCACGAAGACCAGGAGATCGGGGCCCCGGGGGAAAATAATCCCCCCAAGTGGTGCAACCGGACTCGTCAGTGAGGCGAACCACCAACCCAACGCTCCCTCGCTGACCCATCGGGTGACGATGTGAAAAAATCCGCGGCGCCCTCTGGGGCGCCGCGGATCGTGCTTGGGACAATGCTACTTTTCTGCGTTCTCGCCGTCAGGCTTCTGCCCATCCTTGAGCATCGGGAAGGCTTGCTCCAGCGCCTGCTGGGCCTTGATGCGGCGCAGCGCCTCTTCCATGATGTTTGCCGGGTTGAAGCTCGGCGGGAACGATCGTGGCGGATACTCCTTGAAGGTGATGGCGAACTGCATCACGTCGTCCATCACGCCATACATCGTTTGGACGTGGTGAAGTTGCCACTCCCAGAACGAGTTGGAGGTGACGTCGGCCCGCTCGAAGGGGTCCATGTAGAGATTGAATATCTTCTGCAATCGTAGCGTAGTGAACGGCTCGGCCCAGACCTGCATCGTCCCCGGCGCTCGCTGCTCGGAAAAGACGTACTTGTAGTCCCCCTTGCGATAGCCGACGAGCAGGCCATCGTCGTCGGAGTAGAAGTACCGGTCGCGGGCACTCTTGACGTCGTTGTTGGTGTTGGCCGTTCCCTGGAACGTCGTCAGGAACGTCGATTGGTCGAACCCGTCGAGATGGACCTTGTAGGTGACGCTGGCCCCTTGGACTTGCGTTGTGTATCCCTTGAGGCACTTGCCCACGATATCAGGCTCGCCGGCGAGCGCGCAGAGGGTGGGAATCCAGTCGTTGTGGCTCATCAACTCGTTGGTGACCGACCCGGCTTTGATTTTCGCCGGCCAGCGGACGAGGCAGGGGACGCGGAAGGCCCCTTCCCAGTTGGTGTTCTTCTCACTGCGAAAGTGGGTCATCGCGCCGTCGGGCCAGGTGTTCATGTGCGGCCCGTTGTCGGAGGTGTAGACGACAATCGTGTTCTCGGCGATCCCCATCTCGTCGAGGGCCTTCAGAATCTTGCCGATCGTCAAATCGTGCTCGATCATGCCGTCGATATATTCGCTGTCGCCGTGAGTGTACTTGCCACGGTTCGCCTCGCGGACATGCGTATAGAGGTGCATGCGGGTCGAGTTGAACCAGCAGAAGAAGGGCTTGCCCGCCGCTTGCTGCCGTTTCATGAAGTCGATGGCGCGTTCGGAGGTTTCGTCGTCGATCGTCTCCATCCGCTTGCGATTCAGGGGGCCGGTATCCTTGATGGTCTGCTTGCCGACCTTGCCGAATCGCGGGTCCTCGGTGGGGTCGTCAGTCTCGGTGGCCTTGCAGTCGAGCACGCCGCGCGGGCCGAACTTCTTGAGGTATTCGGGATCCTTGGGATAGTCGGGGTACTCCGGTTCTTCCTCGGCGTTGAGGTGATAGAGATTGCCGTAGAACTCGTCGAAGCCGTTGACCGTGGGAAGCGAGGGATTGCGATCGCCGACGTGATTCTTGCCGAACTGGCCAGTGGCGTACCCGAGACTGCGGAGCAACCCGCCAGCCGAGGGATCGAGCTGGCTCATCCCCATCGGGGCGCCAGGAAAGCCGACCTTGGTGAGGCCGGTACGGATGCCATGCTGGCCCGTGAGGAAGGCCGCGCGACCCGCGGTACACGATTGCTCGCCGTAATAATGCAGGAACCGCATTCCCTCGTTGCCGATGCGGTCGATATTCGGCGTGTCGTAACCCATCAATCCGTCGCTGTAGCAACTGAGGTTGGAAATACCGATATCGTCGCCAAAGATGACGAGGATATTCGGCTTGGGTGCTTGCGCCAGCGACACCGTCGCATGCAGGACAAGGAGCATCGCAAGCGATAGCGTCCGCCACCTAAAATAAGAAGGGCTCATGGAAAACCTCCCATTCGAGCGATGGAGCCGTGTCCTTGGCAGGAAAGACGAGCGTCGTGCCAGTCGAGCCGACCACGCATCAAGTTTCCGAGAAGACGAAAGAGAAGCCAAGTCGGACGGATTCTACGGCAATCGAAACGGCAACGTCAAGCGTTGCCATCGTTTTTTGTGGACCTCGCGAGCGAAACCATCACCGGCGCGGAAATTGCTACTAGCGAGAAGGCTGGCGGGCGCACTCCACCCGACACCAACTGCACAACACAGGTAGCATATACGGCAATTGGCAACACTGCCGGCCAACATCGACCGACGCTTCGTCCCCCACCTCGCTGATGCTTCGGGTTACGATTCTGGGCGAAGCTCCGCGCCCCCGTTCCGAGCCGGGGACGTAAGTCCCCGGAGTGCGAACAAAGAGACGAGCGAAAGGGGACTTTCTACTTTTTGCACGAATGCAAGACACCCAACCTCCGCCCACCACAAAATTTCTACCCCTGGGAATTATCCCCCCTTGGCCGCACAGCAGGTCCGGTTCGACCCAACAGGACTGGGTGGAAAACGTGCAATCAAAGTCCAATTCGGACCCCGTTGCCTTCCCTGGCGGGCAGTAGGCACGCACCAAGGGAAACGTGAGCAGGCCATTTCCCTTGCGACATGGCGATTGTCATGCGATGATTGGGCTGGCACGTTCATTTGCGTCCACGAGCCGTCAGGAATTCCTCTGACCCAGCGGAGGTGTTCTCGAATCGGTGCCAACGGACGGCATCATCGGTGACCGGCAGATAGCGTTGGTGCGGACAGGCTCCGCATTTGATGCGAGGCTTGTCGCAGATGTTCCGTACCCATTCATTGGCACATGCCGGCGCGTATCCGGACTTGCCGGTCTTGCGACTTTCGAACCGGCGGGCATAGATGTCGTCGCGTCCTCGAAAGAGGGAACGGAACAGAGCGATTTTTTCCTCTGGAGGAGAGAAACGATGGATATCCGCGGTCGGTTGATCCATGCCATGCTCCCAGGTGCTCCACGATATTTGAGCTTGTCGATCGGCAGACGGGTGCCACTCGTTACCCGCGAGGCTCCTGCCGCGATACCTCGGACCATCGCGCGCGGTGGCGCATCCAGGCCTTTTCCTTTCGATCGACCATACGGCAGCCAACCAGCCCCCCAGGGAGTTCAGTTCCCTGCCGCGATGTTGCGCTGGCTCATGATCCGCAAGCGCCCCAAGGGATTGTGCATCGGGCTGTGGGGGGCGAAGTTGTCGCTCGTCCTGCCGACGACCTGGAACAGCGTTCGCGGATCGATCGCCAGCATGTGGCCGACATCGATCGACTGACCGCCGTCACACACATAGCGAATGACCTCGACGATCGCATCACCTTGCTCGCCGATGTCGGAGGGATGCATCAGCAGGTCCGGCAATCCCATCGTCTGCATACCGATCGTGTAGACCTCCTGCCTGCCGCGAACGATCGAAGCGAAGGCGAAGCTGATCGCGTCTGGCCCGCCGTCGTCGGTCATTTCGATCCAATCGTTGCCCCCATGGGCCAGCAAGCTGTTGTCGATGAACACGCCCGCCCCGCCAGCTCTGACGATGGCGGCCCCGGCTTGCATCATCCTCCTCGCCGACTCCAACGAACCACCGGAACCGCTCAAACAGACGTTCGCGGTGTAATGAGCGATCACCGCCAGTTCGTTCTCTTGGGGAGGTCGGCGGCAGGCCGATTGGAAGACCTGGGGGAATTCGCCATCCGGCGGCATCGGCGTGAACTCAACCGGCGTGTCGTCCGGAAGAAACAAGGTTTCAGGAGCCAGGCGAAAGCCGGGTGGCAACCGTTCCCTAAGTTCGCCGGGATGTGACCAGTCGCCGGGAATGCGAAGTGTGATCTGTGGAGCAAGGTTCGTTCTGTTCATGGCCACATTGCTCTTAGGCTTGGTAGGGGTTGAGGAGTTGTTCACGCGATGGCTCCCTTGCGCGCCGCGCCGGACGACGTGGCTTCGCGGGCGGGCTGCCATGACGGCTTCCCCCCCTCGGAGTTTGCTGGGTATGGGTGCCATGGTGTGTATATACGCATGGCCAGTAGAGGTGTCAAGCAGATGTCGGGAGAAAAATCGGAAAAAAGATGAACAACCTCCACTGGGTTCAACACAAGCTGAGAACTGGTTGGCCGTGGAGACTCCATGTGATAAACGAGTGAGTGTGGGACGAGTGAGTGTGGAACGATTTTCCAAATCGTTCGCAGCGCGGACGCGGCTGGCCATCGAGTCGAGTCAGATGGAGGCCGGGTTAGCACCCCCCACGATCCGGAGGATCGAAATACGTTAAAAACCCCTTCCCCGGCGCGATTTCCTCTTTTCTTTCGACTTTGTGGTCGAAATTGGGCACCACCCGCCATAGATTCGAAATCACCTGAACGGACGCCCCGCGTTCGTCGCAGGGGGCGCACCTGTGCGAGGGTGCCCGAGGGCTGGGCATGTGTCGAAGTATCC
>CAZYQQ010000086.1:0-23625 GCA_964650265.1 uncultured Planctomycetaceae bacterium
GCCTGATTTGAGCAGGCTTAACTATTGACAACTAACACAGTCGCTCTGTGGTTATGAAAAAACACGGATGGATTCTGAACGGAGTCAGTCGGCCTCTTCCCGCGTGACCATCAGATAGACATCGGTGCCCGCCTGCTCTTTTTTCACCGGATTGAGTCGTACCAGATACGACTGGCCGGCGCTCAAGGCAAAGGCCCCCGAAAATTCTCGCGACACCTCCCCAAGCGTGAGACGGGCGCGGGCATCGAACTCGACTCGATTTTCTCGGTTTTGGTTCCCTAGTTCGACGGCGAACGTCCCGACAGGCAACGGTTCCCGCAGTTCCGCCGTGAGTTCCGATTTTCCGCCACTAGGGGCCACAAGGGCCGGTAACGCAAGGACTTCCGCCAGGCCGTTGCCGGTGAGCGTTTCCACGAATCCCACCAGCAATTGCGTCTCTCCCACCAGCGCTGGGCCTTCGGCGAGATCTCCCACGCGGCGTAAATTCCGCTTGGGATCTGCGATCAAGCGGATTGTCGCTTTAACGGGAGGGACGGCGGTTTCCGCGGCGGAATAGACCCGGTTGTCGTAGGCAGGCGGCGGAGAAACGGATTCCGCTGGCGCGGGCGAAGCTCCTTTCTTCGCATCGGCCCTCTCGACAACCAGTCGGTCCCCCGGCCAGAGCTGATAATTGGTGGTGGTGTCGGCTCGCCTGGTGATCGCGTCGTAGTCCACTGGCATGGCGTGGCTCTCGCCCCCCCTCGCGACACGTTCAACCCGCAGGTTGGCGGGCCCTTTTAAGCCTCCCATGACAGCCAAGGCGTCGAGCACCGTTTCGTTTCCTGTAATGGGGTGCATTTCAACATGATCCCCGTCAGCCGACCGGGTGATGATGTAATATTTCTTGCTGTTGTAGGCGAACACATCGACCGTCACCTTCGGCTCATGTAGGAACTTCGATAGTTGCGTTTCGATGCTCGCTTTCGCCTCGTCAAGCGTCATCCCGGTCACGTACACCGACCCGTAACGGCCAAGGTTGACGCAGCCATCTGGTCCCACCAGATGCTCCCCTGCAATAGGCTGAGGCCCGACAGGCTTGGGAAGCGACACGGCAACCTTCGCCAAGGGGTACTTCTGGGTCACATGGAGGCGGACCGCTTCCCGGGCCTCGTCGACCGACAAAGTCGCCACTTTCACCCGACCGTAATCGGCACCCAGGTCGATTTCGCCGCGCTTGTCGAGGGTACAGGTAACGGTAAAGGAAAGGGGGGCCCGCTCGTCGCCGACCCCCGTAGCGCTGACCACAACATGGTCGGTGGGGATGAGTCGGTAGGGAGCCTTGAAAGCGACCTCACCCGCGTCGATCAAGAGCACATCGGGGGGCTCGATGCGATAAGGCTCACGGCCGAACCAACCGTTTCGTGGGGGGGGCGTCGCACTCGCCTCGGCCTGAATGGTAGCCCGCTCTTCCGCCGGGTTGGCGTAAACTCGCTCGATGCGCACCGTCTGCCAAACTACGGCGGCCACTAACAAGCACAGCACCAGTAGACTTTTCATTTCCCAAACCTCCTTGTCAGGTAATTGAAGTAAACGTTTGACACGTCTCGATAGCTCTCCTTGGGACACTCCGGCTGCCCCACACGGCACATGGGTGGCGAAGTCGGCCACGCGCAGCAACGTCGACGCATACTCTGTCGCCACTTTCTCCTCCCGGCGGGCCACCAACTCGTCGCAGGCCCACTCGGCCCCCTCTTCAAATCGCCGCACGGCGAGCCACACCAGCGGGTTGAACCATTGTGGCAAGGCCAATAATCGAACCGCCAGGTTCTTCCATAAATCGCCCCGTTCGCAATGGGCCAATTCGTGCCGCAAAATGGCCCGTCTGTCGCGTGGCTTGAGTCGTGACCAAAGACTCCGAGGAACGAGCACGACAAACACCCACGGCACCCAGCAGACCAGGGGTCCCAATCCCCGTGTGGTCCGCAGTTCCGCTTTGCATTGCCGACTCTCTCGACGGACTTCCTCCCATTCATCCACCCATTCTGGCTGATTGGGCTCCGCTCCTGGACTGCCTCCGGCAAATACGCGAACGTACCGAGCGAGGCCTCCGAGTATCAGCAACGCGATGCCTAAGCCCCATACCACCGGGCCCCAACTTGTTGCGAACGATATCGCGTTCCACCCCCTGTCCAGCACGAAGACGGGCGATACCCATAGTTCGGTGCTGGCGGAAGTTGCCGGGATCTCCACCGGCATAGCGGTAACCTCGGGCGCCACCACACGCTCGACTTCGATCCGCAGGGTAAAGCAGGCGATGCACCACCCTTGGGCTATCACCAGCAGCCATGCCAGACGGTGCAACTTCGCGCTACGAATCCGCAGCAGGCCGAGCAGCGCCACGGTCGCCACCGCCGCGGCACTCGTCACGAGGGTCGTTCGCAGCAAGCCCGCCACGAGCCAGTCCAAGGAACCGTTCATTCTTCCCCTCCCTTACGCGGCGAATCGGTATCACGTTTTTCGGCCGCTTCAATTAGGGCTTTTAGTTCGGCGATCTCCTCCGCCGAAATGCTTCGGCGATTGATCAAATGGGCCACCAGGGGGACCACTCGCCCGCTGCTCACCCGGTCGACCAGCGTCTCCAGGTCCCGTTCGCGGACCTCGTCGGGCGTGACGGCCGCCACGTAGTGAGCAGGCCGCGTTTTCGACCTTGTGACGAGCCCCTTTTCCACCAGGCGGTTGAGCCGGGTCTGCACGGTGGTGTAGCCGATCGGCTGACCGAGGGCGACTTGCGCCTGCTGAATGGTGACCGCCGATTCGCGCCACAACATTTCGAGGATTTCTATTTCTCCCTCGGGGAGCCGGGGGAGTTTGCTCTTTTTCTTCGCCATCACGCTTCCTGTCATGGGGCAACTGAGTGACAGGAGCAGTATTACGACATGTGTAGTAAATGGCAAGTGCAGTTATTGTAAGGGAAAAGTGACCTGCGAACCGACCGGACATAAAAAAGGCCTGGGCACAATTGTCCAGGCTCATAGGACTGATGGGGGTGATAGGATGGGTGATAGGGTGTGTGTCTTGGTCCATGTGGTCCTGTCACGAGTTCCCCCCGTGTCTTCCTCCTTCTCGGCGGTTCTGTTCATCGCGTCAATCAAGCAGGATTTCTCTGTCAGAAAGCAGGCGTAGGTGAAGCTTGACTTTCTGCTGGGACGACGCATAATATAGGTACTTATTTCTAATTACCGCGATATTGAATAATGCCGACCCATCAAGAAAAAGCCCTGAACCTCGTGCGGCGGGCAGGAATGCTGCGCCCACGGGAGCTTGACGCGGCGAGAATCCCTCGGTCTGTTCTGGGACAACTTGAGCGGGAGGGAAAAGTTCGTCGGCTTGGGCGCGGCCTGTATGTAATCGCCGATGCGGCCGCGACCGAACATCTCGACCTGATGGAAGTCTGCAAGCGCGTGCCGCACGGCATTGTCTGTCTGATTTCAGCCCTCAATTTCCACGGAATGACGACACAGATGCCCCACGGGGTGTGGCTGGCCCTGGGCAACAAGGCGCACCATCCGAGAATCGCGCATCCGCCGATCCACATCGTGCGGTTCTCTGAAGCTGCCATGAACCACGGGGTCGAAACGCACATCATTCATGGCGTCCCGGTTCGCGTCACCAGTCCCGCGAAGTCTGTAGCTGATTGCTTCAAGTACCGCAGTAAAGTGGGCACGGACGTGGCCATCGAGGCGCTGAAGGCGTTCCGCCTGAAACGCAAGGCGAAACTCGACGACCTCTGGCGGGCGGCGGAAGTCTGTCGGGTGACCAACGTGATGCGGCCCTATCTAGAGGCGGTCTTATGACCAGGCAACGCAAGAACGTCGCGGCCTCCGTCAAGCAGCGATTGCTGAATCTTTCCCGCGAATCGGGAGAAGAATTCAATCTGGTGCTGATTCGATACGGAATCGAGCGTATGCTCTATCGGCTTTCGCAATCGGCACATGCCGATGACTTCGTACTGAAGGGGGCCATGCTGTTCCATCTCTTTGCCGATGCCGCGCACCGTCCCACGCGGGATGTCGATTTGCTGAGCAGAGGCGAACCGGACTTAGACCGCTTTCAGAGCATCTTTGTCGCCCTATGCAAGATGGACGTTGAAGATGACGGACTGGAATTCAATGCGCGTTCAGTCCGTGCGGCGAGAATTCGAGACGACGCCGAATATGAAGGCATCCGGGTGCAGATCGTGGGTCGGCTTGAGACGGCGCGAATTACCCTTCAGATCGACATAGGGTTCGGAGACGCCATCACGCCCAGGCCGAGAAAGCAGGTTATCCCCGGCCTGCTCGACTTTCCACCGCCAAGACTGCGTATCTATCCGTGGGAGACAGTTGTTGCCGAAAAGTATCAAGCGATGGTCGAACTCGGCATGACGAACAGCCGAATGAAGGACTTCTTCGACCTGCAACACTTGGCGAATCGGTTTGAGTTCGATGGTGTGAAGCTATCGAAGGCCATTCAGGCAACGTTCAAGCGGCGCAATACGGACCTGCCGGAAACGATTCCAATAGCACTCACTCCGAAGTTCACTGAAGACGCTGCGGTACGCACGAAGTGGACTGCATTTCTTCGCCGCTCACGGCTTGACGATTCAGCTTTCCAGCTCAAAGCAATCGCCGAAGCGATCTGGCGCTTTCTGGAGCCGATCAATTCGTCGCTGCGGTCTCCTGCTTGCTTTGATAAGAAGTGGCAGCCAGGCGGGCCGTGGCGGAAATAAAAAGAGCCTGGGCACGATTGCCCAGGCTCATATGACTGATGGGAACTTAACCCCTGGCGGCTGTTGGCCCCAGGCTTGAACGTGCCCATCCGTGGACTCGCTGGCGCCAGTGCTTAGGCGCTTTTCTTTTCGGGTTCGTCGTCGCCGAACAGCTTGCCGCGACCTTCGACGATATCGTCGGTGATCACATACCGCTGTCCGCGCGGCTGGTCGGGGAGGTCGAACATGATGTTGAGCATCACCTGCTCGATGATCGACCGCAATCCGCGTGCCCCTGTTTCGCGTTGGCTGGCCCGGACGGCAATCGAACGGAGCGCCTCGTCGGTGAAGCGAATCTCGGCATCCTCCATCCCAAACAAGTGCTCATATTGCTTCACCAGGGCGTTACGCGGTTCGGTCAGGACTCGCACCAAGGCATCCTCGCTCAGCGGTCGCAGAGCGCTGACCACGGGGAGCCGCCCCACGAGTTCGGGAATCAGGCCGAACTCGATCAGGTCGTCGGAGGTCACTTCGGCGAGCGCATCACCCACGCTCAACTCGCCGGCCTGCCCCTCATGCTGGTTGAAGCCGATCGAACGGCAACCGAGTCGCTTGCGGACGATATCCTCCACACCGGAAAAAGTGCCACCGCAGATGAACAGGATGTTGGTCGTGTCGATCTGGATGTACTGCTGCTCCGGATGCTTTCGTCCCCCTTGCGGCGGAACATTGGCCGTGGTCCCTTCGAGCATCTTCAAAAGGGCCTGTTGAACCCCTTCGCCCGAGACGTCGCGGGTGATCGAGACGTTTTGGCTCGTCTTGCCGATCTTGTCGATCTCGTCGATGTAGAGAATCCCACGTTGGGCCGCCTCGATGTCGAAGTCGGCCGCATGCAGGAGCTTCAGCAGCAGGTTCTCGACATCCTCGCCCACATAGCCCGCCTCGGTGAGCGTGGTCGCATCGCCGATGGCAAATGGCACATTGAGGCTACGGGCCAGAGTGCGGGCCAGCAGAGTCTTGCCACACCCGGTCGGTCCGACGAGCAGGATATTCGACTTGTCGATCTCGACATCCGACTGATCCTCGGCCGCCACGAGCCGCTTGTAGTGGCTATGGACGGCGACGGCGAGCACCCGCTTGGCTGCCTCCTGACCGATGACATAGTGATCAAGCTCGGCGACGATCTCGCGCGGCGACGGGATCTTGGTGAAGAGTTGTTTCTCCCCGCCGCGTCGCTTCCGCTCCTGATCGAGTATCGACTGGCAAAGTTCGATACATTCGCCACAGATGTAAACATCCCCTGGTCCTTCGACCAGCGGTCCGACGTCGCGATAACTCTTCCGACAGAACGAACAGAAAGCGTTCTTCTTCGAGGTGCCACCGCGTCGCGTGCTTGTCAAATCCCTGCTGGAGGGCATAGTTTTTCCTTCCCGTCTCGTGGCAGTTAGCCGTCGCCCCCACAAGGGGTTGCGCGCTGCCTTCCTATGGTGTCGCTCGATGGCTTGCGAATTGTTCTGGGCACTCCTCCCTCACCCGAAAGCACGTCGTCCCGACGTGAGTCTTCCAATCGCTGGGTCAGGTTGGATTGCCAAACTTCGCGCCTTCACGCGAGGCGGGGCTTCCTTGTCCACACTCTGTCGAGCAGTGTTTCGAACTCAGTACGTAAGGCCAACGGTTTTCGTTCATCGGCCACCCACATGGGGTAGGCTCAACTCGTTTTCGCCCCCTCGCACAACCCGGATCAGCCTGCTGGCTTTACCCCGGTGGTACGATCGGGCCCACCTCGTCAGTGCTGGCAATCTGCCCGCCCCTCCGTGGTGGCGCATCTGGCTGGCAAGGCATGCCTTGGCTGCTGCCCGTCACTGGTCGGCACTCGTCCGACTGGTGTTAGCTTGGGCCTTGATCTGCGATGCTAGCTTCGTTCTTATTGTTCGGTATTCGGCATCACTCAGCGTACCCCGAGAATGCAATTCTCGGAACTTGGAGAGCAACTCACTGGGGTCTTGCCCATCCTCGGCGGTGGAATCGCTCAATCTTTTCCATAAGGTACCGTCTCGCTGGTACTTCCGCGCCAGCGCCACCGCGCCAGCCACCATCAGGAAAATCACCGCAAACCACACGCCAGCGCGAGCCAGTCCATACATCCCTTGCGACCGGTCGATGGTCGCCAGGATGTCCCACATTGCGATCACCTGATTCATCACTTCGCTCGTGCGCGCGGCCTTGGGTGCCGTCGTGTTCCTCGAGTCCTCGCCCTGCTGTCATTATGCACGTCGAACCCGGCCCCGTCCATATTACCTGGTTTAACACCCCAAAAACCCCTGCCGAAAAGCCCAAAGCGGCACTCCTCCCCTATCCGATACTTTCCGAAGGGGAACCACTCTCTTCCCCTGCTGCCCAACGCGTACCTCACCTCCTTTTCGGTCTCAAGTGGTTGCACGCTTTTTTCTGATTTCTGTTCTCACTCTTCCCCTGGCCAGCCCCTTGGCGAGTGGTCAGCCGCCAATCTCGGCGTACGCCCCCACAACTTCGCAGCTTCCCGAGCTTAAGCACTTCAACCTGCGGTTGTTCGAAATACCGTACGACTGGACCGGTGGTGCCCGGCCCTCGAGTTCCACGGCGGTCAAGCTCTACGTCTCTTCCGACCAGGGAACTTCCTGGCAGGAGATCAGCACGGCACGGCACGACGTCCAGTACTTCCGCTTCCATGCGCCTGCCGACGGCGAGTATTGGTTTGCCATCCGCACGATCGACAGCGCGGGACGCGCCCGCCCCGATGGGCCCCTCGCCCCGGAACAGCGGATGCTGGTCGATACGCGGAATCCCGAAATCACCCGGCTCGACGCCGTTCGCACCTCGCCGACGCAAATCGAAGTCCGTTGGGAGGCCACCGACACCTACATCGACCCGGCAAGCCTGATCTCCGAATACCGAACGCACGCTTCCGACTGGATGCCGATGAAAACGCTCGGCACCCTTCATCCCGCCCCGGGTGTCGTGGGGGGACATGCCACCTGCGAAGTCGATCCCGCCGTGGCGGCCGCGTGGGTTCGCGTCACGGTGCGCGACATGGCAGGCAATGGCCGCCAGGTGGGAGCCGAAGTACGAGCCGCGGGCGCGCCCCTCGGGCCCTTGGGTGGGTCGACACCGACTCAACCTTCCTATCAAGCTTCGCGTCAAGCTCCTCCGCCTCAAGTCGAGTGGGGTGCGATCGGGGCCACGGCCCCACATCCCATGTCGCAGGTGTGGCCAAGCGATGGAGCCACCAGCACGCCGCTCCTCGCCGGGACAGGTTCCAACGCCCCTGCCCTTCCCGGCATCGGCACAGCCCCTCCCGCGCTGGCCCAAGTGGCCCCTCCGGGCGAGCAGCGATCTGGGGTGCCGTCCCACTTCGCTTCGTCGCAAACAGCTCCCGGGTTGGGTCTTCCGCCCGCATCTCCCTCGATGTCAACCGCGGGACCGGTGCCACTGGCACCCCACCCTCCGGTGACGTCACCGACGGTTGTCGCCTCGCGGGTTGACCAGTATCTCAACCGGTTGCAACTCGACTTCGACTACGACATCCAATCGATGGGAGGAGCCGGCATCGCGAGGGTCGAGCTATGGGCCACCACCGACGAGGGGAGCCACTGGCAACGTCTGGCGATCGACAACGACAACCGGAGCCCTATCCAAGTCCAACTTCCCCAGGCGGGACGCTACGGATTGCGGATCGTCGTCCAACCGATTGGTGGATTCGAGCCGATCACGCCGCGGTCGGGGGACAAGCCGGAGATGACGATTGTCGTCGACACGCAGCCGCCACTCGCGCGAATGACGTCGGTGCAGCAAGGGACCGGCTACCATGCCGATCATTTGCTCGTGCGTTGGGAAGCGACCGATGCCCATCTTCGCCCGCAGGGTGCGACGCTCCGTTACAGCCCGCGTCGCGAGGGGCCATGGCAAACGATTGCCGACTCGCTCGATCCCACGGGGGAATACCAGTGGCGCCTGGGCCGGCATGTCCCCACCCAGTTCTACTTGCAGCTCGAGGTTGTCGACGAAGCGGGCAATCGCACGATCGACACGACGGCCATCCCGGTGTCAATCACCTTGCCCGAGGCATCGGGCCAGTTGCAGCAGGCCCGCCCCGCTGGGCAATAGACGCCTGCCGGGCGATCGATCATCATGGGGAGGCATCGCACGCTTCCCCCCAGGCCCAGTGGCATATGATCACCGCCTTCGATTTCTTGCTCGACAGCAAACCAGCCAAACCGGGCAAGCTATGCGCTGTGCTGGGCGACGAGGAGTATCTCAAGCACGAAGCGATCTCCCGGCTCGCGGGCCCCAATGGCGCCGACACCCTGACGGGGGCAAACCTGCTGTGGCGCGACGTCCACGATGCCCTCACCACCGTTTCGCTGTTCGACGATGCCGCGTCGGTCGTGGTGATCGACGATGCCGACAAGTTTGTCACCGAGTATCGCGATAAGCTCGAAGAGTGGGTTCAGGTGGGCCGTGCCCAGCGGCTGCTCGTTTTGAACGTCCGCACCTGGCTCAAAACGACGCGGCTCGCCAAGCAGGTCGAGGAGCATGGCCTGGCGATCGACTGTGGTATTCCCTCGCGAGGCGCTGAAGTCGGCAAGTTCAATCGCGACCTGCGCAAGTGGCTCACCGCCCGGGCGACGCAGGTCCATGGAGTGAAGCTCGAGAGTGCGTCGTGCGACCGACTGGTCGAACTGTTGCCCACTTCCCCCGGCATGCTCGACCTCGAGGTGGCCAAACTGGCGCTGCTGGCAACCGATGGCCGGATAGGGATCCCGTTAGTCGAGGCGAACGTGGGGGACTGGCGCACACGCCAGGCGTGGGACATGATCGACATGATGGCCAATGGTCAGGCCGCCGAGGCCCTGCGGCAACTCGACAAGCTCCTCTCCGGGGGCGAAGAACCGATCGGCGTGCTGGCACAGATCGCCTCGACCCTGCGACGATTTGGCACGGCCGCCCAACTCATCGAACAATGGGAGCAGGCCGGCCGGCGGGCCGACCTCGAGGGGGCGGTGAAGCAAGCGGGGTTTCTTCCCTTCAAACTGAAAGATGCCGCCCAGCAGCTCCGCAATATTGGCCGCGTACGTGCCCGCCAAATCCCGCAGTGGCTGCTGGAAATCGATTTCGCTTCGAAGGATTTCCATTCTTCGCGCCCGATGCAGCGGTTCGAGCTCGAGCGGCTCATCATCCGCCTCTCTCCGCAAGCCCGCCCCGAAGTCGCGAGTGCTAGCTAAGGGGGGGCGAGTTCGCCTTGTAGGCATGTGGCCGTTGGGCTACCATCCCCCCGCTACGAGTTGTGGCCGTGCGATCGCCGGGAGGGCAATCATGCGGCCGTGCCGGTGTCGCGACCCTGGCTAACTTGCCGGGAAGCACTCCCTGGCCCCATCGGATAAGGGATTCGAAACCACAACCCCCAGGTCATAATGAGCCCTCAGAGATTCGTTCCTGCTTGCCTGCTGATGCTGCTCCTGCTGGCCAGCGGTTGTCGCTGGACCGGGTGGCACCACGCCTTTCAGTCGGCAGCCGCGGAACCCGATCCCACCATGTCGTCGGCCCATCGGGAAGGGAGCGGCGTTCACCCAGTCCAACAGGCGTCGTCTCAACAGGCGACCTCGTCGCATGCCAGCCAGCCACGTCCCACCGGTATTCCAGAATTCACGGCCATCACGCCCGTCGATACGACCCACCCCCCGATGGACGATACCGTCCTCCGCGAACTACAGATCATCAGTGCCTCCGATCCGGTGGCGGCTCAGCAACTGATGGCCCAGCTTCAGGAGGTCAAGCCGACGCTGCGCCCCTTGGTCGCCCAGCAGTTCCGCTCCTCGTGGCAATACCACCGCCAACTGACGGGCAATGCCATCGATACTCCCACGACACCGATCTCGGCCGCGATTCAGGCGCCCGCCCCGCTCCCGGCGGTCGACCCGCAACCGGCGGCGCCGCCAGCCGAAACGCCCGCGGCTTCACCCCCCCCTGCTAGTGAAGCTCCAGCGGCACCCCAAGCCGAGGCAGCCCCTAAGCCCGAAATCGAAGCGAAACTGGCCAGCCACGAAGAGCCGCTGGCCGACTCCGCCACGGAAACTGCCAAGGAAGAGGTGGCCAGCGCGACGACGGGCGATTCGCTCCTGGCCTGGCGCGATTCGGTCGACATGGCGATCAAGCAACTCGAGGAAGTGACCCCGCCGGAGCCCCGATCGACTCACGAGGCGTATCAGTTCAGCCGGCTTCGCTTGCTGCAACTCATCGCCGGCAACGGCCAGGCTCCCATGTCGCCGATTCCCGGGCTCACCCCCACGGAACAAGGGTATTGGTCGAGCCAGCTCTTTGCGCTCACCACGATGCTCGATCACACGACCCACGCCGACGACCAGCAGCGTGCCGCCTTGGCTCGCAGCCAACTGCAAGAAGCCGACCGCAAGCTGGGCGAAATCTCGCAGCTCTCGATCCTCAACCTCAGCTTCTGTACGAAGGTCCTCGCCTACGGCAACTACGTGCCGCTGGAGAAGACTGCCTTCAGGCCGGGCCAGGCAGTGAGGCTCTATGCGGAACTGGAAAACTTTCGCAGCGATTCGACAGAAAAAGGCTATCACACCTCACTCGCCACCAGTTACGAAGTACTCGACAAAAATGGCGACCGCGTGGCCCAGGGAGAGTTTGCCACCATCGACGACTACTGCCTCCGCCGTCGCCGCGACTTCTACATGGAATTCGCCCTCGACCTCCCGGCGCGAGTCTACGCCAGCAGCTACACTTTGCAGATTCAAGTCCGCGACCGCCTGAGTGGCAAGCTCGCCAAGTCGAGCGTCCCGTTCACGATCGCCGATTAGCTCGGCCCTCTCGCTCGTTGGCCAGAACAGCCAGCTTCTGCTCCACCCACTCAGGGTGTTCGAGATACCATCGCACGGTCGCCTCGAGCCCTGCCTCCAATGAAGTCGTCGCTCGCCACCCAAGCTCATGGGCCGACGCGGCATCGAGCACGTAGCGGCGGTCGTGTCCCGGTCGGTCGGCAACGTGCGTTAGGAGTTCGCGTCGCGGCCGCTGGGCTGGAACCAATCGATCGAGGGTGTCGCAAATCCGTCCGACGAGTTCCAGGTTGGACGTGAGCCGTTCGGAGGCGAGATGGTAGGTCCGGCCAGCCTTCCCCTCGAGCACCACCTGCTTCAATCCCGCGCAATTGTCGGCCACGTGCAGCCAATCCCGCCGTTGCAAACCATCCCCATAGACCGGTATCGGCTGCCCGGCGAGCGCCCGCGTGACGACCACGGGAATCAGCTTCTCGGGAATCTGAAACGGCCCGTAGTTGTTCGTCGAGCAAACGACGATTGTCGGCAGGCCATACGTGCGGTGGTACGAGCGGACCCAGTGATCGGCCGCTGCCTTGGCCGCCGCGTAGGGTGAACTGGGGGCGTAGGGCGATCCGACCTGGGCGATCACTCCCTCGGGCAAGTCACCGTAGACTTCGTCGGTCGATCCCTGGACAAAGCGAAACCGGCCCTGCTCGTCTGCCGGCAGATTCCGCCAATAGTCGCATGCCCCTTCGAGCAATTGCCACGTCCCCACGACATTCGTTTCGACAAATGGCGCCGGAGCGATAATCGAGCGATCGACATGCGTCTCGGCTGCCAGATTGACGATCGCTTGTGGGCGATGTCGCGCGAGCAGCTCGCTGACGAGCCCCCGGTCGCCGATGTCCCCCGCGACGATCGTGAGTCGGGGGTCGCTCGCGACGGTGGCGAGCGCCTCGCGGCTGCCGGCGTAGGTGAACTTGTCGAGCACCACGACCGGACCGCTTTCGGTCGCGAGCCACTGGCGCACCAGCTCGCTGCCGATGAAGCCGGCACCCCCGGTAATCACAATGGTCGGTGTCGCGATCAACTTGCTTGCCCTGGCCGAATCGTCGGCTGACATCCCCCTCCCATGGCGACTAAAATGCCCCCATGGAAACCTACGATGCCATTGTACTCGGTGTGGGTGGGGTTGGCGGGGCCACCCTCTACGAGCTTGCCCGCCGCGGCCTGCGGGTTGTGGGGATCGATCGGTTTACGCCCCCCCACGACCGCGGCAGTTCCCACGGCGAAACCCGCGTCATCCGCCAGGCCTACTTCGAGCACCCCGACTACGTTCCCCTGCTGTGCGAGTCGTACGCCGGCTGGGAATCGCTCGAAGCCAGCTCGGGCCGGACGCTCTTCACACGGTGCGGCCTGCTTGAAGCCGGACCGGCCGACGGCGTCGTGGTTCCTGGAGTCCTCCGCGCGGCCGAACTCCACGACCTCGCCGTCGAGTCGCTCACTGGTGAGGAGGTTCGCCATCGCTGGCCCGGCATCGTCCTTCCCGAGGGTCTCGATGCCGTCTTCGAACCGACCGCTGGCTACCTGGCCGTCGACCAATGCGTCGCCACCAATATTGACCTTGCCCAGCAGCACGGCGCCGAACTCCTGACCGGTTGCATCGTCGCTGGCTGGGACGCCCAGCCTTCGCACCTCACGGTCCACACTTCGCAGGGAGATCTCGCCACCGCACGGCTCGTCGTCGCCGCGGGGGCGTGGGCTCGCGAGTTGTTACCAAACTTCGGCGACCGGCTCATTCCCTTGCGCAAGGGGCTCTTCTGGTTCGACGTCGGCTCCTTGCCCAATGCGCGGGAGTTGCCCACCTATCTCTTTGAACTCGGCAGCGAAGTCTTCTATGGCTTTCCTTCGCTCGATGGGCTCTCGCTCAAGGTGGCCGAGCACTCGGGAGGGCAAGTGCTCGACAATCCGCTCAAGGTCGACCGTGGGATCAACCACTCCGAGGAAGCGGCCTTGCGCCGGTTCCTCGCCCAATGCCTTCCCAACGTTGGCCAGCAGCTCGTCGACCACACGACCTGCCTCTACACCATGTCCCCCGATCACCACTTCGTGGTCGATCGCCTGCCGGAGGACCCCCGGGTCGTCTACGCCGCGGGACTCTCGGGACACGGATTCAAGTTCGTCCCCGCCCTTGGCCGGGCACTCGCCGACCTTGCGATCGAGGGGACGACGGACCTGCCGATCGGCTTCCTCTCAGCATCGCGATTCGACCCATTGTAGAACGACTGTCCCCAGTCGTCATTGTGGGACGATGGTCCTCCGTCGTCTGGCGCTGCTGGAGAGGTTGGAGGTTGGAGGTTGGAGGCTGGAGGCTGGAAGTTGGAAGTTGGAAGTTGGAAGTTGGAAGTTGGAAGTTGGAAGCCCTGATCCCGATAGGGATCGCACCCATTAGCCAGTGGTTGAGCGTTAGCGATACCACCGGAGTGACGCGAAATAGTCATTGCACCCCGAAGGGGTGCCAGCGGGCGCGGATCCAACTCGCACTCGGAGGCCAGAATCATAACGCCGGCCACAACGCCTTGCTCTCAGATGTATCTCCCCAATCCCCTCTTTATTCCCTGATCTCCCTTTATAAAACTCACTCCGGGGACTTGCGGCACGCACTTTCTGATCCTGAACTTCTTGTAAAATCCTGAAGATCCACGTTCCATTCTTTCAGCGTAACCACGTGCGCCAACCGAGTGCGGCCAGAAGGCCGACCAGCAGCCCCACGCTGGCCGGTTCGGGCACCTGCGTCGGGTCGGGGCCATGGCGGCGGCGTTTCCTGCCAGGCCGAAATGTGGCCGGGACAGTGTGGTGCGACTTTCCAGGCAAGGATGGGTCAAGCGAGCGCATGGCAGATTGGCGCCAATGGGTAGCGCTACCCGCTCGCGCCGACCCATCATGTGCCAGATTGCGCTCCCCATTTGGTGCGAAGTGAGACGCCTTGACCGCTACGGGGGATCGCGACGCAAGAGCGCCTCGAAACCCGCTTGCTCGAAATGGTGATCGAACGCAAGGGCACGGTGTAGACTTCGCTGCTGCATCACCGCAAACGAAATGCAATCGGTGAGCGACCAAGATTTATCCGGGCGTTGCTTATGAAACGACAATCCCTCGCTAAACAAATCGGGCGACGCATAAACCAAATCCCAATTCTCCGAAGAGCGAATCTCCGCGATTGCGGCGTGAGCCTTGGGGCGGTCCACCGGATCGGAAAGCGAATTCACCAGTTCCCAGAGAACGTATTCCGTCGTGATCAACCTTTCGTCGACGGTCCCAGCCCATCGCTGGCTCCGCTCGAAAAGTTCATCACCCGGATTCAATACTGCCAACAGGTAGCCGGTATCGACAAAAATCATGAACGTTTTTGTGTGCCGTACAGATAGTGATCGTGCTGCCGGGCCAGATCGCGGGGAAGGCTTGGATTCTCGGGGTGCTCGGCGGCAATGGCGGCGAGAGCGGCCAGTGGCGTCGCGGTCGTGGCTGGCGAATTCTCGTGAGTCTCTTGCTGGACGATGAGGTTCACGGCGCAGCTTTCCGGCAAAGCGACTGGCTCTGTCGGGCGAAAAACACCGTTCTCATAGACCGCATGAATGACCATCGTCAGCACCCTTCATCGGAAACTCTCATAAACGTCCCTATCACAGTATACCAGGAAACATCCAGACACACACCCTTCGGCAGAGCCGGTGACGTGAGTCACCGGAGCGCGTACGCAACGAAATAGGCCTCGGATGAAGGCGGATCGGCCGGGACAGTGTGGTGCGACTTTCCAAGTCGCATGAAGCGCGGACGTGGTTTGCCCCACTGCCAAGCGTCTCGGCACTTCAAGCGATTTGGAAAATCGCTCCACAATCAAGGCCCGGCAAATGAATTAGGCCACGGATTGAAGCAGATCGGCCGGGACAGTGTGGTGCGACTTTCCAAGTCGCATGGAGCGCGGGCGCGGCTTGCCCCACCGTCAAGCGTCTCGGCACTTCAAGCGATTTGGAAAATCGCTCCACAATCGAGGCGCGCTATCGGCGTCTCCTGATCCGTGGTGATCCGCTTAATCCAGTGCCGATCCGTGTCCCATCTTCAGCACGTCCTTGGCAGGACGTGGCACCCCCGAGTGCCGACGCCGAATATTGAACGGGCAAATGAGCCCGTTCTTTTGGTCATTCCCCGACCCCTGCCCCCTCATAAAAAAAGCCGCTCACCCCAGCGGGGCGAACGGCTCTCGAGTTTTCAGTCAGATTGTCAGCAGATTGTTAGCGGCGCTCAGACCGTCACATTGGCCGATTCGGCCGGGTCGTGAATCGTGTCGGCCGCGTGGCGAACATCGTGGATGTCGCACTCGGCAATCTGGTGCCGGACGCGATCGACAAAGCCGGCCGCCTTGGCCTGGGCGGCGATGAGCTGCCGCCCCTTTTCGGTCCACACGCCAACCGAACGGAACGGCTCGGCGGCACGCGACTTGGCGAAATAAACACGCTGGGGAGTGACGCTAGCAATCTCAACCTGGCCTGCCGCGATCCGATAGTCGACAACCAGATCGACGCGGCGGTTGTTCTCTTCGTCCTCCCATGATGCTTGGAAACTACCCATGGTCACTCCTCGGAAAAAAATATCAGTGTGCCGTCCGCTCGAACGCCTCCCTCAACGTGAGGCAGGCCGGTTCATCGTGACGTAGCCCCGCATTATAGCGCGAGGGCCCGGGGCCATCTATAGCAATCGGCAAAAACGGGAGGAATAGCAAAAGAATTCCGCAACAACGAAGGCAATCCAAGCCGCTTGAGACGACTTTGCCAAGGAATTGTCTTGTAGGGCCGCTCACCTGGACACTTCGCGGGGGCGATGCGTCCCCCAGGTGAGGGGGTTGCGCCCCCGCCTGGTCGACGTTGAGCAATTCGTAACGACCCAGGTGAACTAAAGCCGTTTCCATAGCGTCCATTCCCCAGACCGACCACGAGGCCGAAGGCGTTCGATCGCCAACAGAACTTTCCCTCCCCCTCCCTTTGACCCTTCCCAAGATCTGCTCGGCTGGGACGAAAACACCATGAATGCGACGATCCATCTGCCCGACAACAATAGCATAGGGGGAATGACGATGCCCTGCCGGCCGGTCCTCGTATTCGAGTGGTGCTGTCACGGTTGCCAACAAAAGGTGTGGCACGCCGACCGAGGGCTCCCGGCCGGGTGGAGCGACCAGCACGTCGCCCGCCTCGGTCCCTACGCCCGCGAGCTCGATCTCTGCCCAGCCTGCTCGCTCGATCCGAACGCTGTGATTCGCGCGTGGCAGGGTCGCTTTTCCACCTTCGGGGGCGTCCCCCTGCCGGGACAAACCATCCTGTCATCCGATCAGGGTGTGGCCGTCGGGTAGGCTCCCCCAGGGGCTCGACTCAATGAAAAAAACTCCCCCCAACGAACACTCGCTGGGGGGAGTTTTGAATTAGCAAACCCGTTGTTTCGCCAGTTCGCTTAGCGCGCCCGGCGTCGCAGCAGGAACAATCCCAAAGCGGCGATGCCACCCAGGGCGACAGTTGTCGGCTCGGGAATGGCCGCGGGGATTGCCGTCAGGAAGGCGTGCCCCCCTCCACCATAAGCACTCCACATGGAATTGGCGTTTCCGAATGAGGTCAGCCCGACCGTGCCGGTTAGCAGCGGATTGTCGTTGTCGACAATCAAGTCGTACGTATGCGTCTTGAATGCATGCAAATTTGGATCTGGGTTCGAGATATCCCAGCCACTGGCCGTAATCTCAAAAGTATTACCGACCGCTCGGACAATCAAATCGATGTAGGCTTCCTCGTCGTCTCCGTCAACCGGCGTTGTAATTCCGTTGCGGGGATCCAAAATCAGAATTGGCGTGTTATCGCCAATACCTCCCGACGGTGAATAGTGGACGAATGCCGGGTTGTCTTGATCGTCGCGGAACAACTCGGTCCACACGCCATCAACCGACTTTTGGAACGACATTCCGCGAGGCGGTCGTTGCCCGTTAGTCCCCATAGCCTCACTGGCGAAATTGACACGGTAGAAAGTATCGTCATCCTGCACGCGCAGGAGGACGCCGATCCCGTCGTTGTCACCCGCGGCCAAGCGGACACGCATCTCGTAATCGCCGTAATTCTCGCTACCAGGGCTATCGATGACCATGGCAGCACCGATGAAATCGACGTTGGGAGCAGCTTGTGGACCAGTTGTGGTGGCCCATTGATACGAGTTGGAAACTTGCAGGATCCGATTCTGGTTGATGTCGATGCCAAAATTGCCGACTCCCCCTTCGGCAGGCAGGGGCCCACCACCGGTACTGTTTGTCATGTTCAGTGGGCGCCACGCGGCTCCTCGCTCATCAAAGGCCTGGCTGTAGAGCGGTCCGTTGGCATCGCTGACTTGAAACGATTCGATTTCGGTACCCCAGTGCGGTTGCGCAGCCGGGGTAGCAGCCCTTTGTGCCCACGACTGGAACCCGATCTTGCCTCCCCCGGTCAGGTCGCCGTCGGCAATCGGACCTTCGGGCATCAGGGAGACTCCATCGAGCAGAATATCGAGAGTCCCGCTATCGACCACCACGCTCATCTCGAACTCTTGACGGGTAGGGGACACTGGAATCGGCTGCACGAAGGGGCCGGTGGTGCTCGCGGGAAAAATCTGGGTCATCGTCCCACCCACGAATTTCTGCACGGAGAGACCACGTGTTCCGCCGAAACTTCCAGCATTCTGAGCGCGGAAACCCGCGCGGTAGTAATTGTCGGCGTCGACATAATTGAACACCACGCCGAAGAGGTCGTCGTCGCTGGTGTACAGGTTGGCGGTCAGGGTGTAGTCGTCTGGAGCGACAAACCCGTTTTGCACAAGCACGCTCGGCTGGTAATTGCCTCCATCGACGATGACTGCGCCAGCTGCCAGATTCGCATCGTGAGTTTCCATCAGCGTGGGATTGTGGAGACTCAGGCGCCAGTTGCTGCCATTGAGGATATTGGGATAGACATCGACCCAACCAGCGTAGGGCGAGGTGAAAATATTCTCGCCCACCAACACCGGCTGGGCCTTCGTTTCCGGTGCCAACAGGCAACCGGTCGCCGCGACAATCGCGGCGGAAAAGACGAGTTTTCGTAATCGCATTAGTCCCTCCGAGTGTTGAAGATCTAGAAGCGCTCTCTTAACCGGATGAATCCTCATCCCCCTTGGGAAAAGCACCACCCCGAAAGGGTGCGCAGGTCCCCATCTCTGTTTTGTCCACTTAATCCCACCGGGTCAAGCAAAATCTGGACATTTTGTCCAGATTCTTCCGGTTATGGATGACTTGCTCCGGCGCCTCAGTGGCGAGTTGCCGCAGTTCCTTCCCTCCGCACTCTCCCTCACTCCCCGCCTCCCACCCCTTCGTCGCCGCGTTGGACGGCCGCCGACAAGCACGCGCGAGGTGCGGTCTAGTCGTCGGAGGGAGTGGGGTACTCTTCGTCCCGCGGCAGGGGGATTGCCACGCTCGTTTGCCGAGCGTTCTGGCGGGACGCGGAAGGATGGATGACCAACACGTCGATCCAAGGCATCTCCGGTCGCTCTTCACCCGTCTCGTCGACCAGCAGCTTCAGGCGGGGATCGTGGGGATTCGCCGGAGCTTTCGCCTTGACCATCTGGGCGTAGGCCCCTCCGATCCACAACAGTGGGGTGTGTGGCTCTATCCGGCGATGAGCAGTCGCATGCGACAGGGGCACCTCGACTGGCAGACCCTGCCCGGTGGGCAAGTACTCGACCATTGGTTCGAGGAGAGGCCACCAGGGAGGCAATAGCGTCGAGAGGTTCATCGGCAGCTCGCCAAGCGACAGCTTGCCAAGCGACTGGGGATATTCCCCATGGCGAAGATGATGAGCGATCAGGGCAAGCCGCACCTTTTCCAACCCCCGCCGCGCTGCCTCGTCTTTTGCGTCCCCGGCTCGTTGGACTAAGCTCCACATCTCCCGCCCCCACCATGAATCGACGGCGGGGCTCGTCAACGCCACTCGCCACGGGGCGAGGCGCGCCGGGTAGAGGTATCCGGCGATATCCTGAAAATAGCGGGGCGGCGGTTGGTGCTGATAGACCCGATCGATATCCTCCCTGGCGATCGCCGCCACGACGTCGAGCGCCTTGCGCGCCCGCGACTCCTCGCCCGGCAAGTAGTGAATGAGTGGCTGAGCACGAACGTCTCCCGCATAACGGCCATCGAGCATGTCATGCATGTTGATGAACTCACTCACCACGGCCCGATCAATTGGCGGGTAGGCCTCGTCGGCCTGCTGCAAGTCGCCGATTGCCGCTTCCAGTCGCTCGGGTGTCTGCCCCGGTCGGAGAGCAAAGTCGAACGTTGCCTTTTCGAGCTCTGGATCGATAACTCGGTTGACCTCGCGAACTATCCCAGAGTTTCCGTTCTGTAACATCTGCCCGCGAAAGCGGTAGAGGGCGAGGAAGTTCTCCCACGCCTCGTCCAAAGTCTCCGCGCGATGGACCTGCAGGCGGAGCTCTCGCGCCAGAGTTCCCGCGGTCGGTTGATAGAGCAAATGTCCCACGCGAAAGACTTTCTCCGTGGTCAACT
The DNA here is from genome assembly GCA_964650265.1 of uncultured Planctomycetaceae bacterium. Lineage (GTDB taxonomy): Bacteria > Planctomycetota > Planctomycetia > Pirellulales > Lacipirellulaceae > CAZYQQ01. The sequence continues at coordinate 20,138 of CAZYQQ010000086.1, forward strand.
GGCGGAGTTCCGCTACCTGCTCTTCGCTGAGAGGCTCTCCCTCTTCCAGTTGCTGGGCCAGCGCGAGGTATCTGGTGGCGACGCGGGAGTCGGCGTCGCGCCGCGAAGTGAGCTCGTCGCGCTGGTGGTGGAGCGCCGCCACGTGCTCGGCCGGAACCTGGCGCAGTGCCCACTCGATCTGCAAGTTGCGAACCAGGGGGATCGTCCCCACGACAATCGCCATTGGCACCACCACGGTCGCCACCGAACGACCCCAGCTCGCGCCGTCCCGCCGGTTGTTCATCCACACCCGCATGTCGAGGCGTGTCGCGAGCAATGCTCCCAGCGCGATCGGCAGCAGCGACCACCAGGGGGAAATCCTCCAATACCCCACGATGGGCGCCCACACCGCGAGCAGAACAATAAAGGCGACCGCCAAACCCGCCGCGCGGATTTCGCTCTTCACCCACAGCGAAGCGAGCTGCCCCAATGCAAACGCCGTGAAGGCTGTCATGAAGACGGACGCCAGCAGATAGCCCCAGTGGTAATGGGCGCTGACATACATTCCCAGCACCGGCCAAACGAGCAGTACCGGAATCAGGATCGCCACAAGCACCGGCACAAACCACACCACAATTCGCGATAGCCACACCTCTCTGGGCGAAGCGCCATGCTGGGCGAGGAATTCGTACCGCCCCTCCCGCTGGTCTCCGCCAAACACCATGGCCCCCAATAGCGACGGGAGAATGATCGACCCGATGGTGAGGGGCACAATTGCCATGACACTGAACGTCGCCGGCACCATCAAGTATAAAAACGCAATGAACCCGCCAATAGCAACCACAATGCCGAGCATCCTCCCCCAAGCGAGTCGCCACGCGTGCCACACCAGCCGCAGAAAAGGTGGCCCCCACCCGTACGGCGACACGTCGAGCAGCTTCAGCCCCACGAGCGACGGCCGCCGCGCGTGACCTCGCATTGGGCCTCGCGCGGCAGTTGGACGAACGATATCCGCCGTGTCGACCGCCATCGCGCCGCGTCGGCGACCGAATATCCCCCGTCGCCGCGAACTTGCGTCGGGTACCTGCGCAATCCACCGCCGCACGAGCACCACATTAATCACCATCAGAACCGCCACCACCATCAGCCGCTGGGGGCTCGCCTCGTAAAGCTCGAGAGCTTGAATGTATTGATTCGGGAAGACCCGCTCCGTCACAAAATAGGGGCCCACGCCGAGCATTACGCACGCCGCGACTGCCCCGACAAGTGGTTGGGGACAAAGGAGCGAGATAAATAAACCCCACGCGATCGCCTCCATCAAAAACACCCCCTGCAGACCCACCAGCATGTCAAAGTTGTCGGGCACGATGCCACCGGCAAAGGCAAGGGCCACCCCTCCCAGCACCACGGCCACCACCAGGGTCGATCCCACAATGGCCACCAGCTTCCCCAGCCCCATCGCCAGCCAGTGGTGGGGTAGTTGAAACAGCAGTCTGTGCGTCCGAAGTTCCCGCTCGGCCGCGAACGCCGCAATCGACGCCGCCACCGCGTAGAGCGCGCTGACGGTCCCCGCCACCACCACAATCACACCCGCTTCTCGCGCGGTCAAGCGTTCGCCGGCACTCCAAATCACTATACGAAAGAGCGTCAGTAGTGCGAGCAGAATCCCCGCCGCTCCGAAGGCCAAGCCTCGGCTCGCCCGAAGGTCCTTCCAAGCAAACCGCCCCACCACCGGCCAGAACACCGAACCGGTCGGCAGCGAACTCGCAATTGCCTGTTGCATGACAACCTACGCCGTGTGAAGAGGAGAGGGATGAGTTGCCGCCGCGGCCTCGCCAGTCGACTCGCCCTGCCGCATATAGGCGACAAAAATCTCTTCGAGCGACGGCGTGCGGAAGTCGACCGCCACCACGCCATCGGTCGCCATCAGCCGCGAGGCGGCCTCCTGTTCATCGAGGTCATCGTGCCGGGCGAGCAGCCGCCATTGCCGCGCGTCGCGCTCCGAAGTCAGCACCCGCCCACCGGTCGTCGGCTCCACCGCGGCGAAGCCCTCCATCGTGACCGTCCACTCTCGCGTGTTCGACTTGATCGCCTCCAGCGGCGCGACTTCCAAAAGATGCCCTTCGCGAAAGATCGCCACCCAGTCCGCCACCCGCTCGACCTCGGGAATCTGGTGGCTCGACAAGAGCACCGTGTTCCCCCGCGCCGCCTGGTCGACCATGCTCTCCATGTACTCGCGACGCACGAGGGTATCGAGTCCCGACGTCGGCTCGTCGAGCACCAAGAGCGCCGGGTTGTGGGCCATCGCCAGCGACAGCACCACCTTCGACCGCGTCCCCTTCGACATTTGCGAAATTTTGCGCTCCGGCGGCACCCGGAACCGGTCGATCAGCAGGCGATAGTTCGTTTCGAACCCGTCGCCATAGAACCCGGCTGTAAACCAGCCGATCTCCGCGGCCGTCATCCACTCGTACAGCACCGGCCGCTCGGGGACATACCCCACCTGCCGACGAATCGCCTCGCTATCGCGCGTGCTGTCCTGCCCCAGCACTCGCAACTCCCCCTGGTCCGGCTTGAGCAGCCCCAGCAGCATTTTAATGAGGGTCGTCTTCCCCGCCCCATTCTCCCCCAACAGGGCAAATACGCACCCCGGCGGTACGGTGAGCGAGACATTATCGACCGCCCGGGTCGCACCAAAACGCTTGCTCACGTTCTTCACTTCGATCACGCTCGTCACGGTTGTTCCTCCCGTTTGGCAAATTGTTTGGCGAGCCGCGCGACCTCCCGATCGACCAGCCCCCGCACCTCGTCGGCATCGAGCCCGGCGCGAAACGCCTCGTCGAGCGCCTGCCCCACCCGCTGCTGCAAGATTCGCGACCGCTCGGCCCGACACTCCCGCGCCGCCCCGGCCCGCACCACCAGCCCAATCCCCGACGCCGCGTCGACCACCCCGTCGGCCTGCAAGTCGCGGTAACTCCGCGCCACGGTGTTGGGATTGATGGCAAGCTGCCGGGCCAACTCCCGCACGCTCGGCAGCATGTCCCCTGGGGCCAAGAGCCCCCCGGCAATGGCAAACTTCACCTGCCGGGCAATCTGCTCGTAAACGGGGACCCCGTTATGGCTATCGATTTGAAGAAACACGGCAAAAACCCGCTCGGGGTGATGTGTACTATCGAAATAGTACAGCAGTACGCCGGGGCGTCAAGAGGGTTTTTGGCAAAAAAGTAGCCGAGTAGCCGAAGTAGCCCGGGCTCATTTGCCCGGGCACGAAACAGTAGCCCGAGCTCGTTTGCCCGTGCAAACTGATCCCGAAGGGATCACAACATCTGATCCCGAAGGGATCGCACCCATTAGCCGGTGGTTGAGCGAAGCGATACCACCGGAATGGAGCTATCACATCGTCTTCGGCACCAAACAGCGCCGCCCCACCATCGCCGACCCCTGGATCACCCAACTCCACGAATACCTCGGTGGCACCGCCAAAGGCCTCAAAGCCTACCCCCAAGGGG
>CAZYQQ010000087.1:0-23562 GCA_964650265.1 uncultured Planctomycetaceae bacterium
AAATCGCGCCAAACAAGCGAATTATCGCCATTGTGGGACGATTTTCCAAATCGTCGGCGCTACCAACCCGCGCTGCGTTCAAGCGGATAGCGAAGGCCGGTCACATCCGCGCTTCAGACGATGGAGACCATCGTCCTACAATGAGCATGAAAAAGGTGTCAGGACCCTTTTTTCTTTAAGTGCAGTGTCATGGATACGCTCTTGGTGAAAAAAGGGTCCTGACACCTTTTTCTGGCACCTTTTTCTGGCCACGGTGGCTGGTGGGGGTGATGGGAACTCGACCGCAGCTTGGGGTGGAGGCGCCTGGGGGCAGGTTGCGGCGATCTCGATAATTGATGGAAAGTCACTGGTGTAACCTGAACTCAGACAGCCAACGCTACCTAGAACGCGCCGTGCTCCACCACCTCAGTGACTCTCGCCCGGGCTCCCTCCACGCCGCCAACCCCAGGAGGGAGAATAAATCCCTGATGTTTCGGCGTCCGGTGCCGCTCCCCAGGGACGACGCCAGGCTGTTCGTCAGACACGGCATAGATTGCATAGTCGCGAATCGGGAAGTCAATCACGCTGCCAACTGCATCATACAGCGTGATGTCGGCGTCGACAGCACGTATTGGTCTCTCACCTTCATTCTTCCAGTCGACGCAAACGACACGCAGCCGACGACCATCCAAAGTGTACGTTTCAACCCGCACACGAAGAATTCGCACGTCTGATACACTTAGAGATCTCCCTTCTACTGCCGGCTCCGGGGCCTCTGGTATGTCCGTTACTTCGCCTAGTTCGTCAAAGACTGCCCATGGATCAGGAGGCATGGGCGCAGGCGGTTCGTTGAGAGGCGGAGCAGGTTCGCTTCGCTGCGGGACGTTTGGGGCAACATCATCGGCCCTTTCCGAGTTGGAGTAGACGATGTAGAGAAACACCCCAACTAGGATAAGCAGCAGAAATCGCATGAAGAGACGCACGGACGGAACTCCTTTGAAGTGATTATCATTGTGGATTCACATATCCTCACCCCTCAACTCCCGAACCTTCCCCAACGACCCCAGCGTCTCCAGCAACTCCCCAATCCGCTCCTTATTCGCCCGGGTGAAGTATTTGGCGAGGTCGGTTTCGTCGGCGGGGGCGACGTGCGTGGTTAACGCTGCCTGGATAGCGGAGGCTTGTTCGCTCAGGGTTTTGGGCCAGGGTTGTTTTTTGATTTTAGCCGGTTTTGCGAGGGTTTGTTGGGTGGTGCCGGTGGGGTTTTGGCCAGTTGGATTTTGAAAGGGCGGGCGAAGGTAGCGGATGAGGCCGCGTTTTTCTTCCTCGGCTCGTTCGTGGCCCAAGGGCGGCGAGGCGTTCACTCCGGCGAGTTGTACGGACCCAAGAAACGCTCGCCGTTGAAGTGAATGAGATGGGATTGCGCATCCGCCACCCAAACCTCTGTTTCCCATGCAATGTTTGCCACGTACCGGCTCATGATGTTTCGATTCGGAAACGCGGTGACGTACACAAGCCCCGCAGTGGAGTTGGAGAACAGGTCGGTAAGTTCAGTATGCCGCTTTCCGTCGACAGGCCCATGGCTAGTAACAGCTTCGACGAGTAGCAACCATCCTTTGGCTGTATAGTGAAGAACGACGTCAGGCATCTTGCCGTGCGACTCAACCTCGACACCTAACTCCGACAACAGTGGGGCATCGAAGTACGCAAGCTTATCGCCTGTATCCCCGAGGTAGATCAGAACACTATTCGGCGCAAAGCGTGGCGCAAATTCTTCGATGATGGCTCGGATCAGGTCGCTATGTTCTCCAGGAGTTAACGTGACTGTTTGTCCTGGTGATATTTGCACTGGAATTCGAGTTTGCTCGCGTTCCATGGCGTACCGCGCAGCCAGTGTTCCACTCTTTTCCAAATACTCGAAGAGCGCGTTATGCCATGCAGGCGAGCCAAAAGTGCGCACGAGCGTCAATGCATTGGATTCGATCTGATAGACGGCCTTGGGGCTGTTTACCGCGCGGTCTGGCTGATCTGGATTGTAAACTGCTATGCCCGCCTGACAGAATTGATGCATTGTTTGGCGGCGGATAGTCTCGCGCGTATTCGGCGCATATTCTCTCTTGTAGTGTTCACGCGCCCATTCCATGATGGGTGTGATTCCGATGAGCGGATTCTCGGCATCCGACCAGGGCTTTCCCGGCGTGAGGTTGAGTAACGCCAACAAGCAGAGCGCGGAACGATCATTCTGCTGCGCACGCGGCAGTCCAAGCGATACAAGAATCTGGCGTGCAGCTTTAAGGTGGCGTGCCTTCTTACCCGTGCTCATTTGGCAAGAACTCCCAGCCGCTCGTCAATCATGTTCGGTGTGACGTCTTCTAGTTCAAGTGCCCATTCGCCAATCGCGGTCAGAACCTTTCGACTCGGAAATTTCATGCCCTTTAGATCGGTGGCATTGACTTGTGTGTGGCCATTAAAGCGGCGGAATGCCTCATCGACTATCGTACTGTTCAAGTACATCGCCAATCCGTAGGCCAGCGATTTCGGCAACCCGGACTTGCCTTCGTGAATCACATTTAGATGGTTTTCGAATCCTAACGCCGTCACGTTCTGAAACTTATTCGGATCGACAGTGTGTGCCGAGATTCGGCGTGGCTCCTCCTTTGAGGAAAAGCGGCGTACCACGCAGTAGTAGCCATTCGGATACAGCCACTTTTCGGTATCGGCGTTACGCACAATTGCATTAGGTTTCTTCATATCCGGTACAGGCCAATTCAAACATCCAGCCTTGAAGTGGGCGGGGTACAGCAACGGCACAGTCTGTGCATGTGGCATGGAACTTAGGTATTCTTTCACTCGGAAGTCAACTACCGGTCCGGTTGAAACATTAATTCCAAGATCTGCAAGCGTATATTTAATGGCCGGGGATAACTCGACTTTGGTCCTGTTGGGCGATGTGGGCACATGGATGAATCGCTCTGCATCGTCGGGGAACACTATCCGATCAAATGGGCACTCGTGGGTGACTATGTCGGAGAATGTGTCGTCACTTGAATTTGAGACCGAAACTGGGCCCTGTAGACCTCCTTTCTCGAGATGAATGATGACATTCTCTTGAAGTACAGCGTCATCCTCGAATGCTTTCGTGCGCGAGCCAAAAAGATGAATGTGTCGGATGGCAGTATGTTCGAGGAGAAAGTCGCGAAAAGGCCGATAGTACGGACCGTTGCAGAAGCTGCGCGGAATAATCGCGACGATGTGACCGCCTGCCGTCGTCTGCGCCACCGCGAGAGCAAGGAATGCTGAGTATAGGTTTACCGTCTCAATGCCCACTCGGCGAAGAGCTAGTCGGTGCTCTGAACGGCTGCTGATTTTCTTGTAGGGCGGGTTTAGGATTACATGCGTGTATTTTGCGAGCGATCGCCCGAACAAGCCTTGAGAAAGGGACTCGACGGCGGCGTGGATGAAATCCTCGCCATGCAAGACTGCGGAGAATATGTCGCTGCGGTACTGTTTAAATGTTCTCGTTAGTTGCCTATGTAGTGAACTGTCGATTTCAAAAGCGTCGACGCTCACACGATCAAAGAGAAGTTCACCAGCCTGCCACCGATCCAAGAAAGCTGCTGTAAGTGAGCCTATGCCGGCGCCCGCATCCAGCAAGTGGCAACTTCCCTCTCCTGGGGGAAAGAGACCGGCCATAAACGACGCGATTCGGGACGGCGTAAAGAACTGACCGAGCTGCGTTTTTTTTGTCGCGTCGGTAGCCTTGGAAACTCGCAACCGGGCTTGTTCAAGCTCTGAAAGCAATTCTCTTCTCCTGTGCGACGTCTTGCGGTGCGGCTCACGTGGGTCTTGGCGATGGTTGAATTGAACGTCAATTTACCAGGAAATAGCACGAACACCAAACCACTACCGGGGGACAGAAAACCTACATAACGAGCAGTGCATGTCTTGGTTCCGAAGGGAATTGCGAGTCTCTCGGCGAACATCGTGAAGAGGCACCGCATGAGGAGTGGAGTGGGTGCCATCCCGGTTATCGAAGCGGACAGCCTGCTCGAAGACGTAGGCATTTTGCCAATTCTCGCTGGTGATGGCGTCGCCCACCGTGGGGTCGGGACGTGGGACTTCCAGAACGTCGCAGAGTTCGGCGAGGAAGATCTGGTAGTTGGCCCGCTCGGCGCCGCCGGAGATGGCCCAGCGGGTGATGAACGAGTCGATGTGGGAGGGTGGGGCTTCGCTGTCCATGCGGAGTCCGGGGGTGGATGGGAGGAGGTTTGGGGGGAGTATAGCAGAATTGGTGCGGGAGGGCGCCCTCGAACGGGGGCTGCGATCCCGTGGTGCTTTCCTGCTCCACGGGCTGCGACCCCGTGGTACTTTCCTGCTCCACGGGCTGCGACCCCGTGTTACTGGGGGGCGACAAATCCCAAATCGTCCGCCCGGGCAGAGTTGCCTGGGCTACGAACTGGCGAAGAGTGTGAACTGGCGAAGAGAGAGTGTTTCCTTTGTTCGAGGTGAGCTTATTGTTTTGGCTTGTCACTCTCGAGGGCGATGCCAGTCACTGCGTCTAGTGGCGGTTGATCCACACCGGACAACTCGACATACCGGAATCGGCGAAATGTCTGGGAGGGTTGCCAGGTCTCAACGTCATCCCCCTTGCATGTGTAGTAGTCGATCGATTGGGCGAGTCGGAGGTCGGTCAGGCAGAGGGTGCCATCGTCGTTGAGTTTCTCGCCAAACCGGATTTGGATTCGCTGACCGCGACGACCTTGGATACGGAGCCGGGCGACCCCGGAGACGTGGTGGCCGATGTCGTAGACGGAAATCCCTGGCACGGGCTGGCTGACTGTTTGAGCGGGGAATTCAGCCACTTCGACCACTGGAGGAGCGGGATGCCAATCGATGGGCCGAGGAACCTTTGCCCCCGTATCGACGGCGGCCACGACCTGCGGGAAGAAACTGGCCTCCGCCCAGAGAGGGACTTCGCGAGTCGCGTCGTAGTCTTCTCCGATCAGCGGATCGGCCACTTGCTTGGGGCCTTGGGTCACAAACCATGTCTGATCGGTGGAGACGACTTGCGTTGTGCCGTCGTCGAACTCGACGCGGAGCATGGCGCGTAGTCGTGGATTCTTTCCCCGCATGTTGCGTTTTGCACCCCAGCCGTGACCGGCATACCAACCATCGGCGAGTACCGCCCCCCAGGCATTCTGCCCTTGCACGAGCTGGTGGGTCACGTCGTAAGCGCGGTAGTGGGCTTGCTTTTGGCTTTCGGTCCCGTCCGACGAGAAGAAATCGGTGTTCACCCGATGTCCGTTGAGAAACAAGTCGGCCCAACCGAGCGTGGCCAGGTAGAGCGTCGCCTGCCGCACAGGATGGGCGATCATGAAGCCACCGCGAAGGTAGCGTGGCGGTGTCACCGCGTCTCGGCCCAGCACCGGCTGCCCCCAGGGCCGCATCCCAAAGAGGCCGACGACATGCACTGGCGGTGCCGCTTCAAATGAGCAACTCAGCCAGTCTGCTTCACCGTGGGGCAGGCTGAACCACCGCTCGTCCGTTGTCAGTACGTAGCGTTCGCCCCGATGGTCGGTAAGCACCAGCTTCAAACAGAGGCCCGTGGGCCCCGAACTTTCGTTGGTCACGATCGCCCGGACTTCGTTGAGTCCGGGGCGCACATACGAGCCGACGTCGGCCCTCACCGGTTGCTGGTGATCGCTGCAGGCGGCGACGTGGATTCCATTGATGGCGAGCAAGCAGGAGTCGTCAACCGCCAGGAAGAGCTCCGCGCGGTAAGGGATGGCAATCGAGTCGGGCAGTTTCCAGAGTCCCCGGTAAACTCGCCGCGCTTCGGGCGCAACGCCGTCAGCATCATCGGCATGGCAGATCCATCGCGCGGCATGCAGCGGTGCGGCGGAGATTTCCTCCTTCATGGACCTGGGACCATCGTAGCCAATCCACTCCCCCTGCCAGTCGTCGGGCTGCAGTATGCCGACCGACCAATGGCCAGGCTGGCTCCAGCCCTCTGGTTCGCCTGCCGCATTCCATACCATGACTTTCCAAAAACAGTGCTGATGCGCGGCGAGCGGGGCACCTTGGTATTCCACTTCAGTCGCGTCGCTTCCCTCGACCTTACCGGTATCCCACAGGTCTCCCTGCTCGCGCTCGAGCGCTTCGCGGGTCGAAGCGACCAGCACGCGATAGGCGCTTTGGCGTGGCCCCTCGGCCTCGGAGGCCACGGTCCAACTCAAGGTGGGATGGAGTCGGTCGACGCCGAGCGGATCGAGGCGGGACTCGCACCGCAGCCCGTCGGGGGTACGTTTCACTTCGGAGCCGCGCAGAAAGAGGGCGCCAATCAGCAAACAGCAAACGCCGAGGCTCGAGATTTTGGCGAACAAGGTCATGGAGATCCTATGGAACTACATTGCTTTGAGGGGGGGCACCTCAGCACCGCTGGCAATCGGCCGCGCACATAGAGATCGGGCGCACCGATAGGAGCGCCAGCGCCGTTCAAGCCGGAGAGAAGTTCGGGGACCATGGCCGCCGCCGAGTTACCAGTGGTCGCTGGAGGAGTCTTCAGCCCTATTGTTATAGTCGGTGAGGTTGCGAATGGCATCAGGATATCCATTCGCCATGATTGTCGCGCGATGCCGCAGGTGTGCTTTGTGGTCAGGAAACAGCCTGGTGGGCACATTCACGGGGCAGGGGGGCGAGCAAAAAAACCGGGGAGTAACAAACTTTGGGCTTCTCCGCGGAATCGATGTCAGTATGGTGGGATGGCAGGCATATATGGGAAGCCATGCATATAGCCGTGGGGTGATGGCGACTATGCGATGCAGCCGGAGCGGCGAGCCGGGGCCAGGGAACGAAATCAATTGCGGGAAGACTCACTTGTCGTCGCATGTTAGCGAGAGACTCCAGGATGCCCGACCAAGATGAGCTGGTGATAAATCGTGTCAGGCAATTCGGCGAATTGCTGGCGGAGGTCCATCGCGATCTGTTCGCGTTCATCTATTCGCTGGTGCAAAATCACGCGGACGCGGAGGATGTCTACCAGCAGGTCACGCTCGTCTTGTGGGAGAAGTTCGACACATTCGAAATCGGCACCAACTTCGCTTCGTGGGCCACCACCGTGGCGCACAACACGGCGCGGGGCTTCATCCGATCCCGCAGGCGCAACGCCGTGACCTTTAGCAACGAGGTGCTCGACGCCATTGCGGCGGCCTACCGTGCCAGCCAAGGCTGGGGGAGCACCGACACTTCCGAGGCCCTTGGGCAGTGCCTGAAGAAGCTCTCGGAACGGGATCGAAGGCTGGTCGAGAAGTGCTACTTGCCCGATCGCGATTTCAGGAAAATTGCCCACGACGAAAACCGGACTGTGGGGGCCATCTACCAGGCGATTTGTCGCATCCGTAAGAATCTTTACGCATGCGTGAAGCGAACGTTGGCACAGGAGGGGACTTGATGAAGCCTGGTGATGAAGATGCCCGTCAATTGATCGACCTGCTAAGTCGCGGGTGGGATGGCGTACTCACCGACGCGGACAATGAGGCGGTGAACTCGTTTCTCTTGGAAAAGCTTGAGGAGCGAAGCCAACTGCTGCTCCAGGTTTCGGCGGTCCATCTCGAGACAAGCAGGCAAGTTGCGTCGGTGAGGCTATTCGAGCGCGTGATGTGCAACTTGCGCGATTCCGCGCGAGAGGAGAACGCGGCCGCGGGCAGCGGCGTTATGGCGGTGCAATCGAAGCCTCTGCCGCGGGATTCGGGGGGATCGAGGGCTGGGTTATGGGGTGCGTGGTTGGCCAAATCGTTGGCGGTCGCGGCCATTGCCGCCTGTGTGCTGGTGGCCATTGGAACGTGGTACTCGCGTGATGCCCCATGGTCCACTCCCATGCCGAGTTCCACGACTCCGCGGATTACCCACTTGCTGCGACCATCGCGACCGGTGGCCAGTGTCGTCGCGGAACATCAGGCGGTGTGGGCCGAGGGAAGCGAAATCCGAGTGGGGCAGACGATCGAGGAGAATGCGCAGCTTGTCTTGCTCTCTGGTTCGGCGCAACTCAGCATGACGTGTGGTGCGGACATCGTCATGCAGGCCCCCTGCGAAGTCACGCTCCTGTCGCACGACCTGGCCCGTCTCAATTCGGGCACTCTCACCGCTCACGCCGCCGAATGGGCAACCGGCTTTGCGGTGGTGACGAACGACCTCAAAGTCACCGATCTCGGCACCCGGTTTGCCATCTCCTCCGATTCCCAAGGGGTGGTCGAGGCGCATGTGCTGGAGGGATTGGTGCTCGCCGAGCCCTTGAGGCAGCGACGACCGCAGGAAGCTTCGATGCTGCTCAAGTCGGGCCAGGCCATCCGCGTTAATACCGTCCGTTCTCAGGTCGACCTGATCGAGGCCCGCCAGTTGGACTTTGCCACGGACCTGGTCGATTTCCGCCCACTCCGTCCCATCCCCATCTGGAACACCGGGGTCGGAGCGGAAACAGGCGCGTCCGATCCCCACTGGACGATTACCGCTGGCAGCGACCAGCATGGTCCCTATCCACGTCTCGCGACCATTCAGGCCCCGGTTTCCGCCTACAAAGACAACACGCCCGACAACTCGCAGTGGATCTCGCTCTCCGCCCAAGCCTACCCGGGCGTGCCCCCTAGTTCGGTCCACACGTTTGAGACGAAGTTCGATTTGACAGGCTTCGACCTCGATACGGTCTACATCGTCGGTTATTTCTTGGTGGATGACGCCATCAACCAATTGCGGATCAACGGTTATCCGGTCGAGTTCAAGCGTTGGGAGACAACCTGGGATCAATTCGACTTCAAGAGCTTCCACGCCATCGAAATCACGAGCCACTTCGTCGCGGGGGAAAACACGATCTCCATCGATTTGTACAATTCTCCATCGCACCCCAATACACCCAATGCCCCCAATCCCACGGCACTGCGAGTCGAGTGGCATGCGTTTGGGTGCAGTTTGCCGCAGTGATCCTGGATGCAAGGGCCGTCTTGGCGCCACCACGAGGGGCCAGCTATCGCGAGACAATTGCCGTAAATTCGAGTTTTTCTTGTTAGAAACGAGGGCCGCGCGCCATGACCTATGGGCTAGGTATGCGCACAGCTGGTCCTAATCGAGTCTCTTTTGCTCCCAACCTCCTCTAAAACAGTGTCGTAATCCAGCGAGGGATAACCATGGAAGAACGGGTTGCGATGAGCCGAAGGGTTCGGCCCGCATTTACGCTTGTCGAGTTGCTAGTTGTCATCGCCATAATTGGCGTGTTGGTGGCGCTGTTGCTCCCCGCGGTGCAAGCGGCGCGGGAATCGGCCCGCCGAACGGAGTGCGTCAATAAGCTCAAGCAGTGGGGTGTTGCGATGCATCTCCACCACGACGCGCATGGCAAGCTCCCAGTGGGGTGCCGCGGATCGCATCAAGATGTCAATATTCCCCGGCAAACCTGGGTGATGAAGCTCTGGCCGTTCATCGAGCAGACAGCCCTTGATGGCGCCAACGACCCCGAGGGCCATCTCTACAATCCGCCGTTTACGGTTGCCGGCACGCTCAACGGCCTCGGTGGCGTGCCGCTGGCGATGTACCGCTGCCCGAGCGACCCCAACGGGCAGGATATCGAGGCGGGCACCTATCAACGGCGCCGCGGCAACTACGTGGTGAACTGGGGCCACGTCCCGTTCGGCGGTGTCTATCGGCCCGACCGATTTGCCGTTGGCGAGGCCCCTTTTCGCAATGAGGAAGGCCAGACGAACAAGCCCAAGGCAACCCCCTTTAGCCAGATTACCGACGGCACGAGCAACACCCTGATGTTGTCGGAATTGTTGATCGGCTGGTCGAACGAGGATAAAGAGTGGCGGGGGGACATCCTCAATAACGAGGGGACGTTCCGCTTCCAAACCATGAATACCCCTAACAGTTCGAACCCCGACGTCGTGATCTCGGAATTCTTCACCGAGACGGGGGACCCCAAGATGCCCGTGGTGAATGGCCCCTTCACGTCGATGCATGCCGCGGCTCGGAGCCGTCATTCCGGCGGGGTCAACGCGGCGAAGTGCGATGGCTCGGTCGAATTCCATACCGACGACATCAACCTTCAGACCTGGATCGCCCTAGGGACCATGAATGGCGAGGAGGTGATTCCGCAATGAACGGATTCCCTCCCTGTTCCAGATGCTGGTGCCGCGTTCTGCTCGCCCTGCTCGCGCTGACGGCGGTCGTGGGTTGTGGCACCGGAGGCCCCGCGATGGGAACCGTCGTGGGGGCCGTTACCGTCGATGACCAACCTGCCCCCGAGGGGGCCATCTCCTTTGTCCCACTCGATGGCATGTCTCCCACGGCGGGGACCAAGATCGTCGATGGCCGATATCGAGCCGAGGTGCCGGTCGGGAGCTTCAGGGTGGAGATACGCATTCCGAAGGTCGTCGGGCAGCGGAAGGCCTACAACACGCCCGACAGCCCGATGGTTTCCATCTCCAAGGAGATTTTGCCCGCCCATTACAACGACGATTCCAAACTCGAATTAGATGTGCAGTCGGGAACTAACAAACACGACTTTGAATTGTTTACCAAGCAGGTGCCGGAACGATGATCCTCTTCCCTCGGCATTCCGCTCAGCGGGCGAAGGCCCGTCGAGGCAACGTGGGGGGGAGTCTGGGATAACCAGTTGCGAACAACTCGGTTCATGCTACATGTGGAAGTCCTTACACTAGGGAGACTCAATCAATGCAACGTATTCCACTCGGCGCGCTTTCCAAACTGGCGCTCGGCATTTTTTCGACTGTCGCGTTCACCAGTCAGGCGAATGCCGTGGTCGTCGTGAATAGCTTCAAGAACATCGCCCCAGCCGGGGGTGCGGTGCATGCGCCACACAATCCCGCGTCGGCTGGAGGGCCTGACCTGCTGAGCGCGTCGAGTTCCGACTTGGCGCAGGGGCTCACCGCCACGGTCGCCTACACGGGGGGGACTGGGAATCCCAACATCGAAGAGGCTGGCGGCATTGCCAGGTGGACCGATGGCTCACTGGCGACGGTCTACAACGAACCCGGCGGAGGAGGAAACGCGATCGACCACGCTGCCTATGGCGCCGTGCATGGCAACCCCACTGGAATCAATACCTTCGTCACCTTCGATCTCGGCGCGCTCTACAATCTAACGCAAGTCGATGTGTTCATCGGCTGGCCCGATTCGGGGCGTGACGATGCGTCGTTCATTCTCCGCGCCTCGACCGATGGCAACAACTACGCGAATCTACTTCAATACACTAAGGGGCAGGACGATACCGGTACCCATACCTCACCGGTCACCAATCTCCACTCGTTCATCGACAATGCCGGAGGAGATCTTGCTCCCTTCATCCAGTACGTGCAGCTTCAGTTCATCGATGCCGACAATGGCCACGCTGGGCTTGTCGAGGTCGACATCTATGGAGAAACGCCCGCGTTTCACATTGCCGATATCAATCGGGATGGCAGCGTCGATATCAACGACTTTTACATCATCAGCGACAATTTCCTGAAAGTTCCCTCGGGCCTGGGGCTCGATGGGGATATTGTCGCGGACAACTTTGTCGATGCCGCCGACTTCCGATTGTGGAAGAACTCCGTCAGCCCGCAGCTCCTCGCCCAGATCAGTGGGGTCACGGTCCCCGAACCGGCCACTTTCGCCACCCTGGCGATGATCGCCGCCCTTGGGTTCGCGGTCCGTCGGCGCCGCAACGCTTAACGCTGTCTCCTGTTGAATATCAACCTTGATCACATAATTACCACAGGACTTCGTTATGCCTTCTCAACATACGACAAAATGGATATTTCGGGGCGCGTTTGCCGTCGCCTTGGGAATCAGCAGCGCTCTAATTGCCGCGACTCCGTATCAATGGACGGGACTCGCCGGCGACGGGAACTACAATACCTCCAGCAACTGGACTGATGGGACGATTGCCATTGGCCCCCCTTGGGGATCGTTCAACGAGACAGGCCACATTGGCGGCAACGCGACGGTTCGTGTCGTCGACACCCCCGACCCCTTTGGGCAGCTATTGCTTGCCGAGAACGCGGGCGACAACGTGACCCTGATCATCGAGAACGGGGGGAATCTGGCGCTCTACCGTGGCCCGAACACCAACGATTTCGGCGGCGGTATCGACGTCGGCTTCAGTGGCTCGGCAACGTTTCGGGTCCAGCCGGGGGGGACGCTCGACTCCGGCTACATCATTGTCCGTGGTTCCGGCAATACGGCCATCATCGATGGCAGCGGTGCCAGCCCCGCCTCGGTCAACCTGTTCAACATCGCTGGCCGGAATTCCGGATTCAATGTCACCGCTGGCAACAGCATGCGGATCATAGGGCCGAATGCCAACATCACCTCCAATACGTTCGATCTCGATCCCGGCGCGACTTACATCGCGGAGATCACCGGGCCGAGCCACTCGACCTTCAAGACGCCGGTCGCTCCGGGCGCGGACGGGATTCTCAAGGTCGAGTTCACTGGCTACACCCCCTCGGTGGGGGATTCCTGGAACCTGATTGATGCCCCGTCGTTCACTTCGGCGTTTTCCGAGTTTCAGTTCCCCGACCTCGCGCTGCCGCTGGGGCAGCAGTTCTCCTTTCGGACGGTCGCCGACGCGAACAGTCAGTATGGCCAGTATGGCAAGCTGGTGCTCGAACAGCAGTTGGTGCTGAAGGTCAATCGCGACACGCAGCAGATGAGCATTGTCACCGGAGCGATGCCGGTGGCCATCGACGGCTACTCGATTACGTCGGGGCTGGGGGGCATCAACCCGGCAAATTGGGAGAGCCTCGACAGCAACAATGTCGGCGATTGGCGAGAATCGCCACAGGGAGGATCGTCGCATGCGATTGCGGAGCTAAACCCGACGGGGACACGCAGCGTGACGACAGCCGCGCCAATCAATCTTGGTGGTGTCTTCAAGCTGCCGACGGCGACCTCGCTTGGCCAGGATCTCGAGGACATTCAGTTCCAGTACTATCTGACCGATGGTAGCGTGATTCAGGCCCAGGTGATTTACGAAGGCAGCAAGCAGTACAACGACGTGGTGTTGGTGGTGGATCCCGTCGACGGCGATGTCTACATCCAGCATCAATCGACTATCGGAGTCGCCATCGATGGCTACAACATTCATTCCGCTTCAGGTTCGTTGCTGTCGGGCAATTCCAACTGGTCTAGCCTGCAGGATCAGGGAATTGCCACCTGGACCGAAGCCGGCGCCACTTCCAACAATCTCACCGAGTTGCTTCCGGACGGAGCGAGCGCGCTTTCGCTAGGCAGCACCTTCAACCTGGGGAGCCCCTTCCGCACCGTCGCCAATGGCGGTAGCGAGGACCTGGTCTTCAGCTACTTGCTCGAGGGATCGGCTCAATTTGTCGAGGGGACGGTGGTCTACAGGGAGTTCGAGCTGACGAACGTCTTGGGTGACTACAATCGAGATGGAGTGGTCAACGCGGCCGACTACGTCGTTTGGCGCAATGCCCTTGGTACCAGCGTGCCCAATGGGACGGGAGCCGATGGGAATAATGATGGCACCATCGACATCCTCGACTATAATGTCTGGAAAACCAACTTTGGCCAATCGATTGCCCCCGCCGCCGTCGGCATCAGCCCGACCGCGGTCCCCGAGCCAACCACCTTCATGGGATTGGGGTTGTTGGTGATGGGGGCGCTGGTGGGCCGCCGCTTCCGCAGAGGCTGACTCGAGGCGACCCTTGACATTCCGACTGAATCTTGGACCACGGAGTTGCTTGGCCCCAGAGGGCAGTAGGGGCCAGGCGGCTTCGTGGTTTTGACTTCGTGGCCTTGGCTTCGTGGCCTTGATAGTGTCGTGGGCCGCGGAACGGCCCGGGCAAAAGGCAAGCAAGCAGACCGGCATCGAAATCCTTGCCAGTCTCGGTAAGCTGGCGGGTGTGGTGGAGAACGTGGAGGCGGGCACCTTGAGGCACGAATAGACTTGAGGCACGAATAGAGAAGCGAGTATGGCAGGCAGGAGTATGGCAGGCACTGCGCAACAACATCGCAGGCGCCCTCGGGTGCTGGGCTTCGAGCAATTGGAAATCCGGACCCTGCTGGCAGCCGATGTCATCATCTCCGAGTTCCTGGCCTCCAACAGCGGTGGATTGCGCGATGGCGATGGCGACTCGTCGGATTGGATCGAACTCTACAACACGACTTCGGCCCCCATCGATTTGAGTGGCCATTTCCTCACGGACAAGGCCAACGATCTGGATCAGTGGCCGTTTCCACAGGGGACGGTGATCAATGCCAACGCGACGCTGCTGATCTTTGCCTCGGATAAGGCAAGCCATCCCCCCGCCGGCGAACTGCACACGAGCTTCAAACTCTCGGCCGATGGCGAGTTCCTGGCACTCGTGGCGCCCGATGGCGTGACCATTCTCGATGCGTTTGCCCCCCAGTTCCCGCCTCAGGTGACCAACGTTTCCTACGGCGCCTCGATGTCGGCGCCCCATACGACGCTGGTGAGCGATACGACCTTCATGCGCTACCGGGTTCCCACCAATGGGGCCAACGATGCGACCTGGATGATGCCCGGCTTCAACGCCACTTCGTGGACGGGGGGGACCGCGGGAATCGGCTACGAAGCGAGCCCGGGGAGCCCGAGCAACTTCTCGTCGCTGCTGGACGCCGAGATCGCCCATGGCACGACATCGGCCTACACGCGGTTCGAGTTCCATGTCGAGAGTGTCTCCGCCTTTTCGTCGCTCCGGCTCGAGATGATGTACGACGATGGCTTCGTCGCCTATCTCAATGGCCACCTGGTGGCCTCGGCCAACGCGCCCGCCAATCCAAGTTGGAACTCGGCTGCCAACGACATGCGAGCCGATAACGTGGTCATCTCTGCTTACGTGCCCTTTGATATCGGCAGCCATCTGGACAAACTGGTCAATGGCACCAACGTGCTCGCCATCCACGCCCTCAACGTCCCGAGCAGTTCCGACATGCTGATGATTCCACGCCTGGTGGGGTCGGCGCCGGTCCTGACCGAACCGCTCCAGTACGGCAACTTTCCTATTCCCACGCCTGGCGCCATCAACGGCACGGTGTTCATTGGCGTGGTGGACGACACGAAGTTCTCCGTCGATCGGGGTTTCTACGAGAGCCCCTTTCAGGTCGAGGTGACCACCGCCACGCCCGGGGCCACGATTGTTTACACCACCGATGGGTCGGAGCCGAAGGTCGACGGCAACCTCAATATCACCAATGGCGTGCTTTACGTCTCGCCGATCAGTGTGACACAGACCACCACGCTGCGGGCCAAGGCGTTCAAACAGGGTTACATCCCGACCAACGTCGACACGCAATCATACTTCTTCATGGCCGACGTGATGCAGCAAACGGCTGCATCGATCCTGGCCGCCGGTTTCCCCAGTTCGTGGGGCAACCGCCCAGCCGATTACGGGTTGGACCCCGATGTCATTGGGCCCAACGATCTGTTCGGCGGCATTTATGCTGCTCAGCTCGAAGCGAGTTTGTTGGCGATTCCCACGATTTCGATCGTTCTGGACAATAAGGACTTCTTCGGTCCGACCGGAATTTACGCGCATCCGACTGGCGAGGGGGTGATTTGGGAACGCCCCGCCTCGGCCGAACTCATTTATCCCGATGGCAGCGAGGGATTCCAGATCGACGCCGGTTTGCGAGTTGCCGGCGCCGCCTCGCGGACCTTGTCGCTCAAGAACGGGCTGCGGCTGCTGTTCAAGAACGAGTATGGAGCTGGCAAGCTCGAGTTCCCACTGTTTGGCGAGGGAGTAAGCGAGTTCGATACCATCGTCCTGCGGCCCCACTTCAACGATGGCTGGGGTTGGGACGGCGCGTTGGGCGATCCCGCCTACGCCCGCGACCAGTGGTTCCGGAACACCCAGATCGCCATGGGGCACAACGCCTCGCGCGGCAACCTGGCCCACCTCTACATCAACGGTTTGTACTGGGGGCTCTACAATCCCAGCGAACGCCCGGACGACTCCTACAACGCGGAGCATTTGGGTGGGGACAAGTCGGAATACGATGTGATGGTAGCCGACGGCGTCCACGATGGCACCGCCGCTGCCTACAACACAATGATCGCGATGGCGCAGAATGTCGTTTCCGCCTTGGGAACGTCGGCCAAGAATGCGGCGTACCAACTGCTGCAAGGCAACCTGCCCAGCGGCGCCGACGATCCCACGGCCGATGCCTTTCTCGATATGGTGAACTACATCGACTATATGATCCTCAACCACTACGGCGGCAACGACGACTGGCCCAACCGCAACTGGTATGCCGCGCGTCGCCGTGGCGAGGAGAGTTTGGGTTTTCGATTCTATGCTTGGGACAGCGAGATTTCACTCGACCTGAGCGATCGGACAAGCCTCACCAAGAACTACACGGGTGTGAATAGTGGTGCGGCGCAGGCGTACGGCATTTTGCGCAACTACGAGGAATTCCGGCTGCAATTCGCCGATCGCATTCACTACCACTTGTTCAACGGCGGCGCGCTGTACGTCAACCCCGAGAGTCCGGAATACGACCCGGCCCACCCGGAAAACAACGTTCCCGCGGCGCGGTTCGCGGCGCTCGCCGATCAGGTGGCCATGGCGATCGTGGCCGAGTCGGCACGCTGGGGCGATCAGCATGTCAGTCTGCCGCGCACGAAGGAAGGGGACTGGCGGCCAGCGGTGGATTACCTGCTCGACACCTACTTCGAGCAGCGGCACGCGATCGTGCTCAACCAATGGCGCTCGGCCGGCCTCTATCCCAACACCGATGCCCCCGAAATTCTCGTCAATGGAGTTCGGCAACATGGGGGCACCATCGGCACCAACCAATCGCTGACGTTTGCGAATTCGAATGCCGGCGGCAGCGGAACCATTTACTTCACGACCGACGGCAGCGACCCGCGGTTGCTGGGGGGGGCCGTTAACAACGCGAGCGCCCAGGTGGCGGCCGGCCCCCTGTCGTTCGACGAAACCGTGACTCTCAAGGCGAGGATTCTTCGCAGCGGCCAGTGGAGTGCCCTGACGGAGGCGACGTTCGTCGCCCCGAGCGCCGACTTCGATGGCAACCATGTGGTCAACGGCCGCGACTTCCTGTTGTGGCAGCGAGGGTTCGGAAGCACTAGCGCCACCCCGGCCGACGGCGATGCCGATCGGGATGGCGATGTGGACGGAGACGACCTGGCAGCGCTGGAGCGGCAGTTCGGAGCGGGGACTCCGGCAGCGGCCGCCATGGTCGTCGCGTCTGCGATGACGAGCGGAGAGGCAACGGAAACCGTGGCCCAGGCCGGCCTGCAAGCCGCCCTGGTTTCTCCTGCGACGCCGAACATTGCGACGCCGAACATTTCGCCCAGTTCCGGCAAGTCGGTGGGAGGAAACTTGGCAGAACTCCAGCCGACTGACCCCGCGCTACCGACGGTTGCCGCCATGGACCTACTGCTCGCGGTACGGGGAGCCGACGACCGGGACGCCCCAATATCCAAATCGCAGCGGATGGTGGGGACCGCGGACGAAGCGGGCGATTCCTCGATTCGCTCCGACCTTGCCGATCTGGCTTTCGAAGACTGGGCCGCTTACCCGGGCACCTACCTCAAGGGGATCGCCATCGGGCCGTTCTAGATTTCGCATGCAAGTGACGGCCCGGAATGCTGCCGCCGCAAGCCAGGAAGAGTGAATCGAAGGTCGCTTCCCAGGAGCGCCTTGACATCGGTAAGCATTCGACCGCCAGACGACAACCTCAACCATTCCGAAAACTCAGCCTCCCGACCGTCAACAATGATTTCGCCTCCACGTCGTCGCATCCTGATGCTGCTAGGGATCGCAGGCCTGCTGCTATTCAATAGCCCCAGCTTGCGCGGGGATATGGTCGACTTGCAGCTCGAGTACAATTCCAGCACTCTGGCGTGGGAACTCCATGCCCAAGTCGTGATCACTGGCAGTGGGAGCAGCGGTACCCACGGTTTGGCGGCCGTACGCGCGCTGATCGACAACGTGCCCCTTGCGGGCGTGACACTTGCCGGGGATATCGGTGCGATCGACCCCATCGACTTGGGGGGGCCGAACGAGCGGAGTGCGATCGTGGCCACCTTCGGGGGAACGATCGACATCATCTACCTGCAAAACCTGGCCGCTCCGGCCACGGTGGTCGAGGGAGTCGGTGTGGGGGGGCGGCATCTAATCGCCTCGGGCAGCTATCTCGATATAGCGGCACCTCCGAGCTTTGGAGACGATGACTTTGGTTACCAGTCGGATGGCAACTTCTTGAATCGCCTCGGCCCCGGGAGCTACGGACCGGCATTCCCCTGGGACGACGTCTCGCTGACGGTTACCGATGTTTCGCCGCAAGGAATAAGCGGCGACTACAACGACGACGGCGTCGTCGACGCGCGCGACTACATCGTCTGGCGAAACCACCTCGGCGCGCCGGCCGGAAGCCTCGTCAACGACCCTCACGCGACAGCCATCGGCACGGCGCAATACCTGACCTGGAAGGAGAACTTCGGCCTATCCCTTCCTCCCGGCGGCCTCGCATTCCATGCCGTGCCCGAGCCACGGGCCGCCCTGATCCTCGCGGTTGCGCTACTGGCCATCCGCAAGCGCCCCCGCACCAAATCCCCACCACCACTCGATAGCTGCGAGAACACTCGCGACTCAGGTCACGATATGGCGACGAGTGCCATTCAATTGCACTTTCCAGCGGGCGGGGCGATTGGAATTGACCTCCGCTGGCAGAACCAGGAAACTGGACGGTATGTCGATGGGCAGGCCATCGCGGCAGGGGCCTCACGATCATGGGGGTGGGC
The DNA here is from genome assembly GCA_964650265.1 of uncultured Planctomycetaceae bacterium. Lineage (GTDB taxonomy): Bacteria > Planctomycetota > Planctomycetia > Pirellulales > Lacipirellulaceae > CAZYQQ01. Next base: position 18,776 of record CAZYQQ010000087.1, read on the forward strand.
GAATGCGAGTCTTTCAGGCGATTCTTGGTTTGTGGGCGCTGTTGTTAATCGGGTCTCAAACCATCCGACATGCCTACGTCTTGTGGGTCGAGCCGCGGACGTCGGTACTCGACGAGTTTGATGAGACGCGGCAAGAAATCCTCGCGGCCAAATCGATCGATGAACTGGTCGCCCTGTACCGTCCGGCCATCGAGAAGGTGCGGGAGGAGGAGGCCCACACTCCGCGCGAAGATCGACTGCCGAGTTATGAACGCGCGCAGGTTGAACCCTACAAGACAGAAGCTCAAATTCGTAACGCTATCGAGGAGTGGGAAACCCATCACCGGCGGCTGGTGGCCCTCCACTTTTTCTGGTGGGTCGGGTTCGGAACGATGATGATTGCCGCTGCCGCCTATTTGCGATGGAGTCGCTGGCTGGGAATTTCGCTGTTCGTGCTTGGCTTTTTGGAAATGTTCTATACCACCTGCCCATCGCTCGCATCGTTTGGGTTTCCGTTGGAGTTCGAGCGGCTGCTCATCTTGAAACTGGTCTACTCCGTCCTCACGTTGGCGTTAGTCCTCATCGGGTGGTGGGTGGCGCTACGCCAGTGGCGCCGGCCGCGGCCCAGCGCAGCATAGAAATTCGCCCGGCGCAGCATAGAAATTCCTGGAGCCTTACATGATCCTCGCTGACATTGACTACGATTACGGTATCGGTTGGTTTACGCTGGCCCTCATCAATGCCGGCCTGGCCCAGGGCAAAGGGCGCGGGGGGCTGGTCTGGTTTCTGTTTTCGCTCCTCTTGGGCCGATCGCGACGCTGGTGATCGTGATTCTTGATCGGGTGGAGAGGCTTTAGCTATTCGGCCTTGCGGCTGCCTTGATTTGGCGCCACCTCTCCTGTCGGTTAAACTCGAATGTGCAGTGATGCCGCACCGGGGGCAACAACCGTGGAGGCTTGATCGACATCATGAGGAGCCAAGTACTGCGTTTTTCCCATTGCGCCTGTCTGCTCGTACTAATGACTGGCATGACCGCTCGCGGGGCAACGATTACCGTCGACTTGCCCAATCTGGTAGGGACCCTCACCTACAACGACCCTCCACTCACAGCATCGTTTGACGCAGGGGTGCAGTTCTCGTCGATCGAATTGATCGTCGTCCGGGTAATGGCCGAAGGTGAGGCGGGAGAGCTCCGGTTGATCACGTACCCTGGGGGAATAATGTTTGACCCCGATTCCCCTCCGCCGACGATAATAGACAAGCCGTTTACACCCCCACTATTGATCAGTTTCGCCAACGAGGAGGGAAACACGGTAGGCAACTATGCCCATCCGCTAGCTGGGGCGGAAACTACCTGGCAAGCCGAATTCAATGTTGCCTTCTATGAAAGCTTGCAACTCAAGTTTTACGGTCACCTACTCGACGGCATGGGAGAGCTAAGGCTTACGAGTGCAAACCACTTCATCACAGTCCCGGGGACGCAGCTCGAAATCCTCGAGCCCTCCGTGCTCCATGTGGCGGGCGCCCAGATTGTGATTACCGGTACGCTTGCCGCAGTCCCCACCCCCGGTTCGGGAGCCATGCTACTCGCAGGTAGCGGGTTAATAGGGGCAGTACGACATTGGCGGAGGAAGCAAAATTGATTCTCATGCTCGAGGACAACGCCGAAAGAATCGAGCAGTTCAAAGCCGTGCTCTCCGCGATTGACCCCTCACTCGAGCTGCGAGTATGGCGCGACGCGCACCGCATGATTGCAGAGGTTGGGGTTTTTTGCCTCAGGCGATGCTTGTCTCCCTCGATCACGACCTCGAACCAGAGGTCGGGGCCCCTGACCCCGGAGACGGGGTGATGGTCGCCAAATTCCTCGTATCGCAATCCGTCGTACGACCGGTGATCATTCACTCCAGCAATAGCGAGCGCGCCCGCTGGATGGAGGGAGACTTCGAACTGGAGGGCTGGAGGACGTGGCGGGCTGTGCCGCTAGGAGACGATTGGATTGCCTGCCACTGGAAGCAAGTCGTACAAGAGATACTACAGATGCAAGCACAGAGCGACGCGCGCTAATCTGCCAGCCAGGCGTAAATCGCCACATCCCCCGGCTCGATCGCTGTGCTCACGTTACTATTCGGGACAGGATGAAGCGCACCTTGCTTGTCGACCTTGGCGACCGCCGTCGCCCCATCGAACTCGATGGTCGCCGTCGTCGTGTTATGAATATCGCGGTTCACCAGCACCAGGAACCGCTGATTCTCCTTCTTCAGCACCGACGCGACGACACCCGTCCCCTCGGTGGTGAGCGACTTGACGGGTACCGCCGGCTGGTAGGGCATTGTGCCCGCAGGGATCGCCACGCCGGTATGACCGATCGACTCGACCTCGCTGCCGACGAATACTCCGCGGACAGCCTGCAACTCGGCGTTCATCTGTTTCACCACGTCGTAGGTGGCGGTCCGCTTGCCGTCGGCGGAGATGGGGGCCTCGTGAAAGTTCCAGACCGTGCTCACGGGGGTCCAGTAGGTGAAGTACTGGATGACCTGTGCGCCATAGGCGAGGTCGCTATAGGCCTGTAGCCGCAGGTGGGCGATCGTGGGAATAGGGTAGGGGGTGTGGGCCACGGCGAGCACGAACGCTCCCAGCGGTCGCTTTGCCTCACGGGCTGCCTGCGAACAGATCTCGAGATTGTGATAGAAGTCGGGTCGCACCCGGTCGCTCGCCGCGTCGGCCCCGGTGCGAATCACGGGGTAGTGATCGAACGAGAGCATCGGGGTCGGGACTTGTTCCAGGTATTTTTTGACGTAGGAATCGTAATCGGGGGTCCCCCACATGCCGGGATTGCCATAGGTGGGGAGGAGATTGACGTAGCAGGGATGCTCGTTGTCGACCGATTGGATTCGCCGCGTCCACTCGCCAAGCTCGGCATAAAGGGCCGCACTCGGTTCGTCGCGGAGGTAATAGCCTCCCAGGGCAGGGTGGTCCTTGAACTGCCGGGCAGTCTCCTCCGGGTTGCTTTGAAGCTCCGGCATAGAGATCAGTAGCTTCACACCTGCCGAGTGGGCCGCGCCGAGCATGGCGATGGTCGTCTTGGCGTCGGGGGCGCCGTTAAAGGAAAGAGTGAAACCCGCCTCGGCCAGTTCCTTGTACCGCTCGGGGGTCGCCTGGTCGGATGGCACGCCGTGCCAGGCCCAGATGGGGAGGGGAGGGCCTTGGTTGACGGTGGTGGGAGGTTGGGCCGTTCCCGTCGAAACCAGGGTTGTTAGGGCGAAGAGAAATGCCAACAATCGACCGGGCATAACGAGCACCTCCAGTGGGATGGACATGGCAGAGTCCGACTTTGGGCACGGACCGTAAGCTTTGTTATACTGTGGGCAAGTTATCCTCGTCACCTTCGCGGAGAACAAACCTTGAAACGACTATTCTACCTGGCCTGTGCGATGGCGATGATCGGCGGATGTGGAGAGGGCCCCCGGGCCCCACTACCAAAGCCCGCTACTCTTGCCGACAGCGATTACGACGAGCAGGAGATGGAGGCCGCGATTTCCAAGGCGCGTAGCCAGGTCGATCGCTTCATTGCCGAACTGAAGAATCCGACGGGTAAGGGTCATGCGGTGAAGGCCCCCATTATTGACAGAGGTGAGACGGAGCATTTTTGGCTGACTGGCCTCACCTATCGAGACGGCGAATTCCACGGCACGATCAACAACGATCCCGGAATTGTGGGAAACGTGAAGTTCGGCCAGCAATGGTCGATCAAGCAAGCAGAAATCAGCGACTGGATGTTCATGCGCGATGGCAAGATGCACGGCAACTACACGCTCCGTCCGCTGCTGAAGACGATGCCGGAAGACGAAGCCGCGGCGCTACGCTCGATACTTGCGGAGCCTTGAGTGGTGGAGGCGAAGGTGACGAGACAACCCGATCTGTCGCCAGCGGAGTCAGTCGCCCGATTGTACGACGTGTTCCAGCTCTACCAGCTCGATGACTTCGACCCGTCGACGTACTGCGTGTCGCCGGAGGAACATCACCAGCTCGCCTCGAAACCTCTGCAAGCTCTCGGCGTGAGTGACCTCGATCGATATGCCCGCAAGGCGATGACCACCTGGGGGACGGTCAATGATTTCAAACACTTCCTTCCCCGTCTGCTAGAGCTCTCAATCGACGCCTACCTCGACTTCACCATGCCGGAAGTCCTGCTCGGTAAACTTGCCGATGCCCATTGGACGGAATGGCCGACCGAGGAGCGACAAGCCGTGCGCCAGTTTCTTGATGTGTTCTGGCTTCACCATCTGAGCATCCCGCTCGAGCCAGTGGGAGACGACCACATTCCTACAGTCCTTGGTGGCCTGGCAGAGGCGTGCGGTACGGTGTCGAAATACCTGGCGGCGTGGGAGACTTTGCCCGGCGAGAACGCCGCGCTCCACCTCGCCCGCTTTGTCGACCAGGTTGCCGACGAAGTGACCACCACCCATGCCATTCGACTTTGGAGCGAATCGGACCAGGTGAGCCGGGAACTCGTCGCATGGCTTACTTCGGACGCACCGGATAGGATTATCGCGCCGCACCGCGCGACGGTGGAGCAGGCTTTTCCGTTGATCGGAGGGGAACTGGAGATGATACGTGCGGCTATGGCAACGTGGAGTCGATGATTCCGCCGGCCGTGTTCGGTTCATCGGACATCGCATTCGAGGTTCCCTTTTTGTGGGCTAAAAAAATGGTTCCTCACCAAAATCTGTGGGTCACCAGCAGTAGAGAGTTGTTTGGCGGGGTAAAGTTCCTTGGTGGATTTTTTGAGGGATGGCAGGACAAGAGAA
>CAZYQQ010000088.1:0-23535 GCA_964650265.1 uncultured Planctomycetaceae bacterium
ACCCGCAAAGCTTCACGCCACGTTACGAAGTGGAGTTCATGCAGGCTATTCACGAAGACGATCGGGACAAGGTGTCGGAAGCGGTGGCGGAGTGTTTACGGACGGGGAAGCATTACGCGATCACTCATCGCATTGTTCGCGCCGATGGGTCTCAACGCACCGTGCGCGAAACCGGCGAAGTCGATATGGGTGGAGATGCAGTCCCCGTGCGAATGATCGGCAATGTGCAAGATATCACCGAACTGGCACAAGTGGAGGAACAAACAAAAGTGCTTCGGGATCAACTGGCTCATGTATCGCGCCGCGCAACCATGAGTGAAATGGCTACGGGCCTGGCACATGAGTTCAATCAACCATTAGCGGCGATCGGCTATTATGTCGAGGGTTCGCTGGATGCCCTCAAACGCTGTCCCGACGAGGCGCAATGTCTCGCGCCAACCCTGGAGGAAATCGCCAGGCTCACGACTCGTTGCGCCGATATTGTCAAGCGATTGCGCAGGTTGGTGGCCAAGCAGCCGCCACAATTCTCCAATGTCGATTTAAACGGTCTCGTCGCCGACGTTCTGTCATTCCTGGATCATCTGCTGCGAAACGCGGAGATATCCGTTCATGTGAAGCCATATCCAACTTCACTCTTGCTCCACGTCGATGCCGTCCAAATCCAACAAGTGCTGGTCAACATTGTGATGAACGCCATCGAGTCCCAGGCGGAAGTGGACCCGGAACGCCGCGAACTTGTCGTCAGGACCAGACTCCTGCGTAACCATCGAGTGGAAATTGCCATTAAGGATCGGGGCAAAGGCATCGCGCCTGCCGATGCCAACCGCCTGTTCGAGCCTTTCTTCACGACCAAACCGACGGGTCTTGGAATGGGGTTGAAGATTTGCCAATCGATCCTTCTGGACCACGGAGGAGATCTGACGTTCAAGGCTCGCCGAGGGGGAGGCTCCGAGTTTATCGTGACGCTTCCGGTGAATTGGAGAAGTGACCAATGAATGACATTGGGGGGGCTTACATACTGTCCATGTCGTCGATGATGATCAGGATGTTCTCAACGCGATTGACTGGACTCTGCGGTCCGTTGGATACGATGTTCAAGTCCACCTTACCGCGCGGGAATTCCTCGATCTGGTCAACCCCACGGATTTTGGGTGCGTCATCGTCGATTTACTGCTGCCAGGCATGACAGGCCTCGAACTGTGCCGGCAGATGATCGCCGAGGACTGGAATTTCCAATTCATCGTGATCAGCGCGCATGGCGAGGTCGCGACAGCCGTCGAGGCCATGCGACTTGGTGCCATCGATTTCCTGGAGAAGCCTTGCAGCCGCCAACGTCTGTTGGATGCAGTCCACAAGGGACTCGACCGGGCGACCCGCCAACGACACGATATCCTCGAGGAGGACGAGGTTGCCAGGAGACTGGACAGTTTGTCCTGCCGGGAACGCGAAGTCTTCGACGCCATGGCGGCGGGGTTGGTGACCAAGGAAATCGCTAGCCAACTCAGGATCAGCCCCAAGACCGTCGACGTCCACCGGTCGAAGATCTCCCACAAGTTGCAGATCGACTCGCCGTCGCAGATCGGCTATGTGGTCTATCTAAACAACCGAAGATCCGAAAGATTGAAGCGGAAACACCGGCTCTCATGATCTTGTCCTGATGCCGCGTGAACCGGCATTCCGCTTTCCTGCCGCTAGCGGCTATTTTCTTGCACTCCTGCGGGAAGCCGAGTAAGGAGCCCTCGTTCTCGGTGCCAACGGCTCCGGGATGGAGTGAGGATTGTAGCGATTGTGACAATCGCCTGGAAAGGCGATGGCAGCAATTGCGCGGAATGGCTCTCAGCCGTCGAATTGGCCCCCCGGATGCGGAAGCTATGCTTGGGTGTTTCGATAAGTCAACGTTTGGGGCGGTCTGCGCCGTGTGGATGCAAACTGTCGCGGGAAATGCGTCATCGAACTCTCACTTGGGGCGAACCATCATGTCACCTATCACCAATCCGCGTCCGAAAATGCCACCTCCCGATGCGCTGAGGAAATACTCGGTGGTAATCGACACCGACGATCTGATGTCGCGGTGTTTTGGGAACATCGATTTTATCAATCGGATACTGTGCATTCTCAAGGACCGGTGCGATGCCGAAATGGTCGAACTCGAGCGGGCCGCCGACGAATTGAACGTCGAGCACGTCTATAGCATTGCTCATCGGCTCAAGGGAGCACTCGCGAATGCATCGGCCAGCGAACTCAGCTCGCTCGCCGATCAGATTTGCCTCTCGCTGACGTCCGAGAATATTGGTGTCACCAAGAGCATGATTCGCGAACTCCGCAAGGGGTGGGACAGATTGTCCGCTTTGATCGATCGGGAAGCGAGTGTTCCCGGTTGAAGGGACGATGGTGGCAGGGCAGGAGTCGTCGTGGCTTCAATCCACCAGGCCCAACCTTGGATAACGAGAATGCAATGAAGATGAAAGTGCTGGTTGTCGACGACGATGTGTTTTCCGCGGAGTTGCTGCGGACCACACTCGAGCACTTCGGGTACGATGTGACTTGCGCGCTCGATGGCATCGAGGGTTTCGAGCGGATTCGCACGGGTGAGTACTCGATTGTCATTTCCGACTGGGAAATGCCCGGCATGCGCGGTGACGAACTCTGTCGCCAGGTCCGCGACAAGCATTGGAGCGGCTATGTCTTCATGATCCTGCTCACATCGCATGGAGACTTGCCTCACCTGATCCAAGGTCTTCAGTCGGGAGCCGACGATTTCCTGATCAAGCCATTTCGCCCCGAAGAACTCCACGTGCGACTCCGGACCGCCGAGCGCGTGCTGGCACTCGAAAGCCGCGACGCGCTGCTGTTCACGTTGGCGAAACTGACCGAATCGCGCGACAACGATACCGGGCTCCACCTCGAACGAATCCGCGAGTATAGTCGCCTGCTGGCCGAAGAGATGTCGACCTGGAGCGAATTCAAGGAGGAGGTCGACGGCGACTATGTCCAGATGATCTATCTCACGACTCCGCTGCATGACATCGGCAAGGTGGGGATCCCGGACAACGTGCTCCTCAAGCCTGGAAAGCTGACTCGCGAAGAGTTCGAGGTCATGAAACTGCATACGACGATCGGCGGGAGCACTTTGGCGGCCGCCGTCGATGTCAACCCCACGGCGAGATACCTGCAGATCGCTCGCGACATCGCCTGGTATCACCACGAAAAGTGGGATGGAAGCGGCTACCCCTTTGGATTGAGTGGCGAGGAGATTCCGCTCTGCGGGCGGCTGACGGCGCTGCCCGACGTGTACGATGCGTTAACTTCGAAACGGGTCTACAAGCCGAAATTCTCTCACGAGAGAGCCAAGCAGATCATCCTCGAAGGGGCCGGCACCCACTTCGATCCGCGAATTGTCGAGGCGTTTCTTGCCAAGGAGCAGCAGTTCATCGAGATTAGCGAAGACCTCGATCCCTCCCTCGCGCCAGGTACGGCGACCCTTTCCGATCTGGCCAACCAGTCCCAAGCCGTCTCTTGCTGAATGCTTGCATTTGCCGTAGCGGCGGTCTTCGCCAGTTTGCCTAATCGGCAACTCTCCTAGAGGTCGGGTATCCGGCCCCTGCCAGGCAACCGACTTGGCTGGAATTGGCGTGCGGTGCCAGTCGATGTCTAAAGGCGTGGCGTTGCCGCACCCAGCGGGCATCCTATGCCCAGCGCAATGCCCTACAGCAGGGAAGCGGGGCTAATTGGCATGTGCAGGAATGTCAGAAGTGCGAAATGGACCTCGTTGGTGGGGCTCCTTGTCTGGAGCGCTCTGAACTACCACGTGCAAGGGGACGGCATCACCCTCGACGGAGTCTCCGCCGTCTCCATTGGCCGAGGGGGAACCAATCTCGGGTTTGCCGACAACGGTTCGATGCTGCACGACAATCCCGGCGCGATGGGGCAGATGTGTGGCCTCGAGATGTTTCAACTTGGGGGGAGTTTTCTCTTCACCCACTTCGATTACGGCGACCCGGACAATCCCCAAGGGCGTTCGCAGAACCAGGTTTACCCGCTTCCCGAGATTTCCTATATCAAGCGGATGTCGCCCGAGTGGACCTTCGGCGGCGGCATCTTCACGCCGACTGGTTTCGGATCGATCTACAATCTCGAGGGTCCAGCTCCCTATACAGGAACTCGCAAATACGAATCATTCGGCTCGTTAACCAAGATTCTGCTGGGGGCAGCCTACACCCCTCGCAACTACGAATTCGTCTCCATCGGGGGAACCATCGGTCCGGGGATCTCCTTCGTCAACCTCGAAGGGCCATACACGCTACAGGGGCCGACCGCTCCGGGGCTCCCCACCATGCTCGACATGGGAGTCGAGGGCGTGGGGCTTACGTGGTCATTGGGAGTCTCGGCACAACTCACCGAGTTCACCACGATCGGTTTCTCCTATCTGGGCGAGGTTTCGATGGAGGCGGACGGAGAAGTCGGCCTTCAAACTCCCCTCGGACCAACCATTTACGACGCCGAAGCGAAGGTCAAATGGCCGGCCAGCTTCGGCGGGGGCTTCCGAACCCAAGTCACTGATCGCGTTGTTTTCGCAACCGATCTGGTTTGGTACAACTGGTCCGACTCGTTCGACCACATGGAACTTCGCCTTACCAACCCCACGGGGGTTGGTTTTCCCCCCGTGGCCATCGAGCGGTTTCCGCTCGGGTGGCGCGACACCTTGTCGACCCGGTTGGGGCTCGAATATGGCCTCGACAATGGCCACATCGCCCGCGTAGGTTACGTCCATCACAAGAGTCCGATCCCGTCGAGCACAATCACTCCGTGGATTCCAGGCGCGCTCGAGCATGCCTTCTCCGTAGGATACGGTTTTGGCTGGAACAACTGGGGGGTCAACCTGGCCTACATGTACTCGTTTGGCCCGACTGTCGTCGAAACCAATAGCGATTTTATTGGGGGCGACTTCGACGACAGCGTCCATCGCAACCGCTCGCATGCCATTTCGTTCAGCCTCACGCGCGTCCTCGGCGGCTGCCCGGCGCGTTAGCGCTGGCGAGACCACCGACGACGAGCTGAGCCAAAGCGACCCTCGCGTTCTTACCCTTCAAGCGATACCGGCAGCGCGACTGGCGTTCCCTCGACCCTGAAATGAGGTTGGGGGATGGGAACCCTTGGCGGAACAAACGACGTCCCGCGGAATGTCTTCGGGAGCGAGCCATTGGAGAGACCAGGCCCCGCCAACGTGCAAAACTGATAGACCGAGTAGACCGGATCGTTCGCTTCCGGAAAGAAGAGGTCCGACGTGACGACTTCGAGGCAGCGGAGGCCTGACTCCTCGATGAATTCCTGAGGAGTATCGGAACCGAAGGTAAAGGGTTCTCCCAGCACCTGCATCCCACGCATGAAACCCCGAATCGATTCGGAAAAGGCCTGCGGGTTGACGATTGGCTCGCGGTCGACAATGTCGAACCAGAGCAGACTATCGGGATGGGACAGCAGGGGCTTGAATTCGCCCAGCATCTGTCGCACTTCCTGCTCTTCAAAGTACATACTCATCCCTTCCCAGATAACGAGCACCGGACGATCGGCGGGGATCTGGCCCGCGAGAGTCTCACGAATGCTCATCGTCCGCAAATCGATGGGGATCTGCACGCGGGTGATGCCTGGCTTGTCGCGGATGTTATGATTCGCCAGACGTAGGGTCCGCTCCGCAAGCGTCGTGGGGAAGTCGAGTTCGACGAATCGCGTCCCCTCAGGCAAGGGAAGGCGGAAGGGGCGCATGTCCCATCCCACGCCGACGTTGATGATGTCGCGGCCCCCCGCGCTGGTAAAATGGCGAACCACGTCGTCGAGGTGCCGGGTGCGAGCGGCGACCATCCCCCCAAGCTGCGGAGTCCGTTGGCAGAAGCGCGTGGCAACCGCCATGCCATGCTGGCCCGCCATGTCGGTGGCGTAAGGATCGACAAACAGGGTGCCACTTTCGCGCGCCCGCACTCCGGCGATCATTTCGGCCGACGAGGTAAGCTTGAGGGCATAGAGCGAGTTGATCTTCGCGGCGTCCCCTCCATTGGTTCGTAAGGCCGTCGACTGGCGGGCGAAGTAGGTGCAAGTCCCTTCGGCGACCAGCTCGTCGCCATTCTTGAACTGCATGACGATCGACTCGACCACGGCTTTACCGTTAAGGAAGCGATTCTGAATCCGCGCGATGCGATCCGGATCCACTTTCGCGTGGACCGTCAGGTCGGCGGTGCTCGGCTTGAGGTACTTCATCTCGACTTTCAGTAGCCACATCGATACCGAGCGCGGGGAGTCGACCGGGTGGACCCCGACGACGGGCCAACCCCAGAACAGCGACGCGAGGGCCGCCCCCCCGGAGTAATCGGCACTCAGGACCACCAGGGCGGCCTGGTGGGTGAAGTGCTGGTTGGTGGAAGGGGGATTGAGCGGCAAAACCGTCTCGACCTCTCCCGGAGCAATCGAGGTGATTCTCCAATCGACATATTCCAAGACGGGGACCTGTTCCCGCAAATAGGCGGTGAACATTGGCGGATCGGTTCTCATCGCGAGATCTTGTTCCCAGGAGATCTCAAAAAGTGGTGACGTTAATTTGGCAGGTGAAATTGCATTGTGCATAAGAGCCAATACCCATTGTTAAACCAAGGCTAAAGTACCCCTGGCGATCGAGGCATTTATTCCCCAATCGCCGCCCCCGCCTGATTAGGGCTCATGATATCGAATTGAACAGAGACGTCCACATAAATCTCCCGAATCATCACAACCATGTGACTTATCGCATCTTACGACTGGTGCATCCGATATAACCACACCTCCAAGCTGGGTGTTTAATCGGCATGTCGGCGGATGTCCGCCTGCGCGCGATCATTCCAATCGTCATATTCGGCATTCCGCGACCTCGGTACGATGGTTGCCCCGTCGACCCGTCCCCTCCCTTCGTCGCGAGCTACATTTATGGGGCTGAAATTCCAGCCCATGCAACGGCCCGATCACCAGTTCCCGCGCGCGGCGATTGCCGTCGGGGGTACCCCGTGGACACGACATGGCAACCGCTTCCCCATCCGACCCCTGCTCGGACGATCCACTTGCAATCGCCGAGCCTACCCGCGCGGTGCTGGGGCGATATCGGGTCGCGACTTCGTTGGGGCAGCGACAGGGGGCGCTCTATTTTCGGGGAACCGAGGTCGAAACCGGGACGAAAGTCGCGCTCAAGCTGATTCCTTCCTCAACGCTCTCCCCTGGCGCGCGGATGCGGATCGAGTACGAAGCGGCGCAAGTCGCTTCGCTCGCGAGTCCCCACCTCCCTCGATTGCTGGCCACGGGAGTCGACGAGGAGGAGTTTTGTGTCGTCCATGAATACGTCGAAGGGGAGTCGCTCCAGGCGCGGCTGGGAAGTGGTTGCCTGCCATTGGACGAAACCTTAAGGATAGGCGAGGGAGTTCTCTCGGCGCTTTGCGACCTCCACGAAGTGAAAGTACTCCATCGCAATGTGCGTCCGGTCAATGTGCTGATGAGGTCCCCAGGGGACGCCTCGCGCGTTCTGTTGACCGACTTTGGCATCTCGCTGGCAATTGAACCCGACACTCCCCTCCACCTTCAGCCACTCGAGGTGGCTCTGTACGCTTCTCCCGAACAGGCTGGCTCAATCGACCACGACATGTCGGCATCGTCCGACCTCTACTCCGTGGGAGCTTTATTGTTCGAGTGCCTGACGGGAGAAACTCCCTTCACCGGCAGCTCGGTCGGGACCGTGCTGTTCAAGCATATGACGCAGCCGGTGCCACTCATGTCGCGCGACGGACGCGAAGTTCCACTCGTGCTGGAGGATTTTGTCCAACGGCTGCTGCGAAAGGATCCTCGCGATCGCTATCAGACTGCCGCCGCTGCCCGTGCCGACCTGCGATCAATCGCCGAACTGATAGCCAGCGGCAATTTGCACGCCACCATCGTGCTGGGGGGACAGGACAAACGAGCCACTCTCATCGAGCCGGCCTTCGTGGCCCGCGGAGAACAGATGTCAACGCTCGAGCGCGACATGGAACGTGCCGCCACGGGGCACAAAGTCGTGAGCATTGTCGAGGGGGATTCGGGGGCCGGCAAGTCGAGGTTGTTGGCGGAGTTCCTCCGCTCGGCCGCCCGCAAGGAATATCGAGTCCTCCGCGGAATTGGGGCCAGCGATGTGTCGCAACGGCCGTTCCGGTTGCTCGATGGCATTGTCGAAGGTTTGCTCTCCGAGATGGCGAGCCAGCCCGACCTCAAGGGGCGATTGGCGGAGCTGCTAGGCGACCGCCTGGGGGCCGTCGTGGCCGCGCTTCCCGATCTGCAGGGAACGCTTAACGTCAGCATGTCGCGGATCGTGGCTCCCGAAGAGACCGGCGAAGCGCGCACTGTCGAGGCGCTCGTCAGGTTTCTGGAAGCCTTAGGGCGACTCGATCGACCGACCCTCGTTCTACTCGACGACTGCCAATGGGCCGATGAACTGACGATCCGCTTGTTGACGCGGTTCGCCGATTCAGAACGCCCCTCGGGCGACCGCACGTCGCGGGTCCAATTGGTGATTGCCTTTCGTGCCGAGGAAATCGCCGCGGACCATCCACTCCGCGAGTTGGAAACTTCAAGTCATCTAACGCTTCCGCCGCTCCGTCCGGAGGATATCCGTCAACTGGTCGTCTCAATGGCGGGGGAACTTCCTACCTCGGTCATCGAGGCCGTCGAACGGCTCGCCGCGGGAAGTCCGTTCATGGCATCGGCTGTGTTGCGCGGTCTGGTCGAATGCCATGCCTTACGTCCGACCGACGGCGGTTGGGAGGTCGACGAGCAATCGCTGGCCGATGCCAGTTCGTCCGACCAGGCGGGCTCGTTCTTGGCGCGGCGACTCGACCAACTCCCCGATCAAACGATCCGTTTGCTTTCGACTGGTGCCGTTCTTGGCAAACAGTTCGAATTCCAGGCCGCAAGCCTGTTGGCGCGGATGACACCCAGCGAGGTGATCGAAGCACTCGAAGTCGCCCGGTCGCGGCAACTGCTGTGGATTCGCCCGGACGGCTCCGAGTGCGTCTTCGTTCACGACAAAATCCGGTCGGCGCTGCTCGATCGGCTATCGCCGGAGCAATTGCAGGCTCAGCACCGGGAGGTGGCCCGTTACCTGTTGGACCGCGCGCCCGAACGAGTTTCCGACATTGCTTACCACTTCGACGCCGGCAACGACAGCATTGCGGCGCTGCCGTTTGCCGTGAAAGCGGCGGAGCAGGCGAGACGGCAATACGCGCTCGAAGTGGCGGAACAGCAATACGAGATCGCGCTGCGGGGGACGTCGTCGGATGTCAACCGCCTTGAGATCATGGAAGGCCTCGGCAATTCGCTGATGCTGCGCGGCCGATACGAGGAAGCCGGAAAGTGGTTGGAAGCGGCAGCACCACTTGCGGGAGCGGGCCTTCCACAGGCGGAGATCCGAAGCAAGATTGGCGAACTCTACTTCAAACGCGGCGACATGGAGCAGGCGCTTCACCACTTCGAGGCAGCACTCAGGCTGCAAGGGGAACGCGTTCCACGCCGCCCACTCGTCACGCTGCTGTTCATGCTGTGGGAAGGGGTCATCCAGGTTCTCCATACCCTGTTCCCCGTCGTGTTCGTCCATCGCGTCAAACGCCAACCGTCGGCGAAGGAGCGATTGACGATGCGGCTGCTGAGTTACATGGCCCACGGCTGCTGGTATTCGCGCCGCCAGATGTTGCTGCTGTGGTCGCATCTTCGCAATATCAACATGGGAGAACGCTACCTCCCAAGTGAAGAGTTAGCCCAGGCCTATTCCGAGCACGGGCCGGCGATGACGGTTGTGGGCTATTTCAGTCGGGGCATCCGCTACGCGACGAAGGCCATCGAGATGCGCAAGTCGCTCAACGACACCTGGGGATGCGGACAATCGAAGGTCTTCTTGGGGATTACTTTGTTTGCGGCTTCCCGATTTCGTGAATGTATTGAGAGCTGCCGAGCCGCCATCCGCATTCTCGAACGGATGGGAGATTATTGGCAAATCCACATGGCCCGCTATCAAATCGCGGCCTCCCTTTATTACCTGGGGGACTTGGAGGGGGCGATTCAGGAAGCAAAGCTCAATCGCAAGTCGGGGCTAGAGACAGGCGATCACCAGGCCTCCGGGATCATTCTCGATGTGTGGGCCCGGGCCGCGAAGGGGGTCATCCCCCCCAACATCTTGCAAGAAGAAGTGTTGCGTGACCGGACCGATGCCCAAGGGATGAGCCAGGTGCTGCTCGCGAAAGGAATTTGCGAGATGGCCAATCGCGACTTTGCCACCGCGGCCCAAACCTTTGAGCAAGGGCTCGATGTCGCGGCCAACGCGGGGGTGAAAAACGCCTACACGCTCCCCCCCTTGGCGTGGGGAGCGACTGCCTATCGCCATTTGGCCCAGCACTCGACCGACACCATTCCCAAGCGCCGGGCGGCCCACCTCGCCCGCGCGCGGCAATGTGCCCGTGCCGCCATTCGAGCCGGCCTGCTCTGCCGCAACGACGTCCCGCACGCTTACCGCGAGCTTGCCCTCGTACTGGCGGCCGAGGGGAAGCTCCGCAAAGCGAAACGGATGTTCGCTCGAAGTATCCACTGGTCGGAGAAACTCGAGGAGCGATTGCAGACCGCGACGACACTGCGCAAGGCCGCCGTCGTGGGGCGCGAGGCGGGGTGGCGCGAGGCGGACGAATTCGATGCGCGTGGCCTGGCGATACTGGCTGAGTTGGAGATCGCATCCCAGCAGACAACGGGGGGAGAGTCCCGCCGCCAGGAACTCAACTTGTCGCTTGTCGATCGATTCGACAAGGTGCTCGACTCGGGACGCACAATTGCCTCCTCCCTCGATCCTCGTACGATCCATCAGCATGCGAAACACGCGGCACTTCATCTGCTGCGAGGCGAGCATGCCTTCGTCCTTCGACTCGAGGGGCAGCGGGCGATCCCCGAGGAGGGAGAATCGGTTTCCCACCAGCACGGTCTCATTTCGCCCGAGCTGGTCGACCGCGCTGTGGCGACGGGACGTGCCGCGGTGTCCGATGGCGAGCGGCGGCGGGGAGGCGAACGGGGGACGGTGTCGGAGCTGTGTGTGCCGATTCTCGTGCGGGGGCGCGTCAATTCCTTGCTCTACGTGGTTCACGACAAGTTTCCCGATCTGTTCGGCCCCGACGAGGAGCGGCTTGCCGACTTCGTGGCCGCGATCGCCGGTGCGGCCCTGGAAAACGCCGAAGGCTTCGCCGAGCTGCAAGAGCTGAACGTCACCTTGGAACAGCGTGTCGCCGATCGCACCGCCGCGGCGGAGTCGCGGGCCAGGGAATTGGCCGTATCGAATGCCGAATTGGAACGAACCGCCAGCGAGTTGCGGCAGGCTGAAGAAGAACTCCGGGCGGCGAAGCGGGTGGCGGAGCTGGCCAATGAGGCGAAGAGCCGATTCCTGGCAACCATGAGTCACGAGATTCGGACCCCCATGAATGGCGTGCTTGGCATGACCGAGCTCGTGCTCAATACGCCGCTCAACGATCAACAGCGCAACTACATGGCGACCGTCAAACAGTCGGGCACGGCGCTGCTCACACTCCTCAACGACATTCTCGACCACTCAAAAATCGAAGCGGGCCGAATGGAACTGGAGCATATCCCGTTTGACATGCGCCAAGTCGTCATGGACGCGGCTCGTCTGATGGGAGTCACAGCGTTCGGCAAGGGATTGGAACTGCTCTGCCGCATCGCCCCCGACGTCCCGGCGACCTTGATAGGCGACCCGAACCGCCTGCGGCAAATCGTGGTCAATTTGGTGAGCAATGCGCTGAAGTTCACGTCGCGGGGATTCGTCAAGGTCGATGTCCAGCTCGAAGGATACGAAGCGGGGCGGGCCGTGATCCACTGCACGGTGCAAGATACGGGGGTGGGCATCGCCAAGGAGAAGATCGCCGACATTTTCGAGGCCTTCAAGCAAGAGGATAGTTCCACCACTCGCCGTTATGGCGGGACCGGGCTTGGTCTCTCGATCTCGCTCCAACTGACTCGGATGATGGAAGGCGAAATCTGGCTGGAGAGCGAAGTCGGGGTCGGCAGCATCTTCCACTTCGTCATTCCGTTCGAGCTAGGACATGCCGAGGAAGTTGCCAAATTCGAACCGCTCGCGACTCCTCTCAAGGTCGCGCTGTTGAGCGATCGACCCGAAGTGTGGTCGGTGTACGTCGGCCTGCTGACCGAAGTCGGCGCCCAAGTGGTCGGCGGCATTCGCGTGCCGGACGACCCGCGGCTCGAATCCGACGTCGATCTGGTGGTGGTCGATGTCGCCCCGAGCGACATGGAGCCGCTCAGGCGAGTCCATCGCCGCATTAGTGGTTCGTCGCGGCCGATCCCGTTGCTGGCACTGCTCCCCGCGGGTCACGTCGACAAGGTCGAAGCGTGCCGCGAGATGCACATCGATCAAGCGGTGATGAAGCCGGTGAAGCGTGAAGAGCTACGTCAGGCCATCGAAACCTCCTGCGGCACGGCCGCGCCCGCGAATGGTGGGGAGGGAGTCCAGAGTTATCAGTCGAACGGGGCGGCACTGCGGATTCTCGTCGCCGACGATAGTCCCGTGAATCAGGAGGTGGCACGCGGCCTGCTCGAACTCCTTGGCCACACGGTTTCGACCGTGGGGGACGGTCAAGCGGCGGTCGACGCGTCGGGCGTGGAATCCTTCGACCTGATTTTGATGGATATCGAAATGCCCGTGATGGACGGGCTCGCCGCCGCCAGGCGAATTCGCGAGCGCGAACGAGACGAGGCGGCTTTGGCCGTGCCGATCGTCGCGCTTTCGGCCCACGTGACGAGCGATTTCACCAAGGAATGTCTCCAGGCCGGGATGAATGGCAATATCGGCAAACCAATCCAACCAGAGGAACTTCTGAGTGTGGTTAAGCGCTGCCAGGAAAAAGCTCCCGAGTCGCCGCTTGCGGCGGCGCACTGACCGGGAAGAAACGCCGTGTGCGATGCAATCGTCAAAAGGGGCAGTATTCGTGCCGATTTTGGCGCGGGCCAATTTATCCAGGGCTATGACGAGCATCCGTAAGGTAGTAATTGAGTACAGGTTTTCGACGCACTCATTCACCCCGACATGCGCGGTGGGTTGCTGACGAACAAAGGTAAGTCACTGTGGTTTTTGGCGCACGGCTGTGGGACTTCTTCAGTACAATATCCTAAGCGTCGGTCCTCTCGACCCGATTGAGGTGGCGTTGCCGGTGCTTGGCGCATCGCATGCCATCGCGCCGCTGCGCATCTTGGTTGTCGACGACGAGCCACTCTGCCGCGAAGTGCTGGCGAACCTCTGCGATCGCCTGGGAGCAACCGTCGAAATGGCAGGGGATGGCAAGGAAGCCCTCGAACTACTGGCCATGCGCGAATTCGACCTCGCCCTGCTCGATCGCACGATGGCTGGGGTAAGCGGGATCGAACTGCTGCGTTCCATTCGTGAGTTCCACAATGCGGTCGATTTGCCCGTGGTGATGGTCACGTCGGTCGGGGATTCGGCGAGCGTCATCGAAGCCTTCGAAGCGGGAGCGAACGACTATCTCACCAAACCCGTCGATATCGGGATCGCCAAGGCACGACTTGGGACCCAGATGAAACTCAAGCAACTGCAACGTCAGCTCGCCGAGAGTGAACAACGCTATGCACTGGCGATCATGGGAACCAACGATGGCCTGTGGGACTGGAATCTGCTGACCTCGTCGGTCTATTTTTCCCCGCGCTGGCAGGCGATGTTGGGATTGCCAGAACGGGAACATTGGGGATCACCGGAACACTGGCTCTCGCGAGTTCATCCCGACGACTTTCTCCAGATGGAGGAGGTGCTCGAAGCTCATTTGCGAGGCGAGACAGAGCATTTCGAGATCGAGCTGCGGATGGCGCATGCGAGTGGGCAATATCGCTGGATGCTCTGCCGCGGTCAGGCGGTCGCCAATGCCAAGGGGAAGCTGGTCCGGATGGCGGGTGCCGTGACAGACATCACCAAGGGGAAAGTGGTCGACCCACTCACGGGCTTGCCAAACCGCACGTTCCTGCTCGAACGTCTGGCCCGTCGCGTCGAACGGTACGCGCGCGATCCCACGTCGTCGTTCGCCGTCATGTACCTCGACCTCGATAACTTCAAGCAGGTCAATGACAACTACGGCCACGCCGCGGGAGATCAACTGCTGGTGTCGCTGGCACGAGGTTTGGAAGCGACGGTTCGGCGATCCGATGCGGTCATTTCGCGACTGGGGGGGGATGAGTTTGCGATCCTTTTGGAAGAGGTCGATGTCCAAGGGACCGCCGAAGTGGTTGCCAAGCGAATCGCCGATGTCGTCGCAACCCCGATTACGTTGGGGGGCAGGTATCAAACGACCCCATCCGCCAGTATTGGTGTGGCCCTGCCTACCCCCGATTTGGTGACGCAGGACGATTTGTTGCGCGCGGCCGACATCGCCATGTATTACGCCAAAGGGGAGGGCAAGGCAGGCTACCGCGTGTTCGATCCCGCCATGCAGGAGGAGCTGCACCGCAAGCTCGACATGGAAATTGTCCTGCGACGCGGGGCCGAACAGCTAAGCAAGCGACCCGAGGAGGCCCCTTTCAAGCTCTGCTACGAACCAATCTGCGACCTGGCCACCGGCCGGGTCGTCGCACTCGAGTGCCATCTCCGGTGGCTCCATCCCGAACTGGGCCCCCTTGGGCCGCGAGATTTCCTGCCACTGGCCGAGGAAATTGGCGTGGCCGCGGCAATTTGCCAATGGTTTCGCGAAGAGGCCTGCGACCAACTGCAACAATTGCGAACCGCGGAACCACTTCTGCACGGGCTTTGCCTGCACATGGCGATCGGTAAGGAGGAAGTCGCTCATCGCGAACTGATCAACGGCCTGGAATATGCCCTTTCGACCGCGCGGCTCAGCCCCTCTGACCTGGTCATCGCGATACCGGAAGAAGAGATGATGCGGAATTCCGCGATCGGACTCGCACTACTCGGCAATCTTCGGCAACTCGGTGTACGAATTGCCATCGGGGACTTTGGGATGGGGCACTCGTCGATCACTCGCCTGCATACCCTCGATCTCGATTATCTCGTCCTGGGCGAACCCTTCACTTCGGCCGTTGGGAGTTGCAAGCGACAACGAACACTCGTTGAAGCGGTCAATACGATCGCGCAGGGGCTTGGGTTTAGCGTGATAACCCAGGGAATCCATCAGCAAGAGCAAGCCGAGGTTCTCCATCAGCTAGGTTGCCACTATGCTCAGGGGGCCTATTATTCCCCGCTGCTGGCGTTGGGCGAAGTCGCGAAGTGTGTCACCAGCCGCAATTGACGGCGGCCAGACGACGCAAGCCCTATTCCGATTGTTCCTGCGGAGTGCGCTCGCGCTGGGTGGCGTACTCGAGTTTCTGCGACGGCGGATCGCCTGCCAGCTCCGCCAGTAAGACCTCGACTCCCCGCTCGAGTTGCCGGTCGATTCCTTGAGGCAGTTCTCCAGGTTCGGGCCAGACGATGACATCGGGGACCGCCCCATTGAGCTCCATGTCCTGGCCGGTCCCTAGCAGGAACCACCCTCGAAACGGCATCCGCATCGTGCCGACGTCGAGGACACTTGTCGAGCCCGTGCTGATCACCCCTCCCGCGGTGGGCACCCCGACCAACTTCCCACGACCGAGCGTTTTGATGGCATGGCTGAAGATCTCGGCATTGCTGAAACTGTTCTGATTGCAGAGGACGACAATCGGCTTCTGCCAGGTTGCGAAGACCATCCGACTCTGGGGATATCCAGCGCCCCCCCCGCGAGGAACGGTAATGGCATGGCGAGGTTGGGTGAGCGCGGTGAGCAACAGATCGGCCGTACTCCCTCCGCCGTTGTCGCGGACGTCGATCACGAGCCCTTGTTTGCCATTGCCAGCGGCGTAGAGTTGGCGCTCGAATTCCGAGAAGCTCGGCATGTTCATCTGGCGAATGTGAAGATAACCGAGGCTGTCTCCAGAGAGCTTGGCGACTTGTTCGCGGTTGCGGTCGAGCCATTGTTGGTACAGCAGTTGCCGCGCGCGATCGAAGCTGATCGGTCGAATGACAACGTCGCGCTCCAGAGCTTCCTCGTCGCGGCGTGTCTGAACTGTCAGACGGATATCGCGATCGAGCCGGCCATTGAGCATTTTTGCAAGGTTATGAGTGGGGCCAACCTCATTGCCATCGATGGAGAGGACCACATCGCCGGGGGCGAGATCGAGTCCACGACGGTCCGCCGGCCCGGTCGGCAGGATGTCCCTGATCTTCAGCCCAGAGCCAGCATGCGCTTCGACGAACCGCATCCCAAGGTGGGGTGTTCTGTCGGGAAACTCCGGGCCGCGCCACGCCCGTGGATCGCGCTCCGGACGAAAGCCAAGATGGGAGCCATTGAGTTCCCCTAGCATCAATTCGACCACTTCGCCGAAGGCCTCCTGACTGGGGGCCTGTTCGGCCAGCGGGCGGTAACGGCGGCGGATTTCATTCCAGTCGCGATTGCCGAGCCGAGAGTCGTACCATCGATCCCGCATCGTCTTCCAGGCGACGTCGAGGGCATGACCATACCGGGCGGATCGCGACACCGATTGGCGCGCTGTAAAGTCGTATCGCTCGACCGAGCCACTGTCGCTCACTCTGGCCGGGGTCCCACTTTGCGAGACGAACAGCGCTTTCGCCTTGTCGCTCCAAATCGCATCACGCCCCGTGGCACTGCTGAAATACTTTGGCTGCAAGTCGTTGGGAAATTTGAGGACGTAAGTTCCGCTCCGCCCGTCGATGGTCGCTTGGAACAATAGCCGCTGGTCGTTGATCCAGACCAACGAGGTCTCTCGGGCCCCGCCGATGGGGATGCGGCGAACCCGTTCGTGAATTCCATCGAAGTCGATTTCGACGAGATCGGGGGCATCGCTTTTCTCCCCTTCCTTCTTCGCCGGCTTCGCCTCCTTGCCCTGCGAGTCCTCGGCGCCCCCTTGGTTTTCGGCAGCCGGCTCATCGCTCGCGGATTTTCCTGGTGGCTTCTCCTTGCGGGCTTCGGTCAGCTTCTTGAGCGCCTCGTCGAGCTTGCGTTCGCGGGAAGACTGCTCGTCGAGCTCTCGCTGGAGATAGACATAGTAGATGTCGGGTTCCCCATCCACCTGCCGACCGGTGTAAGCCAGTAGCTTGCCATCGCGGGAAAAAGCGGGCCATTCATCGTCGTCGGGATGCTGAGAGATATTCACGGCCGGTGCCGATCCGTCGATACGTGTCACGAACACGTCGCGGTTGAAGTTGTCGTCGGTTTGCGAATAGGCGATCCAACGGCTGTCGGGCGAGATATCCAACTGCGGATTGTCGAAACCACGGGCGACAAGCCACGACTTGTCCGATTCCAACGAGCGGACCCAGAGCTCGCCAGGCGAACGGACATAAAGCAAGTGCTTGCCATCTGGGGTAAACCGAAGTTGCTGCTCGGTATGGCCATCGTCGGTCACCGGAGTGCTGCGGAATCGTGACGTGCGCCACCATGGCTGGCCCTCCTCTTCACGTTCCACCCGAAAGATATCGGTGCGGGTCGACAGATGCTGGACGTACCACAGGCTATTGCCGTCGGGGCCCCATGCCACCGAGGTTTCATACTCCGGTGTGCTCGTCACCTGGCGAGGCTCGCGGAGCACCGTGTCCATCACCCAGACATCCCCCCCCGCGATGAACGCGATCTCCAGCCCGTCGCGGGAAAAGGCCACATCATCGGCTCGACTCAACACCCGCGTGTACTGGTCTTCTCCCAGGTAGACGTCGGCGCCGGGTTGCATCGGAATCGGCCGCGGCTGCTCATTCTTCGTCCGGTCCCAGCGGAACAGGTCCTTGCCGTGTCGGTAGACAATCGTATCGGCCGCGGCGGACGCCGCTGGAAAGAGGACCGAGAACGTATCGACGTCGACGACTTTTCTCTTGTCGGTAGCGTTCCCCTCGCCATCGCCGACCGTGGCCTGCCACAAGTCGAAGCCATCGGAATCTCCCATCGCATAAGTGAACTGCCTGCCGTCGCGATGCCAGACAGGCCAACGGCAATCGTATTCTTCCGAGAGCAATTGGCGGAAGTTCTTCGACTCGAGATCGTAGAGCCACACTTGAGCCGCCCGCGAACCGTGATATCCCTTGCGCCACCAACGTTCCCCCTCACGGACCAACAAGATTTTGGTTCCATCTGGCGAGAGCGAAGGCTCTTGCGCCGCGGCATCGACGAGCAATTCCTCGTTGCGGTCGCCATCGATCCAAACACGGACCATGCGCTGGGCATCGCGCCAATGGTGATCGCGAGTGCTGGTGACCAGCAGGGAATGGCCGTCGGGCCACCAGTCGTGTACCCGATACCCCTCGGTATGCCATGTCACCTGGCGCGGGGCCCCTCCCTCCGCCGGCATGACGTGGACCTGCCGTGCTCCGGTGCGATCGCTCACAAACGCGATTTGGCGCCCATCGCGCGAATAGACCGGCCCCGAGTCGTCCGCCGGATGGCTTGTGAGTCGGTGCATCGTTCCGCCTTCCGTCGACACGCTCCACAGGTCGCCATTCCAGGCGAAGGCCATCTGCTTGCCATCGGGAGAGACCGCCGGAGGTCCGACGAGTTGCACCCGCGGTGTCGTGCCCTCGGACCATGCGATGCCAGCGGCTGAAATGCCGCACGTGGTGATCAACAGAACGCGAGCGAAAAATGTCATGCGATCCAGGCAGGAGGGGAGGGATGGGAAGGATGGGCGGGAACTTCTAGGATAGTTGCTGCGCCAGGCGGGAGAAACCCTCCTGGCAACCTTTAGTCGAAGCCACCCGAGCGAGATTCCGCCTCAGGTCGCATCTCCCGCCCCCTCAAGCGATTCCCACCGTGCGTAAGCTTGCGCGAGCTGTTCGCCCAAGTCCTTGATGTGGGCTTGTTGTCGGGCGATTTCCTCGGGGGGCTGTTGATAGAAGTCCCGCTCCGACATCGCCTGCTGGAGTATGGCAAGTTTCTCCTCGAGCGATTCGATCCGCGCGGGAAGCGACTCGAGCTCCCGTTTTTCGTTGTAAGTCAGCTTCTTCGCGGTTCGATCCGGAGACTCGGAAGGGGCTGGATTCGCCTGCTTCTCGGAAGGCTTGGAAGCCAACATCTGAGCGGACGAAGTGGGTGTGCTCCGTTGGTGGAGCCAGTCGTCGTAGCCCCCCACATACTCGCGAACATTCCCCTGTTCGAACACGATTGTGCTGGTGACGACATTATTGAGGAACTCCCGATCGTGGCTCACGAGTAGCACGGTTCCGGAAAAATCCACCAACTGCGACTCCAGCAAGTCGAGCGTCTCCGCGTCGAGATCGTTGGTCGGTTCGTCGAGCACCAGCACGTTGGCGGGGCGGGCGAAGAGACGCGCCAGCAGCACGCGATTTCGTTCCCCCCCCGAAAGGAACTTCACTTGCGTCCGGGCCCGTTCGGGACTGAAGAGAAAATCTTGCAGATAGCCAAGGACATGCCGCGAGCGGCCGTTGATGGTGAGCGTATCGCCCCCCGCCCCAAGGTTCTCCTGAACCGTCTTCAACTCGTCGAGTTGGCCCCGCAACTGGTCGAAGTAGGCGATGGCCAGGTTGGTTCCCAGTCGAACACTTCCCGATTGGGGAGCAAGTGTGCCCAGCAGCAACCGCAACAGCGTCGTTTTGCCTGCTCCGTTGGGACCGATGATCCCGATCTTGTCGCCACGCATGATCGAAGTCGAAAAGTCGCTCACGATCGGGCGACCTTCGTAGGCGAAAGAGATCTCCTCCGCCTCTGCCACAAGTGCGCCACTTCGCTCGGCCGTGCTGATGGCGAGTTTGGCGACGCCGAGCTTCTCGCGCCGCTGGCCGCGGACCGTGCGTAACTCCTTTAACGCCCTGACGCGCCCTTCATTCCTGGTGCGGCGGGCTTTGATCCCTTGGCGAATCCACACCTCTTCCTGGGCGAGCTTCTTGTCGAACAGCGCCTCCTGCTTTTCTTCCGCGGCGAGCACTTGTTCCTTGCGTTCCAGAAAGGTGTCGTAGTCGCACGACCAGTCGAACAGCCGCCCGCGATCGATCTCCAAGATGCGCGTCGCAAGCCGCCGCAGAAATGCGCGGTCGTGCGTGACGAACAAAATCGTCTTATTCCACTTGAGCAGGAACTCCTCGAGCCAACCGATCGCTTCGATGTCGAGATGATTGGTCGGCTCGTCGAGGAGCAACATGTCGGGCTCGGCCACCAGGGCCTTCGCCAACAGGACTCGCCGCTTCATCCCCGATGAGAGCGAAGCGACCTCGCGCTCCCCATCGAGTTGCATCTGGCCCAATAAGCGGCGGAGACTTTGGTCCCCCTGCCACTGGTTGGCTTCCTCCTTGGGGGCGGGAAGTCCCTGTCGCACAATCTGCTCGATCGTGCCGCCAAGATCGCGAGGGACCTCCTGAGGCAACATCGCCACCAGCGACCCGGGTGCCCGCCAACACTGGCCATGGTCGGGAGCCAGTTGCCCCGCGATGGCGCGCATCAGAGTCGATTTGCCCGCCCCATTCCGCCCCAAGAGGCCGATCCGCTGCCCCGATTCGATTTGGCAATTCACCTCGTCCAGCAGGGGGGGATCGCGAAAGCCGATCGTGAAGTCGATAAGGCGGATCAAAGGGGGCATGACATGTCGTGGGGTGAAGATGCAGTTTTCCCCCACCAGCGGGCCCGTTATGGTAGCCGACATCCGCAGCGATTGTCACCTCCCGCTTTCCGCAGCATGCGGGTCCAAACGAAAGCGACCACCGCCGACTGGATGCCGACGGTGGTCGCCCATCGTTTCAGTTCCTCCGCCAGCCGTGAGGGAGGCGAAGGTCATCTCACTAAGGCTTAGCCGTTGCAACCGCAAGAGGGCTCAAAACCACAGCTCGGCTCGCAGCAACCACATCCGTTGTGCGAACGACGGAACAGGCCACCGATCTTCTCGATAATCCGGCAGCGGGGGGCACAGCAGTTGTCGTTGCATCCACAGCTCGGCTCGACAGCGCAGCAGCTTGGCTCGGGAGCACAGCACGAGGGCTCCGGAGCGCAGCAGGTCGGCTCGCAGCATCCGCCGTTGTGGCGGTTGAAAAGGCCACGGACACGATCGAGCACGCAGCAGCGACGGGCCGACCCGCAAGGATCGCAGCAATCGTCGACAACGCCACACGAGGGCTCGAACCCACAAGTGGGCTCACAGCACCCGCGGTGGCCGCCGAACAGACCGAAACCGGCCTGCGCGTTGCTACAGAACAGCAGGGCGGCGCCAAAACACAGCGACGCCACAATGGCACGACTCTTCATGGTGAAAACTCCTCAAAAAACACAGGGGGAGGGAAACACAACGCGCGTCCTCTCGCCCCGGAACCCGAACAACACGGTGGCCGCGCTGCCTTCTGGCCTATCGCGCCGGTCGCACCGAATACTCGTGGAGGTTGGGGTGGCGAGCACGCCTTTTACTCATCTAGTGCTATCGTCACCCCACACGGAGCACCTTCGCCAGGCACTACAGACTTCGCATTTTTCCCGAAGTGACAGCTTTGCGTGCCCGTCTGGGCCGAATGTAGCGACACTCCGAGATTCGCACGGGCCGAAGCACTCCATGGCCTGGGCTGGCCTGGGCCGCTGAGCCGGCAAACGACGTGAATGGCCGAAGGTTTCCAGAAATCGCACTTGTGGCAAGCAAAGCAAGTGCCAAACCAGCGGCATGCCGCAATGCGTTGCCTGGCCGGAAGAAGCCGGGCCGCGAGCAGAACCACCCAGCCCAGGTTAGGCGTACGGCACCGCCGATGCGGGCCAGCGCCATCTGACCGAGAAACCAAGGTCTGGCGGAAAAAGAGTTCGGCAGTGGGCGGCACAAGACTCGAACTTGTGACCTCTGCGGTGTGAACACAGCGCTCTAACCAACTGAGCTAGCCGCCCAAGAGATGCGATTTCAGACACTAATTCTAGCATTCCGCCCGATTCGGGGCCAGTGGCAGTCAATTGCCGCTTCTTTTTGCACTTCCCGTCGATACAATAGTTTAGGTATGTCCAAGCAACCTGGGGGCGAACAGGGTTCGACCGGATTTGCAAGGCGTCAGTGGCGTGTCGTGGTTGATCGGTGGCCCACGTTAATAGCCGATCAAAAACCTTCAATTGCCGAAGGTAACTACGCTTTGGCTGCCTAGAAACAGGCTGCCCGAGCCCAGGACTGTTGCCGGAATGGTCCAAAGGCTCGTATAACCCAATCCGGATCGCCGCGAGTCACTGCTGGGCACGCTCGCGGCTAAACAAAGTTCCCGGCTAGCCTTTCGGAAGCCCTGCCAGCGAGGCGTCCGAGAGGCGAAATTAAAACTCGCAGGACACACACGTAGAAGCGGGCGTCAAGCGGTTACGGGACGCGGGTTCGATTCCCGCCGCCTCCACTTTTCAAATTCCGTGCCAAGGTCAAATTCCGTGCCAAAGGATGACTTTGGCTGACATTTGGTGACATAACCCTTGCCACG
This sequence comes from uncultured Planctomycetaceae bacterium, assembly GCA_964650265.1. Classification (GTDB taxonomy): domain Bacteria; phylum Planctomycetota; class Planctomycetia; order Pirellulales; family Lacipirellulaceae; genus CAZYQQ01. Next base: position 22,517 of record CAZYQQ010000088.1, read on the forward strand.
GCAAGGGTTTTTTAATTGAGTCTCTTCATCTTCCTCATCTTCTCCATTGTCGCTAATTGACACGGATTGACCGGCACTGCCGCCCGTTCCGCTGCCAATCCGCTGCCAGTTTCCCTCGGTTGCTTCCTCCGGAACCTTGGGCAGCGGCAATCCTGAGAGGGCCTTGGCTTGGTCGTGGATGCCGATGTGCCGATGTGGTTGTGCTTCATCGTCTGCCGAACGCCAGTCAGGAGACGCGGGCGGCCACGGTGAAGGACGTGGCCAACAGCGGGTCGACGATTGTCGAGGGAGACGAGGTCGTCGTCTTCGAACAAAGAAGAAGTGGCGCCGGCGATCAAGCATGTCGTCTCGGAGAAGCACGAGGAGGGTGGGATTACGACACGCGGGACGGCGACCTGACAGGCCCCGACGCGGTCAAGGTCAAGCGGACCGAACGGCTGGAAGATGTCATTTTCAGCGAGTCAGGCCTGTTCCAGGGGACGGCCCAGGACTTTACCTTCGAGGAGGAGGTCAACCCGTGGGCCGACTTCGACGGCTGGAACACGGCCAAGGCGGTCGGCTGGACGCTATTGGACGTGGCGACGTTCGGGATTTTCGACGGGCTGGAAAAGCGGAAGGTTAATGCCTGGAAGGACTCGGGCTTGAGCGACACGTCCGTGCCGCACTGGAGATAATCGTTGGAAGTTTCCGACCTCCGGCCTCCAACCGGACTGGCACCAACTTTGTGCCAGGTAGGTGTGACGCCAAGAGTGTGACATGAATGGCCGCAAAAGCCTACAAAACAGGGGGTAGTCGTGTCACACGTGGCACTTTTTGGTCGCGAACGCGCCGTTAAGTGTGACAGGGGCCGGGACTTTTTCTTTTTTTCGAAAAACACGATTTTCGTCGAAAAAGTCGGCTCTTTTTTCGACGACTCGATGAGTGCTCACGCTGTAAATCAGGGGATATTCGCGCGGCCATGGTGAAAAAACGTTTCGCTTTTGACTTTTGCGCCCCCAGACTTTGGTTGTCGAAATCGA
>CAZYQQ010000089.1:0-12614 GCA_964650265.1 uncultured Planctomycetaceae bacterium
GGATGCTGAGGTCCATGTCGTGCAGGGTTCGGGCGAGATCGTACAACAGGCCGATGCGGTCGAAAGTGAAGACTTCGACCAGCAATTGTTCGCTCGAGAGTTGGTCGTCGAGATGGACTTCGGTGGGGAGGCTGGTGAGTGTGTTATCGGCTTTGTTTTCCGTCCCCCAGAAGCGGCGGAAGTTGGGTGGTGACGTGCTGTCGATCGACGCGACCATCTCCTGGGCGACCTGGTCGAGTCGCGTCTCGTCGCTGGGGCCTTCGGACTGAGTGTCATTCGCCTGGTATCGCAGAAGGAGCAGGCCATCGGCCAACAGCGCTGTCTCGGCTGCCAGGATGCTCATCCCGCGGCTGCTTAAGACCCCCGCCATTGCGGCGAAAATGCCCCGTGCTCCTCCCTGATCGACCCCCGCGGTGAACTCGACCGTTTTCGAGTCGGCCACGTAGCGGCCCCAGGCGATGCCCTGGCCCGTTGCGAGCGTGCGGCAGCGGCGGAGCGTTTCGGCCACGAGCTGCGGGCTGCGGGTGGAGAGAAATGTCTCGGGCATGGCCGCATACTGCCGTTCGAACCACGGGTCTTCGCTTTCGGCGGGGGTGAGGCATTGCCACACCTCCTTGCGCAACAATTGTCGCTGGTCGTCCCCCGGGGCATATCCATCGTCCGACCAATGGGCGCGAAGGCGGCGGAACAGATCGCCCAACACCTCGGCCTTCCAGTCGTTCAGCACGCCGGGGCCCACGGCGGCGAGGTCGGCGGCGGTGAGCAGGTAGAGCATTTCGAGCCGTTCGACGTTGCCGATGCTGTCGGCCAGTTGCCGCAGGAACTGGGGGTCGCTCGTGTCGCGTCGGAAGGCGATGTCGGCCAGCATCAGGTGATCGCGGATGAGCCCCGTCACCAGATCGATCGAATCGGGATCGAGCCCCAGTCGTTCGCCGATCCGCTCCGCGATTTCGATTCCTTCGAGGCTATGGTCTCGTTTCTTTCCCTTGCCAAGATCGTGCAGCATAAGGGCCAGATGGAGCAGCCACTTGCGCTTGAGCTTGCGATAGGTGTGCCCCAGCAGGTCGTGCCGCTCGCGGAACCGCGTCACTTCGACCACGGCCCGAAGGCAATGCTCGTCGACCGTGTATTTGTGGTAACGGTTGAATTGCAAGAGCCACCGCGCATGGGTGAAATCGGGGATCACCTTCTCCAGGATTCCCAACTCGTGCATCTTGCGGAGCGTTTCCCCCAGCTTGGCCGGATTGGTCAGCATGTCGCAAAACCGCGCGATCGCTTCCTCCTCGAGTTCCAGCGAATAGTGCGGGGCCGAGCGGTAGACGTGATACCACGTCTCCTGCCCGATCCGCTTGTCGTAGAGTCGCGAGAGGTCGAGCAGCCGGACCGCCTCGCTCAACTTGCTCGCCAGCTTGGTCATGCCGAGCTGGGTCGCATTGATTTCACGCGGGCCCATACGATAGTCGCGCGAGATGGTTTGCGTGAGCATCGGCGCGAGCATCCGCGTCATCGTGGTCGGGGGGGAGGAGAGTTCGCAGAGCCGGGTCGTTTGAAACGACACATGACTTGTGTGGCGGAAATAGTCGCGCATGAACTGCTCGACGGGGAGCTGCCCCTCGCGACCGCGGAAACCGAACGACTCGGCCAGCCGGACCTGCTCGGCGCGGCTCAGGACGTCGCTCGAGGTGGTCGTCCCGAAGTGCATCTCGTTGCGGACCTGCAATAAAAAGCTTTGCGACGACATCAGCCGCCGATGGTCGAAGTTGGAGAGGACCCCCTTCATCAGTAGCCGATCGGGGTCCGACTCGCCACTCTTGGCAAACCAGAGCCAGCGTAGGAGATGGATGTCGCGCAGCCCGCCGGGGGAGCGCTTGAGATTCGGTTCGAGCAGAAAGACCGTGCCCCCATATTTGTAGCGCTCGGCCGCCCGGGCGTCGATGAACATCCGGCTGAACTGGGTCGGCCGCCGGGCGATCATCTGGCGGAAGGCGAGGCGAAAGGCGTCGAACAACGGGGGGGAGCCGAGCAGCAGTCGCGATTCGATCAGCGAGGTGCAGATCACCGCGTCGGATTTGGCCAGCGACAGCGCCTCGGACGATGTCCGCAGACTGTGGCCAGGGTGGAGGCCGACATCGTAGAGGTCCTGGGTGAGCCGCTGGGTCAGTTCCTTGACCGCCGTGTCGAGCTTGCCAGTGTAGAGGATCATCAGATCGACGTCGGAAAAGGGAGCGAGTTGCCGCCGGCCATAGCCACCGACGGCAACAATCGACACCCGATTTCGTAACTGTTGCGATCCCTTTTCCCCCACGCCATCGAGGGCCGCGTCGTAAAGCTGGCTGACAATGGTGTCGACAGTCGAGCTATGACGGGCACAGGTCTGGATGCTCGCCATGCCACTGGCGTGGAGGCGCTTCACCTGCTCGTAGCTGGCGCGCAACTGCTCGCGGGCGGCCAGCACCGAGGGACGAAGTCGCGAAACGCTAGACATAGAGCAGCCAAGAGTTGGAAGTTGGAAGTTAAAGAGTTAAATCGGGCAATTTCATAGCGATTCCGCCGATTGAATTGGCACCCTCACCGTTTTGCCCGATTTACAACGAAGTCAATTCATTTACAGGCGAGGATATCCTGCTTGAACTTTCGTTTGCGCAACTTCCAACTTCCAACTGACCACTGCTACAGCGCCTCGGGGCCGGTTTCGCCGGTGCGGATGCGAATCACCTCGCGCAAGTCGGAGACAAAGATCTTGCCGTCGCCGATTTGGCCCGTTTGCGCCGCGCGGAGCACCGTGTCGATGGCCGTTTGCAGTTGGTCGTCGTCGACGGCGACTTCGATCTTCACCTTGGGGACGAAGTCGACGGCGTATTCGGTGCCGCGGTACATCTCGGTGTGCCCCTTCTGGCGCCCGAAGCCACGGACTTCCGTCACGGTCATCCCCACGACTCCCTGCTCCGCCAAGGCGTTCTTCACGTCCTCGACCTTGTACTGGCGAACGATCGCCTCGATTTTTTTCATGTTGGTCCTTCCTTATCGGCGACGAGGGAGAGAGCAGGGGGGCGGGTGTTCGGCCGCCGACCCCGACCTTCCCCTCTAGTTTACCATGTTTATGGGAATGTAGGGTAGGCTTCCAGCCTGCCAGCGATATCAACAATCGGCAGGCTGGAAGCCTACCCTACGAGGATTCATAGGCAGGCTGGAAGCCTGCCCCACGGCTTACATCAAAATGTAGCCCTCTTCCTCATGCTGGCTGAGGTCGAGACCTTGCCGTTCGCCTGCCTCACTGACCCGCAGACCGATGGTTGCGTCGACGATCTTCAGCAGGATAAAGGTCGCGACGACGCTCACCGCGACGGTGAGTGCCACCGCGACAATTTGTCCGAGAATCAATCGCGAACCGCCATCGACGAGCCCCAGAGGATTGGCTCCGTTGATCGAGTTGACCCCGCGGGTGGCGAACACCCCGGTAAGGATCGCTCCGAGCGCGCCCCCGATGCCGTGGACACCGAAGGCGTCGAGCGAGTCGTCGTAGCGGAACATCCGCTTGAGGTTGCCGCAGGCATACGCGCAGACGACCCCCGCGAGCGCCCCCATGAGCGTGGCGGGCATGACGTTGACGAAGCCGGCTGCGGGAGTGATGCAGACGAGTCCCGCCACGGCCCCCGAGGCGGTGCCGAGGACACTCGGCTTGCCGCGCGACACCCACTCGTAGAGCGCCCATGCCAGTGCGCCGGCGGCGGCGGAGAAGTGGGTGGCGGCAAACGCGCTGGAGGCAAGGTGATCGCTGGCGAGTTGGCTCCCGGCGTTGAACCCGAACCACCCGACCCACAGCATCGCCGCGCCGACGGCGGTGTAGGTGATGTTGTGGGGACGCATGTCGTCGTGCCCCCAACCGATCCGGCTGCCGAGGACCAGCGCGCAGACCAGTGCCGACACGCCCGAACTGATATGAACGACAGTTCCACCGGCGAAGTCGAGCGCCCCACCCATGATGCCGGGGCCCTGGTCGCCATCGGGGACGAACGCCAGATAGCCCCCACCCCAGACCCAGTGGCAGAGGGGGCAATAGACGATGGTTCCCCACAGCGCCAAGAACAGGGCCATCGCGCTAAATTTCATCCGCTCGGCGAACGCCCCGCAGATGATCGCCGGGGTGATGATGAAGAACATCCCCTGAAAGATCATATGGGTCAGCCGAGGGAGGCCGTAGCCCATCGGTTCCACGATGGCCTGCGCCTCGTCATCCCACGCGCGTTCGACATTCCTCAGGAAGAGATAGTCGCCGTTGCCGATCAGCGGATTGAACTTGCCACCGAGATCGGGATCGTCGCCACCGAACGACAGCGAGTAGCCGTAGAGCCCCCAAATAACGGTCATCAACCCCATCAGGAAGAGGCACTGCATCATCACGCTCAGCACGTTCTTCTTGCGGACCAGCCCGCCATAGAAGAGCGCGAGCCCCGGGGCGGTCATGAACAGCACCAGCGCGCACGAGGTGAGCATCCAGGCATTGTTGGCGCTCTGCAGGGCCGCGTCGGCAGCTTCCTGTGCGGCGGTGACCTCCGGCGCCACGGGAGGGGGGTCGGCGTCCTGAGCCTGCACCAACGCCGCCGATGCAAGCCAGATTCCAGCTAGTCCGATCGCACGCCACCAGCGCGCACCCCTCCCGGCAATTTTCCACCCGAACATCTCGTCACTCCCCACCGCCTGTGAATCATAACGTGTGACCTGAACATGCCGCCCAGAAATCGGATGTTCCCGCCATCAAGCGGGATCGGTCGACGGGGGATAGTGTAAGGGAGGGAGTTGGAAGGGGGAAGGATGAAGGATGAAGGAGGAAGGAGAAAAAGGGAGAATTCTCGATGTTTATCCTTCCTCCTTCCTCCTTCCTCCTTTTGCTTCCTCTGACCCCCGTCCCCCTTCCCAAGGGACATCCCCCCCACCCCCCACCTGGTTTGCCCCCCGGGCGAGCAGGAACAACAGGTCGCTGAGGCGGTTGAGGTAGACCACCACGACTGCCCGCACGGAGTGGGCACGACCTAAGGTGACGACCCGGCGTTCGGCCCGGCGGCAGACGGCTCGGGCGACGTGGAGGGTGGCGGCGACCGGGGTGCCGCCGGGGAGGATGAACTGCTTGAGGGGGGGGGAGGTCAGCTTCCCAATGGTCGATCGCTTGTTCGAGTTCGGCGACGTGGCTGTCGTCGAGCGTCGCGGTGCCGTGCTTCTCGGGATCGGGAGTCGCGAGTTCGGCCCCCATGTCGAACAAGTGATGTTGCACCTGCCCCAGCAGCGAGTCGATCTCGTCGCGGGAGGCCGGAAGTTGCGCGACGTGGCTACGGACAAACCCGATGGCGGCGTTGAGCTCGTCGACGTCGCCAATCGCCTCGATCCGCGGATCGTCCTTGCTGACGCGGGGGCCGCCGAAGAGTCCGGTGTCGCCGGCGTCGCCGGTTTTGGTGGTGATGCTCACTGTGTCGATTCCCCTGGCACTGCATCGGTTGCCGAATTGTCTTCAAACCGGCGTAGTGTCGTCACCGGTCCTACAAGGTCGCGGGAGTGTTGTCGAATTGTTGATAAGAGCTCTTGTGGGTCTGATTGGACGTGTAGACAGAGAATCCCCGCTTGCGAATGGTATTCATGGCCGTCTTCCGCCATGCATTTCGCAAAGTTGGTGCTCACGAGCGGCCAGTAGTGGAGTCTGTCCTCCTGCGGTAATACGATGGCCAAGAATCGATGAACTTCCTCTTCCCCTACATTGTACTCCACTTCAACGAAAAGGTGATCGTGGCCATCGAGTAGTCTCGCGACGCGGAACCTTGGTTTATGCCTCGCCAATGAGGGACATGTGACCTCGTAAATCCCGTCATCTCCTCGCACAATTGTCAGTGGCTCGTTCGACGTGTCGAAGGCCGATCGCGGTTCGGGTTTACACACCCAAGTCCCTGCGAGCCCGTAGTCAGTCGCATCCCCTTTGTGAAGGATCTGTTGTTGTGGTGCGATAGACACGTCACCTTGACATCCGCCGCAGGCAACAAATCCCAGAATCCAGGCAACAATCGGTAATACGCGAGCCATTAGACCATTCCTTGCAGTTGGGGGTCGATCTCCCACAGACCTTGTCCTCGGAACGCTTGGCAGTCTAGCACCGCCGAGGTCGGCGTCCAACGCCATGTCACTTTGCCGCCGATCGTGGTGAGGTCAGCCCCAGGGTGACGAATTTAACACTTCGCGTAGAACTACCGGCGTTTTCCTACCCAGTGCCGTCATTTCGAGAGTTGCATTCCCATCCCCACCTGCACAAAATAGGAGAGATACACAGCCTGTGGCGGGCAGGCTGACGCTCCCTCTTTCTGGCACCCTTGGTCCTTCGTGGGCTCCTGGTCTACCCAGGCGCCTGGCAACTGGAGAATCTCGATGAAGTACGCTTGGCTCTTGGCACTGTCGCTGGCGATCGGCTCGACCCCACTCTGGACTCCCGTCGCTTGGGGAGATGAACCGAAGGCGGAAGAGAAAGAGGAGAAGGCCGAGCAGGAAGCGGAGAACTCGGACGAGAAGAAAGAGGAAGCGAAGGAGGCCGAAGAAAAGAAACCAGACGAAAAGAAACCAGAAGAGAAGAAGCCCGAGGAAAAGAAATCCGAGGAAAAGAAGCCCGCGAAGAAAACCCATACCGTTGCCGAAGAGGAACTGGAGATCAGCTTCGAGGCGACCGGGCCCTTTGTCGCCCGCCAGATGGAGGAAGTCCGCCTGAAGCCCGAGTCGTGGGCCGCGTGGAAAATTAAGCGCGTGGTTCCGCACGGCAAGCATGTTACGAAGGGAGAGGTGCTCGTCGAATTCGACGGCAAGGACCTGAAGGAGGCGCTCGAGGAGTTGGAACTCGACAACCGTCTGGGGGAACTCGCTCTGATGAAGGCCGAGGGGGAACTTCCCCGGGTCGAGAAGACGATGAAGATGGCCTTCGAGCAGGCGGAGCGCAACATCGAGGATGCCCGCCGCGAGTACGAGAACTACACCGCGACCGATCGCGAGCGGATGATCAAGCAGCTCGATTTGCGGATGAAGTCGAGCGAGCAGCAGGTGGAGAACGTTCGCGAGGAACTCATTCAGCTTGAGAAGATGTACAAGTCGGACGACCTGACCGAGGAAACCGAAGAGATCGTGCTCAAGCGGCAACGGAATCAACTGGAGCAGGCCGAGTTCTTCCTCGAGGCGAGCCGCATCGGCTACGAGCGGTCGAAGGAGTTTGGCGTCCCCCGGACCGACATCGCCCAGAAAGAGGCGCTCGAGATGATGGAGATGTCGTTCGAACGGGCCAAGACCTCGCTGGAGACCGACCTGGCCCGCGTTCGCTACGATCTGGAAAAAGCCCGCCGCGCCCGGACCAAGGCGGTGGAGAAGCATGCCAACATGACCAAGGACAAGGGGCTGCTGGTCATCAAGGCCCCAGCCGATGGCATCGTCTACTACGGCGAGTGTGTCGATGGGGCGTGGCCCAACACGGCGGGGTTGATCGCGAAGTTCAAGCCCGAGCAAGCCGCCGCGCCGAACTCGGTGCTGATGACGATCGTCGAGCCCAAGGGGTTCACCATCACTTCGAGCGTCGGCGAGGCGAACCGCCCGGGTGTGGAAAAGGGGCAGCAGGCAGTCGTCATGCCGACGGCCGACGAGAGCGTCAAGCTCAAGGGGTCGGTCGCCAGTGTTTCGGCGATTCCGGTGGGGCCCGGCAAGTTCTCGCTGGAACTCGAAGTCGCCGATCAGGAATTTCCCGAGTGGCTGGTCGCGGGGATGACCGGCAAGGCGAAGGTCGTCACCTACAAGGCCGAGAAGGCGTTGACGGTTCCCAAATCGGCGGTCCACACCGACGAGAAGGACGAGACGAAGAAGTTCGTTTGGATCGTCAAGGAGGATCAGGCGACCAGGAAGAATGTCACCGTCGGCAAGACCAAGGGAGACAAGACCGAGATCACCAAGGGACTCAAGGCTGGGGACGTGATCTCCCTCGAAGACGAAGCGAAGAAACAGGACGAGAAAGCGGAGAAGTCCGACAAGCAGGAGGGCAAGCAGAAGGAAGCCAAGGAAGAAAAGAAAGCCAAGGAGGAGAAGAAGGCTGAGAAGAAACAGGATGGCGAGGAGAAAGAAAAGGACATGGATGAGAAGGATGGCAAGGATGGGGATAGTGCGGATGATGAGAAGAAGGATTAGGGACAGGAGTGACCGGGGCTGTTGTAATGTGCGCGAGGGGATTCAAGTCCAGTTGCGTTTCGAAGGGATCGAACATGGTTTGGCGTCGGTTGCTAGTCGTGGCGATGGGAATTTCCGTGGCGTGGGGGGGGGGATCTGCCCTCGCGGAGGAACAGTCTTCCGTGGAGAGCATTCCCGTGGGGTTGGCCACCGATCCCGAGCCGGTGGAGAATTCGCCGCTGGCGACCGAGGGGCCGAAGCCCGTGCCGATCACGCCCCTCAGTCAGGAGGAGGTCCGCGCGTCGATTGTCCGGGGGATCGAGTGGCTGCTTGCCGACCAGCGTCCCGATGGTCGCTGGGGAAGTGCCGAGGATACCAAGGACCTCAACATCTACGCCCCCGTGCCGGGTGCCCATCATGGTTTCCGCTACGCGACGACGGGACTTGCCGTCGAGGCCCTGGCGCTGGCCGAACCGCGGCTCGAGGGAGAGCTGCGCCAGCGGGTGAGTGATGCGCTCGACCGGGCGGAGAAATGGATGCTCGAGAATGGCGAAATCATCCGCCGCGCCGAAACCGACGCCATCTACAACAACTGGGGGCACTCCTACGGCATCCATGGCCTGGTGGCCCTTCATCACCGGGCCGAGGGGGATAGCGCGCGGCAGGAGCGACTCCGTCAGGCCGCCCAGGTGCAGGCCGATAAGCTCCAGCAGTATGCCTATCTCAACGGCGGCTGGGGCTACTACGATTTCGACTACATCACCCAGATTCCCGCCGGCAGCCCCAACAGCTTCACCACCGCGACTGGCCTCGTGGCGCTCCACCTGGGGAAGCAGATCGGTGTGACCTTTCCCGACAAGCTCACGGCGAAGGCGATCGAGTCGATCAAACGGCAGCGGCAGCCCGATTTCACCTACGCCTATGGCGAGTACCTACGGATGTCCCCCGCGAGGCTGATCAACCGTGCGGGGGGAAGCCTGGGGCGCTCGCAGGCCTGCAACCTGGCCTTACGGCTGTTCGGCGACCGCCGGGTGACGAACGAAGTGATCGAAACCTGGCTCGACCGTCTCTACGCCCGCAACGGTTGGCTCGACATCGGCCGCAAGCGCCCGATTCCGCATGAGTCCCACTTCCAGGTCGCCGGGTACTTCTATTATTACGGCCATTATTACGCCGCGCTCAGCTTCGAACTCTTGCCAGCAGAAGATCGCGAGCACTTCCAAGACCACATGGCCCACATCATCGTCCCGCTGCAAGAAAAGGACGGGAGCTGGTTCGACTACCCCTTCTATAACTACCACCGGCAATATGGGACGGCGATGGCGGTGACGACACTGCTGCTCAGCGAGCACGCGTCGGAGTTGGAGCTACTGGCTAGACTACAACCGTAGCCCCCGCCATAGCATGGGCACACTTGCTGCCCATGCTATGGGGCGAAGTCGTCGGGGTTTTCAAACCCCGCCCGAGTGAACAAAGCCCTCAGGACCTCGTCGGGGGTTTCGATGGCGATCCGTTCGGCACGACCATCGAGGAACGCGACCTGGACAACCCGATGGCGAAGTCCCCCCAGCCCACGCCATGGGTCGTTGGGATCGAACTCCCAGTCGTCGGGTCTGGTCCATTCGACGGCCTGGTCGGCGTTCGCTTCGACCAGGTAGATGGTGTGCGACAACCCATCGCTGAAGCTCTGCAATCCTGGTCCTGGGTTTTCACCTTGAAACGCCGCGCCAGGCCCCGTCACCGCCAGATAGACTGTCTTGCCGTCGGCGTCGAGATTGGGGCATTGGTAAATCGGCGGCATCTGCGGCAGTAGCGCCAGATTGTGGGGGCTGTCCCATGGTTCGTCGTGATGGAACTGCTGGTAGAGCGCTTCGTAGCCGATGTAGGGAAGTATCTGCACGCGCCAACTCAAGTTGGGGCGGTTTCCCTGCGCATCCGCACCCGCGACAGGCAGCCGCCTGTGATCCGACTCGTAATTGAACATGCCGAGGGTGATTTCCTTCATGTTGTTCAGCGATGCGTTGGCACGCGCGGCCTCGCGTCCGGCCTGGACCGCCGGAAGGAGCAGCGCCGGCATGAAGAGCCCACAACAGAGGAGCGAGAGCGCCCCGGTGGTGATGCCGGCGATCGCCAGGCCGTCCCCCTTGAGGGCGCCCTTGCTCCGCACGTTCTGGCGGAGGGCCAAAATGCCGAAGATAATCGCCGGCAGGGCCGTGATGATCCAACACATAAAGCCCATGATTCCCAGCACCAGGCTCGCGATCGCCTTGCCATTGGTCCGCGGGGGCTGGGAAACGGGAATGTCGTGTGAGCTTTCCAGCGGGGCGTCGTCGTTAGGCTCCATCGTGGACCTCGTGCCGTGTCGTAATTGGTGGGGGAATGCACTATACCCGCATGGCGCAACTCCAGGAATGCGACTTGCGTTCAGTGGGCTTCCTGTGGGGACTTAGTCCCCCGCGTCGCGCGTCATCTCACGACGCAATTGGGCGTCGTCAACCTGATAAGGATCAAGGCGACTTGCGCTGCCATCGATGCGCCCGACAAGCTGCCCGCTCGGACGGTACTCCCCCAGTCCTTGCCAAGGGTCGTTCGGGTCGAACTGCCAGTCGTCCGGTTTCGTCCACTCGACTGCCCGGTCCTCGTTGGCCTCGACCAGCCAGATCGTTTGGACTCCGTCGGTAAAGTCGCCAAACCGCGGACCAGGGTCTTCGCCTCGGAACGCGGCTCCAGGGCCGACGACGGCCAGGTAGTTGGTCTTACCCTCTTCCAGGTCGTTCGGGTTCTGATAGACCTCTGGCATCAGTGGCAGCAGGGCAATGTTGTGATCGCTGTCCCAAGGCTCATCGAGGTGGAACATCTGGTAAAGAGCATCGCCCCCTTCGAGATAAGGGAGCAAGTGAACACGCCAGCTCAAGTTAGGCTGATTTCCCGCCGCATCGGCTCCAATCACAGGCATGGTCCCATGCTGCGATTCGTAGTTCAGCAGGGCGAGGTTGATCTGTTTCATATTATTGGTCGACTGAGCTGCCCGGGCAGCTTCCCGCGCTGCCTGCACCGCCGGCAGCAACAGCGCGATCATCGGCCCGATCAGGCATAACATGGCCGTCGCGATGCTGCCGGTAATGATGCCGCCAATCGCCAGTCCGCTTCCGGTGAGTTGCCCCTCACTTCGCTTGATCTGCCCCAGGGCGATGATTCCCAGGATGATGGCGGGAAGCCCCGTAAGGATCGTACAGGCAAACCCCAGCACCCCCAGCACCAGGCTGGAGATCGCCATGCCACTGGTCTTGGCCTCCGTGACCCCCGAGGAAGAAGGGCCGGCGTACGGGTTGGGATCATTGTATTGGTCCATGTCGCACCTCGTGATGGATTTGAGCTGGCAGTGCCGCCTGCCGGGCCGTGTGTGACGAGAGTCCCCCAGCATTGGCCAGGCCCCCAGGGCTGACCGCATTGCCACGCCTACTATAGCCGTAATCATCGCGGAGCGAAATGCAAACCGGAGGAAAAAGTCGCCGGTCGACTTGAGCGAATTCTTGCCCAGCGCGGGCTGATTTCCCCCTTTTTTCTAACCATTGGCCGGTCGTATCGATTGCGCCACCTCCCTTCCCCTCTGTTTCGGGGGACACCCAACCCGCGTTCGTTGTCTCGTGGTGGGGGTGAACTAGGTTTGTGCGGATCGCAAAAGCACCGGCTTGACCTGCTGCCCGTCCGTCTTGCTCGGGCTCGTCACGTCCCACCACCTAACTTGATTTGCCGAGAGACCGACCGATGGGGTTCCTCAAGAGTTTTTTCGACGATGTGTTCGAGCAAGACCGCTCCCCTCGCATGGCTGCCGCCCCGTCGAGCAGCTTTGCCGAGGCGAGCGATAGCCAGCTCGAAGCCCATCTCAAGGTGGCCCGCTACGGCGAGTTCACCCTGACCGAGGCGATTCGCCCGTCGTTCGACCTCGAGGTCGTCCCTTCGGCAGGGTATCGTCACGATGTCTACCGCGACGAGGAAGGGAAGAACGAAGTCCCCGTCCTGATGGCCTCGGTCACCAGCGAGCGGGTGCTCGACACTTTCCTCGAATTGATCCAGGAACTCGGCCCCGTGGTCGACGTGGTGCTCGAGACGAGCCATGGCCATCGTGCCGGCCAGCACACCGACCTTTACCGCGAACATATCGACATGCCGATCCTCGAGAGCATTCTCTGGGACTACGAGGATCTCTTGGTCAACGATGGCTGCACCGGCATCGCGGTCCTCAATCCGCGAATGCCACAAGAAGTCCAGCTCGACGAGCATAAGCTGCTCATCGTCTACGGCACGGACCTCTCGGGCTACGAGCGGATCCTCGGCGACGGCGGAGTCCCCTGCCGCGACGAGATGCGCTTCCTCACCGAAGCCGAACACATCCACTCGAGCAACGAACGCTACGTTCGGCTGTTCGAGGAGTTGAAGATGCG
>CAZYQQ010000089.1:12714-23482 GCA_964650265.1 uncultured Planctomycetaceae bacterium
ACATCCACTCGAGCAACGAACGCTACGTTCGGCTGTTCGAGGAGTTGAAGATGCGGCTCGGGATGGATGAGTAGGTCGTTGCATTTGCAATTTACAATCTCTCCCACACTTCCCACCACACCCCATACTCATTCCGCTCGTCGGCAGGGTACTCGATCGCCTCTTTGAGGCTCCAGCCGGCCAGGTCGATCCCTTTGAGAGTGGTATCTCCGACGATCTCGGCGTCGACCACGGTGCGGTAGAGGCGGTCGGCGTGGGGCCAGGTGAGGCGGAAGACTTCGGCACCGCCGATCACGAAGACCTCGCTTGAGTCGAAGCCCGACTGTTCCGCGGCCCGGAGCGCCTCCTCCCAGTTGGTCACGGCGACGACATGCTCCTGGGGTTCCACCTGACCTGGATCGCGTGTCAGCACGATCGACGCCCTGCCCGGGAGTGCCCGGCCGATGGAGTCGAACGTTTTGCGACCCATGATGAGGGGGTGGCCCATGGTGAGTTGCTTGAACCGCGCCAGGTCGCCACTGAGTCGCCAGGGGAGTTGACCGTCGCGGCCGATCACCCCGTTTTGGGCGACGGCGACCACGAGCGACACGATCGGTTTGGCCATCGCATTGTCCCCTTACACAGCCACTGGGGCTGCGATGTGGGGATGGGGGTTGTAATCGTGCAGTGTGAAATGCTCGAAGCGGAAGTCGAACAGCGAGGTCACCGCCGGGTCGAGTTCCATCGTCGGTAGCGGCCGCGGCTCGCGGGTGAGTTGCAGCCGGGCTTGCTCCAGGTGGTTGTCGTAGAGGTGGGCATCGCCAAGGGTATGGATGAACTCACCCGGCGCGAGGCCTGTCACTTGGGCAATCATCATCGTCAGTAGCGCGTAGCTGGCGATGTTGAATGGCACGCCGAGAAAGATATCGGCGCTGCGCTGATAAAGCTGACATGAGAGCCGCCCCTTGGCCACGTAGAATTGAAACAGCAGATGGCATGGCGGCAGCGCCATCGCCGGCACGTCGGCCGGGTTCCACGCGGTGACAATCATCCGCCGTGAGTCGGCGTTGGTCGCGATCAGGTCGAGCACCTGCCGAAGCTGGTCGATCGTCTCGCCCCCAGGGCACTGCCAACTCCGCCACTGGTGGCCGTAGACCGGGCCGAGGTCTCCCGTGTCGTCGGCCCATTCGTCCCAGATGGTGACCTTGTTCTCGTTGAGGGTGCGGATGTTCGTTTCGCCGGCGATCATCCACAACAGTTCGTGAAGGATCGACCGCAGATGGAGCTTCTTGGTCGTCAGCAGGGGGAACCCCTCGGCGAGATCGAAACGCATCTGGTGCCCGAACACACTCCGCGTCCCCACGCCGGTGCGGTCCGACTTGGCCGCTCCCTGGCGGAGGACTAGATCAACGAGTTCGAGATATTGCCGCATCCCTGGTTGGTCTCCCTACCCCTTGGCCATCAGTTCTTCCACCAGCTTCGCCAGCAGCGCCGGGTCGTCGCGCTGCCGCAGATGGGCGATCCGGTCGGGGGGGATTTGCAGCTTTTCAAGCGCCCCGACGATGTATTTCCACTGCTTCTCGCGGGCTTTCCCCTCGGCCAGGTAGAGCTCGGTCACCAGTTCGCTCAGCCGTTGGAGGCCGACCGCGTCCCGGTTGTCGTAATAGTTCTTGACGATCTTCTGCTGATACTTCGATAATTCTTTCGCCATCGGGGTCGGTTCTCTCGCATGGTGAGTCGGTCAGACGACATCCCGCCAGCCCGGCGGGCCGCAGCTCCCTTTCCAAGCCTACCCGCGGGGGCGGGCAAGTTCCAGCGGGAGCGTATTTCGCCGCATGACGGGGGCAACCGGCGTGCTTTCGCTCCGCTGACGGGTCGATTAGAGTTAGGATCGGTTCCCACCCGTCCGCTGCCGGCGCGAGTTTCCCCCGATGAAGCAAATCATTGCAATCGTCAAACCTTTCCTGGTCGAGACCTTGTTGGAAAGCCTCCGCCGGGCTCCCCTGGAGGCGGTGGAAGTCCGGGAGGTCAAAGGCTACGGCAAGCAGAAGAGCTACCTCGACCACTACACCGACAGCGAGTACAGCCAGGCCTTCCTCCCCAAGGTCGAGGTGATCCTGTGGGTCGAGGAGAGCCGCGCCGAGGAAGTCATCCGCAAGGTGGTCGAAGTCGCCCGGACGGGACGGATGGGGGATGGGAAGATTTTCGTGTTGTCGGCGGAGTCGTATGAGCGGGTGTTGGGGGGGTAGTTGGGGAGTTGGAAGTTGAAAGATAGTAGCACGACGGTCTCCGTCGTGATTGGGGACTAAGTAGCACGACGGTCTCCGTCGTGAGGAGTCTATTGGGGATTCGTTGATTTGGAATTTGCCATTTCGGGGGCGACACAATCAAATGGATTGTGGCCGCGATCGTGGTAGTTCTCGTTGGTGCCGTCTGGTGGGGGGCGAAACTCGCGTTTGAGCGTAGCCATTACGTCGTGCTCAGCAACACTGCCGCTGACGTGGTTACTGAATACATCGAGGAATATCAGGCGTGGCCATCCTCGTGGGATGACCTGCGGCGAATTCCCATCCAGTCGGTCATGGACTACAGCACGCTCGAGCAGAAGGTGCATGTCGATTTCAATAGGCGACTTGAGGAGGTTGCCGAGATGGACCCGGCCAAAGTCGACGTGATTCGCAATCAAGGAAGGCCTTATGCGGACTATCTCCATGAAGGGCGAGCCGCCAGACTGATCGAAGTGGCTCGCAAGGGGGTCGAATTGCATGCGGCGGACCCGCCTGGGCAATAGGTTGGGGGTGCCACACCCTGCGAAAGAGGTCGTGCAGCTTTTCAGTTGTGTTGCCCTCTGGGTTTAGACGATCGCGATCGTCATCGGACGCCGCGAGCCGAGTTCTGGCCTCCCCAGATATTGGCACCGCTATTGCCCCTGCGCCAGGCTTCCAGCCCGTGCGGAATCCGCTGCCAGCAGGTTTTGGACCGCCGAAATGAGTTTTTTCTTCCGAAATCGGCGCAAATCTTCTGATTGCCTAGTGACTTTCGCTCGCGCAGGCCCTTATCATAACAACCGCGTTGTCGAGTGTGGCGGACCAATTGTTCGAGGGGAGCTGCTCCATGTTAGGGCGTCAATTCTATGGTGCGTTGGGGATGGGCCTGGTTCTGAGTCTCCTGGGGATGGGTCTCTTGGGGATGGGTGCCGCCAGCGCGGTGACTCTACCCGGGACTGAAACGAACCATGCCCTGGGGAGTTTCGCGAGCCAAAGCAGCACGGCGGTCGATGGGGACGCCTTCCGTGCCGTCGATGGGAACTTCATCGCGAACGCCGCCGATCTCAGCGTCGCGGCGACGACCAATGCGAATCCCGGAGCGGAGTGGTGGCAAACGGATCTCAACGGGAACCGTACGATCGACAAGATCCGCCTCCACAATCGCACCTCGGGCGATTCGTCGTTGTTGAGCGACCTGACCGTCAGCATCTACGACGTGGCGGACACCGGGCTCACCAACCCGCTGCTCGTCTCCCCGCTGCTCAATCCCAATAACGAGCTGAGTGGTGCTCCCCTCGCTCCGGCGGGACTCACGACTCTCACGTGGGATGTCTCGATGGCCAACGGCGGAACGCCAATTAATGGTGGAATCGTGCGCGTTCACAGTGCCGACAACGCCGTGGTCCTCTCGGAAGTCGAAATTCTGGGGAACGATGGGATCGAGGTCCGGCCCAACGTGGCGGTCGGCAAGACGGCCACTGCCAGCAGTTCCGCTTTCGGCGGCATTCCCAGTTATGTCGTTGACGGAAATGTCGATGGCCGGTATGGAAACAATTCGGTCTGGCATAGCTCAATAGCGACCGGTCGACAGGAATACTGGCAGGTCGATCTGGGAGCCCAGTACGACCTCGACGGGTTCGCCCTCTGGAGTCGGGTCGACAATGTCAACGAATTCGGTGGGATTCTCCACTCGATCGTGGTGGACGTGTTTGCCCCCGATGGAGAGACGGTCGTCTACTCTTCGGGAACACTGAACCCCAACGGCTGGATCAATGGCGACAAGCCGCTGGTGATTTCCGAAAGCCTGCTTGGGCAAGGTGTTGCCGGGCGCTACGTGCGCGTGACCAATGTCGTTCCTGCCGGGCCGGGGGTGAACGCCTACCTGGCCATCGCCGAAGTCGAAGTCTTCGGCGCCCTGTCGGAAAACGTGACCAAGCTCACGATCGATCGCAACACGGGGGCGATGACCTTACAAAACAATACCGGCAGCGACTTGCGGATCGTGGGCTATTCGATCACCTCCGCCAGCGGAGCGCTCGATCAGGAGGAGTGGATCTCGATCGCGGGCAACTACGACGCCGGATCGGGGGGCTCGACATTGATCGATGTTGACGACAATTGGACCATCCTGACCGCCGCGGGTTCGACAGGCGATCTGAGCGAGGCCCAATTCGGCGGCTCCCCCAGCGACGGCGGGGTGCTCGTCAATGGCACCCTCTACAACCTCGGTACGGCCTGGATCCAGAACCGGACCGAGGACGTTGCCCTGCAACTGCTGCTCGAAACCGGCGAGAAGATTAGCGCGACCGTGACGTTCCAGGGGAATGGCGGGGAGGCGCTCGCCCTGGGAGACCTCGACTTCTCTGGCAGCAGCATCCTGACGCAAGCCGACTGGACCGCCTTCAAGGCGGGTGCCTTCAGTGACCTCAGTCTACTCAGCCCGGCGCAGGCCTACCAGCGCGGCGACCTCAACGGCGACGGGCGGAACGACTTCACCGACTTCCAGATGTTTGTCGACCTCTATGAGGCGGGCAATGGCGCCGGCTCGTTCGCGGCGATGCTCCAAAACGCCCCGGTTCCCGAGCCCGCGTCGATGGTGCTTGTGTTGGCGGGAGTGGCCTTGTTTGCTGGCCGGCGACTCGGCCGACGTGTTCGTCCGATGGCGACAGCCCTGTTGGCGGCCGGACTGCTCGTCGCGGGGATGAACTCGGCCAGCGCCGTCGTGCTGCCCGGCAGCCAGACCAACCACGCACTCGGAAGCACGGCGACCCAGAGTTCGACGAATGCGGCGGCGACCGCCGATAAGGCGGTGGATGGAACCTACCACGGCGATTATTTCTATGCGGGGGTAGGGGTTCCGGCAACCACGCACACCAATGCGGACGTTAACCCGTGGTGGCAGACGGTCCTGCCAGGTAATCGGCCGATCGACGAAATCAACGTCTACAACCGCATCGATGGAACCGTGGTCGATCATCGCCTGCAGAATCTTCGCATCACAATCTACGACGTGGCCGACGTCGGGCTGACGAACCCGTTGGCGACATCTCCGCTGTTCAATCCCAATAACGTTCTCAATGGTCCGTCGACCATCTTGTGGGACGTGGCGGCTCAAACCGGAGGGACCGTCAACGGCGGAATCGTTCGCTTGCAACTGGAGACGGGCGCGGGGACTCAGTTCCTGCATGTCGGCGAGGTTGAAATCCTCGAGCGCGACGGCATCGCGGTGCGACCGAATTTCGCGGTTGGCAAACGCTCGTACCAAAGCACCAACTTCTCACCCGTCGATGGGCTGGCCGGTAACGCCAACGACGGCAATCGCGATGGGGACTGGGCGAAAGGTTCGGTGACCCACACCCAGCAGGCGGTCGGTCGAACGGAGTATTGGGAAGTCGATTTCGGGGTGACCAGCGAAATCGACGCGGTCTCCCTCTGGAGTCGCCTCGATAATGGCAACATCAGTGGCGGGGCGGTGAGTGACGTGCGGATCGAGGTCTACGACGCCAACCGCAACCCCGTCTACAGTTCCGCGACGCTGAACCCCGGCGACATCCTCAAGGCGCCGAATGTGATCACCGAAAACTTGCTTGGGCAGGGAATTCAGGGCCAGTTCGTCCGCGTGGCCAATGTGAGAGACGCGTTCTTTTTGTCACTCGCCGAGGTCGAAGTCTTTGGCAAGACTCCCGACCTGCTTAAGCTCCAGGTCAATGCGACCACCGGTGAGGTGACGATCGTGAACCCCGATGCGGGCGACTTTCGCCTCAAGTCCTACGTTGTCGAAAGCGCGGCGGGGGCACTCGACGAGTCGGGTTGGGATAGCATCGAACTCAACGGCCAGTCGGGCCTTCCCCAGGGGAACGGCTCCGGCAATGGCTGGGAGCGGGCCGCGGGAACCCCCGGCAAGGCGGTTGGCGAACTCTACCTGCTGGGATCTTCGGACTTCTCCTCGGTGAGTTCCCTCTCACTTGGCGAACTGTTCGACACCAGTGTTTTCGGAGTGCGTAAGGCTGGGGACCTGGTCTTCAAGTTCCTCACCGAAAGCGGGTATGAATTCGAGGTCGACGTCGTTTACACCAACGTCGATCTTCAGGGGGACTTCAATGGGGATGGCACGGTCGACGCCGCCGACTACGTCGTCTGGCGAAATAACCTCAACGGCAACGAATCGGCCCTCAACGGCAACGGCAATGGCGATAGCGTGGTCGATATCGCCGACTACAACCTCTGGAAGAACAACTTTGGCAACACGGCCTCGGGCGGGGCTCTGCTCCTCACCCATCAGCCGGTTCCCGAGCCCGCGACCGTGGGTCTGCTGCTAGTGGCGGCCGCTGGTCTGGCGATTCCAACCTTGCGTCGAAGGAGTCTCCCCATGAATCGTCTTCCGTTGGCGGCCCTGCTGGTCGCCGCTTTGGCTTTCGCCTCGACGGCCCAAGGGGTGGTGATCGACAGCCGCTACTACTCGATGGGCGACTTTAGCGACGGCTCTGGCTTCGAGGGAACAACTGCCGCCAATGGCCCGGATGGCGCTCCCGTCGGTTCCTCCTTCGGGGGCACCAGCGACGTGCTCGATACCATCAATCCCTTTATCGACCTCGATGCGGTGGGCAACCCCGTTTATGCCTCGCTATCTTCCGGGCCCTACCTCCGGACCAACCGCGGCGCGGGCAACAATTATGGCATTCTGTTCGACGGCGATGGCGACTACGCCTCCAACTCCACCGTGCTCAACAATGTCGGGTCGGGGGGGAGTCAGGGGATGCAACTGTGGGCCTTCCCCACGGCGACCAATCTTGGCGTCACCGCGCAAGTCCTGGCGTTTGACACGGTCAACGGCGGGGGACCCGGGATTACGGCCAACGGCTTCTGGAGCCAGATCAACTCGGGCCACTCCGACTTGGGGGGGACCGTGGCCGTGGTTCCTAACCAGTGGGTTCACGTGGCCCAGCACATCTTTCTCGATACCGATGCGAATTCGCCTGACGTCGTCCCCGGAACCGGAGCTGCCAGGGCGTTTACGAGCGTGATTTACGTCAATGGAGTCGCGGTGTCGGCCAATAACGACATCGATTTGGGCCCGACTCAGACATCAGGTGCGTTCGTCGTCGGCGCGGCCGACCAGGCTCCCCCCGCTTCGGCCATCATTCCCACGGCGTTCTTTAGCGGTGTGATCGACGAGTTGAAGGTCTACCGCAGCGATGCGAACGCCTTTGATCTGATGACCGACAACGACTGGATCGCCGCGGCCCTGCCAGTCAACTACAAGCAGGGGGACCTCAATTTCGATGGCAATGTCGACGACGGCGATGTTACCCTGTTTGTTGGGGGCTGGCTCAAGGAAAAGCGATTCGACGGCGCCCACAACGACGTCTGGGTCGGCGACTACGAGACCCTCGGCTGGGGCGACATCGACCTCAACGGCCGGGTCGACCTCGACGACGCCTTCCTGCTCCACGTGGCCCTCAAGGCGGGGGGGGGCGCGGGGCTCGATTTCTCGCTGCTGGGGGGGGGAGTGAGCGTGCCGGAGCCGGCGACGGTAGGGCTCGGCGCACTCTTGGTCGGTATCGGTGTGGGGTATCGGCGGTGGATGGCAAAATGCAACTTGAAGGTCTCGGAAAGTCACACGGCATTGGCCGCCCACACACCCTTACAGGGAGGTCGTGCAGCTTTTAAGTTGTTTGGTTGGCTGGGCTTGCGGAGATGCTAGCAAAGAAAAGTGACCTTCGCATGGCTGGAGGTTTCGCACTTAAATGTGCGTTGCTTTCCGTTCCGAACCACACGGAGGTCGTTATGAGTTTAGGTGAAATCGAGCTGACAAAAAACTCCCTATCGCGACTTTCCCTTGCCGGAAGAGGATCCTCGATGGCAGCAGATGGGCCAGGAGTTTGACGAGGACCACCACGCCAGGATCGTTGAGCGACAGGTCAACATGCTGGATCGAGCGGCCGTCGATCAGTGGTATCGAGGCAGTGGCTCGAAACCCTACGATCCGATCACGATGTTGAAGATGGTGCTCTATCAGTACCTCAAGGGCCATCAATCCCCGGCGACCTGGTTTGATGAAGCCCAGCTCAATAAGGCCATGCAATGGCTGGGAAGGGGTTATACGCCCTCGCGGCGCGCCTGGTATGACTTTCGTGACCGCGCAGGCAAGTTCATCGAATCACTCCACCAGCAGATGATTTCCAGGGCACTCGACGAAGGCCATCTCGACCCCAGCGTTGGGGTCCAGGATGGCACGGCCGTCGCGGCTTGCGCGTCTCGGCACCGCATGGTGACTCGTCCCACACTGGAAAACCGCATGCGGCAACTCGACGCGATTCTGCGCGGCGAGTTGAGCGACCACGCGCCCAAGTGGGTTCCCCCCACCGATTCCGGGAAACAAGACCTCGCCAGGCGGATGAAGCAGGCAGGGGAGATTCTCGCGGAAAGAATCGAGAAAAACGCGAAAAAACCCAGCGACAAACGCCAGGATCCGGACAAGATTCAGGTGAGTTTGAGCGACCCGCCGGCTCCTTTGGGACGTGACAAGTTGAAGGTCTTTCGCCCGCTGTACACCATCCAACACGTTGTCGCACCCGTAAGTCGCTTGATCGTCTCCTATGACTGTCAGCCGGCCGCAACCGACGCGGGGATGCTGGCTCCGATGATCGACAAGACTCAGCAAGCCGTGGGTGGCGGGTTGAAGACCATGCTGGCCGATGCAGCTTATTGCTCGATTACCGATTTGCGAGATTGCGAGCAGCGGAACATCGAGCTACTGGCTCCGGTGCGGGCGAACCCGTCCATCGATCCACAGGCCAAGCCCAACTCGCGGATTCCGCGAACCGCGTTCGAATGGGACGAAGCCGAGCAGTGCTATCGTTGTCCCCAGGGGCATCGCCTGGTCTATCGCGATCGCAATCGTAAGCAACGCCACGGCGATCGCACGCTGTGGGAAACTCGCTATCGCTGCGATCCGGTCCACTGCGGTGCCTGCCCGTTGGCCGAGAAGTGCCTTTACCCCGGCGCGACCAGCCGCATCATGAGTCGGCTGGAAGGCCAAGAGTTATTGGACGCCCAGCGCGAGAAAATGGCGACTCCCGAAGCCCAGCAACGCTACCGCCTGCGTGCTCAAACCGTCGAGCTCACCTATGCCGACAGCAAAGGAAATCGCCGCCTGAGTCGCTTCCACGGTCGCGGGCCAGACCGCGCCCTGGCCGAAACCGGACTGATGGTCGTGGCCCAAAACCTCCAACGCCTCGACCGACTCCAACGCGATCGCCTAAACCAAGAAGGGAACACGACTTAAAAGCTGCACGACCTCCAGGGTGTGGCACCCCCAATCCGACTCCCGACTCCCACCCCCCCAACTTCCAACTTTCCCACTAATACCCAAAGTGCGCCGCCGCGTGCAGCTTAAACGCCTCCTCCTCCGTTAGACCATCGAGCTTCGGCTCGTCGAACCCATGATCCCGGGTCAGGTGGACCCAGACGGTCATCCCGGCGACCCCCACCTCGGGGACGGTGATCGTCTGGAGCCAGCAGGCGAGTTCGTCGGCATGGAGGCTGCGGAGCCATTTGCTCGGTGGGCGGCCATCGCGGGCCTTGCGGGCGACACTCGTCGTCCCTGGCTGGGTCTCGACACATGCGATCTCGGTGAGCCCCTTCTTGGCGACTGGGTCCGACTCGCGGACTGCCTCGGGGACGAGCGAATCGTCGAGATAGCCGGTCGCACCGGTGTAGGGCTCGCCAGTCGCTTTATGGATCGGCACGGTACGGCCGGTGAGTTTCCATTCGCCGTCGGCTTGCAACGTCTCGCGCTCGAACCACCGCCAGGTCCGGTTCTCGGCCGCGGTCCAGCGGTGCTCGTTGATGACGATTTCGTCACCCACCTTGCTCTCGGTACACTCCATCACCGCGGCGGCGAGCGAATCGAGCGCTTGCGCGCCAAGTCGCTCCGAAAGGGCGAAGAGTCCCCCCGAGAGCCAGAAGGCAAAGTGGCGACGGTTCATCGTTGGGCACCTGACGACGTGCGGGCTGCGGGCAACTCCCCAAACTTACCTCACACGCTGCACCAGTGAAGCCATTTCGCGACCGCCCCAGATGACGCGGCACCCTGACCGCTACAACCGGCATTTTACCCACGTTTTCCCCACATCTCGCGGCGTGCAGACTCGCCGCAACTGGAGAATTCGGGTACCATCGGTCGATGGAGCCGATAGCTGACCGCCCCCTCTCGGAACCCCACTCCAGAGCCGGGGGCGTAAGCCCCCGGAGTCCAAACAACACAAGGATGGGCCACGGATCGGCACGGATTTTCGGATCACCATGGATCAGACAGAGCCCAGTATGTGGATAGAAAGCCCCCGGAGCGATCAGTACGAGTTTTCATATCTTCATCCTTCCGACTTTCTCCGATCCGTGGTGATCCGATAAAATCAGTGTTTATCCGTGTCCCATCGTCTTGCTAACACCTTGCTTTCTCTTCCCCCTTTGAAACCGTACGAACCATGGCCTCCAAGCATTACGACTGCATCGTCATC
>CAZYQQ010000090.1:0-22974 GCA_964650265.1 uncultured Planctomycetaceae bacterium
GTCTTTCTTGCTATAGTCGGGTTCGTGCTTATTGCATTCGACCGTGATCGAGTACTTTCCCGGCAGCAGCCCTTTCTGCTGGCCTGTAACCACCTCGAACTCGCCGGTGGTAGTGAACCGTCCCCAGCCGTCGCGAGCGGGAAATTCTCCTCCCTTCTCAATCGAAATGAAGGTGATCGACCCTGCATAAGGTGGGGGTCCTCCATCAAAGGTCACTTTGCCGGAAACCGGAACGTAATCACCGGTGGAACAACCGACCACTAGAAGTGCGAGAAAGGAACCGGCAATCAAGCTTGAGCGAGTAATGAAGTTCATAATGAATAAAGGTCTCACGCTAATTGGATTCGTTGATCGTTTCACCCGAAGCACGCGTACCGAAGGCGTTGTACACGTACTTGTCGATATCGTCATTCACACCCTGCACGCTGCCATCGGCCATCGCGAAATGGACGAGAGAGACATGGGAACTCTTGAAACCCGCCTGAGTCCAGTGCTGGATCGGATAGTTCTGCGTGTCCTGACCTAACTCGTCGCTATCCATGTGATTCAGTGGAATGTGAGTGGAACCGACGGGAAAGTTCTCGCCAAATAACGAGTTGTAAGTGCTGTGGGCGGGCAGCGTCTCGCCCAGTAGATACGTGTTCGATACGCCATCCGTAAACTTTCGAAGGGGTGTGCCAACACTGTTGCGACAAATCGCTCCCACGCACTTGCTCATGTCGGGACAGGGCTGCGAACGGCTCCCGCTTCCTCCCTTGCCTGCCTTAAAGCAGTCGGCCTGAAAATCCGTAGGAGCATCCTTGTCGCTGCCGTAGTTAGATCCCATGCAAAGCAAATGTTGATTGGCCATCTCACTTGCAGGAGTAAATACACATTGGTCGGGCCTGGTTGGTCCCATGCTCCCCTTGTACCACAGCCCCTGGCAAGGGGTCGGATTGCGGCCACTTTGCCGGCGGTTCTCGAGAACCGGGCTTTGGGCCACGGGATCACTTGGGCAAATGAAGACCGGCAAGATGGTGGTTGTCGCGATTTGGAAGTTGGAGACATTCTTCCCCGAACTTATCGTGGTGTCGGTCATAGGTTTGTTGTAGTCGATCGCATCGGCGATGGTCCCCGCTTCGATGTGGGGAAGGATGTCGAGCACCCAGGTGCCGGGCCTCGTATTTTGCACCGAGTTGAAGCTCGAACCGCGTGGCAACCGCTTCTGACTCGATTCGAAATTCAAGCAGCCCAGTGCAAGCTGCTTGAGATTATTGCTGCACTGCGAACGGCGCGCCGCCTCGCGTGCGGCTTGCACCGCCGGCAACAGCAGCGCGACCAGCACGCCGATGATCGCAATCACGACGAGCAGTTCGACTAGAGTAAATCCGCTCCGCTGGGGAGAGCGGGCCCGCTGGAACACTGGCTTGGGATTGGTGCAATCCATTGAAGATGTCGCCTTAAAGAAATAGGGAATGGAAAGAGAAAAGGAATAAGGGTGCGAGGCCACTGCCATGGGGTTCTTGTGGCCCGAGTAAATAGCTAAATGCTCCCGTCACGATGGTTGCCGCTCTTGGGTCGTGGGCGGGCCAGCCGGTAGTGCGACTCCACGGCGGAAGGACCGAGGGCATGCCCGTAAATCGCCAGATCATCGAACTGGCCGATAAATCGGCGTTCAGGTCGCTGCTCGTGAAGCCTTCCCACCAGGACCGTCAGGCCCCCGCTGAGTGGATTTGTGTCCGCCAGTTCCGCCTGCAACGTGCCATTGATGTAGAGCCGCTTATACTCCGCATCCTTGACAACGACCACGTGCTGCCAGCGCCGCAGTTCGTAGGCGTCTTGCGAGAAGACCGACTCGTTGCGTTGCGGATGGCGTGACGCCGGAAAGCGATTGAGATAGCGGACGCGCCCGGGGTGCGTGGTGCTGGTGACCGGGGGATGAGGTCCGGCCAGTTCGAGCAGCATGCCGTGGCGCGACTGGTTGTTTTCGTCGAGCGGGCCTCCCACCAGGCCGACGATGCTCGCCTGCTGGTAGTGGCTTGGCTTCACCCAAATCTCGATCGAGTACTCCGTGAGGGGGTCGGCGGAGAGTGGTTCGTCGGTCACCAGCATGGCATTGATGTGCTCGTCGACCAAGGAATCAACAAACTCGGCGTAGTGATTCGTTTCGCTGCCGCGCAGGGCCACGTCCCCAATGACGCGAATCGGCAGTTCCGGGCCCATCTCGTTCCTCACGTGCCCGGCGTCAAGCGACTCGAACCGCCAGTAGGCCAGCGGCCGGTCCCGCCGGACCGCGGCCGCGTAACGATGGTCGAGCACCAGATCGTCGGTCAACATCGAGAGCCGCGAGGCAAACCGGGAGGCGTCGGCGACGTCGCGCGAAATCAAATAGGGGGCGTCTTGCTGAATCGACAGCCGCACCATCTCGCCCGCCGAAACATCCACCCCCCCCCCAGGGTGCCCTTCGTCGACCCAGAGCGAATCGACGCGCGCCCGGCCGCTGAAGACATGGATTTCGAGATTGTTGCCAAAGCAACTCACCCCCAGCGACGCATGCCCCTCCGCCAGCACACGGCCCAGCGGCGTGTCGATGCTGAGGGTCTCGTCGCCGGTGCTCGCGTCGACGGTCACTTTCCCGTAACTGAGGCGTAGTTGCCCGTCGTTCGTAAAGAGCCAACTGGCGGGTCCCTCGATCTGTAACGAGGCGTCACCCACATTGGGGCCTTGGAGTTCGATTTCGGCAATTCCCTCGAGCAGCCTCAATCCCGTGTTGGGGTCGAGCCGGCGCTGGGCGTGGCCCCCAGGAAAGCTATTGCTATCCCACAGGCAAAGGGTCGAATCGACCAAGGTCACCACGGATTGCTTCGGAAGCGATACCAGTGGCAGCGAGCCTTCCTGGTTCCGCAGCTTCCAGTGGAGAGTCAAGTTATTCGCTCCCAACACCGCCACCACGACGGCCAGGATCGACGCCGCCAAGGCACTCCAGTTCCAATGTCGCCGCGACGAAAGGGGCGTCCCGCGGGGGGCCAGGGAAACCTGCTCCCCCTCGAACCCCTCTTCAGAGGCCGTGGTGTCGTCGTCGGTGAAGAGCCGAGTCACTTCCGCCATCTGCAACTCGCGCCGCAGGACGACTTCGCTCATCAAGTAGCGCGCGGCGATGCAGCGGGCCTCGTGGCTGCCGCTGAGCACCGATTCCAAACGACGGCCCCCTTGCTCGTCCAACGAGCCGTGCCGGTAATGGTAAACCAGCCATTCGATTTCAGCGGGATCGTAGTCTTCAGTCATGAATACCGGTCCACCTCAAGCCTGCGAGCGGGACATCCCCCGCTCGACGCACTGTTCCAATTTTCGCCGCAGTCGAAACAGCACCGCCTTGACTCCGTCGATCGAACGCCCCGACTGCTCGGCGATTTGTTGAATCGATTTGTCGCTCGCGTAACGCAGGGCCAGAAAGCGGCGGCTCCGCTCCGGAAGCTGTTGCAGGCACGATCGCAGCACCTCCTGACGCTCCGTCACCTCCGGTACCTCCGACGTGGCCGATTCGCACATCTTCTCCACCAAGGTCGGGTTGAACACGGCCCGGTCGCGGCGGAAGTCGCGAATAAACGACAGAATCTCGTACTTGGCGACGGCAATCGCCCACGGGAGAAACTCCCCACCCGCGGGGAAGTCGCCACTCTTCTTCAGGAGGGTGAGGTTGGTTCGCTGCAAAACATCCTCCGCGTCGGCGTGGTTCGCCAACGAGGCAAATATGTAGCCCTGCAAATGCACCTGATGGGTGGTCAGTTGCTGAACGTACGCATCGCTCGGGCAGTAAGCTGGCGTTGTCATTCGCAGGTTCGCTGGACATCGCCACCCGCGACTGGCGATGCCTTCGGTTGTTGGTGTGCACAACAAGTAGAAAAGCGGGCGGAAGGGCGCCGACGTCATAGCGCGCTCATCCAGCCCAATATTCCAAAGCAAGGGACAGGGTGTCGCTATTTCTTCACAATTTGCGCTCTTCCGCCATCCCCAGTTGTCATCAAGGGACCACTCAGGCCCTTGAAATGGTATTGTATCCGCAAAAATGGCCTGAAATCACGGCAAATCCCCCGCGTGACGCCAAGCGCGACACTTGGGAGACCTAGGCCGAACGATTCCCCGCATGTTCCCTCACTGGAGGACTGGTGAAGGGGGGGCTGGTGAAAGGGATCGTTTCACCGTGCAGCGGGCGATGCCGCCAATGGCAACGAGCATTGCCAGCCCAAACGACAGGGAAGGCTCGGGGACTGCGGCGACCAGGGCCCCTTGGTTGTCGAGGGTCATGCCAAACGAATGCTTCCAGACCAGGTAGTCCGCTTCGTCGACACGGAGGTCGGCGTTGGCATCGGCGGCAAGGCCTGCCCCAGTGGCCCCAAGTGTGTTGCGCCACAGCGTGTAGTCGGCTGCGTCGACGATCCCATCGCGATTGAAGTCGGCCGCCAGGCCGCTGACGACGGCCAGCACCCCGTCGGTGGCGAGTGCCGCGGTCTCCCACCGGAGTCCATGGTCGAGTGCCGGCAGGAGGGCCGATTCGAACGCCCCGCTGAGTGCGTCCGCGTCGAACAGGTCGAAGCTGTCGCCCGACTGCGGGGCATACCCGGGATCGAGCACGACTTCGAGTGCGCCCGCCAGCGACAAGGTGCCGAGCACGTCGAGCTGGCTGTAGAGCAGCGGACTTTGCAGAGTCATTGCGAGCGTCGCCCCCGATTCGAGGGTGAGATCGCCCGCCACGGTCAGCAGGCTGCTGACAAACCCCTCGCGGATGATCCGCAAGTTGTCGAATGTCCCCGAAGTCGCCGTGAAGTTCGTCGTGCCATTCCCACCGCGCGGGTCGCTGTAAAAGCCAACAAGGTCGGGTTCGAAGCTGCTCTCGACCGTCAACTCCGCGCCGTATTGGATGAGGGTCTCGAGGTTATTGGTCGAATACCCCACGGCATAGGTCACCTCGCCGGTGCGGCGAATGAAGAACTGGGTCGCCTTGGGATTCTGAACATTCACTCCCGCTCCGCCATTGACGTTGATGTCGAAGGCCGACGTGTCGCTGGTCCCATCCGCATCCCAGTAGCGGGCCAGCAGCACGTCGGGGTTGCTGGAGATCCGCGACGCCACGTACAGGTATTGGTTTCGCGAATCGTTGCGCAGCTCGTCGCTGTCGGCGATCAGCAGCCCGTAGTCGAAAATAGGGGCGGCCAGGCCGATATTGCTATTCAGGTTGGCGTCGACCACCAGAGTCTCCCCCACGGCGAGGCCACTGAAGGGACGGACGAAGGCCGACTGTTCGGGACTGTTGTCCGTGTCGCTGGTGCCGGCGGCGATCCCTCCGTTCTGAGGGAAAAAGGTCGACTCCACCTGACCGTCGAAGTTCAGCACGGTGTACTTCGTGTACTCCGAGAGGTTGGCGTCGTTGAAGTCGTCGATCAACTTCGGGTACTGCATCCCCCCCGCCGCGACAACCGCCGGGCGGATGACGCTTCCCTGCTGGGCCACCAGGTTCCCTGCGACCCTTCCCGCTCCTGTGAGCGATGCCCCCGACTGCACGAAGGTGTCGCCACTACCGGTGGTTCCGTTGAGTTCGAACGTGCCGCCGGCGATCACCATGCTCCCCTCGTAGGTCGATACCCCGCTGACGCGCAGCTCCCCCTGCCCCGTTTTGAGCAGGCCACCGCTGCCGACGATCGGTCCGTTGAGGGTGACCACCGAGCCGCTTCCCACGTGGAGGTGGGCGTCCGGGCTACTGAGGGTGACATTTTTCTCGAGCGTGACTTGGCTGGCCCCCTCAATCCGTATGGCCCCCACGCCGCCGCCATTGCCGGCGATGTCGAGCCCGCCGGTTCCCAGCGCGGTGTCGCCACTTGCCACCACCGTCGCGCCGGCCCTGACGGCAACCGTTCCGCGAAACTCGGGATTCGACTCGAGCGACAGCACCCCCGCTTCGGCGATGATCGCCCCTTCGCCCTTCACGCCGTTGAGCGTTTCGCTTTGGTACACGCGAAGCTTGCCGTCGTTGATGATTTCGCCGATCGATTCGGGAATCGCGCTGCCACTTCCCCCCGGCGTCCCCACAATCACCTCGCCCGTCTTCCAGATGTCGAGCGAGCTGGTCATTCCTTCGAGCTGCGATGTCGCCAGCTCGAGCCTTCCCCCAGCCGCCACAACGATCGGGCTGACCATCGCGCTGGCGTCGCCAGTGATGCGTAGTGTGGCGTTCGATACCCGGGTCTGGCCGCTGTAGGTGTTGCCGCTCGTGGCGAGGTCGAGGGTTCCTCCTCCCACGACGGCCAGGCTGCCGGCCGTCAGGCTGCCGGGACCGGCGAAGGTGTAAGTGCCCGCCGTGTCGACCACCACGGTGCCGGCCGCTATCGCACCGGCGAACTCGATCGTCTGATTGGCGGCGGAGTCGTCGAACGTCACATTGTCGTAATCGTCGAAGTTGTCAGGCATTCCCTGGTCAGTGAAGTTCACGTCGCTGCCGTTCCAGGTACTGCTGGCGTTGCCGGTCCACTTGAGCACCCGCCCCAAGGCAAGCTGCGTGTTCCATTCGAGCACCGACACCGGTGAGCCGTTCCCCCCGATCTGCGGTTGATAGAAGACCGACAGCGTGCGGTCCTGGGCCCAGCGGCCATGGTCGACGGTCAGCTCGATCGTGTCGGTGCCGCTGGTGGTGGGGACATTATTGAGCTCGTAGAGAATCCAGTCGTCGCGCGACTCCGCCTGGCTCACGGCGACGGTCACGTTGGTGGGGCCGTCGTTGTCGTTGTAGATGACGTACGCGCGGTTGTAGTCGTCGACCAGCAATTGCGGGCGCCCCATCCAACTATTGTTGAGGGCGCTCTCGGGGGTTTTGTAGTTCTGGGGATCGACCCGGCGGTTGGTGATCTGCGAGGTCTTCCAGTCCTCGCCGTCGTAGTAGGCGAGCATGTACTGCCGGCGATGGTCGGGCTCGGCATGATGGGCGTCGGGGGCCCAGTAGGTGGCGACCAGCGGCTTGTCGTTCCGATCGACCTGCATGGTGCCCGTGTTGATCAGGCTGCTACCCTCGGGAATCTCCAGCACCACCTGCGACGTCTGGTTGCTGATCGGCCCGATGTAGGGAATCGTCCCCTCGACGTCGCGGTACCAGGTCGCCCCGTCGTCGGGAGAATAGCCATAAAAGATGTTGTGGTTGGTCTGGTAGCCGCTCTCCCCCGCCGGCGAGCCGGAGTTGTAGCGGATGGTCCACGAGGCGTGCAGCCCCCCTTGCGAGTCGTAGACCATGTTGTGGGGATAGGCGTTGTAGGTGAGCCCGCTCGAGTCGGTGTTGACGATCCAATTCTGCCGGGTGAACGCCCAGGTCCCGGCGCTCGTGTCGAATTTCGAGATCCGGTAAGTCCCGTCTCCCGACGCACCAGTGCGGTAGTTGAACAACAGGTCGTCGGAGCCGGGAATGTTGTAGAAGTTGGGGTAGGTGACCTGCGTCTCGTTCGTCCCCACCATCGTGTTGAGGGCCCCGCTGTTGCCCGCCCCCTGCCCAATGAACGACATCGGCAGATTGTTGGTCACCGCCGCGGTCGACCGGGTGTAGAGCAAATTGTTGTTATGCATCCCCCACGACAGGTGCATGACGCCGTTGCCATCGATGCCGAAGCTGATGACGTTGTGGGCATCGGTCGAATTGAACGACGTAAAGTTGGTGTGGGTGATGCTCCACAGGTTGGTGGGATTGGTGATGTCGCGGCGGGCGACCGTCACATTCCGGGTGGCGTGGCTCGTCCCCTCGTCGTAATAGACGATGAACTGGTGATTTCCCACCGTCTGGAGCGACTGGATTTTGAAGGCGGTGGAATTGATGTAGTGGTCGAAGCCCAGGTCGTTCGTCAGCGGGTTGCCGTCGTCGACCGGAATCACCTTGACGAAGCTCAACGGGTCGACTTGGGCCAGCACGGGTGCGGCGGCACCGCAGCAGGCGACAATCGTCAGTAGCGCCGCACGGGCGCGGAAATTCCGCATCACAAGTTGCCTCATCATAGTCCGCTGCTGCGTTTGCCAAGTCTGCCCCGAAAGCACGCTCAAAACTTCTCGACAAACGGCCCCTTCTCTTTGCTGCTCTTGTCCCAGGTGAGTTCGATCTTCAGGTCGTCGGTGGGGCCGTCGATGGTGACCCACAGACCCGAGGTCGCCGGGTTAGCGTACTCCTTGGGGGCATGCCAACGTTGAGACGTTTCGCTTATCTGCTCAATAGCGGCAACTGTCGCGAGATGCGTTCCTGTATAAACGCCATCTCCCGGGTCGCGATAGGTCAACTTGAAGCGGCCATTCTCGTCGAGCCTTGCCATCGAGGGGCGCTGTCCTTGAGGCTGAATGGTGATCCCGCCAAAACCTAATGGCTTGCCGTCGATCGTAACTGTGCCTGAAACAGGAACGAGTCCAGGATACTTGTCGCCGCAACCTGGCAACACAACGGTGGCAATGAGTGCCGTCAATAAAAAGGTGTAAGTCGATCGAGAAGGCATAAGCGTGGCGGGCATCCAGGAATGAAGCAAGAAATGGGGGGAGTGTTGTAAAACGTCGCTCTTAACGAGGTGGAGGGGTCGTGGGAACGGTCGTTGTGTAGGAGTCCGCCTCGGGAGCACGTGTCGACATGGCACGGTACATCACGTGATCGATATCGTCGGTGACAAAAGTGACACTACCGTCGCCATATGCGAAATTGGCGCCACTGGGATGCTTGCTGCCGAATGCTCCGTTGGTTCCGGGCAACGGGGGAGAGAGCAAATACGCCCCCAGTCCAACGGGAGTGTTCAGGGGATTCCGAGTCGTTCGCATCGACGAATTGCAGCGATTTCCGTTCGTCCAGATGTTGCTATTGAGTGTCGTATGGCCGTCGATGGTCTCGCCAAAGAACAGCGTATTGCTCGTGCCGTCGGTAATTTGCGAGATCTTGAGCCGCCGCCCATAAAAGAAGACACCCGTGTTGTTGTCCTTGAGCGTGAAGGCTTTACCGCGGGCATCGGTCCGTCCATCGACGTCATTGCCGGGGGGACCGACATCACCCGCCACGCCGGCATAACTTCCGGTGGCGGCCTGCGGCACGGGACGGTCGTGGGTGTATTCCGAATACGGCTGCAATTCGCCATCACTGGGGCAAATCATCACATTGGGACGGGCGGCGACGGCTTGCAAGACAAAAGGGTCCTCGTACCACTTTTTAGTCGATCCGTTATCGTCCCAAACAACCTTCACCTCGATGTCAAATTGGTCGTATAGAGCCTGCTGTTCAAGATAGGGAAGCAACATCACAAACACGCTCGCCCCATTCTGCGATTGATCGTAGCCTGTGGCCGTCACCTCCGCCTGATTGCGTCGGCACTCGGGGATGTGGGCAAAGTTCCCTCCGTCGCACCCCTTCCGTGCCGCCGGTAATCGCTTGTAAGTGCTCTCGTAATTCAGCGCCGCCAGCGCGAACTGCTTCAAATGGTTCGAACACTGTCCGCGCCGCGCCGCCTCGCGAGCCGCCTGCACCGCCGGCAACAACAGGGCCACCAGCACTCCGATGATAGCAATCACCACCAAGAGTTCCACCAACGTAAATCCGTTCTTCGTGCGTTTCATGTCCAAGTCCTCGTCTCGAATCCCCAAGGGATCGGGTAGCCCCAAGAAATAGTCCTGTCTTCAAACCTCCGACGTCGGTCGGTGTCCGCTGTGGAATCTTGGGTTGTTGAGGGGCGCGACCGCCAGGCTGACCCGGACGGTCGCGGCCCCTCAAGCTGCCCAGCTCCTATTATTCGCTCTGGCTTGCCGCAAGGCGAACCCGGCGGCGAAGCCCCATCACTCCCATGGCCACGGCCAGCGCCGCAACCCCCACCGTGGCCGGCTCGGGAATCACGGTCGAGATCGTGACGCCACTCATGATCGAACTGCTGCTCCGTGCCTCGAAGCCAATGTAATTGTGCGTCGTATCGGCTCCGCTGATCGTGCCGCTCGTGATCTGCGACCCATCCACCAGCACGCGGTAGTCGAAGCTATTGCCCGGCCCGAAGCCGGAGATATTGGTCACCTCGATGTCGACATCGTAGGTCTTGTCGGGATTGGTCGTCGGGTCGAGATCGAACGCCCCGTCGCCCCCCCCTCCGAACGAGAAAATCGTGAAACCCCCGTTGTCTCGGAGCAGAATGCCGAGCGGCACGGTCGCCACGTTCACGTCGACTCCTCCCCCATTCGCCGGCAGCGCTGGCTGAAACAGACTGATCGCCGTCCAGTTGGCCGAAGTGCCGTTCCCCCCCACGACGGGATTCAACCCCTCGATCGATACCGTGAAGTTCTTACCGAATTGAAAGGCCCGATCGGTCGCGAAATCGACCCGCGGAGCGATCGTGCCGCTCCCCGCGCCGCCGTTCGCCCAACTGGCCGTGCCACCCGCCTCCCCTTCCAAGGTCCCGCCAGCGGCATTGTCGCCATGCCACGCCCGGGCACCCGGGGCGAACGAGGCGAACACGCTCCCCGAGAGCGAAGTGTTGTGGGAAATCAGGTTGTTCACCGGATCGGCCTGCGGGTCGGGATCGTTGATCGAAACGGCGGCCCCGACGGCACCGTTACTAAAATCGTCGGCAAATAGCACAATGGTCGTGCCGTGGGCGGCGTAACTATTCGCCACCGCAAACACGGCCGTACACAACAACGCGAGTCGTCTCATGAGAACCCCTCCAAAAGTTGTCAAATCCAAGGGTTAAATTTTCCGTACGCTGTTCTTCCTCAATACGCTCCTACTTCTTCCACCGGCGGCGACAAAGGGCCACCGAAACAAGGCCAAGCCCCACGACGAGATAAGTGGCCGGTTCGGGAGCAGTCGCTCCCACCACCAATCCCCCGCCGCTGGTAGCGCCAAAGTTGCTTTTCCATAGGTTGTAGTCGCCGATGTCGACCACCCCGTTGCCGTTGCCATTGCCCATCAGCACCGCTTCGTCGCCGTTGAGGTTATTGCGCCACACGAGGTAGTCGCCCGCGTCGACAATCCCATCACCGTTGAAATCCCCTTGCAGGATGTCGACCCCGTAGGTCAACACGAGCCGGGTCAAATCGACGATCGACGCACTGAAGTTCGAGGGGAGATCGAAGACGACACCTAAATCGGTAATCCCTTCCGCCGCGGTCAGCACGGTGTACTCCTTGCCCACGGCCGGAGTAAACGCTCCCGCGAGGTCGACCGAAATCGTCCCGTCGAGCGTCGCCTGCCCCGACACGAAGATCTGGTCGTAGGCATCGACTCCCAGGTCGAGTTCCAAAATGGCGTTCGCTCCGAGCGTGAAATCGCCATTGATCTCCAGGATCGGACTGACGGGCACAAGCCGCAAGTTGTCCATCACGCCAGCATTGGGATCCATCGCCCCACGAATGTCGGCATAAAAGCCGACACTGTCGGTAATCCAATCGACGGTGAGGTTCCGCATCGTCACGGTCGTCGACATGTTGTCCTTGGAATAACCGGTGGCGTATGTGTTTTCACCCGTGCGGGTGATCCAGAGGTTGGTGACCACCCCGACGTTCCCAGTAGTCCCCACCCCTTGCAATGTACCGGTCGTATTCACGAATCGGGAGTCGAAACCATCGGTGGCGGGATTCAGTACCATGGCGGCGTACATGTAACTCGAACGAATATCTGCATTTCCGGTCCCTGCGGGAACATCCTGGAATCCGGCACTATTACCGATTGCAATGCCGAAGGTAGAGGCGACGGAGGTGTTGCTATTCAGATTGGCGTCGACGACCAGTGTCTCACCGACCTGCAGACCGGAGGCCCGCATGGCGATGGCCTGCTCGGGCGAGGGATTTCCCGCCTGGGCGCCGTTAACAGTGATGCCACCACCAAACGGGGAGAAGACCACGTCGTCGGGTGGCCCATGGCCTGCTCCACCCCCCTGCTGGTCGAGGACCGTGTAGGTGGTGAACCCGTCGAGGTTGCCATCATTAAAGTCGTCGAGAATTGTCACAGCCGTATTGCCGCTGACGGCGAGCGTGCCATTGGCCACGATGCTGCCGGTGCTCCCCGATCCGATCTCGAGTCGAGCACCATTGGCGACGGTCGTCGTACCGGCGTAGTCGTTGCCGCGATTGTTGAGCCGAACCGTACCCGACTGGATATTGACCGGACCGTACCCGGTCACCCCCCCGGCCCCGTCGACGGTGTAGGTCGATCCCGCGCCACCATCGAAAGTGACTGAGCCGGGTGCGACATTCCCGGCGATCGTCACGTTTTTGTTGGCCACGTTGCCGAAGGTCACGTTGTCGAGTTGGCGGAACTGCGGCCCGCCGTCCCCGGTCCAGTTGCCGGTGGTCGCGACATCCCAGTTATTTCCGCTGGTGCCACTCCACGTGAGGTTGGCCGACGAACCGGTCACATTGAGATTCACCGCGGTGGCGGAATTCGTAACCGAAAACGTCTGACGGAGGCCGCTGGTGATGTCGTTCCCTTGGTTGTCGACGACGCTCACGTCGTAATTGCCATTGTTGGCGGTTCCCCCGACCGACGAGCCCTGCATCAAGGCATAGGCCCCCGTGGCGAGCCTCCCTTCGACGGGACGGACGGTCAGCGGGATCGCGTCGTCCGAGTCGCCGGCGTTCATCGTCACGCTTCCCGTGGCCACGAGCTTGTCGTTGGCGCCACCGGTGGTCGCTCCCAAGTCGTAGCGCAGGCCCCCCGTCGCCAACTCGGTGAACGTCGAATAGCTGAAGTTCCCCGTCACCGAGAGTGTCCCCACGCCGTCGCCGGGCGAAATGATCGAGTCGTCGTAGGCGGCGAGTGTTTTGCCGGCCCCCAGGTGGACGGTTCCCGAGCCGGTGAGCGTCTGCCCCACCTCGTCACCCGAGGAGAGCGTGTTGTCGGGATCCTCCAGAACCTGCATGCTATAGGTGCCGAAGCTGCTGACGTCGAACGTCGCCCCGCTCCGCACCTGGATCGACCGGCTCCAGATTTCACCACTGTCAGAGGCTCCCGCCTGCACGGCGAGGGTTCCTTGCTCGACGATCGTGTCACCTTGGTGATAGGCGTCCCGCTGATTCTCGGCGGGGACCGGGGTGGCGATGGTCCAGGTCCCAGGACCTGTCTTCACCAGATGGATATTCGCGTTTTCGGCCCCATCACCCACGGCGACGGTCCGGTCGATGATCTGCCCTTCAATCCGGCCATTGCCACCCGCCTCGGCATGCAGCCGCAAAAAGCGACCCGCCGTGTCGTCGGGCGTGGTGATATTTCCGCCGAGGGTCAGTTGGCTCCCCGTGGCGACGGCAATGGTGTATTGATTTCCCCCCGCCACGCCGACGATCGGCCCGTTCCAGCTACTGGTTCCCGTACCGAGCAGGGCCGGCGCGAGGTTGTCTGGTTGACGTCCGGGGAGAGTGAGTGTTTCACTCGAGACGGCGACATTCGAGAGCTCGAGCGTCCCCGTCGCGCCCCCTCCCGCCACGGTCGTTCCCCCGGTCGCCGAGCCGAGCGCGCCGGCATTCGTCACACGGAGCGTCCCGCCGGAAATGGTCACGCCACCGTCGAACGAGGGATTGGCGGTCCCGGCGACCACGACTTCCGTTGTCAATGTCGGGCTAAGCTGAAAGGCTCCAGCCCCCGTGAGTTGTTCCGTCAGGGTTCCGGCTGCTCCCCCTCCCTGTCCATCGCCATCGAGCCGGAACGTGGCCCCCGCGGCGATGTTGATCGTGCCCGAGGATTGGTTGATCGCGCCGAGACTGGTCACTGCCAGCACACCCCCGGAAACGACCGTGTCGCCGGTGTAGTTGTTGGTGCCGTTGGAAAGCGTGAGCGTCCCCGCTCCGTACTTCCGCAAGCCGGACGCGCCAGAAATCCGGGCACCGATTTCGTGGCTGCCGGAATAGGTGACCAACGTGGCCGAACCGGTGAGGGTAATCGTCGAGGCCCCTTCAAGTACGTACGAGTTGGCGGAGGTGAAAAAGATCTGCTCCAGCGAGGTGGCGACATTCACGTTGACGTTAGCCGGTGCATTCGGGGCCGTCAGCACGTCGCCGAACACCACTTTGGAACCGGCCGTGGGAATCCCCGCGGTCCAGTTGCCCGCCACGCCAAAGTTGCCCCCACCGTTGACGTTCCACGTGTTGAGGGGTGTCCCGGTTTGGGTCAAGGAGAAATTATCGAAGGTTGAACCGGCGAGCGAGTTGTTCGTGCTGCTGATGGCCACGTAGTTGATGTTGGGAATACTGGGAACCGTGACCGTACGGTCGACGCCATCGCCACCGAAGTCGACTGTCCATTCCCAGTCGAGCTGTGTCGTGTCGAGGGTGATCACAATCCGGTCGGCACTGCTGCTGGTGGGGTGGATTTCCTGGCCCGCGGTAGGAACGGTCCCTCCGGCAAATCCCAGGAACGAGGTATCGCGATCGGCCGCGGGCGAGGTGTCGGACCGGGAGAGCGCCCAGAGGGCCGGTTGTGCCGCGTCGATCAGTCGGGCATCCAAACTCGGTGCCGCCAACTGGGTGAAGCCGAGAGCCAGCCAGGTGTTGTTGTCGGGAGCGCCACCCGCACTCACGGCGTTCAGGTCGACCGACAACGTGTAGAGGAGGTTCGGTTGCGGTACGAACGGCAATTGGGCCGTGAAGGGAGCCGCCCCGATCGTCCCATTGTCGAGAATCGTGCTACCTGCCTGCCACGCCGCCCCCGTGGCCGACACGTCGGGAGTCGTGCCATGGAGCGGCCCACCCCCACCGCTGAAATCGTCCTGGTAGATCACTTGGGCCCGGGCGGCGCCAAAACCGCCAAGCGCGATCGCCAGCCCCATCGCCAGGGGAGTCCACTGCCTGATTCCTTTGTTCATCTCCACTCTCCAAGTTGCCGTTTGAATGCTGTTGCCGGTTGAATACTATGCAAGTTGTGATCAATCCTCGTCCAGCCGCGCGGGCCAGCCACGCGGCGCTAGTGTTCCTAGGTCGGCCAACCCTTGAGACAGTTCGAGCGGTGTGGCCATCCACTGTCTCTCCGCCGTCTCGCCAAGCGGGCCGGGTGTCATCCGCCCAAACGCTTGCCACTCCACTCGCAATGCCATGGGGTTAGGGGTCGGCTTGGGGGGAGTCGTGACGAAAGTCCCATTCCACACGTCGACTTCAATCACGTTGGTCCCGTCCACAAGGCCGCTGGTGACGTTCACCGTGCGGAACTGGGGATGCTCGAACTTTTGCCCCGAGGCGTTGTCGCTCCACGACTCGAGTGCCACCGACTTGCCGTTGACCCGCACTTCGCGAATCCCGTTGTCGGCCAGGAACCGCCCGAAAAGCTGCGTCGTCTGGAGGTCGAAGCCTGCCAGATCGAATGTCGTTTGAAAGGTAAACACCGCATTGGGGCTGGCGTTCCGCCAGTTGGCCATCGACACCCACTGGGAAGTGTCCCGTTCGTTAGGCAGATAGCGCTCGTCGGGCACGCACACCACGGCAAACTGCGGTCCGCTGAACGAATCGGCTGGTCCCTCGATCACCCGCCAATGGGGGTCTTCGTCCCCCACGTCGATGTCGTGCCCCGTGTTGTGGACGACGATCGGGCGGTAGGGAGCCAGCGTCGCCCATTCGCCCCACCACGCGATGTCCAAATCGTCGGTGGCCCCCGCGCTGCGGCGGCCCTGAGGATCGACTCGCAGCGTCTCTCCCTCCGACACGAGCACGCTCCGCAGCCCATCCTGCGAGGCCTGCCGAGGACTCACGCGGACCTGCCCCTTGATGACATTCGTCTCCGCGCTCGCGTCGGGCGAGGCCGACACCGTGAACGTCGTCCCCAGGTCGACCACTTCCATGGCCGAAGTTTCGACGGCAAAGCCGCGTGCCCATTCCGCCACGTGGACCGCCACCTCACCCGATTCCAACTCGATCCGGTCGGCCGCGATGAATCGCAGTGCGCAGGGGCCCTTCGCCGTGATCTCGGCTCCAAAACCCATGCTCACGCGGGCTTCTCCCGCCACCAGATGGATCCGATCCCCCTCCGATAGCGACTGGCCGTCGACCAGTTGCCTGCCCTCCCACTTGGCCCCCCGATGCGTGGTCAGGGTGGCCACGGGGGCTGGCGGGACATGGGAAAAAACGACCGGTTCGACTTCGATGGAGGGGCGTTCGACCGGCTGGGAGGCGACATCCGCCGGTCGCCAGGGCTGGGGCCAGGGTTGGAGAACGACGGCCACGCACGCGGCCAGCCCCGCCATCGCCACGGCGATCGCACCGGGACTCAACCACAGTCGGCTCGCCCCCCGGCGGCGAGGAATTGGTTTCGCGCTTCCCCGCGGCATCGACGGACGCGGCTCGTGATCGATCAGCCCGATACGAAAGGCATGGCGGAGTTCGACATCCTGCCTGGTGAACTCGACGAATCGGCTGACCGCCTGATCGTCTTCCAGCAGGAGCAGTTCAAGCGCCTGCAATTCGGCTGCGGTGGCATTCGACGAGAGCGCCGCCTCGAAGAGTCGGAATTGTTCGGATGCAGCGACGCGTGGACGAGACAAAGCGAGCAACTCCTCTCAGGATTGAAGCGCCATTTTGGCACGGACACAGCGAAACAGCGCCTTGCGGAGTCGGCTGAGGAGCATCGCCATGGCGGCTTCCGACTTTCCCTCATATTCCGCCAGGTGCTTCACCGGCGCGTTGTCGGAGTACCGCCGCTTGAGCAGTTGCTGGTGATGCTTCGGCAACCGCCGAACGCACTGCACCAAGGCTTCGACCCGTTCTTCCGCCTGATCGGCATCGACCTGGCGGTAGCTATCGGCGACTTTCTCCATCACCTGGTCGTTAAAGAAGACATGCCGCCGGCTCTGGGTCCGCTGGAAATTTTTGATGTTGAAGTAGGCAATCTTGAGGGCCCAGCTTCCGAAATCGGTCCCCGGTTCGAACTCGTCGAACTTTTGCCACAACAGCACCGTGGTCTGCTGATAGATGTCCTCGGCATCGGCCAGGTTGTGGAGCATGGCGTAGATATAGCCGAAGACGCGTCCGCGATGGGCGGCGACCAGGTCGGAGAACGCGGCGATTTTTTCCTCTGTAGCCACTCGCACCCAATCCTCTATCCGCACTGACATGCCAATAGACAAGAACCAAACAGACGAGCCACTCCGAGACGAGCAATCACACGACCGGCGCACAACTTCCCCTGCTGCCTCTAGGGCCCTGCTGCCACGAGGCCCCTTATGCCATGAGGGGGGAGAGCACGCCGATTTTTCCTCCAGGGCAATCGGCCCCCGGAGCGCCTCACGCTCACCGGGTGCCGTCCCTTTGCAGTGCCACTTCTGCCATGGCCAGGACATGGCCAAAACCGCCGCTTGCTGGGGAATGCCGCAGCCACCCCACATCAGTACCAACTGATAAATGTACAGACCTGGGCCAGCGCAACACAATTTTTTTATCGTGGCGAAGAAATCCCCTTCCCATCCGCAGCCAGCCCCTCTGGCCGACGACGCAAGTCACCGCACGCAAGTCACCGCGGGTTGGAGTCAAACTTCGGCGAGCGCATGCTGAGAATCGCCGAAAGTCGCTGGCGATACCCCGAACTTTTCCAGCAACGACAGATAGAGGCTGCACATCTTGCGGTTCTCCCCACCACGGTAGTCGAGGGTGCGGCCTGTTGCGAGTTTTCCACCCCCACCCCCCACAAGGACTACGGGGAGCTGCGTCGCATCGTGGCCGCCGGTCAGCATGCTCGAGCAGAAGAGGAGGACCGTATTGTCGAGCGCCGTCCGCTCCCCTTCCCGCGCCGCCTCGAGTTTCCGCGCCACGTAGGCAAGCTGCTCGACGAAATATTGGTTCACCTTCAGCCAGTCGTCGCTCTCCTGATGCGACAGCAGGTGGTGGATCATATAGTCGACCCCCAGGTGGGGGAACCGGAGCGACGAGTGGTCGTTGTTGAGCTTCAGCGTGCAAATGCGCGTGGTGTCGGTGAGGAACGCGAGCACCATGATGTCGCACATCAATCGCATATGCTCCGCCACATCCTGCGGCACCCCTTCGGGGGGACGGGGGATGTTCGGTTTATCGAGCGAGGGCTTCCACCCTTGAAGTTCGCCTTGACTGGCCGACCGCTCGAGCCGCTGTTCCACCTCGCGGACCGACTCCAAGTACTCGTCGAGCTTCTGCCGATCGCGCGCGTTGATCTCGCGCCGCAAATCGCCGGCATCCTCCAGCACCGCGTCGAGCACGCTCCGGTCGCCGATGTCTCCCCCTTCCTTAAAGAGATGATCGAACGCCAGCGCCGGGTAGATCTCCAGCGGTGTTGGCGTGGTCGGCGAACTCCACGAAATGTGGCTGCTGTAGAGCATCGAGTAGTTCTTGTGAACCGACTGGTTCGACTTCTCGCACCCCAGCACCAAACTCGGCACCTTCGTCCCGCGGCCGTAGGTTTGCGCGAGAAGCTGGTCGACGCTCGTCCCACTACGGATCTCTCCCCCCGAGGCGATCTTCGCCCCGGAGAGGAGGTTCCCCGTTTGCGAGCTGTGGATATTCCCTTTGAGCGCCTCCTCGTTGTAGAGCCCGCGGATGAAGAGCAGCTTCTCGCGCAGATTCTCTAGCGGCGCAAGCACCTTGCCGAGCTGCATGTCGCGCCCCGCCCCCTCGGCCCACCAATGGTCCTTGTGGAACCCGTTGCCGGCAAACAGCACCCCGAACCGTAGCGGGGCCTCTCCCTCGGCGAGTCGCTTCCCTTCGTGAGCGAACACCCGCACCGACTCCATCCAGGGGAGGGCCATCGTCACCCCCAGCCCTTGCAGCACCGCTCGTCGTGTTAGTCT
Organism: uncultured Planctomycetaceae bacterium; assembly: GCA_964650265.1. Classification (GTDB taxonomy): domain Bacteria; phylum Planctomycetota; class Planctomycetia; order Pirellulales; family Lacipirellulaceae; genus CAZYQQ01. The sequence continues at coordinate 18,747 of CAZYQQ010000090.1, forward strand.
TGCCATGACATTGATCCCATGGGGATGAAACGTGAACCTCGTTATTCCTCAGCCGCCGGGTCGAGCCGTATCTCGTCCCGACCTCGAATCTGGCGGAACTGGTCGCTCAGCACAATCGCCTCGACCGCCACCGAGAACCGATAGCCGTTCGCCGCGAGCTTCTGCTGCATCTCGGCCAGCAGCGGCTCGTCGGAAAGCTGCACCGATCGCCCCAGCGCGTAGCCTAAGAGCTTGCGGCAGAACTGCCGCACCACATCGTCGCGCCGCGCGGTCGATAGATAGATTTTAACCGATTCATGCCCGTCAAGCTTCGCCCCGTCGGGCAAGATCGCCGCCAGATCGAGCGGCTCCCCATCCCCATCGGTCGTCCGCCGACGGCCGATGGCGTCGAATCCTTCGAGCGCAAACCCATAGGGATCGATCCGCACGTGGCACTTCGCACACGACGGGTCCTTGGCATGCAACTCGATAAGCTCTCGCTCCGTGAGCCCCTCGGGCAAGTCGTCGGGCAGCGTGGGGACATCTTTTGGTGGCCGTGGCAGCCGTTCCCCCAACATCGTCTCGGCGAGCCAGTTCCCCCGCAGGATGGGCGACGTCCGCGAGGCACCCGACTGCGTTGCCAACACCGTGGCATGAGTAAGGATTCCCCCCCGGCCATACTCCCCTACCCCGTCGACCTTCCGCCAATCGGGCCCCGTCACATTCGGCACACCATAGAACTTCGCCAGCCGCTCGTTGAGAAACGTGTAATCCCCCGTTATCAAATCCAAGAGGCTCGCATCCTCGCGGATCATATGCCCCCACATCCGCACCGTCTCTTCGTACATGTCCCCCTTCAACTCGGCAAACTCGGGAAAGTGCCGCTCGCTCTTCTCGTCGAATTGGTCGAACCCGCGCACGTGCAGCCACTGGCAGCCGAACTCCACGGCCATTCGCTCGGCCTTGGGGTCGCGAAGCATCCGCGCGACTTCGCCTCGCAACACTTCGTCGCGCGACAGCTCGCCCTTGCCGGCGAGTTCCAGCAGCCGATCATCGGGAATCGACGACCAGAGAAAAAGACTCAGCCGCGTCGCCAGTTCCCAGTCGCTCACCCTCCCCCGCTCACTTCCCGGCCCTGGCTTTTCCAGGCGATAGAGAAACTCAGGCGCCACGAGCACCCGGGCGAGGACTAGCCGAATCGCCTCGTCGTGCGGCACTTTTTCACTTCGCAACTTGCCGTAGAGGGCCCGTAGATCGCTCTCCTCCCTCTCTTCCAGCGGCCGGCGATAAGCCCGCCGGGCCAGATCGACCACAGCCTGCAATTGCTTCGGCTCGGCCTGCTGCACCTGTTCGCGGTGCCGGGCCGCATTCCGCGCGATCGGCTCCCGCATCGGATCGAATAACGCCGGCGTGCTATCCTGAGTGGCATATTCCAGCAGTTGCTCGAGCGCCTCGACACTCACTAGCGCATCCTCGCTCACAAAATGGAGTTCGTCCCACAACCGGTCGAGTCGCGCCCCCTCTTCGTCGCTCAGCATCAGCCGCCGGAGTTCCCCATCCTCCCGATGCAGCAGCACCAAGGTCACCACCTCGTCGACCGGCACAATTCGCGGATAACACATATTCGCCGGAAAGTAGCGGCGGAAGTCGTCGTAGGCCACCACCATCTCCGGCGAAGCCTCTCCCTCACCAGCGACAATCCGCCCCCCGAGCGCAAGTGATTCGATCCGCGGGTTGTTGGCCACTTGCCATGGGCGGATCGTGCCGAACTGCCCCACCGTTTGAAAACGCCACAACTGCTCCTGCCACTTCCGAATGTCGCGGACAATCGCGCGCACGTTCCGTCCACTTGCCTCCCGCCAGCGCGTGCGAAGCGATGCCACCAGGGGCGACGCTGGCTCCTCCCCCACGAGCATCCGCGCGAGGAGGCTAAAATACTTGGCGTTGATCCCCTCCTCTTCCGCTATCCCTTCAGCCGACGCGGCATCGGCCAGCAGCCGCTCGCGATGCACCACCAGCGCGCGAAAATAGGGGACCAGTTCGACTTTGCCGTCCGCCTCGGTCGCCTCCAGCGGGTTGAGCCCATCCCAGCGGTTGAGCCGGCTCATGTCGGCCGCACCAGTCGTGTGACGCAAGTAGATGACACGGATCTCCGAGAGCAACTCGTTCGACCACTCCCGCCTCGTCCTCCCCAGCGAAAAGCGAACCCCCTCGGGCGTCAACACCGCGTGCGATGCCACCTCCTTCGCCGCGGCAAGGTACTTCTCCACCAGCGCCGTCGACATCGCGAGCGCCCCACCCGTGTTCGTAAATCCCTCCCCCGCCGCCCCATCGACGGGAAACTCCCGCGCCGGGTCGATCGCCACCCCAGTCAGGTCGCGAATCGCGTAGGTGTACTCCGCATTGTTAAGCCGCCGCAACACCACCGGTCCCGGGTCGCCGGCACTCGCCAAAGCCTCTGCTTCGAGATAGCGATCGAGCCAACCGAGCAGCGCCTGCTTCTCCTCTGCCGCTAACTCCTCACTCCCCTCGGGGGGCATCTCTCCCTGGCGAACCATCTTCGCCACCGATTGCCAAGGCGCCGGGTCGCGCCGCACGGCATCAAACGAGCCGAACCGTTCGAGATCGAGTTCTCCTTCGGGCGCGTCGGGCGCGTGGCAGTCGGTGCAGAGCCGCTCGACCAGCGGTCGAACGATATCGTGATACTCATGTGCCAGTCGATCCAGCGACTCCGCGGCCTCCATCGGACGCGAGGTCAACAGACAGACCACTACCAGCACAAACCAGGAAAGCCAGCGAATAGCAACCATGCGAAACCTGGGAGGGAGGGTGGGGATCGCATCCAACAGGCGGGACCCGGCGTCAACCGGGCGCCTCAGTGTAGCAAACCACGTGGTAGCAAATCACGTGGGATGGGAAAAAAACACCACCTCCCGTAACCCCACCCAGCACCACGGGGTCGCAGCCCGTGGAGCAGGAAAGCACCACGGGGTCGCAGCCCCCGTTCGAGGGCGCCCTCCCGCACCAATTCTGCTATACTCCCCCCAAAACCTCCTCACCATCCACCCCCCAGACTCCGCATGGAAAGCGAAGCCCCACCCCCACACATCGAAACCTTCATCACCCGCTGGAGCCAATCCGGCGGCGCCGAGCGGGCCAACTACCAGCTCTTCCTCGCCGAACTCTGCGACGTTCTGGAAGTCCCCCGCCCCGACCCCACGGTGGACGACGACTCCCAAAACGTCTACGTCTTCGAACGGGCTGTCCGCTTCGATAATAAGGATGGCACCCACTCCACCGGGCGGATCGACCTCTACAAGCGTGGCTCGTTTGTCTGCGAGACCAAGCAAGGCGTAGAGAAGGACGACGAAGTCCTCCTCTCTGAGACGCAGACTACGCGCCGCCGCTCGCGCCGACGAGGCCACGGCACCCGCGGCACCCAAGGGTGGAGCGACGCCATGTTCCGCGCCGCCGGGCAAGCCGAGCAGTACGCCCGAGCACTCCCCGCCGACGAGGGCCGACCGCCGTTTCTGGTGGTGATCGACGTCGGCCACACCATCGAGCTCTACAGCGAGTTTTCTCAAACCGGCGGCAGCTACACGGCCTTCCCCGACCCGCGGACTCACCGCCTCAAGCTAGCCGACCTCCGCGATCCCCAGGTCAGCGAAATCTTGCGCAAGGTCTGGACCGACCCGCTGTCGCTCGACCCTGCCCGTCGCACGGCGAAGGTCACTCGCGAGATTGCCGCCAAGCTGGCCGAGCTCGCCAAGTCACTCGAAGCGAGTAAGGAACACGAGCCGGAGGATGTCGCCCAGTTCCTCATGCGGTGCCTGTTCACGATGTTCGCCGAGGATGTCGGCCTCCTCCCCCAGGGCAAGTTCCGCGAACTCCTCCAAGGCCTCAACGACCTCGACCAGTTCGTCCCCGTCGTCGAGGGGCTCTGGCGGCAGATGAACACCGGCGGCTACTGGATCCCCTGGCAGGTCAAGCTGCTCCAGTTCAACGGCGGGTTGTTCGCCGAGAGTAGCGCCCTACGCCTCACCCGCGACCAACTCGATTTGCTCATTGAAGCGGCCAAGGCCGACTGGCGCGACGTCGAGCCCGCCATCTTCGGCACGCTGCTCGAACGGGCCCTCGACCCGGTCGAGCGGCACAAGCTGGGGGCCCACTACACTCCCCGGGCGTACGTCGAGCGGCTGGTGGTCCCCACGGTGGTCGAGCCGCTGCGGGAGGAGTGGGACGCGGTCCG
>CAZYQQ010000091.1:0-22921 GCA_964650265.1 uncultured Planctomycetaceae bacterium
ATCCTTCATCCTTCATCCTTCATCCTTCATCCCGCAATCCCGCAATCCCGCCCCAAAGGGGCAAACTACGAAAGCCCAGGGCAACGCCCTGGGGAATGAGCAACCGTGAACAAAGGGAGCCCTGAAAGGGCGGCCTAGCCCGACAGATAAGCGATACCCACAAACATACCCACCAACGCGACAAGCTTCAAAGCAAGCCACCCCCTGCTCTTGCTGGCATGCCTGAGGGTATGCACGAAGTAACCGACGATGCCGACCCAGAAGCCCCCCACCATCACGAGGTTATACACCGCTCCATCGCGCCAACCCGGTCGCGGCGCGGCCAACAGATTATCGTCGAGGTGCAGCAAACGTTGCCCGATCAGCATGACGGCAAACGGCAGGAGGAAGAGGAAGGTTCGGAGGTGGAGGGAGATTTGGGGCATTTCAAAACGGCAGCGACCTATCGTCATCCCAATCCTGTCGACTCTCGAACATCATCTCACTCTCGTCGGGCATCATCTCACGGTCGTCCGAAATCATCTCGCAGTCGTCCGGCATAATGGGAATCTCGTCCGATACCAACCAGCCGTCATCGGGCATCGTCTCGCTCTCGTCCGATTCCAACCAACTCTCGTCAGGCATCGTCTCACTCTCGTCCGATACAAACCAATCCTCGTCAGGCAGCATCTCGCTCTCGTCGGGTACCAACCAATCGTCGTCGGGCAGTGTCCAACTCCTGCCAGACGTCGTCTCGTCGTCGATCGGAATCAGCTCCCAGAGCCCCTCCTGGTGCAACCAGATTACGTCGGCATTGCGAGCGATGAATTCGTCCACCGACATCCCATCGATTGTCGGTGGACGACGCACCTGCTTCTGTTTTCCGTTGACGAAAATAGTCATGAAGTCCCGTTTTCGCTCGCGCTTTGCCTTCCGCTGAGCGGGCGTGAGTTTGCGTTTCGGTTTCGCCATTTGTACGATTCTCCTTAACCACCGACATCGACCGCGATTGATCGCGGCTGGGCAACCAAATACGATATCAGGGAGAAAGCTCACTTACAACTCTCGTATCATCACGAGGGGGAAGTCAGGTAGAAGTACACTTGAAGGTTGATGGCACGAAGAATAGGACGCGGATTGGCGGGATTGTTCAGGATCGGCGGGATCCGAAAGTCAAACACCCACGTCTTCTGAATCGATCGGTTCAGGTCGAGTTCCTGACGGCTACTCGAAGCATCCGATAACGGCAGTCTTCCAACAAACAATCCTGACAATCCGCGTCCCATTCTTCCCACTAACCAGCCTTCGTCTTCTTCAACCGAAATCGTTTCGTCGGTGCGGGCGAATTGCGATGAGAGCGGGGCAATACCCCTTGGCACCCGCTTGACGCATCCTTGGCTACTTTGTTTTCGGGCTCTCAGGCGAGTGCTCGTCTCGCCAGCGGTAGCGAAGCTGCCACGATGAAGAGCATCACAACCCAAGCAGCCGGCTCGGGTACGGTGGCACCAGCGGCCGACAGGCTTGCGACTGTTTGGCCATAATGGTTCTTCCACACGTCGTAGTCGGCAATTGTCACTTCGCCATCGGCATTCCCATCGGCCGCGAGTGTCAGACCCGATGAACCCAGTTGGTTACGCCAGACGACATAGTCGGCCGCGTCCACCATGCCATCCAGGTTGTAGTCCCCCACGAACCTCCCCGGGTCAACCTTGGCGATGCGAATCCCAAACTGGCCAGGGGCCGACGTCAGCGTGTTGTCGAAGAACTGGATGTCGCCGGCCCCCAGGAAGAGATGCGTGGCACCCACGGGGACGCGGACCAGCACGGGATTCGGATTCGCCAGGTCGCCTTCCATGTCTATCACGAAATCTTGGGGAATGTCTGTCGGCTGTATTCCCTCGGGGAAAGGATCGCCGACAGTCGGGATCGATACCGCGTTCCCTTCGTCGACGGGAATCGCGTCTGGCACGCGACTGTAGTCGGGATCGCTCACGAGAATCGCATTTGTTTTTTGCCCAACGAGCGCCTCCGGGTCGTCCAGTAGTGTTCCGCTGCCGCTGAAAACGCCCCATAAATTGCGGAGCGTTCCATCACCATGAGGGCCTGGGTCTGGCGGAGTTGGGTCTTGCGTGAATTTGAAATCGCCAACTCGTTGCAAGAGAAGCCAGTCCCCGGCAGTAACTGGGTGGCCGGGAAGTAGATTGGCTAACTCAAGGATTCTAGCAGGTTCTGGGCCGGGCGAATCTTCATCGGCGGCCCGAAGATAAGTCGCCCGCGGGTCGACGTCGACGACGACTTCTTTCGAGGGAGTCGTCACGCGGAAGTTGTCGAACCCATTACTCTCTGCGGGCTGACTGTTGTTGGACTCCAGGACAACCCGAAGCTGGGCGACCCCGGACAACGCGCCGGCCAGATTGCCCAACCAGAGGGCCGGATCCAGCGGAGCCGAATAGGTATGCCACAATCCATCTGGCGGGGGCTGCCCCGTCCCGCCTAGCACCCGGGAGGCCGTGCCTCCAGGGCCCTCGATCGTCACTGTCCCGAACAGCGGTGTGGTGTTGAGATTCGCGGCACTCCCGTTCAGGTTTCGGGCATCGAACGACAAGGTACCGCCCAAGAACTGCGACATGTCGCCGAGCAAGTTTGCAGGAGCGTACACTGTCATGTAGTTGTTCGCGTTGTCGGCAAGAGACAAAAAGCCTCCAGGATTCCCGCCGCTGTTCACGTGCGACAGGGCTCCACCCGTGGCCGTCCACCCCTCAAGTCCGGTGTCAAACATGGAGAGGATGTCCGCGTTCACTGTGGTGGCAGTGAACAAGCAAATCGCGACGATGAGCGTGGTACGCATGCCAACCCTTCGATGAACCGCCCAATGGTTACTTCGACACACGTGGTGTGCCTAACATGGTCCTATACAAAGACCGATAAACATCACAAAAGCCCCGACGAATAAATACGGAACTGGCGCAAACGCGACGGCCCGGAACCGCCTGCCCGTCCAAGGAGAAAAATCGTATGGATCTCGCACCGTGATGAATCTTCATTCGTGATTTGCAGACGCCGCGATCGAAGCCGAAATAGCCGGCTTGTGGGAACTGCTGGAAAATGGGGCAAACAGTCAGTCTAATGACTGGTGCGGCGATTGCGATGAACGGAAGATGCACGCTACTGACATCCACTCAGATTTTCAGGGGAACTTGCCGGTGGATACGGGGAATAATCGCAAATCGAGTAGACCATGGTCTGTTCCATGCAATGGCGAGCAATTGCGGCACTTCCGCAATAAACGCGGTTGGACGCAGGACGATCTCGCCACTCGGTCGGGCTACAGCAAGCGAGTGGTCGCCAAGGCGGAGGCGGGCGGGTCCGTGAACCCCGACACGCTGGAAGTCCTGGCGGCGACGTTATCGATAGACGGCGAATGTATCCATATCGAGGATCTGCTCGCAACGCCCAAGGCGTTGGCGCAACGCTACATTGAAACGTTCCGCCAACATGAGCATGAATTGGCTGCCCGATGCTGGGACTTTCTGGCAGACGACATGGTGTGCCTCGTTGCCGGCGGCGACCCATCTGTTCCTCTATCGGGAACGTACGAAGGGCCTGATGGGTTTGACTGCTATTGCCGCAAGTTTTTCGCCATCTTTGAGCGGCCAGCCAAGGACCTCTATCGACCAAAGCTCGTTGCCGAGGGGAATCACGTCGTCGCCATGGGGTGGGAGATCATTCAACTGAAAGGAACGACAAGGGACCCGAATGAGCCTCCCGGCTGGCTGGTGCAGGACATGCAGTTCTCTCGCGGGAAACTGGTTCGCTTGGAGTTGATGTTCGATACCACGGGCTTCGGCGATGCCTTAACGCGGTGGCGGAACTTAGAGAACGGAGCCATGTAGTCATGGATGCGTCAAGCGAGCGCAAAAACGCACCGCGCCACCAATTCCCTTCAACCGCTCGTGCCGACGCATCGAAGTACACTTGGAGGCTAGTGGCACGAAGAATAGGACGCGGATTGTCAGGATTGTTCAGGATTTGGCAGGATCCGAAAGTCAAACACCCACGTCTTCTGAATCGATCGGTTCAGGTCGAGTTCCCGCCGGCTATTCGAAGCATCCGATAGCGACAGTCACCCAACAAAAAATCCTGACCATCCTGCCAAATCCTGACAATCCCCGTCCCATTCTTCCCACCAACCAACTCCGGGGACAATGCGGCAGTCAGCTCGGGTTGCTGCGCGTGCAATGGCGGAGTGGGCATGTTATAGTATGCCCATTCGCCTCTCCCCAGTGCCGTACGGAGCTTTGCAACGCAGATGAATCACGCCACCACGCGCCGACAGTTTCTTCATCGGGCCGCCGCCACCGCCGCGCTCTCCACGACAACGCTCGGCGGCGTGCATGCCTTCACCACGCAAACGCCCACGAAGCTGCGGTTCGGCTTGATCGGCTGCGGGGGGATCATGCAGCTCCACCTCGGCGGATTGCTGGGCCGCGACGACGTGTCGATCGCCTGGCTCTGCGACGTCGACCCGCGACAATTGGACAGGTCGCAAAAGGCCGTTTCGGAGCGGTCGTCCCAGGAGCCGCGCCGCACGGAGCGGTACGAGGACGTGCTCGACGACGACGCCGTCGATGCCGTTGTCATTGCCACGCCTCACCACTGGCATGCCCCGATCGCCCTCCGGGCCATCGAAGCGGGCAAACACGTTTATGTCGAGAAGCCCCTCTCACACGTCTATAGCGAAGGCCCACTCCTCATTGCCGCCGCGAAAAAGCATGGTCGCATGGTGCAACAGGGGAGCCAGATGCGGAGCAGCCCCGTCACCAAGCAAGCCGAAAAGCTCCTGCGCGACGGCATCATCGGTGACATCAAGGTCGCCCGGGCATGGACCGCCGAAGTCCGCAACCCGGTCAGTCCCGTTTCCGACTCCGATCCCCCCTCGGGGGTCGACTACGATCGCTGGCTCGGCCCCGCCCCCCAGCGTCCCTTCAACAGCCAGCGGTTTCATGGGAGTTGGCGGATGTTCCGCGACTACGCGAATGGCGAAATCGGCGACGACGGCATCCATGATCTCGACATGGCCGCCTGGGGACTCGACCTTCAAACGCTCCCCAAGCAAATTACCGCCCGCGGCGGCCACATGCTCTCCCAGCCCTCCGCCGGCGATTACCCCGACAACATGAACGTGACGTACGAATACCCCGATGGCCGGCTGCTGATTTACGAGAACTACCCCTTCACGGCCTACGGCATGCACGGCTTCGACAACGGCAACGTCTTCTACGGCACCACGGGCTACATGATCTTCTCCCGCCGCGGCGCCTTCAGCGTCTTTCTCGGCCCCAAGGAGACAAAAGGCCCCACCGAGGAGAAGGAAATCCGCGGCCAGCGCGGGTACGAAGAGCACATGACCAACTTCCTCGACGCCATCCGCCACGGCACGCCGCTCAACGCCTCACCCGAAATAGCCCACCGCAGTTGCGCCCTCGTCCACTTCGGCGACATCGCCGAGCAAACGTCGGGGCGACTCGATTTCGATCCCGACCGTGAGTGCTTTGTGGACAACGATCGTGCGAACGAGTTGCTGACGAAAGAGTATCGGGAACCGTATCGATTGGTGTGATGTAGTGATGTAGGATGTGTCAAGCGAGCGAAAAAACGCACCGCCGTACCAACTCACTCAACCGCTCGCGCCGACGCATCGAACGTGCTCTTGGAGGTTAGTGGCACGAAGAATAGGACGCGGATTGGCAGGATTGTTCAGGATCGGCAGGATCTGAAAGTCCAATATAAACGGTTTCTGAAATCGGTCGGTTCAATCAAGTTCCCGCCGGCTACTCGGAGAATCCGACAACGACAGTCACCCAACAACAAATCCTGACCATCCTGCCAAATCCTGTCGATCCGCGTCCTATTCCTCCCACCAACCAGCCGAAAGTGATGCGTCGGCTACGTGACTACCCACGGCGGCGCGTCAGGCGGCGTTGCTGCGAACCTGCTGTTGCTGCTCGGCTAGCAGGCGGTTCTCTTCGACGAGTTCCCGATTGCCATGCTCTGGCTTTTCGTGCCAGATATTGAGAATGGAGTTGCGGACGCCGCTGGTGGGAGACAGGCTACTGCGGCCATGCCAGCTTTTGAGGCGGACCGTGTTGAGCACCACAAAGGCATAGGCCACGTTGGGGACGAACGGCATGGTCTTCACGATTTCGAACCCTTTTGGTTCACGCAGCCAGTCGGTGGGGCGGAAACTCCGCTGGTAGAATTCCGTGCCGATCGCGGCATTCGACTCGTCTTCGGGTAGCGCGATCTGCATGGTGACCACTTTTTTCCGCGTATCGGGATGGGGTTTGATTTGATACCCCTCGGTTTCGCGGAAGAGTTCGGGCAAGGCATAGCCCGGTAGGTCGCGGGCCTCTTGGGGCTTGCAGGAATAGCGATAGGATAATCCAGCAGAGAGCTTGCTGAAGACCTCGCTCTTCAACTCGTTGCTTCCCAGCACACTGCGGATGGTGTAGAGGAAGCCGCGGCTCTCGGCGTTCAGCTTGTCCAGCCAGGCTGCCTCGAAGCAGAATCGCCGCCGATTGCTGGCGCCATCGGCATTCGCATGCTTTTCATAACCGAAAGGCTCGTAGCCCTCGGGCGCGGGCAAATTGGCCAGCAGTTGAGCGTAGACATCGTTCGGAAAAAACTCCCGCACCTGCAGATGAGGAAAAGGATGCTCCAATGCCGTGGTCGATTCGATCGCCTGCAGGACATGCCTGAGTGTCTTTTCTCGCAACGAGAGGTTTACGCTTTCCATCGACGCCATTGAGTAGCCCTTCCTTCAAACAGAAACGAATCGCTGTGGAATTCCGTGAGGCGATTGGCCGGCCAAATCACGGAACCCGCACGCGCGCAACCAGGACACCTGCAAATTGCTCATCCGCCAGTGGCGGGATGTAATGGCAATTGCGTGTCGGATCAAGATCAGAGTTCTTTCGCAGTCTCCCCCTAGCGCCCGAACTACCCAATCCCCCACCGCCCCATAAACCACCCCACCCCCATCGCCACCCCCAATCCCCACGCAAAGCTCATCAACGTCCCGATCGTGATGTACTCTGCCTCCAACCGGTTGTGGTGCTCCTTGAGCTCGCCGAAACGGAAGATGCTCTTGGCGGCGACCAAAAAGCCGACCCCTGCCGGGTGGCCGCTCATCACGAACAGGTAGATCAGCAACCGCTCGAGCCAGCCGATCACCTTCCCCCCGTCGGCGAAGCCCCGCTCGAAGGTCGAGATGTTTTGCCTTTGCAGCACCGTTTCGAGCTGCTCCCGGTATCGGGCTGTCAGCCGACCAACGACAAAACCACCCCCGACGGTGGTGACCCACGCACCCGCGAAGAAGACCAGGATTTGTATGGCGAGCGCCATTCCACTCTCCCCCAATAATAATAGCGCTACAGCGCTATAAACGATATTTATGCACCTATGGCGCTATAAATCCCACGTCTCCTCGAATTCCTCGATTGCCCGGGCGAGTGCCGGCCACCGGGCCGCCCTAAGTGTGCGGTTTACCGTAGATTGTTCGATCGGGGGCGTCCAAAGTTTGCCTGTCTGCTCTTGGGTCCAGCCACGCAGGGCACCGGTTGCGGCACGGGCCTGCTTCTCGGTCCAGCGGCTGACCACGGCATCGAGGATTTCGTAAACCAAGTCCCACGAAGGAGTTGCGCCGCCAGCCAAAGCCACCGAAGGGTGTGTGTCTTGATTTGGAGAGGACTCAGCGACCTCGTGCGAAGGGTGTGTGTCTTCTTTTGAAGGGCCGTCGTCGGCCGAACGCAAATAATGTTGAGTGTCTTGATTTGATTGGGCTGCCGACGAACCAGCCGAAGGGTGTGTGTCTTCTTTTGATTGATTTGAGGGGGGGTGGGGGGCTCCTGGGGCGAAGCCCATCCGGCGTTTGCCTAGGCCCCCTTCGAGCATCTGGCCGGAGCGGCGGAAGGCGTCGCCATCTCCTTCCGAGACGTTCTTACCGGGGACGAAGTCGATCGGCCCGATCGCCACGGCGAAGCGGCTGTCGCAGTGGGGGGGGTGGGCCCGGAGGTAGGCACGGAAGAAGAGCGCCGCCGCCAGGGCCTTGCCCGGCGTGGCGAGCAGAATTTGCCACGAGTCGCCACCGTAGATATCGACCTCCAGCGGCATCGCCTCCCCCAGCCATTGCCGCAGCTCGCGCGACGCCTCTTTCATCACGGCGAACAGCCGCTCGCGGTCGGGTGGGCTGAGCTTCGACGAGGCGACGACGTCCCCCGTCACGACGCCGTAGAGTTTTCCCTTGGTCACCTCCATCACGCTGCCCCCTGCCCGTGACTTAGGAAGTAACTTCCGCCCGCATCCGCAGTTGGGGCTTTTCGAGCACCACTGTCGTGTGGGGGTCGACCGACTTGGTGATCCAGACGCTCGAGCCGATGACGGCGTGGTGGCCGATAACGGTCGTCCCGCCGAGGATCGTCGCGTTGGCGTAGATCACCACGCGGTCTTCGATCGTCGGATGACGCTTGAGGCCGCGGACCAGGTTGCCGTTGGCGTCGGTCGAAAAACTGAGCGCCCCGAGGGTCACCCCCTGGTAGACCTTCACATACTCGCCAATCACGCACGTCTCGCCGATCACCACACCGGTGCCGTGGTCGATGAAAAAATAGCGACCGATCTTCGCCCCCGGGTGGATGTCGATCCCGGTCTGGCGATGGGCCCATTCGCACATCATCCGCGGGATGTAGGGGATATCGAGTTCGTAGAGCAGGTGGGCGAGGCGATAGATGGTGATCGCTTCGAGCCCCGGGTAGCAGAAGATCACCTCGGCCGGGGTCTTGCAGGCCGGGTCGCCATGGAAGGCCGCCTCGACGTCGGTCGCCAGGATTTCGCGCAGCTCGGGGAGCCGATCGAGGAAGAGCAAGGTCTTTGCCTGGCCCAAGGCCTCGAAGTCCGCTTCTTCGTGGCAATCGCTCGTCGCCCCTGCCTCGTGGCGCAGGGCACGGCCGATCTGCCGCGTGAGCCGGTCGTGAAGCTGGTCGATCAGGTCCCCCACGTAGAATTCGACGTTGCCGCGGTGGAGCCCCTCGCGCTTGCGGTAGCCGGGGAAGAGGACCTCCTGCAGGTCGTGCAGCACCGCAATGATCTCGTCGTAGTTGGGCAGCGGGCAGTGATCGAGGTGGTTGATCGTGCCGATGCGGTCGTACGTTTCGACGAGCCGGCGGGTGAGCTTGGGCAATTGGTCTTTGAGGCGGAAGTCGGTCGCCATCGCGCTTGCGATCCTATGAGCAGCCGGCGGAGGGGTTTTCCCCAAGCAACAGGGGGAACAAAGCCGGTGGAGAATGTGGTGAAATTGACCCGATTTGGAGAGGCGATCGCGGAACGAGCCCGCGGGTGCGCGCCCCCCCTCCAACTAGCGCCCGGCGACTACGCCGGACACGTACACTCGCAGTGGCAGGTGAGAAAAATGCCCATGGTGGAAGGTATTTTAGGGCTGCGGCGGGAAAGGGGCAATTCGACTTGAGGAACATCGGCTCCCCGCAGCCGTGAGATTTAACGGTTCTGCCGCAAATAACGGATTTCGCGCGACTCTAACCCCCCTCTCGGCGAATATATATAATGGGGACACTTTCCGCATTGGGGCGCGCGGCCACTCATCCCGCCCGTGGCCGTTGCTAATTTTCGTCCAACGTCACTGAATTGGGTTGCCGATGTCCGACCACTCCACCTCCGACCCCTCCTGGATCGCCTCGCGCCGCACGTTCCTTCGCCAGGCCTCGCTCGGAATGGGATCGGTCGCCCTGGGGCAACTGCTGGCCGGCAGCGCCTCCGCCGCCGGGACCGCCCCCTTCACAAGGGCGACGGGAGTCGTCAACCCGCTCCACTACGCGGCCAAGGCGAAACGGGTGATCTTCCTCTGCATGGCGGGTGGGCCGTCGCACCTCGAGCTGTTCGACAACAAGCCGAAGCTGGCCGAGATGGATGGCCAGGCGATGCCCGAGTCGTTCACCCAGGGGCAGCCGATCGCGCAGCTTCAGGGCTCCAAGCTCATGTGCTGGGGCCCTCAGCGCAAGTTCGCCAGGTATGGACAAAATGGCCAGGAGATTAGCGACGCCCTCCCCCACATCGCCGGGCTGGCGGACGAGATCTGCATCGTCCGCTCGATGAAGACCGAACAGATCAATCACGACCCGGCCCATACCTTTATGAACACGGGGACCCAAATCTCCGGTCGGCCCAGCATGGGTTCGTGGATCACCTACGGGCTGGGGAGCGAGTGCGACGACCTCCCCGGTTTCGTCGTCATGACGAGCCGCATCGGACGGAATCCCCAGCCGATTGCCTCGCGGCAGTGGCACAGTGGGTTCCTGCCGAGCAAATATCAGGGGGTCTTTTTTCACTCGACTGGCGACCCGGTCCATTATGTCGGCAATCCCCCAGGGGTCGGTCGCGAGCAACAGCTCGACGTGGTCGACACGGTGAGCCAGCTCAACCGGCTACGCGACCAACAGGTCGACAATCCCGAGATCGCTACCCGGATTGCTCAATACGAGCTCGCCGCGCGGATGCAACTGAGCGTGCCGCGATTGACCGACATCTCCGATGAGCCGCAGCACATTCTCGATGCCTACGGGGTAAAGGGCCCCGATGGGTCGTTCGCCTACAATTGCCTGCTGGCGCGGCGACTGGCCGAGCGTGGAGTGCGGTTCATCCAGCTTTACCATCGCGACTGGGACCATCACGATCAACTCAATCACTGGCTGAAGATCTCGACCGATTCGGCCGACGGCCCCACCGCCGCCTTGATTACCGACCTCAAGAATCGTGGGATGCTCGAGGAGACCTTGATTGTGTGGGGAGGCGAATTCGGTCGCACTCCGATGGCGCAGGGGAGCGACCCCGCAAAGCGCGGCCGCGACCACCATATCAAGGGATTCAGCATGTTCCTCTGCGGCGGGGGCATCAAGCCAGGGATTACTCATGGGGCGACCGACGAACTCGGTTACAGCGCGGTCGACAACGTGGTCCACGTCCACGACCTTCACGCGACGATGCTCCATCAGCTTGGCATCGACCACCAACGGCTCACCCACCGCTACCAGGGCCGCGACTTCCGCCTCACCGACGTCGCCGGCGACGTGGTGAAAGATATTCTCGCCTAACACTTTTGTAGGGTGCGTCAAGCGGGCGCCGATTCGTTGTGAACCCATTCAGGACTGCAACCGCCCGCGCCGACGCACCACAGCGGATTCCGTACCCGCACCGCGATGGGTCGGCGCGAGCGGCGAACTCCCTAGCGCCGCTGACCTGCCTCGCGCTCGCTTGACCCATCCTACTTTTCCCGCGCCGACGCACCGCATTGCTCTTGGGCGGTAATGGCGCGAAGAATAGGACACGGATTGGCAGGATTGTTCAGGATCGACGGGATCCGAAAGTCCAATACAAACGTCTTCTGAACTCGGTCGATTCAAACGAATTTCAATCGGCTCCGCCACGAATCCGAACGCGAAAGTCGCCCAACAAACTTCCCGACCATCCTGCCAAATCTTGAAAATCTGCGTCCCATTCTTCTCGCCTACCAACTCGCGGGGTGTGTCAAACGGGTCTTCTGCACTGGGCTGAAGTGTTACCAAAACGCGTGATGCGGTTGCAACTGGCAGCTACAATAAAGGTTTGCCGGCGCGGCTGCGTGACGTCCCGTGGCTGGTCGAGCTCCTATGCCACAGAATGAAACCGATGCCTGCCCTCTCCGATCCCTCCCGCCTCGCCCGTGTGACGCTCGCCTGCTTCTGGTCAGCCCTCGTCGCGGCCCTGTTCACCGCAGGCCCCCTCTATGCCCAGCGTATCTTCGGTCTCGACACCTCCTCCGCGGCGAACCACAACGCCCCTTCCCAGGCCGCCTGGAATAACGCCTTCAGCGACGCCGACGGCGACGGCGTCGCCTATAAGTTCGCGATTGTACGGTCCAGCCGTGGCGGGACGGTGGATCAGCGACTCGACGACGCCCACTTTTACCAGAACATCACCCGGGCGACGGCCGCCGGCATGCTGGCCGGGTCGTATCACTACGCCCGCCCCGATTCGCCGGCCCACACGGCGGCTGACGACGCCGCGCATTACCTCGAGCAGGCCGGGATGTACATGAAGCCGGGCTACCTGCTCCCCGTCTTCGATCTCGAGGCTGGAAATGTGGCGCACTCGACCCCCTCGCTCACCGCCTGGGGGCTGGAATTCATGGAGACGATTTACGACTCGAAAGGAGTCTATCCGATCGTCTACACAAACAGTTCCTACAACAACGACGAAGTGAATGCCCAACTGGCCTTCACTAACTTCGGGTCGACGCCGAAAACCGGCCCGCGCACCTATCAGTGGCTGGCCCGGCCGTCGGGAAATCTGCGGACCGGTGAACCAATCGCCGCCAACAATTACCCCAACCCCTATGGCGTTTGGGATCCCAACTTTGTAACGCGCACCAACAGCCGCGACCCGGCCATCAACCCGTGGGTCTTCTGGCAAAATGGCTCCGGCTCGCCGAACGGTTTTCTGATCGACTACAACGCGGCCAACGGCAATATCGAGTTTGTGAAGGACTTCTTAGTCCCCGCGCTCTGGACCACGTCGGGGGATGGCAATTGGAACACCATCGCCAACTGGAACAGCGACAACCCGAGCTACAACGGGACGATCCAGAGTGGGCCCGCGCCGCGGCTCCCCAATAACGGCAGCCTCGATTGGGTCAAGCTGCAAAACCCATCGGGAGGGACCGTCACGATTTCAGGTGGGAGGCAAACCGTGCGCAAGTTCACCACGGAGCAACCGCTCAACATCAGCGGCGGGTCGCTGAATGTCACCTACGTCCCCGGAAGCGGTGGTATGTTCGACTTGCCCAGCGAGTTCAGCGCACCGGTGACCCTCTCCAGCCGTGGGGCGTACAGCGCTCGCGTCACCCAAGTCAATGGCGACGGCGGCTCCTTCAACTTGAACGGCGGCAATGTCACCTTTAGCGAAATCCTGCTCGCCTCCCATGCCACCACTCCGGGAAAAATCGTCCTGAGTGGCAATGCGACCTTCACTCCCACCAGTGGCGGCAGCACGACCGCCGTCATCCGCTCCACAGGCAACGCCACCCAACAGGGGGCTGTCGAGCTCACGTCGGGTAGTCGCTGGTTGAGTGTCACCAACGGGGCGGCCAATGTCGATCTCGACATCCGTGCGCCGGTCACCGGCGCGGGGCGACTCGTGAAGGGGGGGCCCGGCACCCTCCTGTTGTCGAGCGCCAACTCTTACTCCGGTGGCACCACCGTCAGCGGCGGTGTGCTTCAGGTTACCAACGATTCCCAACTCGGCACGCCACCCGTCAATCCCCAAGAGGGCAACATCATCCTCGATGGCGGCACGCTCCGCACCGGGGCGCGCATCGAATCGGCGAGCCTGACTAGCTCCGGCAGCGGGTATACCAGCTTTCCCAGCTTGAGCATCGGCGGCGCGGGCACGAGCGCCCACACGGCCTCGGCCAACGTGCTGGCGGGAATCACGTCGATCGCCATCACTAACGGCGGCACAGGCTACGTCAATCAAAACCCGGCCTCTCCCCCGGCGGCCAACACGGCGGGAACGTTCGTCGACATCGTCGGCGGAGGAGGGACCGGGGCGACCGCCTACGCGACCGTCGTGGGGGGGAAGGTGACGTCGGTCACCATCACCAACCCAGGGACGGGTTACACCTCGATGCCGACAATTCATATTTCTTCGACCGCAACGGGTGGTGTCGCCGGCAGTGGTGTCAGCGCCCATGTCAGCGGCATCGCGCTGCAAGGGATCACCCTCGACGACGGGGGGTTCGATTACACTTCACCCACCCTGACGCTCACCGGTGGGGGTGGGACCGGAGCCACAGCTTCCGCCACATCGTCGCCGGCCATCAACTTTAGTCCCCATCGCGGGTTCCAACTTACGGCCAGCGGTGGCATCCTCGAGCAGACCGCCGGCACGACGACGACTATCGCGGGCGTGGTGAGCTCCACTGGCGATGGCGCGCTGACCAAGAGTGGCGGTGGCACGCTCGTGTTGAAGGGGGCGAACACCTACTCCGGCGATACCCACATCACCGGGGGGCTGCTCCGTCTCTCGGGGGAGGGTGCGCGGCTTGGCACCGGCGACGTGACGGTCGAGGGGAACGCCAGGATGCGGATCGAAAGCGGCGTCGCCGATGGCCTGAGCGACGAGGCGACGCTCAGCTTGTTCGGTGGCGGGATGCCCGACCTGGCCGATTCGGGGTTCGCCTTCCTCGGGTCAGGCGTCACCGAGGTTGTCGGGTCACTACTCCTCGGGGGAGTCATTCAAGTCAATGGCACCTACGGCGCGACGGGAAGTGGTGCCGAGTACATCTTCGACGAGTACTTCGGCGGCACGGGCCTGCTGCAAGTCGGCACGACTCCCCCTCTCTTCGCCGGCGACTATAACGACGATGGCGTGGTCGATGCGGCCGACTATGTCGTCTGGCGGAATGCCTTGGGGCAACCGGCCGGTACGCTGCCGAACGACAACACGAACACCGCGATCGGCGAAGAACAATACCTGGTCTGGAAAAGCAACTACGGCAATGTCGCGACCGGCAGCGCGACGATGAGTGCGATTCCCGAGCCGTCTACCGTCGCTTTGGCCGTTGTGATGTTGGGGGCGGTAATGGCGCGAAGAATAGGACGCAGATCGGCAGGATTGTTCAGGATTGGCGGGATCTGAAAGTCCAATACAAACGTCTTCTGAAATCGGTCGGTTCAATCAAGTTCCCGCCGGCTATTCGAAGAATCCGATAACGGCAGTCACCCAACAAAAAATCCCGACCATCCTGCCACATCCTGAAAATCCGCGTCCCATTCTTCCCACCAACCACCTCCCCATTTCTCCTGATTTTTGGTGGTTAGAAACTCCGCCCCCCGTCCGTTATTCTAGAGCTACCGCGCACGGCCATTTGCCTGCGCGGCGGCGGACGAACTCGTACAGGCGGAGGTGGGTGTGGAGCCTTTGACATTAGCGGCACTGGCGGTGGTGCCGATCGCGCTGGTGGCGGTGTTGCTGCTGCTGCTTCGCTGGCCCGCCAGCGTGGCGATGCCGATGTGCTTCGTCTCGGCCGTGGTGCTGGCGTTGTGGGTCTGGCGCGTCCCGGGTTCGCAAGTCGCCGCGGCATCGGCCAAGGGGGCGATCGTCACCGCCGACATCCTCTATATCGTCTTCGGCGCGCTACTGCTGATGAACACCCTCGAGCGGTGCGGCGTGCTCGACCGGCTGCGAAGCAACTTCCGCAATATCTCCGCCGACCGGCGTGTCCAGGTGATTATCGTCGCCTGGCTGTTCGGTTCGTTCATCGAAGGGTCGGCCGGGTTTGGCACCCCCGCGATGCTCGCCGTCCCGCTCCTGGTCGGCTTGGGCTTCCCCCCACTCGCCGCTGTGTTCGCCGGGATGGTCATCCAGTCGACCCCCGTGTCGTTCGGCGCGGCGGGGACACCCCTGTTTATCGGCGTGTTGACGGGTGTGCAGGGTTCCCCCGAGGTCATCGCCCACGCCGCCTCGCTCGGCATCGACGTCACCGGAAACGCCGCCGAAAACGTCGCCCCAGACTGGCGACCCTATTTGTGGCTCCTCGGTATCAGGATCGCCATCATCCACAGCGCCGTGGGGACGCTGCTTCCGGTGCTCCTGGTTTCATTCATGACGAAGTTCTTCGGCCCCAATCGTTCGTTTCGCGAGGGGCTAAAAATCTGGCCCTTCGCCCTGTTCGCCGCCTGGGCGATGATCGGCCCCTACCTGGCGAGCGCTATCTTCCTCGGACCCGAGTTCCCGTCGCTCGTCGGGGGACTCGCGGGGCTGGCGATTGTCATCTTCGCCGCGCGCCGCAAGTTCCTCACCCCCCGCGACGAGCACGTATGGGACTTCGCCCCCCGGCACGAATGGCTCGACGAATGGATCGGCTCGGTTGCCCCACCCGAGGGAAAGCAGGCCCCCCCCGAGCGGATCGGCACGGCAGCCGCCTGGATGCCGTATGTCCTGGTGGGGGCCTTGCTCGCGGCAACGCGGATCAAGGCCATCGGCTTGCAGGACCTCCTCCGCAAGGTGCAACTCGGCTGGCTGGACATCGGAGGCTACGAGCGGATCGATGCGGAGTTCTTTCCGTTCTACACCCCAGGGACGATCTTCCTGCTCGTCTCGCTCCTCAGCTTCCTCTACTTCGCGGCGACGGCCGGGTTCAAGCGTACCGACTATTTTCAAGCCTGGCGAAACTCGGCGAGCACCGTCATCCTGGCTTTCCCGGCGCTGCTGTTCGCGGTGATGATGGTCCAGGTGTTTATTAACACGGGGGGCGGCACAAACGCCTACGAGTCGATGCCGCTCACCTTGGCCGCCGCCATCTCGAGCCAGTTCGGCCATCATTGGCCACTGTTCGCCCCGCTGGTGGGAGGGATTGGCGCGGCGATCGCCGGCAGCAACACCATCAGCAACATGACATTCGCCGAATTCCAATTCAACGTCGCCCAGGAGATCGGGGCCGACCCGCTCTGGATCCTCGCCCTCCAAGCAGTCGGCGGCGCCGCGGGCAACATCATCTGCGTCCACAACGTCGTCGCCGCCTCCGCCGTCGTCGGACTCAACGGCCGCGAGGGAACAACGCTACGCAAGACGATGATCGTGTTCGTCTACTACGCAATCGCGGCGGCAGTGGTGTATTGGTTGGTGGGGGGATGGATATTGGGGTGAGAGTTGGAAGTTGGAAGCTGGGAGTTGGAAGCTGGGAGTTGGGAGTTGGGAGTTGGGAGAGAGATGGAATAAGGGTGGCTGGGGTCAGGTTGTTGCTGGTTAGATGACGCCCCGTTCACTGACGTTAAGGCAACAACCTGCCCCCAGCGGCGCAACGTCTCAAGCAGCCTCAACTGGGGGCAGATGGCCGTCACGCCTCTCTCCACCACCAAGTCACTACGGCCATCTGACCCCAGCCACCCGGCGCGCACCCACCGAGCGTAATTTAGCGGGAAGAGTAGGACACGGATCTAAGCGGATCGGGCAGGATTTTCACGGATCAGAGGAAGGCAGAACGACGCAGTGCCCCCAGCGTACCGAGTACTGAGTACCAAGTACTGAAACTCCCATCCGTCGCAACATTTGCCGTCCTCGCCCCCAGCCGCTATCGTGATAGACAGACTTTGCCCCTACCATTCCCCTCTCTTCCAACTCCCAACTTCCAACTTCCAACTCCTCCCCCCCCCATGCTCTCCGGCCACATCCACCCCGTCGACACCATGCCCCACGAGCTTAGCTCCGACGAGACGATCTTCGTTTGGGAACGGGCCCTCACCGGGGTGCTGAAACATGGCTTCTCGGTTCGCTACGAAAACCTCGCGCCGCCGAAGACCGGGACCTTCAATGGCCTGGAGATCGTCCTCCGCCCCGATAACCATCTCGAGCTGCAGACGTTCATCCTGCTCCACCTGTTCGGCCACTCGGTCCAGTGGGTCGCCCCCGAACTTGCCGGGTCGATCGAGCCGATCACCCAAAACGAATCGCTCGAGGAATTCCTGGTCGCGCTCAAACATTACGAATGGGAAGCGGCCCAGCTTGGACTCACGTTGCTCCACGACGAAGGGGTCACGCAGTTCGACAAGTGGTTCTCCGATTTCGCCGTCACCGACTGGCGGTACGTCGAACGCTACTACCGCGAACAGCGGATCCCCGAGTGGCAGGAGTGCATCGATCAGGCGAACGAGCCGATCGTGCCGCGGGCAATTCCAAGGCTGGAGCATCGGAAGGTGCAAGTTAGGTTTGCGTTTTGATGGGAAGGGGCCAGGGATTGGAGGTCAGAGGCCAGAGTGGGAAGAGACATCAAACCAGGGTGGCTGGGGTCAGGTTGTTGCAAGTTAGACGACGTGCTGCTCCCACGCTTAACGGCAACAACCTGCCCCCAGCGGCGTGACGCCATAAACAGCCCCAACTGGGGGCAGATGGCCGTCACGCATCTTTTCGGCGCTGAGCCTCTCTGGCCATCTGACCCCAGCCACCCTGGGTGATCTGGTGAAGCGAAGAATGGGCCACGGATCTCAGCGGATTGGGCAGGATTTTCACGGATCAGAGGGGGGAATAACCTGGGTGCCGCGGGCCGTATAGGTTAGATTGGGGTGAACGGCCATGGCAACGTGAACTTGGAGGTTAACCCGTGCGACGTTTCACTCGGTATAGCATTCGCTCGCTGTTGGTGCTTGTGACGCTCATGTGCGTCGTGCTGGGGTGGTACGCGATGAACGTCCGGGCGTATCGTGCCGAGCGGGCGGCGCTGGCGCGACTCGAGGCGATGCACGGTTTGATCGGCATTCAAATCGATGGTACACGGGATCCTCGCCTTCACCCGTGGTGTGGAACGGGCGTCTACGGCCATGGGACGATGGAACAAACCAGTCCGTTTGGGGTCGGTCGCCTGTTGGGGAGTTACGGAGAAGTGTTCCTTCGCGTGAAGGAACTGGAACTCGATGAATTTAAATGCGGCCTTTACTCGGAGACCATTAACGAACTAACCCACTTCTCGTACTTGTCTCGATTGACGATCCACGGCCCCAAGATATTGGAGCCAGATCGCCAGCGCATTCGAGCGATGCTACCAAACACCCGTATCGAGTTTACGGAATGGGAATTTGCTGAAGACTTTTACTGGACAAGCTACAGGGACAACTTACCGGACGACGATCGCATCGCGTCGGCCAGTGCCGAGAAGATTGAGAACCAAATGCCGTTGCCTAGCGCAGTCATTGAAGTCGGCACGCCACACGTAAAAGGCGAGTCGGACGACGATCCCTTTGCGACAGATGACAACGACAATCCGTTCGCGCCGTGAAAATTAAACCATGATGATGCACCGCCTCACCCGCTTCAGCATCCGCTCGCTGCTTGTGCTTGTCACGTTGGCATGCCTTGTGCTAGGGTGTTACGTCTTCAATCTCCGGCAGCGACAGCGGGAAGTGGCGGCACTCGATCGGATTGAACAGCTCTACCGTCCGTCGGAAGCTTGGGTCCATCACATCACTTACGGCATAGCTCGCCGAGAACAGCGGAGTCATTGTGTCAATGGATGGGGGGGCTCGGCCATGCAGCGGCGACCTGGCCCCAGATGGCTCGATCCTTGGTTAGCCCTGTGCGATCAGGGAGTGACGTTGCGGGTGGAGGAATTGTCACTCAATAATGTTACCGACGACAAGGCGATTTCCTACCTCGCGCAGCTCGACTCTCTCAAGTCACTCACCATCAAGCAAAGCCGCCTCACACCCGACGGAGAAGCCCGGTTGAGGAGACTGCTCCCCGATACGGCAATCACACTCACCCCGTATCAGTCCCCGGACGGGAGCTAAATCAATGCGACGTCTCACCCGCTACAGCATTCGCTCGCTACTCGTGCTCGTCACGCTCGCGTGCGTTGTCTTCGGATGGTATGGCGTGCAGAGGAACGTCCGGCAACGGGAGCTGACGGCGCTGGAAGAGCTTGCAAAGCTTACGCCGAACGACGACGAAGTCTTTGTAAACTATGAAGACGTGATCTTTGTGATGATCACCGGCGGCCTGGGGGAAGCCTTCGCGCGAATTCGTGGTCCTCAGTGGCTCACGAGTCGGCTCAATGGACGCGACGGCGGGCCGTTCTATCGTATCGTCGAAATCACGCTATGGGATGCTCTTGACGACCGCGCCATACCCCATCTGGCTCAGTTGACATCACTCGAAAGCATCCACTTGGCCGACAGTCGCCTTTCGGAGAAGGGCAAGGCCAGGCTGAAGACGCTGTTCCCTAATGCGACGATTGAATTCCATACTCTGCCACAGCCTGGACCGGCTTTCGACGAGAATCCATTTGCGACAGACAGCAACGATCCGTTCGCACCCTAAAAGCCACACCTTGTCTCATGCAACGCCTCACGCGCTACAGCATCCGCTCGCTGCTCGTGCTCGTCACGCTGACATGCCTGGTGCTCGGGTGGTACGCCGCGAACGTGCGGGCGTATCGTGCCGAGCGGGCGGTACTCGTGGGGATCGAGCAAATACATGGGACGATCGAGGTCGAGATCGACAGCATGGGTGACCCGCGTGGGCATGCTCTGCCTGCCATGGGCGTCGTCGGCCATGCCACATTGGAGCCGATCAGCCCTTTCGGAGTGCATCGTCTGTTGGGAAACTACAGGAATGCCTTTTCGCGCGTGACTCAACTGTCACTCTATATCCAGACCGTCGATTTTCGGGTGTTTGAGATGCTACAGCAGTTTCCCTACCTCTCATCGGTTTATGTCGACGGGAGCCATATTCCGAAAGCAGACCGCGAGCGAATCGCCCGCTTGTTGCCGAACGTGACATTCGACTTCTATATCATGGAAGTAGTAGACGAGCAGCCGGAGGCAGGATCTGGGGCAGAGGTTGAGGCGAAAGGCAAGGGAGTTGTATTAGAGGAGCCCTTCATCATCGACCCGCCATCCAGCGACGACAACCCATTCGACTTCGATTAACCAAGAGTTCCCCATGCAACGCCTCACCCGCTACGGAGTACAAAGTACGCAGTACACAGCCGCTGGTGGTTAGTCATTAGCGATGCTGAGACCGGCCAACGTTCTTCTGATCCGTGGTGATCCTGCCCGATCCGCGAAAATCTGTGTCCTATTCTTCCCGCCAAATCCTCACACGTCCCACCACGAAGTTAGTTCTCCTAGGAGGATAAAGCTCAGCAAGCCGGTGACGAGGGCCGCCGGAAGTTGCGCGACCAGGATCGCGACGCGATGAGGGAGTGATTTCCATTTCCACCACAAAACTACGAGGCTCGCGCCGAACAGCAGCGAGGTGAACGTCGCATAATGTAGAAGTCGTCCGAACGCTCTGCCGAAGTCGGCGAGGAAGTTGTCGGAAATAACGGAGGGCTGAGGGGTGATTTCGTTGACCACCAGGCTGGCGAGCAGGGCGAGTTCAATCGCTGTCAGGAGAGTCAGCAGCAGAAACCATCTGTTGTGCTGCGTGCTCACGCTCAAAAGAGATTGGACAAGCAGGCCGAGGGCGAGGACCAGACCGCCGGCGATCCAGCCGTAGCTATTAAAGTAGAGCTCGATCGAGAGTGTGCAATAGACCGCCACCGCTGTCGTCCACGCCAAAAGTGTACCCAGGGTTGTGCGTGGTTTGGTCACCCGCGATTCTCTTTCGACAAGGCCGAAGCAGGGAAGTACGCAGTACAGAATTCACAGCCGCTAGTCGCTAGCGATGCTGAGACCGGCCAACGTTCTTCTGATCCGTGGTGATCCTGCCCGATCCGCTTAGATCCGTGTCCTATTCTTCCCGCCAAATCACGCTGCCCGCGGAAAAGGGGACATTCAGGTTTTTCGGTTGAGCGAGAACTGTTGGCAAAGCAGTACAGCGAAAAACCAGAAAGTCCCCTTTTCCGCTCCCTATTTCCGCTCGCAACGGAGACCGTCGCGCTACTATGACTCCTCACGCATGGACATGATTCAACTTGTTGAGCCCATTGTAAGCCGCCACTTTGTAGCACTCGGCCAAGGTCGGGAAGTTGAAGACGTTGTTGATGAAAAACTCGGCGTCCCCCCCGAGGGCCATCACGGCCTGGCCGATGTGGACCAGTTCGGTCGCGCCGCAGCCGATGACGTGGACACCGAGGATTTTGTGCGTTTCCTGGTGGATCAGCAGCTTGAGCATGCCGAGTTCGTCGCCGAGTAGCTGTGCCCGGGCGATCTCCTTGTACTGGGCGACACCTGCCTCGTAGGGGATGCCCGCCTCGGTGAGCTGTTCCTCGGTCTTGCCGACCATCGAGATTTCGGGGATCGCGTAAATGCCGAACGGGAAGAGTTCGGTGTTGTAGTTCCCCACGTCGCACTGGCCGAAGGCGTGGCAGATGGCCCGGCGGCCTTGCTCCATGCTGGTCGAGGCGAGGGCCGGAAAGCCAATCACGTCGCCGGCCGCATAGACATGGTCGACGTCGGTCTGGTACTGCTCGTTGACGTGGAGCCGCTCGCGGTCGTCGCAGGCGAGCCCCACATTCTCCAGACCCAACAGCCCACAGACCCCCTGGCGGCCGACGGCGTAGAGCAAGGTTTCGGCGCGGAGCGTCTTGCCACTCTCGAGCCGGGCTTCGACCAGCCGCCGGGTCGTGCCGTTGAGGACTTCGACGTCGGCGATCGACTCGACCTTTTCCCCCAGTCGGAGGGTGATCCCCCGCTGGCGCATGAAGTAATGGAAGGCGTCGCCGATTTCGCGGTCGAGGAAGCCGAGCACCTGGCGACGTCCCTCGACCAGGATCACCTTGACCCCCAGGGCCGCCATGATGCAGGCGTACTCGGTGCCGATGACGCCACCGCCGACAACGATCATGCTCTTGGGCAAGTGGTCGAGCCGCAGGAGTTCGTCGCTGGTGAGGATCGAGCGGTCGTTGAACGGGATGTCGTCGGGCCTGGCGGGCCGGGTCCCCACGGCAATCAGGAAGCGGTCGGCGGTGAGGTGCTCCTGCTGGTCGTCGTGGGCGACAACGATTTC
The DNA here is from genome assembly GCA_964650265.1 of uncultured Planctomycetaceae bacterium. Taxonomy (GTDB): domain Bacteria; phylum Planctomycetota; class Planctomycetia; order Pirellulales; family Lacipirellulaceae; genus CAZYQQ01. The sequence continues at coordinate 22,531 of CAZYQQ010000091.1, forward strand.
ATCGGGGCCAGTGAACCTTGCGGTCCCCCAAATCAACTCCACACCGTTGCGGTCGAACTGGTTGCGGATGAGGTCCCATTCGTGCCGCATCACGGTCTGCGACACGGCGACCAGGTCGGCCACGGTGACGTTGCGTTTGACGGTGGTCGTCGCGCCGAACATCCCCTTTTGCTGGGCCCCGGTGAGATGGAGCACCGCCTCGCGAAGGGCCTTCGACGGAATGGTCCCCGTGTTGATCTGGGCGCCGCCAAGGACGGCGTTCTTCTCGATGATCGCCACCTTCTTACCCAGCTTGGCGGCCTGGATCGCCCCCTTCTGACCCGCGGGGCCGGTGCCGATGACGATGCAGTCGTAATGCTTGGAGGCCATGGTTCGTACGGTTTCAAAGGGG
>CAZYQQ010000092.1:0-22856 GCA_964650265.1 uncultured Planctomycetaceae bacterium
GCATGACATTTCGCCTGACCACCTTGTTCTACGTGACGGCGCTCCTTGCGTCGGCGCTGGCGGCGTTTGGAGTGGGAGGGTTGTTGGCCGTGGCGGGGGTGCCAGTGGTTGGGTGGGGATGGCACCGGTTGCGGCAAGCGAGTGGACAGACGAAATCGAAGGTGTTCTTCCTGTTTGCCGTCAGTATCATTGTGTATGTCGTATGGCCTCGACCCCATAGCCTTCCTTACCGACCGGGTTACTTTTCGCGCATCGAGTCGCGCAGTCGACTTGAAGCGTTCGCTCATTCCCTCAATCGATTAAACGAAAAGAAGTTACTAACAGCAGATCAGCACAGCTGGCGCGTTCTTATACGGGGCGAAATTCCCGACATAGTAGACGGTCCAGTCGGCGACTATCGATTGGATGAGCCGTGGAACAGTCGGCATAATCAGACGGCGCTTGCGGGTTTCGAATATGTGTATCAAAGAAGTTCGCATCATGGAGGAAAGGCAACCCACTATCTGGCCGTCGTCGACCCGGGCTGTGCATGGAGTCCGCAAGGTCTGTTGCTTCCCAAGGAAGTCGCCGACGGTGCCGAAAACACGTTGCTATTGATCGAATCAACCTCGTTCGACATCAAATGGAACGAACCACGCGATCTGACGTTCGACGAGGCGCTGGACCTGCTCACTAAGGTGCCAACTCCCGAGTCGCGTGATTGGCATGTGCGCGACCGCGGATACTTTTGGCGGGAGTGCCGGTATCGTAGGGTCGCTATGTGCGACGGAAGTGTCGTCGATCTGCGGATTCCGCTCGATCGCGCGACGGCCACCGCGCTCCTAACGGCGAGTGGAGGGGAGCAAGTGGACTGGGATCGAGTCGACCCATTTGGCCCAAAGGAATTGAACTATCCCAAGGTGGTTGCGTTCGTGACGTTCGTCATGCTTGTGCTCTTGCCGATCCACCCGCGAGTGTGGCGTCGGGTGATGCCGCAACGAACGAACCCCACTGACAATGCCCAATATTCATCATGACATTCCGCCTGACCACCTTGTTCTACGTGACGGCGCTCCTTGCGTCGGCGCTGGCGGCGTTTGGGGTGGGAGGGTTGTTGGCGTTGCCGCTGGTAGGCGCGGTGCCGGTAGGGAGATGGTACTGTCGTAATCTCCGGTACGCCGAAGGAGCCATGATCCTATTGTGGTTCGTGATCGGGCTGTTGGCCATCGGCCTGGCGGGTCTCATCTACCTGGTTGGCGAGTCGGTGTGGAGACCCGTCGACAAGTACTACTCCGAGGCTCGACGGTCCGACGACCGTCTTCTAGATATCTCGAAGACGCTCGTCTGGTGGCACCCGCCCAACACGTCTCAACCGCACAGTTGGCGAGTCCATCTACTGACAAGGAGCCCGAACTTTGGCTCTTTTCTCGCGAACAACTATCGATTTGAAGAGCCGTGGGACAGTGAGCAGAACCGAAAGTCCTCTCTGTTTGACCTGTATCAGAGGTTTTCACACTCAGGGGGATATCGTACTCACTACCTCACCATTGTCGACCCACAGTGTGCATGGCGTGAGGAAGGGCGCTTGGTGGCGGGACAAATCAGCGACGGCGCCGAGAACACCCTGCTACTGATGGAGACGACTTCATTCGATATCGCATGGAACGAACCGCGCGATCTGACGTTTGACGAAGCCCTTACACTACTTACCACGGAACCCAGTCCCAAGTCGCGAGATTGGCACGTCGCCCCAGGGAAGGCATTTTATCGCGACCGAAAGTACCGGAAGGTGTTGACATGCGACGGCGAGGTGATCGATCTGAAGATTCCGATCGATCGCGAGCACGCCATCGCGCTGTTGACCGCCAGTGGCGGCGAGGAAATCGACTGGGCCGAGATCGAAGTGCATGGAAGCCAGCAGCTCGACTACGCGAGGGTCGCCGCCTTTGCCGTCTTTGTGCTGCTGGCGTTGTCTCCCCTTCATCCGCGCATCTGGAAAATGGTCGGGTTTGCGGCTTGGCGGGGGGATTTAACACGGAGACGCAGAGACACGGAGACAGAGCAGCAGGTGGCCGCGAGTCCTACTGGAGAGTGATGGCACTTCATTATATGTTGAGAAGTAACGTAGCCCTTCCAGTGGGCCTGAGATTCTTGTCTTGGCAAAGGTTGCAGCCCGTTCTATGTCGATGTCGTTAAGATCCATGATCCCGAGATTCCGTCTTCGGACGTTGCTATGGGGCATAGCGATACTGGCAATCGTGCTGACGGCTTATCAGCAGTGGGACTGGATTTATCCAATAGAGAGAGGAAGTAGCGAGAGTCATGCCGCAGAACTGTCGCAAGATGGCCAACGTGGCAGGGCGAGTCTAATCGTTAGCTCCGTGATCGACAGTGCCTAACCGACGCAAGCGACAGCCAGGTCATGATCATTGAAGTGAGAGGGAGTCGAGCAGAGTTGTAGCGCGAAAAGAAGACCGCGGTCGACACCAAACCTCCGTGTCGCTGAGCCTTGTGTTTTAATCGATCACATGACATTTCTAATGACAAGCTATAGCACCAAGAGCCTTCTCGCGCTGCCGCTGTTGATGATGCTGTTTGTCGGCGTCAGTCATGCGCTCTATCTTTGCGGGTTGAGCGTTCTGGGAATCCTGGTCGGCTTGGAACATCTACCACACTGGAGCTTATTCGGCTGGGGTATCGCCGACGACCTACCGGGATGGCTGCTGTTGATGGCGGTCACCTTCACGCTCGGCCTCTGGCGATCGCGGCGTGCCGACGTGGCTGCTTGGCTGCTGTGCTGTTCTTTCCCCCTCACCGAAGCAATCTTGTTTCGGCAATTACCGCTTCCCGCCATCGTTGCCGTGGCGGGGGTCCAATTGATTGGCACGCTAATGGGATGCGCCGCCTGGTTGGCTGGTTGGTGGATCCGAGGACGAAAGGAAGGAGTGGCAAAGCCAGGGAGTCCAGGTCGCGGCAGGGTCCTTAGGACCGCATCGCTGTGGCTGCTGGTCATCTGTTTTTCCACGTACGGATGGTGGGGGATTTCGGTGAATACATTCCAAGTCGCAAGGCCAGGGGAGCTATCGGACTTCGAATCGATTGTTGCGCTCGTGGTGCCGGAGGGGGCGACCAACGTGTCGCGCACAGTCGCTCCAGACAAGTCGCTTCACGTGGCCTATGGACTGACGCAGCAATACCCGGCAATGGAGGTCATCGAACAAACCTCGGCACACCTCGAACGACTCGGCTGGGAACCACTTGAATTCGATTGGATGAACCCCACACTCCCTTCATCCCATGTCGACGGTTGGAGCGAGCTTATCGATGCCACGCAATCCCCCCCATCTCAAGTCCACCGTTGGCAGGGTCAATGGCGAGATGCCGAGGGGAACGTCGTGGGATACTCTTATACCTATCGCTATCCGTTCAACGGGGCGCCCGATCTCACCTCATTGTGGGTGAACGCCTCCTGGCATCTGGCAGATGCTGCCAAGCGATTTGGTGGGGAGTAAGGAGTTCAACACGGAGACGCAGAGACACGGAGGCCAAGCGAGCGGGGTTGCATTGATTTTGAACTTGTTGTGAATTGAGATGGCTTGCCATCCGAACTCGCGTCACCCTGCTAGTTGCTCTCTGTGTCTCCGAGCCTCTGTGTTTCAACTCCACCGTCGGTCCGATCGAGAAGTGCGCGAAGGTTTCCTTCGAATGGCACAATGCGTCCAGCGATGGCATCCCGATATCCGGCGACGATGGCATTTCGTGCCGCTAAAGCCTCGGACTCGAGTTTCTTGTCGTGCAGCAGATTGCAAACGAACTGGCTTGGAGTCGCGCACGGCTTGCCATCGCCGCAATTGGCGTCAATGAACGCGAGAAGTTCATCCGTCAATGAGAGATTGAGTGTGGTCGACATGTGGGGTGCTCTTGTGAGGTGTACTCATGGAATTCTATCGCGTCAGAATGTCCTTGCCTATAAACGCTCACCCCAAACTCCGCGTCGCTCCGTGGGCTTGTGGTTATTCCGCCAACGGTGGGTCGGCGCGAGCGGTTGAGTTTGTGAGCAGGGTGACGTTTGTTTGCGCTCGCTTGACCCACCCTACAACTTACTCCAGCGCGATATCGCACAGCGGCACAATCTTGCTCGTTGACCGCAGCAGTTCTCCCATCGTCACGCTTGCGAACGCCGCTTCGGTCGCCGCGTAGGCCTTGTCCAGCTCCTTGTGGAGCGGGCAGAGGCTGGTGTGGCTGGGGAGGCCCAAGGGGCAGTGGCGGATTCGCTCGACCGGGGCCACCGCGTTCACCACGTCGAGAATCGAGATCACGTCGGGGCTGAGGGCCAGCGTGTGGCCCCCGCCCGGGCCGCTGCGGGAGCGGACGAGGCCGGCCTTGGCCAGGTCCTGGAGCACGGTATTCAGGTAGCGGCGGGGGACCTTGGTCTGCTCGGCCAGGCGGTCGGCAGAGGCGGGTTGCTCCCCATTTCCAGCCAGGGCGGCGACGGTGCGGAGGGCGTATTCGGCAGTTTTTGGCAACATTTTTGGGGGACCTTGGGTTCAGCGCTTGTATTCTACATGTCGATATGTAGAATACAACCGGTTTTGGGCGGCAGGCCCACCTCCCCTGCACAGCGTCAGCGGACCATTTTAAGGCACTCGACCACGATGATCCACCTGAAGCGAGCCTACGACGGGGCAGCAAAACGCGACGGGCTGCGGATTCTGGTCGAACGGCTCTGGCCGCGCGGCGTGACCAAGGAGGCCGGGGAGATCGACCTGTGGCTCAAGGACCTCGCCCCCAGCACCGAGCTGCGGAAGTGGTACGACCACGACGTGGAGCGGTGGCCCGAGTTCCGCCAGCGGTACTGGAAGGAACTGAAAGCCAAGGGGGATTTACTCGCCCTTTTGAAACATCGCACCACCGAATCGCCGGTCACGTTTGTCTACGCCGCCAAGGACGAAGAGCACAACAGCGCCGTGGCCTTGAAGGAGTACCTCGAACAGCGCGTCTAGCGCCCCGCCTTATTTCCCCCCACCTCAAGTCCCATTACCTCACCGTTTTTGTTCTCCCCCATCAACAGGAACAAAATCCATGCTTAGCGAAAACACCATTCAGCTTGTCAAGGCGACCGCACCCGTGGTGGCCGAACATGCCGAGGCGATCACCCGGCGGTTCTATCAGCTCATGTTCACGGGTGATCCCCAGGTGAAGGCCTACTTCAATCAGGCCCATCAGCACGCGGGGACACAGCAGCGGGCGCTCGCCGGGGCGATTTGCGCCTACGCGGCCAACATCGACAACCTTGGCGCGCTAGGTCCCGCGGTCGAGCTGATTGCCCAGAAGCATTGCTCGCTGGGTATCGAGGCGGAGCATTATCCCATTGTGGGGAAGCATCTGCTCGTGGCGATCAAGGACGTGCTCGGCGACGCGGCGACCGACGAGATCATTGCCGCGTGGGGCGAAGCCTATGGCCTGTTGGCCCAGGTCTGCATCGGTCGCGAAGCGCAGATTTACGACGATCAGGTGAACCAGCCTGGAGGCTGGAATGGCTACCGCAAGTTCGTGGTCGAGAGCAAGACCCGCGAGAGCGACATCATCACGTCGTTCTACTTGAAGCCGGCCGATGGTGGCGAGATTCCGGCGTTCAAGCCGGGACAGTACATCACCGTGCGGATCGATCACCCGACGACCCCCACTTCGCCACGGAATTACAGCCTGTCGGACCGGTCCGGCACCGGGTATTACCGGATTAGCGTCAAGCGCGAGCCGGCCCCGACGTCGGAGGCGCCGGCGGGTCTTGTCTCCAATTACTTGCACGACGAGGTGCGGGAAGGGGACCAGATCGAGATCGGCCCCCCCTGTGGCGAGTTCACGCTCGACGTGGCGGCACTCGGTGGCCGCCCGGTGGTGCTGATCGGAGGGGGGATCGGCATCACGCCGCTGCTGGCGATGTTCAAGGAGTTGGCTCACCAGGACTACGAGGCCCCGGTGTTGCTCGTCCATGCGGCCCGCAACAGCCGGCTCCATGCCCTGGCGGCCGAGGCGCGTGAAGTGGCGCAAGGTCGCGAGAATTTCACGACCCACTTCTGCTACGACGAGCCGCTGCCGGACGACCTGGCGCAGGGACGGTGCGACAGCCTGGGATGTGTCGACGCCGAGTTGTTGCAGGAATTGCTGCCGGTGCTCGACGCCGAATTCTACTTCTGCGGGCCGAAGCCGTTTATGATCGGGTTGGCCGAAATGCTCAACGAGCTCGGCGTGGCCGACTCGCAGGCCCATTACGAGTTCTTTGGCCCCAAGCAGGAACTGGTCCTCGCGGGAGTGAGTTAAGTTGGAGGGGCCCGGGGCGATGATAGCGCTGTGCGGGTAATGTCCTTGGTTGGGAGATGATCATGCGGGTGATTCGACTGAGCTGTGCGATTGTCGCAGGGGCCGCCTGTCTGCTTCTGTCGTCCCTGGTAAGTGGGCAGGACGACTTCGAGGCCGCTCCGATCAGCTACAGCGACAGCACGCCCGACAACCGTGTTTCGCGCCTCGTCAAGGCGATTGAAGACGGCAAGGTCACCCTGACCACAACCCGCGAGCAGGGTTACCTGCCGTCGCTACTCGAGGCACTCGAAGTGCCGCTCGAGTCGCAGATGCTCGTGTTCTCCAAAACGAGCCTGCAGACGCGGCGCATTTCGCCCCGGACCCCACGGGCGATCTACTTCTCGGACGATGTCTACGTCGGCTACTGCATGGCGGGGGATGTGATCGAAATCACGGCGGTCGATCCCCAACTGGGGGCCGTATTCTACACGCTCGATCAGACCAGGCCCGAACTCCCCAGCCTCAAACGTCAGACCGATAGTTGCCTGGTCTGCCACAGCTCGTCGCGGACCGATGGCGTGCCGGGGCATCTGGCCCGGTCGCTGTTTGTCGATCGTGGGGGGCAGCCGATTTTTTCCGCCGGCAGTCACATGGTCGACTACACGACCCCGCTCGAGGATCGCTGGGGGGGCTGGTATGTGACCGGCACCCATGGCGCGCAGCAGCACATGGGGAACCTGGTGATCGATGGCAATCGAGTCGATGGACCGGTCGACAACTCGGCGGGGCAGAACGTCGAGGGGGTGACCGACCGCTTCAACACGAGCCGCTATCTGTCGCCCCACAGCGACATCGTGGCCCTGATGGTGTTCGAGCATCAGATCGTCGTCCATAACCGCATCACCAAGGCCAATTTCGCCACTCGGCAGGCGCTCGACTACGACCGGACGATGAAGGAGGCGCTGGGGGACGACACCCCAGGGCTGCTCGAAAGCACGCAGCGACGGATCGAGAGCGCCGCGCACAGCCTGGTCGACGCGCTTTTGCTGGTAGGGGAGGCCCCCCTGACCGCGCCTGTGAAAGGGACCGCTGGATTTGACGAGGTGTTCGAACGGGCCGGGCGTCGCGACCACAGGCAGCGTTCGCTCCGCCAACTCGACCTCGAGCGGCGGTTGTTCGTGTACCCGTGCAGCTATCTGATTTACTCGGAGGCCTTCGACGCGCTCCCCCCCGAGGCGCTGGCGGCGGTGTGGGGACGGTTGGCGGCAATTCTGTCGGGAGAAGTGACCGACACGAAATACGCCCTCCTCTCCACCCGCGATCGCCGCGCGATCGCCGAGATTCTGGTCGCCACCAAAGAGGGGATTCCGGCCGAGGCCCGAGCCAAGCTCACCTCGGAAAGCGTGGCCAAGAATTAGCGGGCCAAGAATGAGCAGGGCCGTGGGAGCGCGAGTGGCTGAGCCGTGTGACCTCGAAACGAGCGTGGCCGATTGGGTGATCGAGCATCCCCAAGCGGCGGCACTGATGGACCGGCTTGGCATCGATTATGCCTGCGGAGGCCGGTCGCTCGAGTGGGCCTGCCAGCGGACTGGACTTGACCCTCAAACGATCTTGCGGCAGCTTGAGCGAGAATTGGGACTCCACCGCGACCAGCCAGCCAGCGACCTTTTCACTCGGAGAGCCAGCGATGGAGAGTAGGGAGAGTAGCGCGAAGTTCGACCACCGGAAGCTCGTCGAACTCTATCACACGGGACCCGAGCGGGTTCGCGAGGCGATTGCCGGCATGACCGACGAGGAGCTCGACGCCCAACCGGTGCCGGGGCTGTGGTCGACGCGGCAGGTGATTTGCCACATTGCCGACTTCGAAGTCGTCTACGCCGATCGGATGAAGCGGGCCCTGGCGGAGTTCGAGCCGACGGTCTTCGGCGGCGACCCCGACATGTTCGCCGCGTCGCTCGGGTACCTCAAGCGGCCGGTCGATGCCGAGTTGTTGGTGATCGAGGGGGTGCGGCGGCAGATGGAGGGAATCCTCGCATCGCTCACGCCGCGCGATCTGGCGCGGCAGGTGCGCCATTCGGAGGCGGGTCTCATCCCCTTGGGCCAGCTTCTGAGCGACATCGCGGCCCACATTCCTCATCATCTTGTGTTCGTAGCCGAAAAGCGGCGGCGGCTCGGGTAGGAGAGCAACCGTAGGGCGGGCTTCCAGCCTGCCAAATGTTGAAACGCTGGCAGGCTGGAAGCCTACCCTACGAGAGCTAAATCGATTCGTATTCCTGTTAGGAGGTTCGGTGGATGGTCAGGTTATGGGCGGCGTTTGTCGTGGTGTGCGTCTTGTCGTTTGCCGTCCTGGGATGGATCGGCGTGCGGATCTACCAAGAGATGCCACCCCTGATCGACAAGGTGGTGACCACCGACGGCCGGGTCGTGATCGACTCGGGTGAGATCTCCGCCGGGCAGAACGTCTGGCAGACGATGGGGGGGATGGAGGTCGGCTCGGTCTGGGGGCATGGCAGCTATGTCGCCCCCGACTGGACCGCCGACTGGCTTCACCGCGAGGCGATCTTTATTCTCGATCGTTGGGCGAACGACGAGTTCAATCAGCCATTCGACGAACTGGGCGAGGAATGGCGCTCGCAGCTCTCCGGGCGGCTCAAGACGATGATGCGCGCCAACACCTACGACCCCGAGACGGGGCAGGTGACGATCGATCCGTTGCGGGCCGAGGCCTTCGAGTCGAACCTGGCCCATTACACCGAGATTTTCCGTGAAGGAAATCCCGACTACGCCATCCACGCCGGCGCGGTGACCGATTCCGACCGGCTACGCAAGCTGGCGGCGTTCTTCTTCTGGACCTCCTGGTCGGCGACCACCAATCGCGTGGACGACCACATCACCTACACCCACAACTGGCCCTACGAGCCCTTGGTGGGGAACGAGCCGACCGGCGAGTCGGTCGTTTGGACTGGAGTGAGCATCATCATGCTGCTGGCCGGCATTGCCGGCATGGCCTGGTGGTATGCGACCAAGCGCGAGGAGGAAGAGCCCCTCGGCCCCCCCACCGAGGACCCCTTGGCCTTGTGGAAGGCGACCCCATCGCAAAAGGCGACGATCAAATACTTCTGGGTGGTCGCCGCGCTGCTCCTCTTGCAAATGACGCTCGGCGTGGTGACGGCCCACTATGGGGTCGAAGGGGATGGGTTCTATGGTTTTCCCCTTTCGGAGTGGCTCCCCTACAGTGTGACGCGGACCTGGCACATTCAGCTTGGCCTGTTTTGGATCGCCACGGCCTGGCTCGCGGCGGGGCTCTTCATCGGGCCCCTGGTGAGCGACCACGAGCCCAAGGGGCAGCGGCTCGGGGTCAACATCCTGTTCCTCGCGCTCTTGGTCGTCGTGCTCGGCTCCCTCGCCGGGCAGTGGCTCGCCGTGCAGAACAAGCTGAGCGACACGATGTCGTTCTACTTCGGCCATCAAGGGTACGAGTACGTCGACCTGGGTCGGGCGTGGCAGCTTGCGCTCTTCGTGGGGTTATTGTTGTGGCTCTTCCTGATGCTCCGCGTGCTGTGGCCCGCGCTGCGTCGCGAGGGAGACCAGAAGCAACTCGTGGCGCTCCTGGCCGTGGCGACCGGGGCGATCGCCCTCTTCTACGGTGCGGGACTTACCTGGGGGCAACATGGCCACCTGTCGATGGTCGAATACTGGCGCTGGTGGGTCGTCCACCTGTGGGTCGAAGGGTTCTTCGAGGTCTTCGCCACCACGGTAATCGCTTTTGTTTTCATGCGGTTGCGGCTGATCCGGCCTCAACTGGCCGCGGCGGCCGCGCTCCTGTCGGCGACCATCTTCCTCTCCGGTGGAATCATCGGCACCTGCCATCACCTCTACTTCTCGGGAACGCCGACAGTGGCGCTCGCCTGGGGTTCGGTCTTCAGCGCGCTGGAGGTCGTGCCACTCGTATTGATCGGGTTCGACGCGATGGAAGACCTCCGCCGCTCGCGGACTTCCCCCTGGGTCCAGCGCTACAAGTGGCCGATCTATTTCTTCATCTCGGTCGCCTTCTGGAACATGGTAGGGGCCGGTTTGTTCGGATTCATGATCAACCCGCCGATTGCCCTCTACTACATGCAGGGTCTCAACACGACCCCGCTCCATGGCCACGCCGCCCTGTTCGGCGTCTATGGCATGCTTGGCATCGGCCTGATGCTGATGTGCCTGCGGGTGCTGCTGCCAGGGGTGATCTGGAAGGATGGCCTGCTGCGATTCGCCTTCTGGGGACTCAACGGCGGGCTGGCGGCGATGTGCCTCTTGAGCCTGCTGCCGGTCGGGCTGCTACAGACTTGGGCCTCGGTGGAGCATGGCTACTGGTACGCCCGGAGCGCCGAATTCATGCAAACCCCGATCATGCAGACCTGGCGTTGGATGCGAGTGCCAGGGGATACGATCTTCTTCTTCGGCGCGATCGCACTGGTGCTGTTTGTCGTGGGGCTGAAGACGGGGCATTCGTTCCGCCGGGATGAGTGAGTTCGTCGAGGAGCACCTGGCGGTGACCGAAGAGCACATCTTTCACTTGCTCGGGGAAGTGATTTGTGCCACAATACATGGCGTCAGGGGCCAAACTGTCACGCGCGCGGCTGGTGCGTGAGCTGACGATGGGAAGCGATTCTTCATGCCCCGCTCTTTTCTTGGGTCGATCTCCCACCCCCTGTTACTACTGGTCTTCGCGACGGGTACGCCCGGTAGGGCTTGTGGGGAGGTGATTACGTATCGTTTTTCCGGGACGATCGATGTCATCGGAGCCGCCCCTCCAAGTGCGTACTTCCCGTGGCTTAGCTTGGGAGCGCCCGTTACTGGTTTCGTGCGTTGGGAGACCGACCTCGTCGATGCGAACCCCGATCCGACGATCGGAGCCTTCACGTCACCCGCGGGGGCGCTGCATCTTCAGATCGGCAACGACCCCACCGTCGGCTATCTCGCATCGACACAAGCGCTCAACTTGAGGTTGAATCGCGACTTGGGGCCGGAGTTTCCCCCCGACGTGTTTTCGCTGGAAGCCCGGTACCCGCTCTATGGAGTCGGTGGGTCGGTGCCCGCCAGTATCGACACGGTGGTGTTCCACTTCGAACCACTAGTCACTGGGGACTCGGTTCCGACGACGCTGCTTCCGCTAGGAAACAATGGCTTCGTCATCGATCTCACCCATTACGGAATGGACCGCATCCCGTACAAAGTATGGGGTTCGATTGCATCTCTCTCGCTGATCGATGGCCCACATTTATGGGAGGGGATCGCGGGTGGCAATTGGACCGATCCGCAGAACTGGCAGGGTGATGCGGCACCCAACCACGCAGGCGCTACGGCAGTGTTTGGTGGTGAAGGAGTTGGCGAGGCTGTCGTCACGGTAGATGCACCAGTCGCCCTTACCGATTTGACGTTCGACAGTTCAAGCCGTCGCTACGTTCTTGCAGGCGATGCGACCAGCTCGCTTACGTTCTTGGGGCCGTCGAAGATCCATGTCGCCAGCGGGGAGCATGAGATTGCGGCACCTATTCTGGGGCAAGGGTGGATCACTAAGACGGGTGCAGGGTTGCTGGCTCTTAGTGAAGGAGGAAACGTGAGGGGGAGTTTCAACGTGGAGATGGGCCGCCTCTCTCTTGAGAAAGGTTCGCTGACCGCCACCCGCCTTCAAACGATCGGGAGCGAGATAGAGATAAATGCAACAGCGAGCTTGGTGGTTCCGTCCGAGGCGCGTATCGCGACGCAAGCCGGCTCGCAATCAACGCTGATGCTTTCGGGTGGAACCTGGACGCACAACGGAGTCTACTCGGGATACCGTTATATCGGTGATCGTGGCAAGGCGACGCTCCGAATCGAGCATGGCGGGACGATGAAGTCGAGCGATAGTTATTTGGGGTACGAGGCCACGGGGATTGGGGAGGTCCTCATCAGCGGCCAAGATTCCTCTTGGGAAGTGGGGCAGAACAACAACCGCTTCGGCACGCTCACGGTTGGTTATCGCGGGGCGGGATCGCTCACTCTTGAAGATGGAGCGCGGCTTTGGAATGGCGAGACGACTATCGCGAGGGAGGCCGGATCCCGAGGCGACGTGCTGATCCGCGGCCACGATTCGACATGGACAATGCAAAGCACCCTGATCGTGGGTGGGAAGGGGCCCGGAACGCTGACCCTCGATGGTGCGGTGGTGCATGGCTTTTCGACTGTACTTGGGGGCTACCAGACGGGCGAAGGGATCGTCACACTCTCGAATGGCGCGCAGTGGACAAACCGGCATAGCCTCGTCATCGGAAGTATCGGCCAGGGGCATTTGCGGATTGAAGAGGGTAGCCGACTGGAAGGTGGTGGGGCACTGGACCATCTGGTGATCGGCAACTTCATAGGGTCGCATGGCGAGGCGATTGTGACAGATGCGGGGTCCAACTGGAGTGCCACGGGACGAATCGTCGTGGGGAGCAGCGGCAGTGGGCTCATTCAGGTCGAGAAGGGGGCCACATTCGAAACAAGTGGTTCCTACACGTTCTCCGTCGGCCAATCGCGGGATGGTGTCGGGGAGGTGATTGTCGCCGGCGAGGGGTCGAGATGGGACAGCGTGGGTGATGTCAATCTTGGCGAACTTGGAGCCAGCCGTGTAACGGTCCTCGACGGTGGCTGGATTCATCACAAGTCGAACCGTGGGAGGCGTGATGGTAGTGTCGAACCGATTTTCGTGTCGATGCGCGGGAGGAGTAGCGAGGTAGTCGTCGCGGGCTCGGCATCTTTGTGGACGATCGACGGGAATCTATCCATCCAGGGCGAATCCTCCTCGGTCATCGTTCAAGAGGAAGGCAGAGTCGAAAGCTGGAACGGGTTTGTGAATCACGGAGGAACAGCGGTACTCAGCGACACCGGTTCCGAATGGGACGTGCGTGACCAGGTCCAGGTCCTAGACGGGCGGATCGAGGTCCAAAACGGCGCCACCCTCAAAAGTTCAAAGGGACTTCTGAGGCGTTTGGCACCCTCGGCGGGCTCCGATCCGCCAGCGACTGTGTTGCTTTCAGGGCAGGGGTCGCACTGGATCAATCACGAGACCATTGCCCTAGGTGTGCCATCAGCGTCGAGCCTAGAAAAGACCTCCCTGGCGATCAATGACGGCGCGGTCCTCTCGACGGCACAACTACTTATCAACGACACGGGCCTCCTCACCGGTTCTGGCGGCACCATCATCGGCAACGTCGTAAACAGCGGCACTATCGCCCCCGGCAACTCTCCTGGCCTGCTCACGATCGATGGCGACCTCACGCAAACGGCCGCCGGCCGCCTCGCCTTCGAGATCGCCGGCCCCCAAGCGTACGACCAGCTCGTCGTCACCGGCCATGCCGCCCTGGCTGGGACGCTGAGCCTCGCGCTATTGGACGGGTATGCCCCCGAACTGGGGACGACGTTCCAGTTATTCGACTTCAGTTCCACGGCGGGGGAGCTCGCACTCGAGTTCCCGCGGCTGGGTGGCGGCCTCGGCTGGGATACCCGGGAGCTAGTCTCCAATGGCGTGATCGCCGTGGCGCCGATGTCGGCGATCCCCGAGCCACACGCGTTGGCGATGATTGCCCTGCTGGTCCCCCTCGGTTTTGCGGTGGCGGTGCATCGCAAATTTGCCTTTTGCCCTTTACAATCCGAAACGGATAGGTAGGACAGCCGCGGGGGAGCCCCCGTTTCAAGCCGCTACATTTGCGAAGACAGGCAAGCAACAGAGCGTAAAGGACACGATATGGCGCTCGTGCTGTTTGTCGCGGGACTCGGACTGCTGGTCGTCGGGGCGGAGTTATTGGTCCGGGGGGCGTCGCGGGTTGCCACCATGCTCGGCATCTCGCCGATGGTGATCGGCTTGACGATCGTGGCGATCGGCACCAGCACGCCGGAGTTGGCGGTCGGCGTCGCGGCGAGCTGGCAGGGGAGCGGAGGGCTCGCCGTGGGGAATGTGGCGGGGGCGAATCTCTTTGTGATGTTGGTGGTCTTCGGCCTCAGTGCGCTGATACGGCCATTGCCGCTCCACCTGCAAATCTTCAAGCTCGAACTGCCGATGATCGTGTTGGCCGCCACGCTGATGACGGTGCTGGCGTGGGATGGGGTGTTGTCGCGCGCCGATGGCATGTTGATGTTCATCGCCGGCTGCCTCTACACCGGGGCGCTGATTGTCGCTACGCGCAAGGCATCGCGGCGCGCCAAGCGGGAGTTTAAGGAAGAGTATGGGCTGGAGACGATTCCACCCGGCAAGCGCCAGTTGCGGGGGCTCGTCTGGTACGCCGCCATGCTCTCGTTCGGCATCGCCCTGACGGTGCTGGGGGCCGATCTGCTAGTGGATGGTGCCGTCGGAATCGCGAGTTTTTTCGGCGTCTCGACCACCGTCGTCGGGTTGACGGTCGTCGCCTTCGGCACTTCGTCCCCGGAACTGGTGACGACCATCGTAGCCACGATCAAGGACGATCGGGATGTGGCCATCGGCAATCTCCTGGGGAGCGGCATCTACAACATCCTGGCGATCCTCAGCACGATTTGCATCGTGTCGCCCGGTGGTTTGCCTGTCGAGCCGCAACTGCTATGGTTCGATATCCCGCTGATGGCCGGGGTCGCCATCGGGGCCATTCCCGTGTTCCTGACCGGTAAACGCATTTCCCGGCTGGAAGGTGGCCTGGGAATTGCTATTTACCTGGCCTACCTGACGTGGCTCATGTTCCTCCGCACCTAGAGGCGTGGCCACCCATGAACATTACGGCGTTGTCAGCCGATTCGCCCGAGGAATAACCACTCGAGAAATCTCAATGAACCGATCGCCATCCTCTCAACCGGCCTGGCACGCGCTGACGGTCGCCGATGTCTTTCAGGAGCTTTCCTCCTCCCCCGGCGGACTGGCGGAGGAGGACGCTCGCCAGCGGCTTGCCGACCATGGCCCGAACGAGCTTCAAGCGGGGCATAAAATCTCGGCGTGGCAAATTCTGCTCGATCAGTTCAAGAATGTCCTGCTGCTGATCCTGATCGTCGCCACCGGGCTTTCGCTCGCCACCGGTCACGGCACCGAGTCGATCATCATTGCGGTGATCGTCTTTTTTGCCGTGGCCCTCGGATTCTACCAAGAGTACCGGGCCGAGCGGGCGATGGAGGCCTTGCAACAAATGGCCGCCCCGACTGCCACCGTGATACGGGGTGGCGAGGAAACAGAGATCCCGGCCCGCGACCTGGTGCCGGGGGATGTTGTCCGGCTTGCGGCGGGGGATAAGGTGCCAGCCGACTGCCGGCTGACCGAGGTCCATAATCTGCAAACCGACGAAGCCCCCCTGACGGGCGAGTCGGTGCCGATCGAAAAACAGTCCGCACCACTTGCCGGGAGCGACCTGACGGCGGGGGACCGGACGAATATCGCTTTTGCCGGCACGGCCGTCACCTACGGGCGGGGGAGTGCCGTCGTGGTGGCGACCGGCATGAACACCGAGTTCGGCACCATCGCCCGGATGTTGCAGGGGATCGAGCAGTCGCGGACGCCGCTGCAGGAGAACCTCGATCGTGTTGGCCGGGTCCTGGCTGCCGCGGCCTTGGTGATCGTCGTTGTGATCGTGGCGCTTGGCCTGTTGCGGCGCGAAGAACATGACCAGACCATCACCGAACTGTTGCTGTTTGGTGTCGCGCTGGCGGTCGCCGTCGTGCCCGAGGCCTTGCCGGCGGTCGTGACCGTTTCGCTGGCGATCGGCGTGCAACGGATGGTCAAGCGGAATGCCCTTGTCCGCCGCTTGCCGGCGGTCGAAACACTCGGCAGCACGAGCGTGATTTGCTCCGACAAAACCGGCACGTTGACCAAGGACGAAATGACCGTGCGGCAACTCCACGTCGCCGGCCAAACTTATGAGGTTTCCGGTGCTGGTTATAAGCCCGAGGGGGAGTTCTCCCGCGATGGCAAACAGGTGGAGCCACCGGAGCCGCTCCGCGAATTGCTCAAGGCGGGGGTCCTGGCGTCCGACGCCCACCTCGTCCGCGACGAGCAGTCGCACGCCTGGCATGTCCATGGGGACCCGACCGAAGGGGCCTTGGTCGTGGTCGCCACCAAGGGGGGATTCGACAAGGCAGAGCTCGAGGAGGAGCTGCCGCGCGTCGACGAAATCCCCTTCAGCTCGGAAACCAAGCGGATGACGACCTTCCATCAGACGGAGGGTGGTCTGGTGGCCTACGCCAAGGGGGCGCCCGAATTGTTGCTCCCCTCTTGCCAGACGATACTGGCCGAACGAGGAGAGGTGCCGCTCGACGAGGCCGAGCAGGAGCGGATCGCTGAGGTCGGCCGGCGGATGGCGGAACAGGCCCTCCGCGTGTTGGCCCTGGCCCGCCAGCAGAACGCCTCGCGCGACTCGGTCGACCAGCGGCTGACCCTGCTCGGGCTGGTCGGCATGATCGATCCCCCCCGGTCCGAAGCCAAGGCGGCGGTCGAAAAGTGCGAAGCGGCCGGCATCAAGGTTGTCATGATTACCGGCGATCATCCCATCACCGCCAAGGCGATCGCCGCCGACCTGGGGATCTTCAAGCAAGGCCGGGTGGTGACGGGGGCCGAATTAGACAGCCTTTCGGATGAGGCGCTCCGGGCCGACATCGAAGCGATCGAGATCTTTGCCCGGGTTTCGCCCTCCCACAAGCTACGTGTCGTCGGCGCGCTACAGTCGCTGGGGCACGTCGTCGCGATGACCGGCGATGGGGTGAACGACGCCCCGGCGCTTCGTAAGGCCGACATCGGCATCGCCATGGGCATCACCGGGACCGACGTCACCAAGGAAGCGGCCGCGATGACGCTAACCGACGACAACTTCGCGTCGATCGTGGCGGCGGTCGAGGAAGGGCGCGGGATCTACGGCAATATCAAGAAGTATCTCATGTACTTGCTCTCGGCCAACATCGGCGAGATCGGCCTGATCGCCGGGGCGTCGGCCATGGGACTCCCCATGCCCCTCACGGCCGTGCAGATTCTCTACGTCAATCTCGCCACCGACGGCCTCCCCGCCCTCGCCTTGGCCGTCGACCCGCCGGAGGACGACATCATGCAGCTCCCGCCGCGTGACTCGCGCCGCGGCATCTTCACGCCATCGGTCATCCGGCTGATGTTGCTAGGGGGAGCATGGTCGGCGATTACCAATTTGATTCTGTTCATCGGGGCACGGACCATCGGCTATACGAATCAGCAAGCGATGACGATGACCTTCATCTCGCTCGTCCTGATCCAATTCTTCAAAGCCTACGGATACCGCTCCGACCACCAGCACGTCCTCCACCGTCCGCTGGTCAACCGCTGGCTAAACATCGCCATCGTGTGGGAGATTATCCTGCTCGTTGTCATCCTCTACGTTCCGTTCCTCCAGCGGGCGTTCGAACTGACCCCTCTGACACTAGGGGAATGGGCCTTCCTCCTGCTCTGGTCGCACACCATTCTGCCGGTGTTGGAATTCGGCAAATGGCTCGAACGCTCGGGGTTGTTCAGGCGGGAGAGTTGATTGCAAAAACCTCCGCCGCACCATCAAATGGAACAGCCACGTAGAGAGCATCTTTCGCTCTCCTTTTTCATCCTTCCTCCTTCAGCCTTTTCGCGCTCATAGTCGTTGCAAAAGACTGGGCGATCGGCCCCTAGCATTTCACACATCTGACGCGGAGCCGTTCACAACGCACTTGCGAAACTTGTCCATGAGCTTGCCGAGGAATTCGGGTGTGGCCTTGGTCTGCTCTAGATTCAACCGGTCCATGGCTGGCAATTTGAGCAGGAACTCCAGCGACTGGTCCGTAATCTCGTTCTGGTGGTCGGGGGCCCAGTGGGCGAGGGTGAGGACCCGGAGATGTTTGAGGCGACTTAGGTGGCTCACTCCCGCGTCGGTAAATGTCCCCCATACGTGGACCTCCCTCAATTCGGGGAGCCTAGAAATGACTTCGAGCGACCGGTCGCCGAGCTGGCCCCTAAGGTTGTGGTTGGAGAATGCGGAATTACGAAGAAAAAGAATCTTGAGGTTACGAAGCCGCGACAAATGGGCCACCCCTTCGTCCGTGACTTCGGCGGCATTCTCGATGCCCAGCTTCTCGAGCCGCGTCAGCCGTCCCAGATGGCGGAGATCATCGTCGTCGATGTCGTAACGTGCTAAAAAAAACAGATCGGTCACCTTTGGCAGCCTGGCTATCTCAGCCGTGAGGGGCGATAGGATGTCTCTACGACGTTCCACACTCTCGTGGAGAGTGCAATGAACTCGCACAACGGAGTGAAAGAAGTCGCGCCCGAGCAGTTCCAGGACAGGGCCGGGTACCCAGCTCTGACGATTAAAATCTCCCTCGTAGTCGTACACACAGTGACCACCGTACGAACCGATGACCCGGACCGCCTCCCGCTGCCGCCGCGTCCCGTGAATATGCCACCCCAGCCAGACGCAAAAGATGGTCACCACGACCAGAAACGTCCGCAGGCTGAACCGCGGGCGGAAGCGACGCTGAACCTTCGAATCGGATGGTTCGCTAGGAATGGTCATTTGTCACCAGGAAACGTCGCACTCGGGAAATGTTGTCTTGACCTGCTCGACAAACTCAGGCGTGACCTTTGTCTGGCTGAGATCCAACCGTTCGAAATCCGGCAATTCAAGCAGGAACGCGAGCGACTGGTCGGTGATCTCGTTTTGGTGTTGGCGATTCCCATGGGCAAGGGAGAGTTCGCGCAGATTCTCGAGGCGACTCAAATGACTCACACCTTCGTCAGTAAAAGTCCCCCACACACGGAGCGTGCTTAACTGGGGCAGACGGGAGAATACCTCGAGCGATCGGTCACCGAGTTGACACTTGAGGGCAGGGTCGCTCGTTTCCGAATTGTGAATGTAAAGAACTTTGAGCTTACCAAGCCGCGACAAATGGGCCACTCCCTCGTCCGTGACTCCGATGCCGTGCTCCATCGCCAGAACCTCCAGCTGGGTCAATCGGCCAAGGTGCCTGAGATCGTCGTCATCGATTGCGTAGTCTTCCAAAAACAGAACCGTGGCCTTCGACAGCTTCCCTATTTCCGCAGTGGGAAGTGAATGCATGTCGCGCCCACTGCGCAACCTGGCGTTGTAGTCGAAGCCCACTTGCACGATCGAGTGAAAAAAATCGTCTCCCAAAAGTTCCAGGGCAAGTTTCGGAGCCCAGGACTCCGAGTCATGGTCTGGCTTTCCCTCCTTACACTGATAGTCGTAATAGCAGAAACCGCCATATTCCCGAATCGCCGCCACTGCCTCCCGCTGCCGCCGTACCCCATGAACATGCCATCCCAGCCAGACGCAAAAGATGGTTAACAGGACGAGAAACGTCCGCAGCCGGAATCGCGGGCGGAAGCGGCGGGTGGGTGTCGCTGGTACCATGAACCTGGGGCCCGGGGAGGGAGAACTCTACGGCTGGCCGCCGCTTTCCCCCGATTCTACACCCCGCGAGCCGTTTTTACTCCCCCACAACATGTCACCCACGGTGACACATCGCCGCGACGTGTCACCGAAACGCCAAAAAAGTGACACGTCGCGTTGACGTGTCACTCCCCGTGACAAGCTTCGGACCCACAAGCCAGTCCCCTTCGAGGTGGGGCGAACTCCATTGCTATTCGAAATCGAAAAGGAGACATGCAAACGCCCGATTTCTCGGTCAGCGTTTGTCCTTTCCCACAGTCAGGTGGAAAAACGGGATCCCCGCCAGCAGCACGACAAAAATGCCAATCGCCCAGTAGCGACTCGAGGGATCGATGAGCGCATTGACTAGCAAGTAGACGACCGAGGCGATAAACAGTGCTGGCACCACCGGATAGCCCGGCGTCCGAAACGACGGCGCATAGCCGGGCCTCCTCCGCAGCCGATAGACCGCCGCGACGCCGAGTGCGTAGAAGGGGATCATCGCGATGACATACGTGTCGGCGAGTTTCTCGAACCGCAGCAGTAGCACGAAAATGAGACCCATTGTCGCCACCAGTCCGATCGCAATGTGCGGCGTCTTGAACTTCGGATGGACCCGCGCGATCGGCTCGAACAACATTCCATCCTCGGCCATGGCGAACAACACCCGCGGACTCGTGAGCAGACTCGCGCTCAGGGTGCCGAAGGTCGAAATCATCACGGTTACCGAAACGAACACCACCCCCGTTCGCCCGACGATCCGTTCAGCCACATCGGCGGCAACCAGGCCCGATCTTCTGATCTCTTCGATCGGCAGCACGGCCATGTAGCCGATGTTGGCGAGGACGTAGATGGCAATGACGGCGATGGTGCCGCCGATGATCGCGCGGGGCAGGTTCTTGCGAGGATCGGTGACTTCACCGGCGACATAACTGACGTCGGCCCAGCCGTCGTACGCCCACAACACCGACACCAGCGCGAGACCAAACGCACCCATCCGCACGCTCCCCGTGGGAACGAAGGGCGTGAAGTGTCCACCCGTGTTTGGCCATCCGATGGCCAGCGCGAGGACGACGATAAAGGCCAAACCGCCGAATTTGGCGATGGTGGTGAAGTTGATGATCGACGATCCCCATTTCACGCCAACGATGTTCAGCGTGGCCGTGACCACGATAGCCACGGCTGCGATGTATTTCGCGTACTGGTCGTACGGAGCGACGCCGGGATCGAATCCGAGCACACGCACGAAGTATTCGGCGAACGTGATCGCGATCGCGCCGAGTGCGGCCGCGCGGACAATGGTAAGCTGGCTCCAACCGAAGAGGAATGCCGGGATCCGACCCCACCCCTCACGCAAGAGCGCATAGAACCCGCCCGTTCGCGGTACTTCGCTGGTCAGCTCGGCCAGGGTGAGGGCACCGCACAAGGCAAAGAGACCCCCCAGGATCCAGATGGCGAGCAGCGGACCCGGTCCCGGAATCCGGTCGGCGATCCCGGCCGGCGATCGGAAGATTCCCGACCCGATCGTCGAGCCGATGACCACCGCCATTGCGCTCCACAGGCCAATTCGACGAGGAAGACCGCCACCGGAAACATTCGGTTGAGACATTCTTTGAGCAATGCGACCAGTGGGAGTCGGGAGATCGAATAAAAATGGGCGGCCTGGAGACGTGATCCGAAACTTGTACCGAGAGCTCGTTCGGTGTCCGAGGAATTGTGAATGAACCCAGTTTGACGTGCCGCGCGGACGCCCCATTCCGATTCCCATCAATCGCCGCACCTGGCGAAAGCGAAGCTCGCTCCTTCACTGCGATATTTTACGTGTGCCCATGGCCCCAACACAAGTCGCGCGAACCAGGGTCATCAACGAGTCTCGTCCCCAGTACCACTTTGAGAAATGTCCGCGAGCGCCTCTTTACCTTGTTTGGGGCCTGCCCAAACTACTGCGCTCAAGGCAAAAAACGTTCCGCCCCTTTTTTCATTCGTCATCGAATCCTTCCGTCACCATACTTGGAATGATATCAAGTCCATCAATTGAGATCATGCGAATCCGCCTGATACGACATAGTTGCTCGAGCCCCTCGTCAGAAAACTGGCCGCTGGAGACGGCGATTTCTTCCAACTCAGGTAGCCGAGACACGACCGCAAGTGAGGCATCGGTGATCTGGGGCGCATCGATATAGAGTCTTGTCAGACGTTGTAGCGATGCCAGATGGGCTACCCCTGCATCCGTGAGGTTGGCGGCGTCAAAAAGGAAGAGCTTACGCAGGCCCTGGACTCTCGCAACATGAGCGAGATTTGCATCGGTTACTTGCGCACCACCGATTTCCAACTCCTCCAGTCCCCGCAAACCGCTTAGGGCATTGAGGGCAGGCTCGATATGTGGGTTCAGTGGCTCGGGATCGTCCATGGGACGCATGACGAAATCGACCTCGACAACCGAATGAAAAAAGTCGGGGCCAAAGAACCGCAGCGCGCCATCCGGAACCCACGACCGTTGCGCCGGGTCATATTGATTGCCCCTTCGCTCATAGTCGTAACAGACCAATCCTTGGCATTCACGCACCAGCCTTACAATCTCCCGCTGCCGCCGCGTCCCATGAATGTGCCACCCCAGCCATACGCAGAAGATGGTCACCAGGATAAGAATCGACCGCAGGCGAAACCGCGGGCGGAAACGGCGTCTGGTGGTTGGACTGGTTGGCGTCACTTGCGGGCCCCGAACGCATGAACACACTGCGGCCATCCGCGTACTGTCCCTCATCATACACGGTTCTTGCCGCTCTTACCCCCCGGGACATGTCACCCGCGGTGACACATCGCGCGCAACGTGTCACCGAAACGCCAAAAAAGTGACACGTTTCGGCCTCACAACCCAATCCACTTTCGAAGTGGGTCTGGCTTAGGATTTCAGCTTTATGATTTCCCCTTTCGCGCTTTCGCGTTTTCGTGATCCTTAAACAAACCAAGGAGGAATCGCTTAGCTCGCCCGATTAAAGGATCACGAAAGGCCGAAAGCACGAAAGGGCGTTGGGATGCGAATCGATTTATGATTTGGGATTTATGATTTGGGATTGGCGAATGGCAACAAGTCTCAATCGCGGCAAATCATAAATTAGAAATCATGTAACACTTCAGTCATCTGAAGCATTTTTCGGCAAGGGAGGCAGTGTTCCGGTG
>CAZYQQ010000093.1:0-22180 GCA_964650265.1 uncultured Planctomycetaceae bacterium
GCTAGGACGCCTGCCCGAGCCAGATTTCACCCACAGATTCTGGTGAGGAGGCAAAAGATTAAACACAGAGAAGCAGAGACACGGAGGCCAACGAGTGGGATCATCTTTATCCCAATCCGGTGGTGGATTGGTATCGCTTGAGTTGTCGACGGTGATATACTGTCAAACCAGGGCACCACTCTCGGGAAACATTCGAAAATGATGATCGCAACCGCGGTGTTCGACACCAAGCCCTATGATCGCAACTTTCTGTCCGGCGCACCCGCCGCAAGCGAGGTCGACTGGCGGTTTCACGAGTTTCGCCTCTGCGCCGACACCGCGTCCGTAGCCGCGGGAGCAAGGGCTGTTTGTATCTTTGTCAACGACCAGGCCGATCGCCCGTGTCTCGAGGCGTTGCGAAGTCAGGGAGTCGAGTTGATTGCGTTGCGTTGTGCCGGGTTTAACAATCTCGATCTAGAGGCAGCCAAGGAGCTCGGCTTCAGCGCGGTCCGAGTGCCAGCCTACTCTCCCCACGCGGTGGCCGAACATACCGTCGCCTTGCTGCTGACGCTCAATCGCAAGATCCATCGTGCGTTCAACCGAGTCCGCGAGCTCAACTTCTCGCTGAGTGGATTGGTGGGTTTCGACATTTGTGGCAAGACGGTCGGCATCGTGGGTACGGGAAAGATCGGTCGGATCGCCGCCCAGATCTTCCGGGGGTTTGGTGCCGAGGTTCTCGTCCACGATCCCTACCCCGATCAGGCCTGGGCCGAAGCGCATGGCGTGTACTACGTGGAATTCGCGGAGCTATTGGAGAGAAGCCACGTTGTCTCGCTTCACCTGCCGCTGCTCCCCGACACGGTTCATCTGATCGACGCCGAGTCGCTCGCCCTGACCCGGCCCGGTGTGTTCTTGGTTAATACCAGTCGCGGCAAGTTGATCGACACCCGGGCGCTGATCGCGGCGCTCAAGTCGGGGCATGTCGGCGGGGTGGCGCTGGATGTCTACGAGGAAGAGGAGGGGATCTTCTTCGAGGACCTCTCCGACCAGGTCCTTCAGGATGATGAATTGTCGCGCTTGCTCACTTTTCCCAACGTGTTGGTCACTGCGCACCAGGCTTTTTTGACCCACGAGGCCTTGGCGGAGATTGCCCGGGTGACAAGCGAGAACCTGGTCCGTTTCGCGCGCGGCGAGCCTGCGTTGGAGGGGACGTCCTTGTCGGGGTGAGAGGAGGGTGGCAAAGGCCGCATCCCGGACTTGCCCGGTCGCTTCGGGGGCGATATTCTTATAGGCTTCCCACAAATCAGCGAGCGGACGACCCTGTTGGGTCTGGTCCGCCTATCCCATGGGGCCCAGCGGGCTCCCGCATGAGCGGAGTTGGCAAGTCATGAAAGAAGGCGTTCATCCCGAGTATCACGAAACCAACGTCCATTGCGGATGTGGCAACACCTTCACCACGCGCAGCACCCGCAAGGAGCTGAAGGTCGACATTTGCAGTGCTTGCCATCCGTTTTTTACCGGCAAGTTGAAGTTTGTCGACACGGCTGGCCGGATAGAGAAGTTCAAGACGAAGTTCTCGAAGGCTGGGTACGCGAGCCTCGCTCGCGGCAAGAAGAAGTAGCGACGGGGTGGCGGCTTGCCGGTGGCCCACAGCCGGCGCATGGCACGTCCTGTTACCCCCTTCATTCAGCTATTTCCGATTGACCTCCGATGCGCGATTTGTTGGAAACCAAGTTGTCTCGCTTCGAGCAACTGGAGCACGATCTGGTCGACCCGGCGGTCCTCGGCGACTCGAGTCGTCTGGCCCAGACTGCCCGCGAACATGGCTCGCTCGCCCGACTCGCGGGCAAGTACCGCCGTTTCAAGGCGATTGTCGATCAGATCTCCGAAGCCCGCGAAATGGCCGAATCGCCGGATGCGGAGATGCGCGAACTGGCGGAGGTCGAACTCGACACATTGCGCCAAGAGCGCGAGGAGCTGTGGGATGAGATCCTAGGGCTCACCATCGGTGGCGAAGACGCCAATCGCTCGCGCTGCATCATGGAAATCCGCGCTGGGACGGGTGGGGACGAAGCGGCCCTGTTTGCCCGCGACTTGTATGAAATGTACAAGCGCCACGCCGAGTCGAAGGGCTGGCGGATGGAGATCATGGATGCCAGTCCGACGGAGCTGGGGGGATTCAAGGAACTTTCGCTGGCGATGGAAGGGGAGGGGGTCTACCGCGAATTGCAGTACGAGAGTGGAGGGCACCGCGTCCAGCGCGTCCCCGACACCGAGACCCAGGGCCGAATCCACACCTCCGCCGCGACCGTGGCGGTGATGCCCGAGCCAGAAGACGTGGAGGTTGACCTCAAGCCAGACGATTATCGCCTTGATAAGTTCTGTGCGAGCGGCCCGGGAGGGCAACACGTCAACAAGACGGAGAGTGCCGTCCGCCTTACCCATCTGGAGACGGGCATCGTTGTCCAGTGCCAGGACGAAAAGAGCCAGCACAAGAATCTGGCGAAGGCCCTCCGAGTGCTCAAGAGCCGGATCTACGACCATTTGCAGCAGATCGAACAGCAAAAGCGGTCGAGTGAGCGGAAGAGTCTTGTGGGCTCGGGAGATCGGAGCCAGCGGATCCGCACCTACAATTACCCTCAAAACAGGCTCACCGATCACCGCATCGGGCTCACGCTTTACAAGCTCGACCAGGTTTTGGCTGGCGACTTCCAGCCGGTGACCGATGCCCTGGTGGAGTACGATCGCCAGCAACTCCGCGATACGATGGAAGGGCTGGAGTAAGGATTCAGCGGAGACCTTCGAAGCCACATCACTCCCACCGCGGATCGTACTATGTCGTCCCCCGAGGCCACGCCTGAAGCGGATCGCTGGACAATCGGGCGGCTGTTGAATTGGACGGTGGAATTCTTCACCCAGCGGAGAGTCGAATCCCCCCGGCTCGATGCCGAGGTGCTATTGGCCCACGCCCGCGGCTGCCAGCGGATCATGCTCTACACGGCATTCGACGAGACTGCCGGCGACGACCTGCGGGCCAGGTTTCGGACCTTGGTGCAGCAGCGTGCCGCGGGGAAGCCTGTTGCCTATCTGGTGGGCAAGCGGGAGTTCTACTCGCTCGAGTTCGAAGTGACTCCCGCGGTCTTGATTCCTCGGCCCGAGACCGAACTGTTGGCCGTGGCCATGCTCGACTGGGCCAAGGCCCACGCTCCGAGCGGAATCAATTCACCCCTGTCGATTGCGGATATCGGGACCGGGAGTGGCATTCTGGCTGTCTGCGCGGCACGCTACCTACCGCGGAGTCGGGTGACCGCTGTCGATGTGAGTCGTGCGGCGCTCGACGTTGCCCGTCGCAATGCCGAGCGGCACAACGTGGCAGCCCAAATCGAATGGTTCGAATCCGATTTGTTCGACGAGCTTCCGGCCGAGGCGACCTTCGATTGCATCGTCTCGAATCCCCCCTACATCTCGACACCCGAGATGGCTCAGCTTTCGGCCACGGTCCGCGACTACGAACCGCACCTTGCGCTCGAAGCAGGGCCGACCGGCACGGAGGTCATTGCGCGGCTTCTCGTGCAGGCTGCTCATCGGCTGCGACCCGAAGGGCTGCTGCTCATCGAGATCAGCCCGATGATCGCCGAGCAGGTCGAGCGACTGGTTGACGAGTCGCCTCTCGAGCGGCTGTCGACGCTCAGCGATTTGGACGGTCGGCCGCGGGTGATTCAGGCGCGGCAGGGGAGGATCGCATGACCAATTCGACGTGGCTAGCGCTCGTCGCGCTCAGCGAGCCCGTGCTACCCGATCCCCGCCAGGTGAGTCCACTGTGCGATGCCATGGCTCCCGACGAAGCCCCCTTAGTGCAATCGAGCGCGACCGAGCGGATGGCCACATTCCAATGGGGAGAGTCGACGGTGGCCTACACCTTGGTCGACCAGCCGATTCCCTTCGATCAGCTCGCGGGCCCATGCGAGTGCGCTTGGTATTGGCCGAACGCCGCGCAGGAATTGGCCCGGCACACGGCTCATCTGATTGTCGCCCTGATCGACGAAGGGCGCGACCGGATTGCCAAGGGGATAAAGCTCACGCGACTCGCGGCCGCGCTGTTGGCAAGCGACGAGGCGCTGGGGCTCCAGTGGGGGGGGAGCCGGCAAGTCCATTCCCCCGCGGCCTTCATCGAACTCGCCGCCAAGATGGCCCCAGACGACCTGCCCCTCTATCTGTGGATCGATTTCCGCATCGAACCGATTGGCACCGCGACCTGGCGCCTGTTCACCACCGGATTGGAGGCGTTTGGAAAGCTGGAACTTGAGGTGGGGCATTATGAGGGAGATCCCCAAGACCTGGTCAACCACGTTTACAACATCGCCCACTTCCAACTCGAGCAGCCGAATGGAATGAAGGGGGGAGACACCATGGGACTTCCAGGGAATGTCCAGGCGACGATCGAAGAGGCCAAGTCCTTTGCCGGGGATGACCAGGATGTGCTGCGTATCGACTTCGGCTGATGGCGCCCTAGGGGTTCAGTTGAAAAGGTTCGTCGTCTGATTCTCCCGGCGGGAGAGGCCCCCGATAGACCGCATGATGGAGCGAGTTGCGGCGAGTGGTAAAAGGCTCGTCGCCGCTATGTTCGGCGATGACACGAGCCATCATCTGCATCTTGGCATCGAGATCGTCGGCATGGTGGACGATCAAGGCTTCTGGAAACATCGGCGGCTTCGGCGACCCCCACTCGGGGAGCCGCTGGTGGGAGACAATGATGTGCTCCAGTCGGAGCAACGTTTCGAGGGGAAGCTCTGTTCCGGCCGCCGCTTCACGAAGCATGTCGCGGCCTTGCAGAATGTGTCCGACCAGGGTTCCCTCGGGTGTGTAGGAGGCACCAGCCGGACCGACACGGAGCTCGCGGAGCTTGCCGATGTCGTGCAGCAGGGCACCGGCGACGGCAATCTCGATGGAGACGGGGGGCTGCAGATCGGCATAAAGCTCGTGATACTTTTGAGCGAGGAACAGCGTGTGCCGGGTGACATTCAGCACATGTTCCAGGTAGCCTCCCAAGTAAGCGTGGTGGTTCACCCGGGCAGCCGGCAGGACCAGTAGTTCGTCGTGATGCAGGTGATAGAGGCCAGTGACGAGTGCCTTCAGTTGCTGGTCGAGAATTGCCTCGTCGGCGATTTCCATCAGCTCATCGAACATCGCCTGCGCATCGAACCGCGAACGAGGAGCGCACATCGTGGGGTCGAAACCATCTTCGGCATCCGCATCGACCACCGGGCGAATCCTGAGAATGTCGAGCTGAGGCCCGTAATTCGTTTCGCGGTAGCCTGCTCGCAGTTTAAAGAACTGCCCGGCCCGCCAGGCTTCGCGGCACTCCTTGGCAAGGGGAGCGTCGTTCCAGATGGGAAAACTCACTTCCCGCTTCGCGTCACGGAAGGTGACGCGGTGATAGGGTTTGCCATCGCGTGTGGCGAGTATCTGCTTGTCCGACAGCAGAGCAAAGAAATCCCCCTCGTCTCCATCGCCAAGCAAGTGTAGTGAGGTGATATGATCAGACATGAATGTCACTCGGCGTGTAACGTCGATAGGAAGCGGGCAGAAGACTTTCTTCCAGGATGACTAGCGGGAGGGCCGAGTTCAACCCGCGCACGGGCGAAATCTTGTCCGGTCAGGGGGTTCCCAATTCTCGGGGGGGGATGCCCAGCAGTTGGCGTCGCTCGTCGGCCAGTGCCGTCAGCATGCCTTGCAATTCCGTGGCGACTTGGGCCATTGCCGGGTCGTTGGTGACCCCGCGCTCCCGCTGACTCTCGACCAAAACGGCTTCTCCGACATCGATCGTCACATGCAGTGGGCCATGGTATGCCGATTGGTCGGTAAAGTCCTCCTCGAGGCGTTCGACCGTTTCGAGAATGCGTTCTGGCAGGTTCTCCAATTTTGTGCGAAGGTATTTGCGGGGGTAGTGTGCCATCTGCTGAATGTAGTAACAGGCCCCCAGATCTCGCCAGCGGGCGGCCCGCTCCTCCTCGCTCACCTGCCTGGCGATCATATCGGGAAGAATCACCGAGCGGAGATTCTTGACGCGGGCGACGATTCCCCCCGAACGCTCCTTGATCCGCCACTTCTCTTCGAGCTTGTGAAGCGTATCCATCGCCAACGTCTCGACGCGGTCGAAGGGGTTGCCAGCGCGGACGGTGCCCGTGTATTCGACTTCCTTGACCGCGAGGATCGCTTCTCCCAACTTGAGAAGTCTCTGGACCGTGGTCAGATGTGTTTGCGGTTCCCAGGAGAGACTCCGCTCGAGCCGTGTCAGATCGTCGGCCACGGCTTTGTGTGGGTCGCCATTGTAGGCGTAGCGAATGGCGACCGGGTGGATGACGACGGGAGGCTTGCCCTCCTTCTCGCGGCGCTTGGCGGCCTGGCGAGCAATGAACCCGGGGCCATCCATGACGTCCATCAGGATATCGCAATGCCGCGAGACGGCCCCCTCGGGGAAAATGACGAGCGGGCGTCGCCCTTCGGTCAGAATATCAATCGCACAATTCACGGCCTGGCGGTCGTTTCCCTCACGGTAAACGCTGAAGGCCCCCAGCCGCCGGAGCATCGCCCGCTGGTACCAGCCTTCGCAAAAGAGGTGCCAGCTTGCCATGGTGAAGACATTTTGCTTGAGTTCTCCGGTCAGCAAACCCACCACCAGGGGATCGCTCAAACGTGCATGGTTGGGGCAAAGCAGGATCCCGTACCCCTTGTTGATCGAGTCGGTAATCCGCTCGACGTGCCGGCAATCGTGGGTGTCGACGCCGAAGTAGCGGCGAAGATATCTTCTCAGGCGGAAGCGCAGGAACCAGACCCACCAATCCGATTCAATCGGTGAGACAAACTCGTACGGCTCTTCGAGGATGATGTTCTGCATGCGTGTTACGGGAGAGGCAGTTTCCTTTGCCATGGTGCCCGGCAGGCCAGGCCACCGGTTTGTCACGAAATCCGTCGGTTGTGGGTCAATCCCCGTACCCCAGGGGATGGTGCCGATGCCACTTCCATGCCGATTCGACAATCGTTTGAATCTCCTGATATCGGCATTGCCAATCGAGTTCCGACTGGGCGAGCCGGCTATCGGCGACCAGTTCAGGGGGATCGCCAGCACGCCGGGGGCCAATCTCGGTCGGAATGGCATGGCCGGTGACCGTGCGGCAGGCGGCGATCACCTCGCGAACGCTGAAGCCGCGACCCGTTCCCAAATTGAGCTTGAGTCCCTTGCCGCGCTCCAGGCGTTCCAAAGCGCGGACGTGGGCGTCGCACAAATCCTCGACATGGATGTAGTCGCGAATGCAGGTGCCATCTGGGGTGGGGTAATCGTCTCCAAAGATGGTGAGATTCGCGCGCTGCCCCAAGGCGACTTGAAGTGCCAGGGGAATCAGGTGGCTCTCGGGATCGTGATCCTCGCCGATCTCGCCGCTGTGATGCGCTCCGGCGGCGTTGAAGTATCTTAGCGCCGCGTACCCACACCCGTAAGCCGCGGCGTAGTCGGCCAGGGCATGCTCGATGGCCAGCTTGGTGAATCCGTAGGGGTTGATGGGATGCTGCGGCGTCGTTTCGGCGATCGGCACTTTCTCGGGCGTGCCATAGGTCGCGCAGGTGCTGGAAAAGACGATCCGCCAGATTCCGGCATTCCGCATCGCATCCATCAAGTTGAGGGTGCCCACGACGTTATTTCGGTAGTAGAGCGCCGGCTCGGTCACCGACTCGCCCACCAACGCGAGGGCGGCAAAGTGCATGACGGCGTCGAATGCCGATTCCTCGAGCAGTCGCGCGAGCTCATCGTGATCGAGCAGATCTCCGTTCAGGAGCCTTCCTTCGGGAACCGCTCCCGCATGCCCTTGGGTCAGGTTGTCATAGACCCACGCCTCGTGGCCCCCGGCTTCGAGGGCCCGCACCGCGTGGCTGCCAATGTACCCTGCGCCGCCAACAACGAGAACCTTCATGCTTTGATTGTCCGGGTTTAGTTTTTCGGGGGGGGGGGGGGGGGGGAAGGGGGGGCTGGTCGCTAAAATCGTTGCACGTGACACTAGCATACCCGTCTTGGCGGCATGCTGCCCAGGGCAACCCATGAAGCACCGAGGGTCGGGCCGATAGGAGAATCTGGGGAGGTCGGATCGCGATGGGAATGCTACGATTCCCACTCCCTCCCCTCACGCCTGGGAAGCCTCAGCCTCTCCCCCCATGCAAGACCTCCAATGGCCCCGCCACGCAAGCCCCTGAAACCACGTCGCGAGCAGGAGGCCAGCCAGATCAAGGTGTGGCGCGAGTCGTTCCTGCGATATCTCCGCAGCGAGTGCCACCTCGCCGAGAATACGACTCAAGCCTACGGCCGCGATCTCGAGCACTTCATACTCTGGCTGGGTGGAAAGCGGCTCGCCGGAATGCACGTCTCCGACCTCGCGGGTTATCCGGGCTGGCTCCGCGAGCGGGGGCTGGCCCCGGCCAGCATCGGGCGGCATGTCGTTTCGCTCAAAGTGTTCTTCCGCTACCTGCAGCTCGAGCAGATCCTCAGCGACAACCAGGCTGCGCTCTTGACCACGCAAAAGCTGTGGGAGCGCATTCCCACGGTCCTGGCGGTAGCCGAAGTCGAACAGTTCCTCTCCGCCCCACGGCCCGGGAAGCTTTGGTGGCGGCGCGATCGGGCCATCTTGGAGATGCTCTACGCGACGGGATGCCGAGTGTCCGAACTGGCGAACCTCCACCTGGCGGATCTCCACCTTGCCGAGCGAATTTGCCGCTGCCACGGTAAGGGGGACAAACAGCGGATGGTGCCGCTCGGAATTCCCGCCTGCCAACGGATTGAAGAATACCTGGTCCAAGAGCGACCGAAGCTAGTCGAGCGTAGCGGCAGCGAACCGTCGCAGCTCTTTCTTTCGTCGCGAGGTCGAGTCTTGCGTCGCGAGCGGATTTGGGAACTCGTCAAGCGGTACGCCTCGATCGCCGGGATCGGACAAGAGCTGAGTCCCCACTCGTTGCGGCACAGCTTCGCGACCCACCTGCTGGCGGGAGGCGCCGATCTGCGGCATGTCCAGGAGATGTTGGGCCACGCCAGTATCGCGACCACCCAGATCTACACCCACGTCGACCACACGCGGCTCAAGCAAGTCCACGACAAGTTTCACCCCCGCGCGTGATCGGCGGGCTGGTCACTCATTCTTGGGAGGAGCGAAGCGAATTTTTTCGACCAGTTTGTAGCGCTGGCCATTCTTGAAATAGCCCGAGACGGCCGTGATCGCCTGAATCACATAATCATAATGCAGGTCGTAGTCGGCATCGATTTCGATCTCGTTGTCGACGGCCTCGTCGGGACCGGCATTCGCGCCCGACATACTGACGATCCGCGCGCGGAGTTGATTGAAAGCGGCCGCGGTATCGCCTCCCCCCAGCACTTCGTCGCCCAGCTTGAGGCTGGTGAGTTTCCCTTCGGCATCGGAGGCCATGCGCAGCTTGATGGTGGGGAACTCGGGAGGATTCGGGTTGGCGCTGGAAGCAGGAGGCATCCGAATGTAGAAGTCTCCCTCCGGCAGGACGATTTTGAGGGACATGATGAAAAACACCAGCAACTGAAACACGATGTCGATCATCGGTGTCATTTGCAGTTCGATCTTATCAACCCGGCGTGGCGAACGTAGTTTCATGGCTGCGTAATGACCTCCTGCGCCTCCTCCTGCTGTCCACGGAGGGCAAAATCCCCAAACCCCGCATCTTGGGCGACCTTGATTAGGTCCTGGACTTTACCTGTGCTCACCTCCTTGTCCGCGCGGATGACCAAAGTCACATCCTCGATCGGCACATTCCCCACACGAATAATCTGCGCCTCTTTCCGCAACTGAATCGCGGCTTCGTCGATCGTCAGTTCCTCGCTCATGGCGTTGATCAGCACCTTGTGATCGCGGGTCATTTGGAGGGTGATCGGCTTTTCGTAGCTCATCTCCGGGGGCTTGGCAAGTTCGCTCAAGGGGAGGCGAATCCGCTGGTCCTGTTCCACTTCGCTAAAGTTGAGCAGCACCATGAAGAAGGCGATCAATTGGAACACCATATCGATCATGGGGGTCATGTCCCCCTCGCCCATTGGCTTGGATTTCGATTTGATCTTCATCGGTTCGCTTGGGGTTCAGCCGTCGAATGAAACGTGGGAATACGCGCGGCCGCCATTCCGGCTCCATGGATTGGGGGGTCAACTGGCAGCGGGTTTCTTCGTGCTTTGAAAGCGGCTCATCAGGCTCTCGCCAGTGATACCGACCTCCAACACGAGACGGTCGATACGATTCCGCAGAATACCGTAAGCGGCGATAGCGGGAATCGCGATCGCCAGCCCGACTAGCGTTGTCATCAATGCCGTCGAAATACCCTGGGCGAGTTCCGACGGCTTGGGGGCGGTGGGGGAAAAGGCGATCACGCTAAACGAGCGGACCATCCCGTCGACCGTCCCGAACAGACCGACCATCGGGCTGATCGTGCCGATCAGCGCGATGTAGCTGAGCCGATGCTCGAGTTTCATGTTCTCGTCCTGACCAACCTCCTGCATCGCTTCGATGGCATGCTCGTAGCCCTTGGAGACTTTGCCCAGGCCGGCCGACAGCAGTTTACCCAAGAAGGATTCATCGGCACTGGCCAGTTCGTAGGCCTCTTGAAATTGCTTGGCGTTGAGGTGAGCCTCGAAACCCTCGATGAGTTCCGTTGGCATCATCGTCTCGCGGCGAGCTTGCAGGACGCACATCACGAAGAGGGCCACCAGGGCGAAGGAGAGCCCGAGGAAGATGAACGTGTAGTAAGTCAGCGAATCCCAAGTCCACTTGAGCATCGACACGCGTTCCTCCGGGGGGGTGGTTCCCGCGGTGGGGGCCGCCGCGGCCGGAGGATCGGCATCCTGGGCGAGGACCTGGGTGGTGGGGAACGTCGCCGCCAATACAAGCCAGACGGCCAGAA
Source organism: uncultured Planctomycetaceae bacterium (assembly GCA_964650265.1). Classification (GTDB taxonomy): domain Bacteria; phylum Planctomycetota; class Planctomycetia; order Pirellulales; family Lacipirellulaceae; genus CAZYQQ01. Next base: position 10,933 of record CAZYQQ010000093.1, read on the forward strand.
CAAATCCGGCCATCCGAACCATGCGACCCCCAAGGTCGCCGCTTGCCAGTTTCTGCATCGAATAGTTCCTTCACACTGTGGGGGAGGGGTAGCTCTTACTTGTCCGCCATGGGCAGGGGATGAGGTGGAACGTGTCCCAGCATCCCGACGGACATCGTCATCAATCTTCGGGGAAGCCGATAAGTTGCTGGTGTTGTTGGATTTAGGGCCGGTGAAAACCAGTGTAACCACCCGCCGCGACGCCGCAAAGCGGGAAACATCGAGAGTCCCGCCCGCGAGGGCCACACGGCCCCCTCGGGGGATGGTTGGTCAAGGATTCGCCTCTTTGGCCCACCGACTGGAGGGGTATTTTTCCTCCAGGGCTTGTCGGGCCTTGCGTGCCTCGCCATCCTGGCCGACCGCCTCCCACAGCGGGGCCAGGTGCCACAGGGCCTCGGCATGGGCCTCGGCAATGCGGCCGTAGAGCAAGTCGACGTGCAGGTAAGCATAGAGGGCATCCTTCGTCCGACCAGCCTCCAGATAACTTGCCCCGAGGGCGTTGTAGGCCTGGGCCAGGAGCCGGGCGTTTTCGGGGTCGGCATCGCGAATCACGGTTTCAATCCGCTGAATCCCTTCGTCGACTTTGCCGGTGGCGGCATTCGCAACCCCCATACCGAGCTGGGCGGCAAGCATCTGCTGTTTTCCCTCGGGCGTTTCGTCCTTCATTGCCAGGACCTGTTGGAACTGCTGCAGCGCCTCCGGATATTTTTTCTGGGCCAATAGGGTCTGGCCAACGAGGACACCCGACCGCATGCGGTAGCTGGGGAAGGGGCTTTGGGCAAGCAGTTCGTATTTCTTTTGCGCGGGAGCGTAGTTTCCCATGTGGACCAACAGGTCGCCGAGTAATTCCGTCGCTTCGAGGAAATGGAAATTACTTGGACTCTTCGTCACGAACGCCTGCAGTGCGCTACCCGCGTCGGGCACGGGTCGAGCGCCGACCAGCGCAAGCTTGGCGGCACAAAAGGCTTTGTAGTATTCGATCTCCTGTTCCACGTACTCACTGCGGACGTTGTTCATGTTGATCGATTCGAGTGTCGACAGAGCCGCTTCGTAGCCGGCATTGGTGGCATTCAGCCTGGCTTGAGTCAGTTCGGAGGGCTCGCCACGAAAGATGATGCTGCGAATCTGCGGCACCTGGATTTCCTTTTCCTGGCCACCGGAGGTGATGGTCACCACCAGCGGAGTCATCTTGGTGATCTCGCCCGATTCGGAACCGGTCGCCGTACGGATACGATCGGTCGACTGGCCATGGGCCGCAACTGTCAGGGAAAGCAGGGCGAGTGTCGGCAAGAGGAATCGCAAGGGCATAATCGAACTACTGTGGCGGGGGAATAGGGTTTGGCGAGAGTCTATCCGGGACAAGCGGGGGATATTATTTCAGGGGTTTTGGTGGAACCCCAAGCTCTTCGAGTCCCGTGGGGCGTTTTCCTTCGAGTTGTTGGATTTCCTTGAGCAACACGTCGAAGTCGTCGCGCAGCGCGGTGTCGAGGAAGTCGGCATAGTTGGTGACCATCGTATTGATCACGCTCCGGGCGCTCTTCAGCATCCTCGTCTTGTCGGCACCGGCGGCGCCACGAGCTTGCTCGGTACGAATCCGTGCCTGATTGAGCCAGCATTCGTAAAACAGCGATTTGAATTCGGGCTTGGTGCGAGCCACCTGGGCTGCCACGCTCCCCAGATAGCTCCAGCCCCAGACGACATGCTTGCCACGTTCGTTGGTGGGGCCTCTCCCCCCAATCGCCTCGCTGAACCTGGCCGGGTCGGTAGCGCCCCACTCCTGCAGGGTGTAGGCCGCCGCTTTTTGCAAATCGAGGAGCATTTCCTTTTCGGTCAGCACTTCCTCGAACAGCACCATCGCCTGTTGGTAGTCCCCTAGTTTTCGGAGCGATTGGGCATACTGCATCTGGAGTGCAAGTTTCACCTGGGGGTCCTGGACGGTATCAATCAGACCCTTGAAGGCGTCGCGCGCCTTGGTGTAGTAGCTCGTTCTGTCGGCATCGGCCGCGGCGTCACCCTCGAGACCTTCGGCCAGCTTGTAGTAAGTTTGGGCGATCCAGCGCGCGATGGTGGGGTCGGTGGTGCCGCGCTCGTTGAGCTTGTCGAGAAAGGCCACAAACGCCTGGCCGACACGGAGGGCTTCTTCCGTGTTGCCAGCTTGCTTGAGTTGCTCGATCTGCTTCTGAAGTTGCAGGCCGAGCCCCAGATAGACCTTCGTTAGTTTATCGCCGCCCCCCCCGGTCTGCGCGACGGCCTCCTCGAGTTTGGCCATCGCCTCAAGGGCCTTATCGCTCCGAGGGGGGACCACCGAGACGTAGGCACGCAAGGCGCACTTGTACGCTTCGACCACGTAGACGGGTCGCGACGCAATCGGATTGGAGGTGCCTGACAGGGCGAGGGGGCCTCCCTTGGGATCCTCCAGCACACGAATGGCGCTGGCATAGTCTCCGTCGTCCAGCAGGGCCTGGGTGAGGTAGAGGCTCGTGGCCGCCAGGGCACTGGCCGCCGAACGATCCTGCTTGAGCGGTTCGTAGGTTTGCTTGAGGAGTTGGACCGACTGTTGCCTAAGCTGCTGACGCTCCGGGCTGTCGCCATCCTCGACCAACGTCTTGAGTTGGGCTTCCCACATGGCATTGGCAATGCGAGCGGTGAAATAGGGTTGCCGCTCGGCTTCCAATTCCTTCACCAATTCAAGGGCCACATTGTAGCGTCGCTCGTTGATCGAAAAACTCAGGAGCACCGAGAAGGCCGTATCGGCAAGGGAATGCTTGCTCCAGCGCCGGGTAATGAAGCCGGCGAGATCCTTCAGTCGATCCGCTTCCGCCTGCCCCGCTGCCGCGTCGCCATCCTTCACCGCGGCCTGATACAGCTTTTGATAGGAAGCGAGGGCCACCTGAGCCGCCGAGGCGGAACTCGGGTCCTCCGGATAACGGCGGGCGATAAAACTCGCCAGCACCGCGGCTCGGTAATACTGCTCATCCTGCCAGAAGAGACCGCTCAACAGCCGCCTGACTTCGTTGACCTTGGCAATAGGGGTGTCGGTGTCGACCAGGGCGAGAGCCAGTTCCAGATGCCCGGTCCCGGCCCAGATTCCTTCGTCGAGCTGTTGGGCAATGGTAGCCGTATCCTCGCCCGCATTCTTGGCTTCCTCGAGCGCCTGCTGAGCGGCGTTGACAGAGGCGATCGCCTCCTTGGCCGCTTGCAAGGCCTGGTCGAACGTTTTGGGGGCGTTCGCTGAATCCTTGCCCCCTCCCAGCTCGGCGAGCCGTTCTTGGGCTCGCTTTTGATACTCGCCCGGGATGAGTACGACCGCGCCGTAGAGTTCTCGCGCTTCGCCGATCAATTTCTTGCGGGTTGCTTCCTTTTCCTTCGCATTCGCACTTTGCAGTCGCTTGGCTTCGGCAACCTGAAATTTCAGGCGTACCCATTCGGGTTTGCGTGCCTCGCTCCGTTCGGCCTTGGCAAGCCATGCCCCCTGTTTGGTGATCACATCCTGATACTTCTCTTCGATCAGATAACACTCGGCCTGATAGGCATGGGCCTTGGTCACGACGCTTCTGGCATTGGGGGCCTCGCCCCAGGAAGCGATCACATCCTCGAAACAACCGCTGGCCTCTTTCAGTTTTCCGACGTTCAGATAACACTGCCCCTGATAGACTCGCGATTGGGCCGCCAGCATAAAGGTCCCATACTTGTCGTAGTGATCCTGGAACTCGCTGGCCGCCTGCTCGTTGGTCTTGACGTAGTCGGCATGCTCCTTGCCAAGGGCATCGGCACTCTCCATCAGGGTGAACGACTGCAACACCCGTACGACACCAAGCTGCTCGCGGAACTCGCGGCGGCGATCGATGTCGGCACTCTGCGTTTTGGGGTCAAGCGTTTTTGGAAACTTGGCCAGGCTGGCGGTGAGGGAGGTTTCGACGTCGGCGAAGGCTTTCCGAGCCGCCGTGAATCCTTGATAGGCCTCGGCTCGCAGCTCGGCCTCGCGGGCGGCGGGCTGGGGACGCTGGTGGAGGTTGTAGAGGATTCGCGAGGCCGACTCGAGCATCATCTGGCCGAGCTGCATCCGCGCTTCCCCGGCTAGCGGGCTGTCGGGATTCGACTTGGCGAACGCATTGAGCTCACTTTCGATTTGCGTCGCCAGCCGCGATCGTTCGGCACTGCTGGCGGGACGTCGCCATTTGCCCATCAAGGTCATCCCCCGCTCGTAGGGGATGCGTGCCTTGAATTCGTCGCTTGCCACTCCGCTCCCCCCGACCGAGTCGAGGTACTCCAGGGCGATATCGAAGTATCCCCGATTGCGCAACGCATCGAGGAATTCCGCCGTGTCGTCGGCGGCGCGAGCCGTCGGCAGGTTCGCGGCAAGAGCGCCTGCCACAATCATCATCGTCCAAAGAGGGCGAGCGAACATCGCATTACCTGTTCCGGGGCGTCGATTGAAAAGTGGAGGGGCCAAGCCCCCCTTGGGAAATAGGGAGGCCAATGGCAAGAGGGCCAGGTAGACGCCACCCGCCGCATTTTACGGCTGACCGGCCACCCCGACCCCTCCCTGTATAATAGTCGAATTGGGTGGTCCGTGGCCAGCGCTGGCAATATCGGGACCATCGGCGGCAGCGAGAACGAGGTCCCTTTTTTCCGATTGCTCGGGTTGAGTCAGCAGGCGAACGGGACACCAGACGCCGAGGCGCGCGAACCCCCCCCAGGCCGTTCGCTCCCTAGCCGGCAAGATCATCCGCCAGAGTCTCGACCAGGGCATGGAGGGATGCCTCGAATTTGGCGGGGAAAGGCACCCCACAAAGGCGACGCTCCAAGGCACTATCCAATTGCTTGGCGCGCTGAAATTCCTCCTCCGGGACTCCCGACAGCGACCAATGACCGCTATGGGGGGGTGACATTTCCCCGACGTCGAAACGCTTGTGCGCTCGCGGAATCCCACCAGCCGGTGAGGGCATGATGTCGTCGTGCAGCCACCGTTGAGATTCTCCAGACATCTCGTCGGTTCCTCCAGGTTCGCTTCACTCTCGCCGGCGGACCCTTTTTGTTTGGCCCAGAGACCGCCTTCGAGAGATTAACAAGGATTGGGTAAGGCCCCTTGGTGTCGCTTGGTTGCCAGTCGCATAGTTGCCAGTCACAAAGTTGCCTGCCGCTCGGCGGGAAATTCCATTCGTCGCGCGGGAGTCAGGGCTAATACATTTAACGCCGCAGTGCCTCGCGAGGCACGTAAAAAAATTGCCATTCAATGACCATGCAGCTCAATGACCATGCAGCAAGTTGTCGGCTATCCGTCCCGCGCGGTTCTGCCGCGCGCACCCCTCCCCGGTCTTGCCGTTTCCGCATGGCGACTCTTGCCGCGCAAGGCTCGTCACTCCGCTGGGTTCCCCCCCAGTGTACGAGCCGGCGCGTTGATCTGTTCGAAGGACTCTCTGGCGGGCTACCGTTTTGCCTCGGCAAGGTAGTATTGGCGAAGTCGTTGGCGGGCGCGGCTCACGCGCGAGAGTACCGTGCCGAGCGGTATTCCTAGCATGTCGGCCGCTTCTTGGTGGGTGAGTTCACCGACGACGACCAGCAGGAGTGCTTCCCGCAGATCGTCGGACAAACTCTTGAGGGCGTGTTGCATCTCGTCGGTCAGTTCGGAGGCTAACGGATCGGCCCCATCCACTGGTATCTCGATCGCGTGCTCCCCCACGGGGTAAGGGGTTCGCACTTTGCGACGCCAACTGTCGATGACTCGACGCCGCAAGATCGAGGCTAACCAGGCCCGATGGCTTCGGCCGCAATCAAAACGATCGCGACTATTCCAAGCGCTGCGCAAAGTCTCCTGAACCACGTCTTCGGCATCGTGGGCGTCGCCTACCATGCGGTAAGCAAGCCTGTAGAGTGCCGGCGCATGGTCGGCTACCAAACCGTGAAAATCGGTTCGCGTCAGCGCCACCTTTGCCTCTCCTATCAGCCTGTTCCGTGCTGAAAATGGGAGTGTTGTCCTGGTGCAGGATAACACACTTCGTCTGTTCCACCTAACTTTTCGCCAACAATTCGGCAACTATTCCAATCGGCCCCAATTTTTTTTTCGGGGACAACTTGCCTGTCCCTCGGACCCCCGGCTGCCCGGAGACCAAAGGACATTGCTTGTCGCAACTCGTTTGGTGACTTAGAATTAGGACTAACCGGCCCTGGGTGTTCGTGCCACTTGCTCCGCGTTCCCGTGCCATGCCGCTCAACTTTTCCAACCGCCAGCCTCGGCCTGCTCTAGGTCCAAGGACCCTGCTCCGTCTGGGATCCCTGGTGATCGGGCTGGTGCTGATCGTCGGGCTGATGCAGTCGATCACGTCCCCCCGCACCGTGGTCCGCCTGGGGAATGTGTTTGGCCATGGCGGGGACCATTCGACCATGACCTCGAGCCCCGCCCAGCAGGCGATTGGCGAGGAGCTGTTGGCAAAAGTCGACCACGAACTCCTGAAGACGCTCGACGACGACAAGCCGTTTCGTCCGGCCGAAACCGAGGCGTGGCACCATCTGTTGGCGATCGCGCGCGACGCGACACCCGAGCAACTGCACCATGCGTCGGTTGGGCCGGTCACCTACGCCCAGTTGATCTCCCAGCCCGACCAATACCGAGGCCGCGTCGTCTCGATCTCCGGACTCGCCTATCGGATCGAGGCAATGGACCAGAAGCCAAACGAGCTAGGAATCGCCAAGGTCTACGAGGTGATTGTCCAGCCCTCCGCATCGTCGCGCGTGCCAGTTGCCTGTCACTGTCTGGAACTCCCCCCAGGATACGAAGTCGGAGATACACCGCGGCCAATTCGGTTTGATGGGTTCTTTCTTAAGAATCGTGTCTACCCTCACGCCCAAGGGCTCGACAAGATGCCGGTGATCGTGGCACGAACCTTTGAACCGCTCGACGCGGCATCGCCAGCCTCTCAATCGCCATCCCAGCTTTCCATGCCTTGGATGGCAGCCCTCATCGGCTTCATGGTCTTGCTCGTCGGTTGGTTCCTGTGGCAGGCGCTCTCCGCTCCCCCACCCATCAGCCGAGGCGTGGGGTCGGCAACCGACGACGACCCGCAGGCCGTGGCGGCGGCACTTCAGGCGTTGGAGCAGGAGGCGGAGTCAGAATCACGCGAAGGCGACCCGACGGCATGAATCGCCACACTGCTTGCCCATGGCCTGTCTGGTTCCGCACCGGAGTTCTCCTGACGGTGACCTACGCAATCAGCTCCACGGTAGCTGTCCAGGATCACGCTTGTTCGCAAGAGCTTCCCGCCGCGGATGCGCTCCCCCCGGCGCCCGGTCAGTCGGTCGAGGACCGCCAACAGCGGTTCCTTGAAGTGCTGGCCTTGGCTGATTGGGACGAAAGCCGGCTTTCGAAGTTTGCTGACAGAGAGCCATTGAGCGCCGACGAGCAGCTCGAAATCTGGCGATTCATCGAGCGATTGGCGATGCTCGATCCCGTCTGGATGCACCGGCAATATGGCCGTGACGTCACACCGCGCGAACTGGTCGAGTCCCCAGGGGCCTATCGTGGCCAGTTGGTCCGTCTGAGGGGGAGTGCGCGGAAAGTCGAAGTCGACGAGCCGAGCCCCGAGGATCGCAAGCGGTTGTCGATCGAGTCATTCTATCGCACGACGATTGAAGTCGACGGAATGCCGATTGTCGTGACGACGCCGGAGGTGCCGGGTCGCTGGAAAGACCTTGTGCCTCTCGACCAGCCGGCCGAGGTGTCGGGTATTCTGGTGAAATTGGCCAGCGGCCCATTGGGAGAGGCGACTCCCTACCTCGTCGCGACGCGCATCGCCTGGTTTCCCACGCAGGTCGAGCTTCCCACCGTCAACTATGGCATGAGCATCCTCGGAATTCTCGATATCGACGTAGCCACATTCGACCGTTTGCTTCAGCGTCGGTCGTTGACGCGGCAGGATGCCCCTGCTTTCTACCAGGTACTCGCGGGATTGGGGCGGAGCAGTGTGCGCCAGTTGCAAGGGGCGGCCGATCGACAACTGCGGCAATTGGCTACCAACTGGGAAGAGCGACTCGCGGAAGCCGAGAAGATCAACGATCCGAAACGGGCGCGGCTCGCCCGGACCGTGATCAAGGAGGCCGAAGAAGGACGATATTCGGTGGCTCCCTTCTTCAATACGCCCCACGAGCAGGTGGGCCAAATCGCCTCGTTCAAAGGGGTCGTACGCAGCGCTTTGCGTGTCGAGGTGGAGCCTCAAACCGCCTATCTCCACGGCGGCCTCGACCACTACTATCAATTGGCCCTCTTTACGCCCGATTCCCAAAACTACCCGATTTTTTTCTGTGTGCGAGCCCTGCCGGATGGGTTTCCGCTGGGAGAAGATGTCAACGTGACGGTGCGAATTGCGGGATTCTTTCTGAAGATGTGGCAATACCGGTCGCGGACCGAGACAGACGAGACGGGAGGGCGTGGGCCTTCCCATGAGACCGTCGCGTCACTGCAAGCTCCGTTGTTTGTTGGCATTACCCCGGAAGTCATTTCTCCGCCCAGCCGCGACCGCTCGTGGGGGTATGCGGCGGCCGGAGGTATCGTGCTGCTGCTGGCCTGTGTCTGCGTGATTGAATGGGTCCGCAATCGTCGCGATCGCTACTATGCGAACACCACTCTCGCGCGGATCCAACGGTCCGCAATGGATCTCGACTTCGACCGGCTGGAGTCGCAAGCAGGGGGGATGCCGAATGAAACGACTTCGGGCGAGGAGAATCAGACCTCGGCAGAGGAGTTCCTGGGTGACGATGAGGGACCTGACGTTTAGTCGGTCTTCGGGTCTCGCCCACATGCAGCATGAAGGGGCTCGCGACGTGGTATAATGAGCGCCGAGGCGTTATGCTGTGGACTCGCATTTCCCCCCCCTTTTTCCCGCGGCGAGCAGGGCATGGCCCGACCGGTCGACAAGCCACCGTACTCCGAGACTCCGACCCATTCCTATGGTTTGCTGGCGCCACGCTTCTGGCATGGCATGCGGCTCGGTACGTGGTTGAGTCTGCTCGCCACACGGCAGTGTCGCCTCACCCCGCGTTCGATGTTCACGGCGGCGACGATCACTCCCGTCTCGGCGTTCAACTCGGTCTGTTCCGCATGGCAGAATGCCTGGTGTGGCCGGCGGATTCGCCGCCAGGTGCTCGCGGCCCCACCGCTGTTCGTGCTGGGGCATTGGCGAAGCGGGACGACGCTGCTGCATGAGTTGTTGATCCGCGATCCCGAGCATACCTATCCCAGCACCTATGAATGTTTCGTCCCTCACCACTTTCTGGTGACGCAAAAGTGGTTCGCCCCCCTCACCGCCTGGCTGCTGCCGAAAAAGCGGCCGATGGACAACGTAGTGACCGGCTGGGAGCGGCCCCAGGAAGATGAATTCGCCCTCTGCAATCTGGGCATGCCCACCCCCTACCTTTGCTGGGCGTTCCCCCACAATGGCCCGGTCCACTCCGAGTACCTCACCCTCCGCGATGTTCCCAAGCGGGCTCGGCGACGGTGGCAGGCGACGCTCAAGTTCTTCGTCAAATCGGTCGCCGTCAATCGCAATCGCCGGCTGATCCTCAAGAGCCCTCCCCACACGGCCCGCGTGCGGTCGCTGCTCGAAGTGTTTCCCGACGCGAAGTTCGTCCACATCTCGCGCCACCCGTTCACGCTCTTTCCGTCGACGATCAGGCTTTGGAAATCGTTGTGCGATGTTCAAGGGTTGCAGCCCGATCTGCCGGAATACGACTGGTTGGAGGAAGAGGTGTTTACCAATCTCGAGAAGATGTATGCCGCCTACGACGAGGATCGCCAACTCGTTCCGGCGGGGAATCTGTGCGAGGTCAAGTACGAGGACCTGGTGGCCGACCCGCGGCGAGTGTTGCAGCAGGTCTACAGCGAACTCGATCTGGGAGACTTCGGCCGGATGGAGGAAGAGCTCAATCGCTACCTGGCCGAAACCCGCGACTACAAGACGAATCGCTACAGCTTGCCCCCTGACGTCGAGGTGAAGGTGCGCGAGCGGTGGGGGAAGTATTTCGAGGTGTGCGGGTACGAGTGATAGCCCGAAAGCTGTGTTGCGCAGCAGCTCGCCGTAGGCATTCGATCACAGTGGCGCCCGTCCGCTGACTGCCGATGCGCAGTTGAAAAAGTGGCGATGATACTGCGTCTCCAGTCCCTCGGATTCGCACGCCCGCGCGAAGTGCGAGGCGTCGCCGAAGGCTTCGGTATAAACGCTGAGCATGCGGTAGCATTCGGGGTTGCCCAGGAATAATCGCCCCACTAGTGGGATGACGTAACGCAGGTAGCCTAAATATGGCCAACGTAACCATGGCGACGTTGGGACCGAGATCTCGAGCATGGCGAAGCACCCACCCGGCTTGAGGATTCGTCGCAGAGTTTTTGCCAAATGCACTTGCTGTGCCGGCGAAAAAGTCTTGAGCCCGAATGATGAAACCACCACGTCGGCTACGGCAGAGAGGTCATTTTCCAGGATATCAGCCTGCAGGATGTCGATTGTCGTACTCCGAGGTAGGAGCCGTTTCGCCCGCTCGCACATGACCGGCGAAATATCGATCGCCGTGATTGACGAAGCTGTGTCGATGCAACGCAATATATCCGGCCAAAGTTCTCCCATGCCGGACATCATGTCAACTACCGTTGCATCTGCTCTCCACTGCTTGATATGGCGGACGCATTGTCTTCGCCAGAGAATGCAGAATCCAAACGACGAAAGCACGTTGACGACGCCGTAGGTGGCTGCCATTTCGTCGAAAAGATTGGCTACGTAAGCTGGTTGAAAGATCGAAGCATCGGATCGCGCTTGAAATGGCACGTGGAGAACAACCGATCATGAGGAACGCGTGGGTGCTGTTTGTAGCAGTAGTAGGTCAGGATCAAGAATCAGATACGGTATCATAACCGTATCGGGAATTCTTCCAACGGGATTCCCTTCGGCTCATGGGTGGTGGCTCTCCCCCGCATTTCTTTTTTGATATCTGACGCGGCGGGTTACGATTGTGGGACGATTTTCCAAATCGTCCGCAGCGCGGACGCGGCTGGCCATCGAGTCGAGTCAGATGGAGGCCGGGTTAGCACCCCCCACGATCCGGAGGATCGAGATACGTTGAAAACGCCTTGCCCGGCGCGATTTTCCACTTTCTTACCACTTCGTCGTAGAAATTGGGCACTGCCCGGCATAGACTCGAAATCACTTGAACCGGCGCCCTGTGT
>CAZYQQ010000094.1:0-22176 GCA_964650265.1 uncultured Planctomycetaceae bacterium
CGCCCACACACATTCGACTTTCGTCCTTTCGCGCTTTCGTGGTCCCCACCAAGGTGCAACCCCTCGGACGACGAAGCAGTATGATGGCCGTTTGGGATCACGAAAGGACGAAAGTTCGAAAACACGGAAGAAAGTGCAGCCGGCTGTTTATCAACGTGGTGATCGAATTCGACTTCTTATACACCTCTAGCGCGCCCCTCTTTGGGGAGTCCACGCCCGTTCTTGATGGTGGAAGGGCTGTTTTTGTTGACCGGCGTGGGGCGCGAGCGATAGGATGTGAAAGTTGAGTGGCTGGGTTTTTGGCCGCGTTCGAATTCTCCGGATAGTAGCACGACGGTCTCCGTCGTGGGCGGAGCTATTGATCGTCAGCCGCTAAGAACCTATCGAACCTATCCCCCAAGCTGCCCGGGCAAACGAGCCCGGGCTACGGTTGGGCTCGCTCGCACGGGCAAATGTGCCCATGCTATGTATCTGCCAGCTTCCCACTGCTAGCACTCCACCCGACTGCTCTTCACTTCGGCCGCTGTCACGCTGTAAAAGACGATGACCCGAATCCCCTCCCACCCCGCAACCCCCTGCCGCAGCTATGTCCTTGCTTACTTCCCGTGGTCTGGTGAAATCGTATGGCCGCCGACGTGTGGTCGATGGGGTTAGCTTCGAGGTTCACCCGGGCGAGATCGTTGGTTTGCTGGGGCCGAATGGGGCAGGGAAGACGACCTCGTTTCGCATGACGTGCGGGATGGTGGAACCCGACGCCGGGAGCGTCCACCTTGTTGGCCGGGAGGTGACCAACTGGCCGATGTACCGCCGGGCACGCGAAGGGGGGATGGGGTACCTGGCGCAGGAGTCGAGCGTGTTTCGCAAGCTGTCGGTGCAGAACAACTTGCTCGGCGTGATGCAGCTCCTGGGGATGGAGCGTCGCCTTCGGCGTCGCCGGGCCGAGGAATTGATGGAGCAGTTTGGCATCACCAAGCTTCGCCGGAGCATGGCGATGAGCCTGTCGGGGGGCGAACGGCGACGGCTCGAGATCGCCCGGTGCCTGGTGTCGAACCCCAAGATCATCTTGCTCGACGAGCCCTTTACGGGGATCGACCCGGTGACGATCGACAGCATCCAGCAGATTGTCCGCGACCTCAGGGCGCGGGGGATTTCGATCCTGATTACCGACCACCAGGTCCGCGAGACGCTGGAAATCACCGACCGCAGCTACGTGATTCGCAACGGCCAGGTCCTGTGCCACGGCACGCCGCGAGAGGTCCTGCAGAACGCCGAAGCCCGGAAATACTACTTCGGCGAGGGGATCGAGATGAATATCCCAGCGGCTTGATGGGAGTTTTGATTTCTAATTTCTAATTTATGATTTCTAATTTGTGAGATGGAACATGCACATTTGATCGAGGCCAACAGATTAGAAATTAGAAATCATAAATTAGAAATCATTCCCCGCTTCCACCCCGCTTCGCGGTTCGCTCCTTCAACGGTCTCGCTCTCGATAATCTCCCGGCCCATTGCGGCGCCGGCGACTAGGGCGAAGTCGGCGAGTCGGGCGACATGGCGAGGGTTGCCGTCGGTGAGGGTGTGGATCCGGTAGAGGGCATCCTCGGTGAACACCGGCTCGGTGCGACCCGCCTCGATGAGGGAGTGTTGCAGGTAGTCGATGGTGGTCAGTTCGTCCCACGGGTAGAGCTCGGTCCGCAGTTCGACCAGATCGCGTAGCGAGTCGGGCCAGCGCGCGAGCTGGGTGGCGAGTCCGGCGACGACGATCGAGAGACCTCGACCGGTGGACCACGGCATCCGCACGAGCCGCTCGAGCGCCAGTTGGCCATCGATGCCGAGCTGCCCGGCATCGTCGACCAGGACGACTCGGTGAGTGGAGTGGCGGGTCGGATCGAGGGTGAGGTCGGCGAGGCGTTGCCAGATTTGTGGGATGGTGTCGTCGTGGGTGACGGTGGCCCCCAGTTGGCTGGCAATCCGCGTGAGGAGTTCGCGGGTGGTGAGGCCGAAGCCCTCGACGAGCGCGACCTCGTAGCCGCGGCGACAAAGTTGCCGGGCGGCCGACGCGAGGGCCGTCGACTTGCCGAATCCGCGCTCCCCCAAGAGCACCCCCAGCGTGCGACCCTCGCCAGCGAGGTAATCGATCCGGGCCAGGGCCTCCTCGTGGGACGGGGCTGGGTAGGGGGCTACGCCGCGGGTGTAAGGGGAGGCCTCGAGCCCCCAGTGGTGAAGGTATTGGCTCATAGTGCTGGCATGGGGTGGCTGGATGGCGCGCGGTACTGGACAATCGTCGTTATCGACCCGCCACCGCCAGTGACTTCATCTTGAGCGGTTTCCATTGTTCCCCATTGCTAGCATCGGCGTTATGAGTCATCGCTATTACCATCCAACGATTGCACCCGGCGAGTTGCTGACGCTCGAGGGGGCGGAGGCTCACCACTTGCTTCATGTGATGCGGGCGGAGGTGGGAGACAAGGCGAGGCTGTTCGATGGCCGGGGGGGAGAGTACCAGGCCACGGTGGCCGCCCTCCGCCGCAACCTGGTCGATTTCGAAGTCGGAGCACGACTCGAGGTCGATCGCGAACTGTCGAGGAGGGTCGTGGTTGGTGTGGCCCTCCCCAAGGGAGATCGCCAGAAGTGGCTGGTGGAGAAGCTCACCGAGCTTGGCACCGCCCGGCTGGTGCCGCTCGTGACGAGCCACGGCACGGTGAAGCTGCACGATCGCGGCGAGGAGAAACTGGAGCGAGCGGTGATCGAGGCAAGCAAGCAGTGCGGCCGCAACGTGCTGATGGAGGTGGCAGCACCGCAGTCGTTGGAGGAGTACATCTCGAGCGCCGAAGGTTTGAGGCTGATGGCCCACCCCGGAGGGGAAGCGCGATTGGCCGAGGAGGCTCTCCCCGCGGTGGTGAGTCTGGCGATTGGCCCGGAAGGAGGTTTTACGGAGGAGGAGATCGCGATGGCCGACCGCCATGGCTGGCGGCGCGTCGGTCTGGGGCCGGCGATATTGCGAATCGAAACGGCGGCGGTGGCGATGGTGGCACGGATTGGTGGGTAAGGTGCCGCCGACCCCGTCGAAATTGGCGAAGTCCCGTTACCCCCCTCCCGGAAGTCGTTTCATCCTCTACATTCCGCAAAATCGAAAGCGTAGCCGTGGCCGGGGTGGAGTGCTATGTTTAGAGGATGGACTCCCGGAGGTGGGGTCCGTGGCGATTGCCCTTTTGCCGAGAAATGCGATGCTTTCCAATTCCATCCGTCGGATGATGTGTGCCCTGCAAGTCGATTCCTTATTCGCTCTTGGGATCGGGGCAATGCTGCTTGTGGGAGTTGCCGGTTGTTCGAAGGACGTAGCTCCCCAAGCCAATGAACCCGCCGAGACGGTTAAATCTTCCGAGCAAGACAGCTTCGATCGAATTGTCGCCTACATGCGGCACATGTTGGTCGATGACGACCCGGCGCGGCCTGGTAACGTGCAGCGATTTCCCGCCAATAATGAAAACCCGGCGATTGGAGGGGCGGAGGGAGTGCTCACCTACGAGTTGAAACTCGACGCTTCTCCCGAAGTGGTGCCGCCAGCTAATCCGGGCGAACCAACGCGGGGTCGGATTGAGGTGACCATGATCACCTCTTACTCGCGGATTCAGCAGCAAGCTCCCGATGACGGGCCAAAGCAGGAGGAGAAAGGTGGGTTGAAGGGCTCCACGATCGACAAGATCATTCGCGATCCCGATCTGCAGGTTGATCCTCTCGACACGGATCAAATCCTGAAGGAAAGTGGACTCGGGCGAGAAGCGACCAAGAAACCGGCAGGCACTGTCGTGCTCGAGCCTCGTAAGGAGACGGTGGTGTTCGATCTCGAGTATGTCGGCGGCAAGTGGCGACTTGCCAACACCGATTTATCCACACACCTCTCTTCCGTGGTGCAAACTCTCGAGGCGGCGCTGGCGCGGCAACGGTAGGAGGGTCCGCCGCATTTCAGCGGGAACCGTTGCTCTCGGTTCGAACATGGCCAGCCGCCTCGAGCCGCCCTTTGCGGAAGGCATCGGCCATGGCACGAGGGATCTCTGCCTCGGCCAGGAGAAGTTCCGCTCGATTCGCCTGGACCTGGGCCTTCATCTCTTGCTCGCGAGCAATGGCATCGGCACGACGCTGTTCGGCCAGGGCACGGGCCTTGCGCGTGTCGGCCTCGGCCTGGTCGTAGCGAAGCCGGGCACCGATCTGCTCGCCAACTTCGATGTTTTCGATGTCGATCGAGACGATTTCAAACGCCGTATGGGCATCGAGCCCGCGGTTGAAGACCGCCTTGGAAATTCGGTCGGGCATCGCCATCACGTCCTGGTGACGCTCCGCCGAACCGATGGCAGTGATGATCCCTTCGCCAACCCGGGCGATAATTGTTTCCTCCGTCGCCCCACCGATCAGTTGGGCAAGATTCGTCCGCACGGTAACCCGAGCACGCACGCGAAGCTCGACGCCGTCCTTGGCGACCGCACTCAGCGCGGCCTTGGGAGCGGAAGAATCGGGGCAGTCGATCACCTTGGGATTGACGCTCGTCTGCACCGCATCGAGGACGTCGCGCCCGGCAAGGTCGATGGCGGCCGCCCGATCGAAGTCGAGATCGATATCGGCGCGGTGAGCCGCGATGATGGCACGGATGACACGTGGTACGTTGCCGCCGGCCAGATAGTGGGCTTCGAGCCGTCGGGGCGTAATCCCCGTGGAAGGGTCGGTCCCGACCCCCGCCTGCATGGCGGTGATCTTCGCCTCGATGATGGTCTTGGGGTTCACCTGGCGGAGGCTCATCCCGATGAGGCTTAACGGGTTGAGCGGGACGTTGGAGACAAAGGCCTGGAACCATAGCCGGAGGTAGTTCCAGAACATCACCAGCATCACCAGCCCAAGCAGCAGCAGGAAGATACCGACAATCAGCATGATGGGCCACGACCCAATCCCTTCGCGATCCCCTCCCGGCATTCGTTCGGCATGCTGAGCGATGACCCAGGGGAAGTCGGCCAGGCCAACGGGAAGGGGAGGGGCGATAGGCATGAGTAGGATATCCGAGCCGCAGGGCAAACGGGGCAGCGGCTCGCTCCGCGAAAAGCGAGCTAAGCTCAACTGCCGACAATATTTAGATCATACCAGGGAGCCTGGGATGCGAGAAGCGACAGCAGGCCGAATTCCTGCGGCAATTCTCGCCGGGGGGCCAATTGCCAGAGAATGCGATGGGCGAGGATTGGGGGGGCGAGGGAACAAGCAAAATTGGGCAGCCAATCGCTAGTCCTGGCGACAATTTTGGCGGATACTGGTATATTATGGAGGCACCTGGTCGTCGGTCCCGTGGACGCGATCGGGGCGGAAGGGGCTTTTCCGAGGGTCCGCCGGCAACCTGTCCCATGCCGGCGAGGCCACACGTTTCGAGGAGAACCGAGGACATGCGCTCGTCTAGCCACTCAGCTTGCTTGGGCCGCGCCCCACACCGGGTCGCCGGCTTTACCTTGGTCGAACTGTTGGTGGTGATCGCCATCATCGGGGTCCTTGTGGCGCTGCTGGTGCCGGCGGTCAATATGGCACGTGCCACGGCCAGGACAACCGCGTGCCTCAACAATCTGAGTCAGATTGCCAAGGGGATAGTGGAATACGATTCCAGCCACCAGCGGCTGATGGGGTACGTCGAGCCGGTCAAGGCGGCCGGCCAGGACAGCGACCGCAGACTGGTCGCCGGTTACATCGAATGGGTCCCCGGCGGGTCCGATCCGCAATTTGTCAACTCTTATTCGCGCGTGATGACCGGCGGCAACCAGAACCAGGCGAAATTGCGGTCTCGCATTGCCTGGGCCGCCCATCTCCTTCCCTCGGTCGATCGAAGTGATCTGTGGGATATCCTGCAAGATGTCGGCGCCAGCGATGAGCAGCGGGCCGTCGCGCCGATCAGCTTCTATATCTGCCCCGACGACACCGACATCAAATCGACGACCGGGGCGGCAGGGCTGAGCTACGTGGTCAACTCCGGCGGATGGGACTTCGAACCGGGCCGAGACGAGTTCCATGGGTCGAACGAGAATGGCGACACCAAGGACAATGGCCTCTTCCACAATCTTGTCCTCGGCAATGTGAAGATGCGCTTGTCGGACATCGCCGATGGCCGCTCGACGACCTTGATGATCTCGGAGAACATGCACAAGGACCCAAGCTATAGCTGGCTGGGGGTCCAAGAGGGAAATCCCGGCGAAGCGCAGTTGGGAATGGTGTGGGTCGCCAATCCTCGACCAGCGGGCGAATGCATTGGCTCGAGCAACGTCATCGACGATCAATTTAGCTTCAAGGCCGAGCCAGACATTCTCGAGTTCAATCCAAAGCTCCCCTGCTTTGCGCGTCCTTATGCAAGACACGCTGGCAACTACTTCAACGTCGTCTTTGCGGGGGGGAACGGGAGTTCGATCAATCCGGATATCGACTACATCGTCTATCAGCAGCTACTCACCCCGCGGGGAAGCAAGAGCGTCGATCCCCATGCCAGGCGAGGAGATGCCCCCACGGCGGCGATGCAGGAGTTCCGCACGCAGCGACCGATCTCGGAAGACGATCTGGATTGAAAGCGGGGCGGGAGCGGCTCCAGATGCCAACGGGCGCGATCCCCAATCATCTCGCGCCGATCCTCTCGACCGGCTGAAGTTCAACTCGACCAGGTCGCGTGTCACAAAGCGTTCGGCTGAGCCGTAGCGGCCAACTTGATGACCGAATTCTACTCTTAGCGCGCTCGCGCCCCTCTTTGGCGCGCTCCATGCTTGTTCTTGACGGTGGGAGTGGTCTTTGTGGCGGTGGCAGGGCTGTTTTTGTTGATTGGGGTGGGGAGCGGGCGATAGGATGTGAAGGTTGAGTGGCTGGACCCCAAACAAAGACACTCAACATTTCTCCCCACTTTTCCCCAAAACCCGCTTGATGCCCTCCCGGACATGTGTGCATTTGGATGCCAGAGCGTGAAGAGACAGCGTCTTGTTGCTGTGGCGCTGCGGGTTACGATGGGGCGGCTCCGTGGACCCACGTCCACGGCTCGGAAAGTGCCGAAAACGCCTTGTCTGGCGCGATTTTTGGCTTTTAGGGAGTTCTTGGTGGGAATCGGGCACGGGTCGGTATAGATTCGCCTTGAAGTAGGTCCGCGTTCGCTGAATCGGACCTTGCGCCGCGTGGAGAGTTTGTGCGGACCATCCATTCAAGGTCCGGTCCAGCGGACACGGACCTACCTGGTCTTTGGCAATTCATCCCCCTCAAGCTGCCCGGGCAAACGAGCCCGGGCTACGGTTGTGCGCTCGGGCAATTGTGCCCAAGCTACGGCCCTGAGCTTCTGCCGGAGTGCGACAGATCACCCGAGATCGGGGCGTCAACCGAACCGACTCGCAGCCAAGGGAACGCGATCGCGACGCAACTGGCCGCGGCGACCCCGTGAATCTCACTCACTCTTCCAGCGGCATTCGTACACTCGATCGATCTGAGGATTCACGACCGACCATCCGATCAGCGAACCGTAGGGGTGGTTGATCTGATAACGAGAGTTCATGATCGTCGGAGCTTCGCTCCGGTCGGAGGGGTAGCTCACGAGTTCGTAATTCTGGTAGGGCCGGTCTTCAGGGAAGAGCAGCCACACCGTCACCAGATCGGTCTTGAACCGGGCAATGAAGGGAGCCCGGGAAATGGAGGTCGAGATCCGGGCGATCATCTCCATCGACACCGTCGTCGGCTCGCCCCGGGGGAGGCCTTTTAAATCATACGCCACCTCGTAGTAGCTTCGCTCCACACCGACGTCGTCTATCGGTTTGGCCAACTTGCGAACCGCTGCCTCGAAGCGTTGCCGCGGTTGGCTGAATTCGACGTTGTCGAAGATGGTGGGATAGCTGAAAGTCACCTGGCTCTCGTCGGCTTTCGGGGGGGAACCATCTTCGGGGATCAGCAGCACGATCTTATCGACGATAAAAACGCCCCCCCGATCTTTTGGGTCCTTGGCTTCGGGACGCCACCGCCGCAAATCGATGATCCGGCTGTAATCGAGGATTTCGACGTTTGCGACGGTTCCTTCGCTCCGTTCCGCGATCTCCTGGACGACATCCGGTGTCCAATCCGCCAGCGGATTGCGATCGAGCAGAGTGAGGATCTCACGGATATCGGGGTTTCCACTGGCGATCGCATCGATCATCTGCGATTGGACCTGCGACTTCCGATAGAGCTTGTAGACCTGGTACGGCAGTAAGCCGAACACGATGAGAGCCACCACAAGATAGAAATAGCTTGTCCAATCGCGCGGGTCGAAGAGCGTCGACCAAACCCGCCTCGTCGAAGAACCTCGCAGCCGGCGGGCCACCACCGTCGCCGGAGCAGGAGCATCGGCCCGGGGGCCAACCGAGCCAGGGCCGGGAAGCTTCTTGTCGGGTATCGGTGCCCAGCCTGATCCTGCCGAGTTGGCGGCGGGCTCGCCACCATGGGTTTGGCGATACACCTTGCGGGCGACCTCATAACCATGCTGGGCAAGCCCGTTGATCTCCTCGTCGGAGAAGCGATCGAGATCGGTGCGGATCGTGTGGACTTCCGACTGGATCACGGGGTGCAGGGTCGGGTCCTGGTCTGACTCCACGGTTTCCGTAATCGGCAGGAACATAAAGCCGGGCTTCTTGCCGAAGTTTTCGCGTTCCAGTTGCCAGACTCGGTCCCACAGGATGTCCGAGGCCCGCATCGATTGGCCGATGAACCCAAGGGCATTGTCACTGAGAATCTGGAAGGGCTTGCCGGCGTCGCTGACAATCACCTCGTCGAAGGTGACACCGAGTTGCTCGAGCCAGGTGAATGCGCGGATGCCGAGGTTGTCGTAGACGCCTCCGTCGGTAAAGTACTCCGCAGGGAACTCCCCGTCGCGAACCCCTAGATCAGCGGCCGTGAACTCGACTGGGGGAAAGAAACCAGGAAACGCCGAAGAGGCCCCCACCACCCGTGAGATGCGTGCCATCCGTCCCGCCACAAAGTCGAACGGGACAGTCCCCTCGGCGGAGCGTTGTTGCAAGTAGAGCCCGTCGCGATTGAACACCGAGAGCCCGCCGTTGCTGACGCTCGTCGCGAGGATGTGCAGCCGCGGCGCGACGGGAAGTTCGTATAGGCAACGATCGCCGAATAGCCGCGTCTCGTAGCACCGCTCCAGGATTGCGTTAGGGGTGAAGCGGCGCGACGAGCGGCGGGCCAGGCGGGCGAGGATTCGGCTCGGGAACTGCAAGGGGAGTCGGCGTACAACGTAATTGCGGACGTCTAGCTGCACGAACCGCACGATTTCGCCCACCGCCTCGTCAAACTCGCCGTCCGACCCATTGTAGCGATCCCAATTCAGCGTGAGATGGGCTGCGAGAATGCTCCCTCCCGACACCGAGGCAATGTCGGTTACCTGAGGCAGCAGACCCGACTCCTTGAGATACCGGACAATGCCGATATGAAATAGCGTTGCCCGAAATCCGCCGCCAGAAAGCGCCAGCCCAATTTTCGCCATGGTCAAGGGCCTTTCGCACGTTGGGGATCGGGAAAATAGTCATTGACAGTATAGTTCGCGGGAACCGCGGGCGGAGCCCCTGGCCCTAAAAATGGGCCAATCAGGAAACGCAGGGCATTCTCGCCCCGCAGGGGACAGGCCCCAAAGCCCAGGGGCACCGGTCCGCCCTGGGGACTGCTGCTTGCAATTGACTGCTGAGGTGATAAAAAGCGTGGGTGAATGCTTCGTGCCCGCGTTCGTTTTATGCGGCGACGACCACCGCGGCTAGAGGCATGTTTTGTTGACCAGGAGGGCAATTGTCGGGTAGGATTTCGAAGTCGAATGTCTGCTGTCTATCCACCGCAGAAAGAACCGGAGAACGTTAGGATGACCTCTGCCTTACATTGTGCGAACAAGAGCAGGTCTCGGAGGCCAACTGCGTTGTTTATGATTCTAGCGGTGATTGCGGCGGCAGTTATTTTGACGACCGCTTACCAAGTTTCCGAATTCATGGCTGGAAAGGACACGCCGAATAAACAGCCCACAGGTCTCGATAGTTCTGATGGACGCAATCCTCCGGTTCTTGGTGGAACGAACCGTAGAGCGGAAATTTCCAAGATCATGGCCGCTCAGCAGGAGCTTAAGCGACGCCACAATGGAGTGACGCTCAGCAGTAGTCCGGTGTTCAATGTTCTCGCCGACCGCTCAAGGGGTGAACTCCCGGTCAAGCTTTTCGCTGATTCACTAAGCGGCCCGCTTACTGGCGAGGACGTAAAGCTTATAAGCCAACTGGATAGCTTACGCGAGATTCGCATTATTGGCGATTCAGAGGAAGGTAGTACTCCGGATTTCGTATTCGGCGATAATGAGCTAGAGGTCATCTCTCGCCTACCACATCTTGAGGTGATAGACCTTTTTGGTACTCAATTAACGGACGACGGAATTAAACATTTTGCCTCAATGAAGAGCTTGCAAGAGATCAGCGTTTCGCAACTCGATTCGTCATTT
This sequence comes from uncultured Planctomycetaceae bacterium, assembly GCA_964650265.1. Classification (GTDB taxonomy): domain Bacteria; phylum Planctomycetota; class Planctomycetia; order Pirellulales; family Lacipirellulaceae; genus CAZYQQ01. The sequence goes on from CAZYQQ010000094.1 coordinate 10,499, forward strand.
ACTGCGAAGAATTTGGAGCATCTAGCTAGCTTGAAGAACCTAAGACGCCTGAATGTTGATTGCCGCGCGATCAACATGTCTAGAGTTGAGTTGCTTAAGAAACAACTTCCGGAATGTGCAATTACTATCGAACGGACATACACTATCACGCCTACGGATGATGAAGAGTTGCTTGAGGACGCGCAAGACCGGTTACGAGATGCAATAGATCGTTGATTTAGAGTGTGCTGCGTTGGTCCACCGATCTTTTGCAGACGGCCTTTGTCTTCCAACTACGTTCGTGAAGAGTTGATCGCACTTGGTGACCAGCTTCATCGGAGGGTGGTAGTTTCGACTGCTGTGACGCCTCCAACGCGGCTCACAGGGATGTGACAAGAAAGTTTGTCGCCTCCGTTGCGCCGAATCTCTGCTTGATTGCATGACCAGCCGTTCACTGAATACTTCTGTAAAAGATCGGTGGACCAACTCATCAGTTGCGAGTATCAGTTGTTCGCGGCCGCAACCACGCCATCGCAGCATGCTGGTTCTCTGGCGTACGCAAGTAGAGCACAAAGAGGTCGTATCCCTCGGGAACGTCGATTCGTTGTGGCAGATTTGGAAATGCAGTGGGGTCATTCGTTTGCACAAATGTGCTCGACTCGTAATACAACCATGGGGAAGCCGTGGAGGTGTAGTGCAGCGTTCGGTCCGGCAACGATCCGACAATCTGATCTGCCTCGACATCGTACCATGTGAGTATCTCGTCGACCGTCCGCCATGTTGGGGGTGGCTCACGGAACCACCACGTTAGTGCTCCAGCGAGCAATCCTACAATCGTCAGGAATATGAGCAATCCGCGCAAGCTGAATCGCAGTTGCTTGTAGAAAGGCATAGGGCCTGCGAGATAAAGTGGGCCGCGGACAAGTCCAAAAGTACTGATATTATAATCAGTAAAGGCGTGGAGGGGTTGCAGAGGTCAGGGTTTCCATCGTGTGCAGCGGAACTAAAGGGCAGAAGAAGACACTCTACTTATTCTCTGCATGACCACGAAAGTACGAAAACACGAAAGTCGAGTGGCGATGTCCTTTGGTGATGGTCACACGTTACCGAGGTCGCGGAAACTGCCGTGGTCACTTTCGAGCTTTCGTCTTTTCGTGCTCGGACAACGCAACCCCAACTGATATAACGATTTACGTCGGTCTGGCACTAGCGCCGAAAGTTTTGTGTCTGCAAATTGTGCTTTTGGGGTTCTTGTTGACCGGGAAGGCAATTGTCGGGTAGGATCTCAAAGCTGAAGGTCTGCTGTTTCTGGCAAGTGGAGATTGGGCATGGAGGCAAATGCCATAATTGCACGAGTGTCGCGAGTGTATTGTCGCCTAAAAGCGCGTGCGAGGTCGAATAGGCGTGACCTTTGGTTTTTGCTGACTTGTAGCCTTTTGATGTCGATCGCGCATATTGTAGTTATGATTATTGGGGGGACTTTTAAAGTGCGCTTGGTCTTTGGCGTTCTTTTATTGTTCCTGCTAGCGGTAGCATTCTACGCTACGACCTGTATTTGCATGGCTAATGAATCAGAAGAATCCGAGCGGTAAGAAAACTCCGTCACACGAATTCGGCGCAGTCTTTCGCTCCGCCGACGCCGATCGCGTCAAAAGCTGAACTGGGCCCGCTAACGTGCCTGCTGCCCCGTTCAACCGCGGCCAAACCACCCCTTCTTCTTGGTCTTCGTGGTGTAGTCGAGCTGCATCACCTGCTGCTCGTGGCCGAAGGGAGAGGGGCTGTAGACAACCCGAATGTGCTCTTCGGCGCTCTCTCCGACGGTGTGGCCATTCTCGATCACCAACCCGTTAGCGAGCAGGTATTCGGCGATATTGATGAGTCGCTGCCGGAGTTCCCCCGGGGGCTCGCTGGCGTTCGACGTCACGAGATCCATCAGGCCGATCTCATGCATGCCGGAAGTGAAGCCAAACGAAAGTCCGCTGTCGTGGTCGACCGGCCCAACTGAGAAGTTAACCCACAGCACCAACGGCGTCTGGGCAGGAAGGAACTCCCTCGCCAAGTCAATGAACAAATCGCGACGAACTAGTTGCCCAGAGATTCCCCAACAGACGCCCAAGGCACCCTCGGTCGTCGCCAGCACCGATGCGACGACCTGGCTGAGGACTTTGCGTACCTCCACTTCGCTGGCGTCCTCTGTCGAACTACCCGCCGAGACAATGAGATGCCCTTTTTGCCGTGCCAGGTCGGTTGCGGCGTCGGGCCATAGCCAACTTCCCAAGGATGGATCTTCCATCGTTCCTGGGATCGGGGCTGGCATGATTCCGATGGCGACCCAATGATCACCGTGGTCGAACGTAAGCGCACCATCCGACTTTTCGATTTCTGGGGACGATATTACATCGTCCCACGTGGCGAAGTCGGCTGCCAGCTTCGAAGAAGAAAGACGAGCCTCGCCCGCAAGCGGAACAGTTGCGACGGCAATGGCCATTAATTACCCCCCAAAACTAACCAGGAAACCGTAAGCCGATTACCTTACTCTGGGGGAGAACAATCTGCAAATTGTTCGGCGCTACAGCCGGCAGTTCTGAATGCTCGTCTCCAGAATCGCCACCGCCCCCAGTTCGTCGAGCTGCTCCATGACGCCGATCACCTCGCTTCGCTTGACCATCGACTTGACGGCGTACCAGCCGGGCTGTTCGAGCTTGTTGATGGTGGGGGAACTGAATCCGGGGGTGATTTTTTCCGCCTGGGCGAGCTGGCCTGCGGGGATGTTGTATTCGATTAGCGAATAGCTCCGCGCGATGACGACTCCTTCGAGCCGGCGGACCACCCGGTCGGCCAGCGCGGTGTCGACGACGTGGCCATTTTGCACGAGGATCGTCTCGTAGCTGCCGATGGTGTCGAGGATTCGCAGCCGGTTGGCGGCCAGCGTGCTGCCTGTTTCCACGAGATCGACGATGCCGTCGGCGACTCCGAGGGCGATCATCACTTCGACCGACCCGGAGAGCTTGACCGTGTGGCACTGGGCCCCATGCTGGGCGAGGAACCGCTGGGTCGTGTTCGGAAAACTGGTGGCGATGCGTGCGCCTCCCAAATCGGCAGGCGACTGGAACGTCGAATCCTCGGGGACGCAGATCGCCAGCCGGCACCGACCGAGACCGAGCGAGAGGCGGCTGGTGAGTTCGACCCCCGCCTCTTCCACCAGGTCGCTGCCGGTAATCCCCAGACCGATCGCTCCTTCGGCGCACAAGACGGGAATATCGTCGGTCCGCAGGAAGGTGATGTCGATTGGCATGTCGCGGACCCGCGCAAAGAGGCTCCGCTCCTGGCGTCGGAAGCTGAGGCCCGCTTCGGCCAGGAGTTCTGCCGCCAGTTCGGCAAGCCGCCCCTTGCTGGGGATGCCAATCCGCAATTGTCGCGTCATACGTATCGTTGATTGTTAAAGGAACACGTAGGGTAGGCTTCCAGCCTGCCAATTCGTGGGGCAGTGCTTCCAGCCTGCCGCCAACACCGTAGCGCAGGCTTCCAGCCTGCGAAATCTATGTGGGGCAGGCTTCCAGCCTGCCAGCCCCGATTCACCTTCACCGCGAGGCCTTCTCGTCGAGCCCCGACATCCCAAACCGCCGGGCGAGCTCCCCCTCGACTTCGCTCAACGTGATGTCGCGGGCCGCGAGCAACACCAGGAGATGATAGAGCACATCTCCCGCTTCGGCGATGGTATGAGCCCGGCCGGCCTCGCCAGGTTCGCCGGCGGCCTCGACCACTTCGCCGGCCTCCTCGAGCACTTTCTCGCCGATTTTGGGAACTCCCCCCGCCAGCAACCTGGCGGTGTAGGAGGAGGTGGCGTTTTCCGCCGACTTGCGCTCGGCGATGGTCGATTCGAGTTGGTCGAGGGGGCGAGGCACGGGGCGTGGTCCGTCTTTCCAAGGGTTCGCAAAGAACCGATAATAGGATAATAGAACGACGCCATTGTAAATCAGGCAGGCGTGGTTCACCATACGTGTCTTCGTTCCGCCCCCCAACGGCCCCTGCAAACCTAGCGGACCCACGCCACTTGGGGGGTTATTTTTGTTTGCCACATTCTTGGTGGGGATTGCACCCGCCAACACCGAGTCACCCTGTTGTCCGATACCTTCTTTAGCGAAAACTGCTGGTTCCTCACCGGGGCCACCGCCGTGGGAAAAACCCGGGTGGGCATCGCCCTGGCCGAGCGTCTGGGTGCTGGGGGACTGGGGTCTGGGGGTCTGGGGTCTGGGGGACTGGGGGCCGAGGTCCTGTCGCTCGACTCGATGGCCGTCTATCGCGGCATGGATATCGGCACCGCCAAACCAAGCCCCGCCGATCGCCAGCGGGTGCCGCACCACCTGATCGACCTCGTGGACCCCAGCCACGAATTCAGCGTCGCCGAGTACCTCGCTGCCGCCCGGGCTGCCGCCGAGGAGGTCCGTTCGCGTGGCCGCGAGGTCCTGTTCGTCGGCGGGACTCCGCTCTATTTGAAGTGCCTGCTCCGTGGGCTCTTCGAGGGGCCCCCCGCCGACTGGCCGCTGCGGCGTGAGATCGAACAGGAGGCCGCCACCCTGCCGCCGGGGGTACTCCACCACCGCCTTGAGCAAGTCGACCCGCTGGCCGCCTCGCAAATTCACCCCAACGACACGCGGCGACTGGTCCGCGCGCTCGAAGTCTACCGCCAGACCGGCGAGCCGATCAGCCACCAGCAAATGGAGTTCGAGTCGGGCACCCCAGCCGGCGAGTGCCGGGTCTTCGTCCTCCAGCGCCCCCGACCCGAACAACACGAGCGAATCGAAGCCAGGGTCGAGGCGATGATCGAGGCGGGTCTGGTCGACGAGGTCCGCGGGTTGACGTCGGAGGGGAAAGCGCTCGGGCTCACGGCAAGCCAGGCGGTCGGCTATCGCGAGGTGCTCGAACACTTGCGCGGCGAGGTCGACCACCGGGCGATGGTCGAGCGAATCAAGGCCCGCACGCGACGGTTCGCGAAACGCCAAGGGACATGGTTCCGAAGCTTGAGCGAATGCCGGTTTGTCGAGATCGAGGGGGAAGAGAATAGCGCCGAAGTCGCCACGCGAATCGCTGAACTTGGGGCGGCGGTAAGATAAACTCTCGGTCTCCCTCACGCGGATGGGCAAGCAGCCAGGTTGTCCAAAAGTGCCGCAGGTTCGCAGCCTGCCGCGTGCGCTGATTGCAAACGGGAGTTACAAAGTTAGCGCCCCAGAGTCACGCAGGGCATCAACAATCAAATGCTCGGTACCGCTCCGATGAGGCGCATCGTGAAACGCCCGCAGAGTAATGGCGGCAACCGCCTCGACGTCCGATGGGTTCTCGGGACGGATCTGGATAGGGAGCTGCGCCATGGAACAGGGGAAGTATCGGGCTCAAACCGCGAGAAAAAGTAGTCCGGGAGGGACTCGAACCCCCGACCAAGGGATTATGAGTCCCCTGCTCTAACCGACTGAGCTACCGGACCAAGCCTATTTTTGCAGTGTTTTTGGCTGTTTTCGCTGGTGGCGACTCACCAGTTGACACCTCCAAAGACACCCGCTAGCATGATAGGCGAAGGTTGACACCACCCCGGCGGCTACCGGGGGGTGTCAGTGACACCACCTCCCCTTTGACCTGAAAGGTAGTGCCGTGGCCAATTCTACCAAGGCCCCCAAGTTCGAGAAACCGCGCCCCGACTTTCCCTTGTTCCCGCACGCGACTGGCCGCTGGGCCAAAAAGGTTCGGGGGAAGCTCCATTACTTCGGCAAGGTGGCCGACGATCCCAAGGGGGAAGCGGCTCTAGCCAAGTGGCTGGACGAAAAGGACGATCTACTTGCCGGTCGGACCCCCAACCGGAATCGGGAAGGGCTGACAGTCCACCAGTTGTGCAACGCCTTCCTGGCCGCGAAGGATGGCCAACTTGCCGCTGGCGACATTACGCAGCGAAGCTTTGCCGATTACAAGCGCACCTGCGGGATATTACTTGACCGACTCGGCAAGTCGCGATTGGTGGCCGATCTACGGCCCGCCGACTTTGAGGCCCTGCGCGGGTGGCTGGCGAAACGCTACGGAGTAGTAACGCTCGGCAATGAGATACAGAGAATCCGCACCGCGTTCAAATACGGATTCGACGCGGAGCTAATCGAGAAGCCGGTAAAGGTGGGCCCGACGTTCAAACGTCCGGCTAAACGGATCATGCGGGCTGAGCGACAACGCAAAGGCCCTCGCATGTTTGAGGCGCGGGAACTGCGAAAGCTGCTCAAGGGGGCCGACGTGCAACTGCGGGCGATGATCTTGCTCGGCATCAACGCCGGGTTCGGCAATGCCGATTGTGGCCGCCTGCCAGTGTCGGCAATCGACCTACGCCTTGGATGGATCGACTTCCCGAGACCCAAGACGGCAATCGAGCGACGATGCAAGTTGTGGCCGGAAACAATCGAGGCACTGCGGCAAGTGCTGGCGAATCGCCCGAATCCAAAAGACCCACAACATGCCGATCTGGTGTTTGTCACCAAGTACGGCGGATCGTGGCACAAGGAAACGAGCGACAACCCCATCAGCAACGAAATGCGCAAGCTACTCGACCGGCTGGGGATTTATCGGGAGGGGCTGGGATTCTACTGTCTGCGGCGTGGATTCGAGACGATCGGTGGCGATTCCCGCGATCAAATCGCGGTCGACTACGTGATGGGCCACAGCGACCCATCGATGGGCGCCGTCTACCGGCAACGAATCGAGGATGCCCGCCTGGAAGCCGTGGCGGCCCACGTGCGGCGGTGGTTGTTCCGGCGGGACTCTGCGGAGCCGTGGCTGTCGAAGCGTGGCAAAGGCGGCGTGAAGGGCTAGAATGAGGTTTGCCGGGTTGCGGAGTAATTGCCCGCATAGGCCAGCGGCGTTCGTGGTTGCATCCTTGCCACGGGCGCCGCTGGCCGGCTCGGCCTAATACAAGGATGCGTTTCTATGGCTGGCGGAACACTTGCTGATGCAATTCTTCGGGCGATAGACGCCGAAGCGGTCATGCGACGACTAAGCGCTGTTCTGCCGGTTGACGAAAACGAATGGGCGAAGATGCCCAACGTCAATGAGTTTCTGCACTCACAGGCGGAGGAACTGAGGCATATTCTCAGTGGGTGGCCACACTGGCTAAATCGTTCATCGATCCCCATCGCGACTGCCGAGATGGTGGCGCTCGGCACTTCGATATCTGGCTACCCGTTGCAAACTACGTATGAGGCCGCTAAGTCCGTCTTGCATGCCTTAGAAGTAGACGACGCGACAATTCCGATCTGGCGCCGAATTGCCCGGCTGAAGGCAGTCATTTCCGGCGGCGACAGCCAAGTTGAGACGGCGAGAACATACGCCCCCCTGCGCGCAGTTGGAGCGGATACAGGAACAAGGGGCGACCAGCCAAGCCTACAATCTGCCCGCGCCAGTAGGTCAGCGCAATACCACCGCTGAACTGGTGAGTAAAGATGACGTGCTCATTTTGCTTGACGTGAAGGCCAAGACGTTATCAAACCTACTTTCGAGGTGGCGCGCTGACGGGCACGACATCGGGTGCGACCCGTGGAATTGGCGGGAAATCAGGCCCCTTCTCATCGCTCACAGTGAAAAGCGATCGGTGTTCATGCCGGAGGACTACGGCGACCTTCGAATTTCCATCGAAACCCTTCGCAATCTGAAGTCGGGGTAAAATCCCAAGTGTCTCCCTCGGGAACCGTTCCCGTTTCGATTCCCGTTCATTCCCGTTGATTCCCGCCCGTTCCCGAAACGGGCTTTTTTATTGGAATCTCGGGTTTTTTCACGGCTACGCAAAAGAATTCCGGCAGCGGCAAAGGGCCGCACTAACCCCAGGAGTTCATGAGCAATGCCAAGTCCCCGCCAGACCTTTACCCCGCCTCAGCTAGCCGAGCGCTGGGGTGTCGGACACGAAAAGATTCTTGCTTGGATTCATGCGGGCGAGCTGCGCGCGATGAATTTAGCCACCCGGCGCGATGGCCAGCCGCGATGGGCAATCCAGATTGCGGAGATCGAGCGTTTCGAGGCCGCGCGATCGTCGACCCCGCCCCCGAAGCCTGCGAAGCGGCGCCCGGCAATGACGACCAAGGATTACTTCGCCTGATCCATCACCCTGCCCCGCGCGGCGCCAAAAAAGGCCCCGCACCGCCAGCAACGGATACGGGGCCAAGTACGGAGACATACCACATGATATCCCTATCGGCGGCCCCTGTCGCCACCCATCCCGACCAGCGACCAGTACACGACCCCGTAGCCGAGCGGTGGGTCGTGGTGAGCATGCTGAAGGACCTCGACCTCGTGCCGCAGGTGATGCGGCTGGTGATGGCCGACATGCTGGTCGACCAGGATTGCCGCACCGTCTTCGGCATCATGGCCCGACGATACAAAGCTGGCGAACGATACGACGCCTTTGCCGTTGCGACCGAGCTGGAGCGGAGCGGCTACTGTAGCGGCCCCAAGCATAGCTGTGTCCTGCTGATTGATATGGCGGACGACATTCCGACAACGGCCCATTGGAAATACTACAGTGCCGTGGTTCGCGACCTGGCGAATCGCCGAAGGCTGCAAGGTGCTTGCATCGATGCGGCGCGAGAGCTGGCGGGCGGATGGAAGCCACCCTCCGAGGTGGTGGCAGACTTGACCTCTATAATTGCCACCTTCGAGCGGGTCTATCGACCTGCTGCCCAACCCGCCCCCAAGCTGCCCACCCGGCGCAGGAGGGCCGGATGAACGACGTGTTGCAGATTGCCTGCGGACCGCGTGAGGAATTGACCAACAATCGAAGCGTGGTGGCCACCATGAACGGCCACCGGCACCTCGATTGTTTTGATACTGACAGCGCTTTCAAGCGGCAGAAGTTCAGGGAGGCAGTTGTCCGCAAGTTCCGCCTGGAGGAGGACGCGCACGGATTCATTGAGGAAAAGCTCTTGCGAGCCGCCGAGGTGGCGGATGAATCCTCTGGCGACGATCGTGCCCCCGTACTGTTGAGTATGTCCGAAGTGGAAGCCCGAGAGGTGAGTTGGCTAGTCGACAAAAGAATCCCCCTCGGGCGCATTACGTTGTTGGTCGGAATGCCTGGGGAAGGGAAATCGTTCTTCACCATCGATCTTGCGTCTCGAATTTCGACCGGCACTCCTTTTGTTGACGGCTCGCCGATCGAGCGGGGGAGCGTCGTGTTAATCAGTTGCGAGGATGACCCGGCTGACACGATCAAGCCTCGGCTCGATGCCTGCTACGCCGATTGCTCGCGGATCCACCTGCTGAAGGGAGTCAAGCAAGAAGGTGACGAAGCGGAGACCATGTTCTCCCTTGCCGACGTCGACGTGTTGGAGGAAACACTGAAGCGGCTGAAGGACGTCAAGCTGGTGGTCGTCGACCCGATCGGATCGTACATGGGCGGACGAGTAGACAACCACCGCGACAACGAAGTGCGGGGCGTTTTGGCACCGATTGCCAAAATCGCCGAGCGGTACAACGTGGCTATCCTGATCGTGGCCCACCGCCGAAAGAGCACCGCCACGATGGCGGACGATATGGCGATGGGATCGAGGGCCTTCGTCGGGCTCGCACGGGCGGTATGGCATGTCTGTCGTGACCCCGAGCAAAAGCACCGCCGATTGCTTCTCCCCGGCAAGTGCAACTTGGCAGCGGCCCAAACGGGGCTCGCCTTCACCATTGGAGGGGAACCTGCCCGCGTCCAGTGGGAGCGGGAGCCGATCGATATGACCGCCGACGAAGCGGTCGCGAAGGAGAACGGCGCGAAGAAGCCGGGACCGAATCCCGAGGGTCAGAATGAGGCGATGGAGTTTCTCAAATCGGCACTCGCGAACGGGCCGGTATTGTCCAAGGACCTCGATGCTGACGCCAAGGATGCGGGCATAGCACCTCGCACTCTTAGCCGCGCACGGGTCAAGCTGGGTGTTGAATCGTTCCGGCTCGGCACCCCCGGGCCATGGTGGTCAAAGCTTCCGGATACGGCAACCTGCAACAATGCCAGCAACAATGCCACCCCCTCCCAACGCGTACATCTTGGCGAACTTGGCGATGTTGGCGATGTTCAGGAAAACAAAGACAAGACAGTCTCTCAGGTCCCTTACGAATTCCAAGATAGCCAAGATAGCCAAGATATCACAGTTAGAAATGAACTTGGCGATGTTGGGTCAGAAGCCACCCCAGACGACTGGGAGGTGGCTTGATGGCCAGACCTACGGAGTTCAGTCCCGAGTACCTTGCCCGGCTGCGGGGCGGCTTCCCCGAACTGAAACGCCGCGCCCTTCTCGATCGAGCCTACGCAATCGAAGTGTGGAGTTTTTTGGCACCCGATGCCAAAACCAACCGATTCGATTGGCTGACTGACATGAGTGGCGCCCGTGGCGGCCACCCCCGCTTCCGAATCATCACGGAGCTAGGGCGACTCTATCGCCACGGCTACATCGACGAAGCCGAGGTGGAGAAGCTGGCCACCGATATCTGCGAGCACCAACCCCGGACTGCCGATTGTGTCGTCTGGCTCCAATCGATGCGGGAGACGGCCCCGAAGTTCAACGCCATCACCATTTCGGCAACGGTTGCCAAAACGATTGAGGATTACTACCGCCGCTGCAACGCGGAGTTGACCCCGGACCGTATCGAGGTGTTGCTCGATAACGTCCGCTACTTTCTGACCGGGGAGGAAGAAGAATGAGCCGCATACCCGGCCTGCTATTGGCCTACCTCCACCGGATTGGCAGCACCCCCACCCTCCGCAACGGCAAGCTGACAATCAGCAACGCCTCGCGCCTCGACCCCTACGATCGCGGGATGGTCCAGTTCCACAAGGGCGGCCTGATCCACCTCCTCCAGCGTGACGACAACGTTGACGACTTCCGGTGGGACCATAGGGTTGACCACCCCGAGCATCGCGCACGTGCCTTGCCGAGGAGCCTACCCGAACCACCTGGACACTTTCACGACGGGACGCGATGTCCGTTTTGCGACCGCGACAGCAACTAGCGCGACCCCCCATGACCGCAACGCCACCGAACGGCCACCAGCAAGATTCGCGATATCGCCTATTCGCGACATCACGAATCGAAATTCTCCACTTAACCTAAACGCCGCAGTTTACCATCCACAACAACGATAGGCGTTATGCCGTATGCCGATATGCTCACCCGTCCACTACTGTTCAGGCGTTCGGGTTCCCGCACTAAAATACCCCTGGGTGGGGGGTGGTTCGGTTCCAGCCGAAACGGCTTCCTGAGCGAGCCGCCAGCAACGCTCATTTTTGACCGTACCCGGTTCAATTAAGAATTTCGACCCATGAAAAATAACCCCAAGCCACCAAAGCACTTGCGCGAAACGACCGCCAAATGGTGGGAATCGGTCATGGCGGAATACGCCTTGGAGCCTCACCACGTGAAGTTGCTCACCTTGGCAGCCGAATCGTGGGACCGAGGTCAGCAGGCCAGGGAAGCGCTGGAGACAGAGGGGTTGATCTACACCGATCGGTTTGGCGCCCCCCATGCTCGCCCCGAAGTGAAGATCGAATCGGATTCGAGAATCGCCTTCGCTCGTCTCATTCGGGAGTTGGCGCTTGACGTGGAGGAACCTGGCGAATCGAGGCCCCCGGTTATCAACGGTAACGCTCACCTGAAAGCGATAGGGTAACGACCATGCCGAGAGTAAAACGAAAATCGAAGCGG